>NZ_JBIRXZ010000001.1:0-21193 GCF_044389385.1 Isoptericola sp. NPDC019571
GGCCTCGAACACGCTCAACCCATCACGCACACCCCGCCAAAACGCGCGCTCCACACTCCGCACGACCTTCGTCCCGTCACCCATCCCAACACCCCTCACCAGATCAGGTGTTGCGACGACCGCTTGAACCCGCCGGCTTGCGGGTTGTCAGGGCCACGGGCGGGTTTTCATGGTCCTGGTCCTGACAACTCGGCGGGGCGGGTTAGCGTGGTCGGCCGTGAGCACCCCCACGGAACCCGGCACGACGGCGCACGAGGCCCGGCTCGCGCACGGCCTGCGCACCCGCCACCTGACGATGATGGGCCTCGGCTCCGCGATCGGGGCAGGCCTGTTCCTCGGTGCCGGCGTCGGCGTCGCGACCGCGGGCCCCGCCGTCCTGGTCAGCTACGCCATCGCGGGCGCGCTCGTCGTCCTCGTGATGCGGATGCTCGCCGAGATGGCGTCGGCGCTGCCCGCGTCCGGCTCGTTCTCGGTCTACGCGGAGGCGGCGCTGGGCCGCTGGGCCGGGTTCCTGCTGGGCTGGCTGTACTGGTTCACGCTGATCATGGTGCTGGGCGTCGAGGTGACGGGCGTCGCGGGCATCGTCAGCGGCTGGTGGCCGGACGTGCCGCAGTGGGTCGTGGCGGCCGTCGTCGTGGTGGTGCTCGGCGGCATCAACCTCGTGGGCGTGCGGCAGTTCGGCGAGTCGGAGTTCTGGTTCGCGGCGATCAAGGTGGCCGCCATCCTCGCGTTCCTCGTGGTGGGCGTCCTCATCGTCGTCGGCGTGATCCCGGTGACGGGCAGCGTGCTCGGCGACTGGGCCGCGCACGGCGGCTTCGCCCCGGCGGGCTGGGCGGGCATCGCGGCAGGCCTGCTCACCGTCGTCTTCGCGTTCGGCGGCATCGAGATCGTCGCGATCGCCGCCGCCGAGGCCCGCGACCCGCGCACCGCCGTCGCCCGCGCCACCCGCACCATCGTGTGGCGGATCCTGCTCTTCTACGTGGGCTCGGTCGCGATCATCGTCGCGCTGATCCCCTGGGACGACGCCGCGGCGCTGGAGTCGCCGTTCGTCTCCGTGCTGCAGCTCGCCGGGTTCGACGGCGCCGCACGGCTCATGGAGGTCGTCGTGGTGCTGGCGCTGCTCAGCGCGTTCAACGCGAACGTCTACGGCACGTCGCGGATGCTCTTCTCCCTCGGCCAGCGCGACGACGCGCCGCCCGCCACCACCCGGGTCTCGCGCCGCGAGGTGCCGTGGGTGGCGGTGCTCGTGTCGGTGTTCTTCGGCGTCGTCGCGGTGGGTCTCAACTGGCTGCTGCCCGCCCAGATCCTCACGATCCTGCTCAACGCGGTCGGCTCCGCGCTGTTCGTCGTGTGGCTGCTCATCACGATCTCCCAGCTGCGCCTGCGGCCGCGCCTCGAGGCCGACGCCGCGCGCGCCGGGGAGCCGCTGCGCCTGCGCATGTGGGGCTACCCGTACCTCACGTGGGTCACGCTGGCGGGTCTCGTCGCGCTGGCCGGGCTCATGCTCTCCGACCCGGCGGCGCGCGCCCAGCTCGCCGCCACCGGCGGGCTGGTCGTGGTGATCCTCGCGGTCTACGCCGTCACTCGCCGGGTGCGCGCCGCTCGCTAGCGAGGCCGTCGGCGCCGTCCGGGCCGGCGTCCGGCTTCGACGGCCGGATCGTGGGCACGTCGCCGACGATGGGGATCGGCCGGCGGTGGAACGGGAAGCCGTACCGGGTGACCAGTCCGGCGAGCGTCGTGACGCGGTTGCGCGGCCCGACGAGCGACATGATGTGCACGAACAGCCACACCAGCCAGGCGAGCCCGCCCGTGAGCCGCAGCATCCTCGACGTCACCGGCAGAGTGATCTCGGCGATCGCGGCGCGGCGGCCGATCACCGCCATCGTGCCCTTGTCGTGGTAGCTCAGCGGCTCGGTGGCGCGGCCCTCGAGCAGCGCGAGGATGTTGCGCGCCACCTGCTGACCGCCCTGGATGGCCGGCTGGGCGAGCTGCGGCAGCCAGTCGGGAGTCTCGGCGATGTCGCCGATCGCGAAGACCCCGGGCCGCCCCTCGACCTGCAGGTCCGCGCCGACGGCGATGCGGCCGCCCTTCCGCCGGGGCAGGTCCCAGTCGTCCACCTCGGGGTGCGGGCCGACGCCCGCGGACCACACGGTGAGGTCGGCGCGGATGCGGGTGCCGTCGGTGAGCACGACGGCGTCGGGCAGCACCTCCGCGACGCCCGCCCCGAGGTGCAGCTTCACGCCGCGGTGGCCGAGCTCCATCGCGGCGTACTCGCGCAGCCTCGGGTGGAACGACTTGAGCAGCTCGGCGCCGCGCTGCACGACCGTGATCTCGAACGCGTCGCCGCGGATCTCCGGGTACGCGGGCGCGAGCCCGGCGGTGCGCAGCTCCGCGAGCGCGCCCGCGACCTCGACCCCGGTGGCGCCGCCGCCCACGACGACGACGCGCAGGCCGTCGTCGGTCCCGGGCGTGAACGCGGAGTTCTCCAGCCGGATGAAGAGCTGATCGCGGATCTTCAGGGCCTGCGACCGCGAGTACATGCCGAACGCGTTCTCCTTGGCCCCGGGGGTGTCGAAGAAGTTCACGGTGACGCCGTTGGCGAGCACCAGGTGGTCGAACGAGATCGTCTCGTCGTTCGCGAGCCGGATGGTGCGGGCGTCGTGGTCGATGCCGACCAGGTGCTCGTGCAGCACCCGCAGGTTCTTCTGCCTCAGCCGCAGCCCGCGCAGCCAGTACGTGACGTCGCCCGGGTTCAGCCCGCCGGTCGCGACCTGGTAGAGCAGCGGCTGGAACGTGTTGTACACGCGCCGCTCGACGAGCGTGACGCGCACCGGCGCCTTCGCGAGCGCCTTCACCACCGCGAGACCGCCGAACCCTCCACCGACGACCACGACATGGGGAAGGTTCTCGCTGCGCTCGCTCACGGGGACCACGGTAGGTGACCTGAGAGGATGCTGCCGTGCCCGAGCTCCTCGCCGTCTGCCGCGTGTTCGCCCTCCTGCCCGACGCCGGGACGGTGGGTGTGACAGCCATCGACAAGCGCCCCGTCGAGGGGCGGGTCAAGGCCCGCCCGTACGGGCTGTACGCGGACGTGCAGGCGGACCGCGCCAACCACGGCGGCCTGGACCAGGCGGTGTACGCGTACGCGCAGGAGGACGCCGAGTGGTGGGGCGCCGAGCTGGGGTACGACGTCACGCCGGGGCTGTTCGGGGAGAACCTGCGCACCCGCGGGCTCGAGGTGAGCCGTGCCGTCGTCGGCGAGCAGTGGCGGGTGGGCACGGCGCTCCTCGAGGTGACGCAGCCCCGCGTGCCCTGCCAGACGTTCGCCCGCCGCCTCGACTCGCCGCCGCGCTGGGTGCGCCGGTTCACGCAGGCGAACCGGACCGGCGCGTACCTGCGGGTCGTCGAGAACGGCGACCTCGCCGCGGGCGACGCCGTCGAGGTGGTGCACCGCCCCGCGCACGGCGTGACGCTCGCGGACTGGTTCGGCGCGTACAACCGTCTCGACGGCGCGCCCGTGCTCGCCGACGTCGCGAAGGCCCTGGTCGTGGCCCACGACGGCGGCGAGCTGCGCCTCAGCGACGAGCTGCGGGAGCGGGCGCAGCAGGCCCTGGATCGCTGACCGGCCCGACGCCGTACCGGTGCCCGGCGTAGCCCCAGACGGCGAGGGCGAGGGCGGGGCCCCAGAACCAGGCGGGGAAGTACAGGGCCCCGGCCCAGCCCATCAGGACGAGCATGGGGACGGCGGCGCCGCAGAGCATGACGGCGACGATCCCGCCGGGCACGATGGCGGCGGCCGGCGGCACCGGACGCCCGGCGCGAGGGCCGAACCAGCGCGGCAGGCGCTCGCCCCACGGGAGGATCAGGCCGAGCGTGAGGATGATGCCCATCCAGGCCCCGGACGAGAGCGACAGCCCCTGGATGCGGACGGCGAGGGGCAGGGTCTCGCCGGTGGCGAGCTGCGGCCACGGGGTCAGCCAGGTGAGCCGGACGAGGGCGTACGGCAACGGACCGAGCGCCGCGACGACCGTGAACAGGGTGCGGTGCCGCGTCACCCAGACCGTGGCCCGGCGCAGGGACCCGCGCCGCCAGGCGGCCACGAGGGCCAGCCCGGCCCAGGCCGACGCCGCCGCGAGCGGCAGCAGCACGGCGAGCAGGCCCCAGCGCTCCCGGGCGAGGCCGGCTGTGACGGCGCCGATCCACGTGCCGAACGCGTCGTGGACGAGGACGACGCCGACGACGGCGGCTGCGGCCGCGAGCAGCACGGGGATACGCCAGACGGGACGGGTGCGGAACACCTGCACCCCCGCCCAGGCGGCGAGGACCGGGACGGACAGGGCGACGAGGTAGCCGGCGACGCTGAGCGTCCCGGACCCCTGCGCGAGGAGCCCGAACACGAGCACCTGGACGACGGCGACCGGCGCGACGGCCCGGCTCGGCTGCTGTCGGGTCGCGAGCACGACGGCGGCCGTGGCGGTGCCGAACAGCGCGACCGCGAGCAGCAGCCAGGTGAGCGGCACCCCGGGCGCGAGCGCGTGCCCCAGCGTGTTGTCCGCCTCGCGGAACGGGTCGACGTCCGGCCGCGTGGCGAAGAACCCGAGCAGGGCCGCCGTCGCGGCGGACGTGACGAGCGCCGCGCCGGCGAACCGACGGTCCGGCGGCGGTGCCTGGGGGTTGCTGGTGTCGTCGCCGGCGTCGGGGCCGCGCCGGGGGAGTTCTCTGGGGACGGATGTGCTGGTCATCGTGCTGCCTCCGGTCGGGTGGGTGGGTGTGCTCCCACGCTCGCGCTGCCGCGCCGCGGGGGCTTCCCCCGTGCGGGGGAGCGACGTCCCCCGCGCACGGGAAGCTGTGCGGCCGACGTCGTCAAACCGCACCGACCACCCGATCGAAGGAGCCTGCGAGCCGGGTCCTCAGCCGATCCGCGCCTGCCCTTGTGGGGGTGGTCGCGAACCGCTACTCTCGAACACATGTTCGAAGACGACGGAGCGAGAGTCGCGCCGCCCGCGGCCGTGCACCGTCGTCCTCGGGCGCTCGGTTCCGGTGCGGCCTGTGCCCCGGTCGCGCCGGAACCGCCCTCGTCGCGCGCACCGCACGTCACGGCGGTGCGCGCGACGGTCCTCGAAAAGGCACTGGCCGGGCTGCTCCGGGACGACGGCGCCGACCGTGCGCCCGGCGAGCCTCGTGACGTCGTCGGCCGCCGGGTCACCGACCTCCGCTGGTCGCCCGATCGTGCGGTGCTCGACGGGAGGGTCCTTGTCGGCAGGGAGCTCGTCGGCGGAGCGGCCGGCCCCGACGACGGGCGCCCGCTGCTCGCCGTGCTGGACGACGCGGCCGCGGGCCCGGGCCTCGCCGGCACGCTGGCGGCGCTGGACGAGGCAGAGCTGGACGACTTCACGATCCTCGAGGTGCTGGCCGCCTGGGAGCGGGTCGCGGCGTGGGCGCAGGCGGGATCGGCGCGCGTCCTGGCCGAGATGCTGGAGCGCACGCGCGGGTCGTCGCGGCACGAGTTCGTGGCGGACGCCGTCGCGGCACGGCTCGGGCTGACCCGACGCGCCGCGGCGCAGCTCGTCACGGTGGCGCACGGGACCGCCCGCCTGCCCGAGGTGGCGGACGCCCTCGCGGCGGGCGTCGTCGACCGTCCCAAGGCGGAGGCCCTGATCGACGCGGGCCGGCTGCCCGACGACCTCCGTCGCGAGGTCGTCGCCGGCGTGCTGCCCGATGCCGAGCACCTCACGGCGCCGCAGATCCGCGCACGCATGCGCCGGGCGGAGATCGAGGCGGACCCGGACGGCACCGAGGAGCGGCACCGCGCCGCGCGCGCCGAGCGCTTCGTCCGGCTCGAGCCGGTCGACGACGCGATGGCCTACCTCACCGCCTACCTGCCCGCGGACGACGCCGCCCGCGCGTTCGCCGCCATCGACGACGCCGGGCTCGCGATGCGCCGTGCGCCGGGGGAGACGCGACGGCTCGACGAGTGCCGCGCCGACGCCCTCACCGCGCTCGTCACCGGCAGCCTCGCCACCGGCGGGCTCGCGCCCCGAGAGGACACGACCGGGCCGGCCGTCACCGGAGGGCGGCCTGCCGTCGGAGGCTCGGCGACGCGCGGTGACGTGAGCGTGCCCCCGTCCCCGCGGCACCCGCACCCGCGGGCGGGCATCCGGGTCACGGTGGCGGCGTCGACCCTGCTCGGCTCGGACGACCTGCCGGCGATCCTCGCGGGGCACGGGCCGATCCCGGCGGCGATGGCGCGGGCGCTCGCGTCCGACCCGGACGCCGTCTGGCAGCGCCTGTTCACCGACCCGGCGAGCGGCGTGCTGACGGACCTGTCGTCCCGCTCCTACCGCCCGAGCGCGGCCCTGCGCGCAGCCGTCGTCGCGCGGGACGTCACGTGCACGTTCCCCGGCTGCCGGGTGCCTGCCGCGACGTCCGACCTCGACCATGTCGACCCCTACGACCCCGCGTCGGACGACCCGCAGACCCACGGCGGCAACCTGCACGCGCTGTGCCGCACCCACCACCGCGCCAAGACCGTCGGCGGTTGGCGGGCGGAGCGGGACCCCGCGTCCGGCACGACCCGCTGGACGTCGCCGACGGGGCACCGGTTCGACCGGCCGCCCATGGTCCACGGGCTACCGGACCAGATCCCGCCAGACCAGATCCCACCGGTCGGAAGGCACGACGTGGTCCAGAGCACTGACGAGGGCCCGTGGCCGCCGTTCTGAGCCGGCCGCGATCCGCCGGGCAGGCCCACGGCGCTGCGTCATGTCGCGGCGCTACCCCGTCCCCCCGAGTTCCACGAGGCCCGACTCGTAGGCCATGACCACTGCCTGCGTCCGGTTGGTCGCAGGGAGCTTGGTCAGCACGTTCCCCACGTGGGTCTTCACGGTCTCCACGGTCACGTACAACCGAGCACCGATGTCCTGGTTGGAGAGCCCGGCGGCCATGAGTCGCAGCACGTCCAGCTCCCTGGCTGTGAGCGCCCGCTCCGGGCCTGTCCTTGCGGCGGTGGGACGCGCTCGCGCCAGCCGTCGGACCGCTTCGGGGAACAGCAGGCTGTCCCCGGAGACCACGAGCCGCAAGGCTGCCGCGATCCGCTCGGAGGGCGCCCGCTTCAGCAGGAACCCGTCCGCGCCCGCGGCCAGTGCGTCGTAGACGTACTGGTCGTTCTCGAAGGTCGTCACCACGACGACCCTGGGCGGCGCCGGCGCCTCCTGGTGCAGTGCCGCGTCGCGCACCACGGCATCACGGAGCGCGACCGTCGCCGCGATCCCGTCCATCACCGGCATGCGCACGTCCATCAGGACCACGTCCGGGCGGAGCTCCAGCACCAACGGCACGACCTCCGCGCCGTCCGCGCCTTCCCCCACCACCTCGATGTCGGGCTCCAACGACAACAGGGCCCGCAACCCTCTCCGGGTGAGCTCCTCGTCGTCCACGATGAGTACGCGCACGCCCTCACCCCCGCCCGGTCGGCAGGGGCAGGCGGGCCGAGAGGAGCCAGGCCGGCCCGTCCGGTCCGTCGGTCGCGCCGAAGGTCACCGTTCCGCGCAGCGTGCGCACCCTCTCTGTCACGCCGGCCAACCCGTGCCCGCCACCGGGCCGCACGTCCTCCGGCGGCCCGGGCTCGGAGCGTCCGGGCCGGCTGGCCGGCACCGGCATCGGGTTCGCCACCTCGATCTCCAGCTGCCCGCCCGGCACGGCGGCCGTCACCCGCACCGTCACGCGGACCGGCGTCCGTCGCGCATGCCGCATCGCGTTCGTCAGCCCTTCTTGGACGATCCGGTACGCCTCTTTCGAGATCGTCGCCGGGACCGACGTCGCGTCGGGCCCGAGCTCGGCGTGCACGGCAGCCCCGGTCCGCCGCACGTGGTCGAGGAGCTCCGGGAGGTCGGCGAGCGTCTTCGGGGACCGACGCGGAGAGGTGGATCCGTCGCGCAGCAGCCCGAGCGCGTAGTCGAGGTCCTCCAACGCCACCCGCGAGGTCTGCTCGATGCTCGCCATCGCCGCCTTCGCCACGTCCGGCTCGAGGTCCACCATGCGACCGGCCACGGCCGCCTGGATCGTCGACGCCGTCAGGGTGTGCCCGATCGAGTCGTGCAGCTCCCGCGCCAGACGGTTGCGGTCGGCGAGCACCGCAGCGCGCTCCTCGGCCGCCGCGACGAGGTCGTCCTGTCCCGGGCCGAGGAGCCGCGGCGCGCATGCCCGGAGAGCCGCACCGAGGGCGGCGGTCGCGGCGGCACCGAGGACGCCGCAGCACAGCGCGAGCACGACCGTCCACGCGCCGGCAGGCCCCGCCGGGACGGTCACCTGTCCGCGCAGGAGCGCCATGCTCCCACCCCCGTCGAGCCACACGAGGAGGGGAGTCGCGGCGGTGAGGACCAGCAGAGAGCACACGCCGCCGGCGAAGCAGGCGGCGACGGCGTGCACGAGAGCCCACACACCGGTCCCCACCTGCCGACCGCGGGTGCGCCGCACCACGCCCAGGCTCGTGCCAAGCAGCCGGTCGGTCAGGCGGACGTAGCCCTCGTGCGCGACCGGGGCCAGTCCGACGGCGACCAGCAGGGCCGCCCAGACGACCGCGAAGACGAGGAGACGTCCGGTCGGAGGCAGCGGGACGGCGAGCGCTGCGACGAGCGCGAACGGTGTCGGTAGCACGGCGAGGGCGAGGCCGCCGAAGGTGTAGCCCGCGGAGCGGAGCGCGGCAGGCCCGAAGAGGCGGTGGGTCAGGGTCGGCACGCGCCAAGTCTCGCCGTCGACGACCGGGTGCACCTCCCCCAGGAGAGGGAGGTGCGGCCCCCCACCTTCGGGCGACGGACACCTCGCCCCCGCTCGGGATTCCCGGGGTGCCTCTCGAGGCGACGATCGATCACGTCAACCTCCTCGTCAGATCGGACCGAGCTTCCCCATGCCCTCGCCCCCTCGTGCTTCCTCCCGGACCCGCGGACTCGCCTGGTTCCTGCTGCTCGCCTTCGTCCCTGCCTGGGGATACGTGCTCGTCGCACGGCTCGTCCTGGGCTGGTCCGTGGTGGACCCGCTGGTCCAGCTCCCGTTCGCCTTCGCCCCGGCCGTGGCGGCCGTCGTCGTGCGGCGCTGGGTGACACGTGAGGGCTTCGCCGACGCAGGTCTCCGGCCGCGCTGGCGCACGGCCTGGCCGCACTACCTGATCGCCTGGTGGGGGCCGCTCGCGCTCACCGCCGGGACCCTGGTGACCGCCGCGATGCTCGGCCTCTGGGCGCCGTCGTCGAGCATGGCCGACGGGAGCGGCGCTCCCTGGTGGGTGACGGTCGTGGGCCTTCAGGTGCTCGTCCTCGTCCTCACCCCGCTGTACTGCGGCGAGGAGTTCGGCTGGACCTCGTACCTGCGGCTGCGGCTGGCGCCGCACCGGCCCTGGGTGTCCACCCTCGCGACCGGTCTGATCTGGGCGGTGTGGCACTACCCGCTGGCATTCCTGGGGTACGTCGAGTTCTCGCACGTCCTCCTGGGTCTGGCGGTGTGGACGGCGTCCTTCGTGCTGCAGGAGATCCTGCTGACCTGGCTGCGCCTGCGTTCGGGGACGGTCTGGACGTCGAGCCTCGCCCATGCGGGCAACAACATGGTGCTGTCCTTGCTGACCGCGACGACCCTGTCCGCGGACGAGGGAGGCCCGCTGGACGGCATCGCGGTGACAGCGTTGACCCTGGTCCCGATGGGCGTCGCCTGCGCCTGGATCGTGCTGGCTCGCCCGCGGTACGGGAGCCGGGGGCGGCGCGGGTAGCGCCAGCGCCGCGTGGACCGCCTGGATGAGGAGGTGGTCGAGGCGCCGGTTGGTGAGGCTCGCTCAGCGGCGGCGCCCGCGCGGCGGCTCGGTCGGCGGCCACTCGCCGTCGTCGGAGCCGTCGTCGGCGTGGTGCAGCAGCTCCTGCAGCTGCACCTGCACCCGCTCGACGCGGGGGACGTCGCGCAGCACCATGCCCGCCTTCTCGGTGGCGTCGGAGACCTGCAGGGTGCCGCAGCCGAGCAGCCGGTCCAGGAGGTCCTTCTCGAGCGCGACGTCGTTGATGCGGTAGAGCGGGATGTCGCGGCCCACCCGTGTGACGATCCCGGACCGCATGGCGATGCGCTTGGTGGTGACGGTCCACGAGGTGGTGCGCCACTTCAGCCACGGCACCAGCACCCACACGACGGCGACGACGAGCAGCAGGCCGAGCACGATCCATCGCACCACGTCGTCCATGGGGACGACGAACGAGAACGCGGCGGCGACGAGCAGCACGAGCAGCAGCAGGAACGGCCAGACCACGGCCTTCGCGTGCTCGTGCAGGTCCATGACGACGCGCTCGCCGTCGATGAGGTCGTCGTCGTTCAGGGCCATGGCGCACATCGTGCCAGACCGGGCACCGGGGACGGCGCGGCTTCTCGCCGGCGGATCAGACGTGCGGCGGCAGGTTCCAGCCCTCGATGGTGCGCAGGTCGTGGCCGTACCCGAGCTGGCAGATCGCGGCGGTGCCGAGCTCCAGGCGGGACCCGAAGCGCGGGTCGATGCCGAGCCAGGCGGTGGCGAGCACGCGCAGCAGGTGGCCGTGCGCCACGGCGAGCACGTTCCCGCCGTCCTGCAGGGTCGCGTCGGCGCGCTCCACGAAGCGCCGGGCGCGAGCGGCGACGTCCTCCAGCAGCTCGCCGGGGCGCCCGTCGCCGTGCTCCGGGTCGGGCGGCAGCACGCGCACGCCGTCGTCGAAGATCTGGAACGGGTGGCCGAGGAGGTCGCCGACGTCGGCGCTGGTGCGCCCGTCCACGGGCCCGTAGTCCCACTCGGCGAGGTCGGGGTCGACGACGGCGTCCGGGTGGCCGGCGAGCGCGGCCGTGCGGCGGGCGCGCTCGAGCGGCGACGTGTAGACGGCGGAGAACTCGATCCCCGCGACGGCTCGCCCCGCGGTGCGGGCCTGCTCCTCGCCGGCGGGGGTGAGCGTGACGTCGGTGCGGCCGGTGTGCTGGCCGCTCACGCTCCACTCCGTCTCGCCGTGGCGCAGGAGCACGAGCTGGGGGTCCTTGCTCGGCACGAGAGGCATGCTCCGAGCATCACGCAGACCTGCGACGACGGCACCCGGACGGCCTGGGGAGGGCGCTGTGGACGGGCTGTCCAGGAACCGTCCAGAGTTCGCTAGGGTGTCGTCGCCGTCACAGGACCGTCACATCTTCATCACTCGCCACTCGGGGAGGCCGCCCGTGCTCGTCTTCGTTCTCATCGGCGCCGCAGGGATGGTCCTGCTGCTCGTGTCGCTCCTCGTCGGCGACCTGGTCGACCTCGGCGACGGGGCGCTGTCGGGCACGTCGCTCGGGGTCGGCGCGGTCGTCTTCGGTGCGGTGGGCACGATCGTCGTCGCCAACGATCTCGCGACGTGGATCGCGTACGTGGCCTCCGCGGTCGTCGGCCTCCTGGCCGTCGTCCTGGCGCAGGTGCTGGTGCGGCGGCTCGCGGCGAGCGACGACGGCGTCACCGTCTCGCTCGTGGGCGCGCACGGCACGGCGACGACGGACGTGACGGCGACCTCGGGCGAGGTCTCCCTCGACGTCCCGAGCGAGCTCGAGCGTCGCCTGGCCCGGTCCGACGAGCCCATCGCGGCCGGGTCCCGCGTCGTGGTGCTCGAGCACTCCGGCTCCACCGTGCGTGTCGGGGTCCCCGGCCCGCAGGCCCGCTGAACCCTCCCCACGACCGGAAGGAGACGCGCTCCGGCGCGCACCATGTTCGACTCGACCGACAGCAGCTTCATCACCACGATCGCGGTGCTCGCGCTCGTCGTGGCGTTCCTCGCGGTGGGCATCTTCGTCGCCCAGCGCATCCGCCGGGTCCCGCCGAACCAGGCCCTCGTCATCGTCGGCCGTGGTGCCGGCAAGAAGGAGACGGCCGGCCAGAGCCAGCGCGTCGTCATCGGCGGCCGCACGTTCGTCTGGCCGATCCTGCAGCAGGGCTTCGCGATCTCGCTCGAGCAGCGGCAGATCGGCATCACCGTCGAGGGCGTCGACAAGAACCGCATCAAGATCGCGATCAAGGCGTCGATCAACTTCAAGGTGCGGGGCGACGACGAGGGAGTGCGCCGCGCGGCGCAGCGCTTCCTGTCCCAGCAGGAGATGCTCACCGAGATCATCAAGGAGTCCCTCGAGGGCTCGCTGCGCTCCATCGTCGGCGACATGACGATCGAGCAGATCATCTCCGACCGCAAGGGGCTGTCGGACCGCGTCGTCGAGTCGACCAAGACCGACCTGGCGGAGCAGGGCCTGCAGGTCGACCTGCTCAACATCTCCGACATCTCGACGCCGGGGTCGGACTACCTCTCCAACCTCGGACGTGCGGAGGGCGCCCGCGCCCTGCAGGTCGCGGAGGTCTCCGAGGCGGAGGCCCGCCGGGTCTCCGAGTTCGCCGTCATCGAGGCGGCCGAGCAGATCGCCGAGCGGCAGAAGGCGCTCGACCTCAAGAAGGCGGTCATCAAGGCCGACACGGACCGCGCGAACGCCGAGGCCGAGGCCGCCGGGCAGCTCGCCCGCGCGGAGCAGGACCGGCTCGTGGCGCAGCAGGAGCGCGAGGCGCTGGCCGAGCAGGCCCGCGTCACGCAGGAGCGTCTCGACATCGAGATCCGCAAGCCTGCCGAGGCGAAGGCGTACGCCGAGGTCCAGGAGGCCACCGCCCGCCGTGACGCGGCGAACGCCGCCACCGAGGCGGACGCCTTCAAGCGCACCACGATCGCCGAGGCGAACAAGACGGCGGCGATCCAGGACGCCGAGGCCTCGGCGACGGCGGTCCGCCGCGCCGGCGAGGCGGAGCGCGACCGGCAGATCGCCCTGGCCGCCGGTATCAAGGCGGAGGGCGAGGCGAAGGCCTTCGCCGTCGAGGCCGAGGGTCGGGCCGAGGCCGTCGCCACGGACGCCAAGGCCGAGGCGCTGAAGAAGTACGGCGAGGCCGCCCTCGTGCAGGAGCTGATCGAGCGCCTGCCCGAGATCGTCCGTGCCGCGGCCGAGCCGATCGGCTCGATCCAGGGCATGACCGTCGTCTCCACCGACGGCGCGTCGGCGGTGACCAAGACGGTGGCGTCCGTGCTCGGCGAGGGCCAGGGCGTCGTCAAGCAGCTCACCGGGGTGGACATCCACCAGCTCATCGCGGGCATCGCGGGCGGGCAGCTGCCGACGAAGTCGGAGGAGACCGCGCCGCTCAACTGACGCCCCGTCGTTCAGAGGCGTCTGCGACGCACGACACGCCCCGCCTTGGGAATCGCCTCCCGCGGCGGGGCGTTCGTGCGTACGTGACCACCATCGAGAACGCCCCCCTCAAGGTCGACGTCTGGTCGGACGTCGCGTGCCCCTGGTGCTACATCGGCAAGCGCCGCTTCGAGTCCGCGCTGCAGCGGATGGCGGAGCGGGACGGCGCCGCCCCCGAGGTGGAGGTCGAGTACCACTCGTTCGAGCTCTCGCCCGACACCCCCGTCGACTTCGAGGGCACGGCCACGGAGTTCCTCGCCGACCACAAGGGCATCCCTCTGGAGACCGCCCAGCAGATGCAGGACCAGGTGACGGCGCTCGCCGCCGCCGAGGGCCTCACCTACCGGATGGACCAGGTCCGGCACACCAAGACGCTCAAGGCGCACGAGCTGCTGCACCTGGCCAAGGCGTTCGGGAAGCAGGACGAGATGAAGGAGCGCCTGCTGCGCGCGTACTTCACCGAGGGCGAGCACGTGGGTCACGTCGAGGACCTCGCGGACCTCGCCGCCGAGGTCGGCCTGGAGCGCGAGGCCGTCGTCGTCGCGCTGAACGCCGGCACCTACGCCGAGGCGGTCGCGGACGACATCGCCCGCGCCCGCGCGTACGGCATCAACGGCGTCCCGTTCTTCGTGCTCGGCGGCCGGTACGGCGTGTCCGGCGCGCAGGACCCCGGCGTCTTCGTCCAGGTGCTCGACCAGGTGCTCGCCGAGGCCTGAGCCGGGCGAGCGAGGCGCATCTCACACCGCCAGCCCTGGCTGTGAGACGCAGTATCACCGAGAATCGAGGCCAGCCCGCACCGTCGCGGGGCGCCGCGGTCTCGGGCCCACCACGCCCGGTCGTACCGCGGCAGTGGTTCCGTTGGAGGAGAAACATGAACGACGCCACCGAGAGCTCGTACCGCTCGATCGCCAACCCGCGCCGCACCACGCTGATGACCGTCAGCGCGGCCGAGGCGGCGGCGCCCCACCACGGCGCGGACGAACGTCCGCTGCAGCTGCTGGGCGACGACGGCGCGGTCTGCGTGGACGGCGTGTGCAGCCTGCCGGACTGACCGGCTACATCGCGCGGTAGTCCGCGATCGACAGCCGCGGGCCCCGGCGCGGGGCCTGCGGCCTGCGGTCGAGGAACAGCAGCCGCACGACGCGGTGCCGGTGGGGCGCGTACGGCGCGAGGAGCCGCAGCATCCCCTCGTCGTCGGTGCGCTCGCCGGTGAGAGCCCAACCGACCGCCGCGGCGAGATGGAAGTCGCCCACCGACACGGCGTCCGCGTCGCCGAGAGCGCGCTGCGCCACCTCGGCCGACGTCCACACCCCGACGCCCGGCACCTTCTCGAGCCGGGCACGCGCCTCGTCGGCCGGCATCCCGACGGCGTCCTCGAGCCGCGCCGCGACCTGCGCGCACCGCACCGCCGTCGCCGCGCGTCGCGGGTCGACCCCCGCGCGGTGCCAGTCCCACGTCGGGACGGCGGCCCAGCCGCGCGCGGAGGGCACCACCGTCAGGCCGTGGGGGGCGGGCCCCGGGGCGGGCGAGCCGTGCCGGGCGACGAGCCAGCGCCACGCCCGGTGCGCGGTCACGACCTGCACCTTCTGCTCGAGGACGGCCGGCACCAGCGCCTCCAGCACCCGCCCGCTGCGGCACATCCGCAGCCCCGGCGTGCGCCGCGCGACGTCGTGCGCCTGCGGCGGCGGGACGAAGTCGGAGGCGTCGTCCGCCTCGCCCAGCAGCTCGGGCACGGCGTCGGCCGCCTCCCGTGCGCCCGGGCCCCAGTGCTGCACCACGGCGGAGCGCGGTCCCGTCGCGACGAACCGCTGCGTCACCGGTCCGGTGCGCACCAGCGTGGTGCGCCACACGGCGCCGTCGGGGGTGCGCCGGAACGTGGGGTCGTACGCGCCGTGCCGCAACGGGCCCAGCGTCAGCACGAGGTCGAGCGGCCTGTCCGAGGCGTGCTCGACCGTGACGTCGGCAGCGGCCGGGCGGGCCGTCACGTCCGTGCCGGTCGAGGCCGCGCTGGTCAGAGGGGTCGTGCTAGTCAAAGAGGGTTCCGAGCTCCCAGCCGGTGTCGCCGCGCGCGCCGACGGGCGTGGCCTCGGCGAACCCTGCGTCCCGCGCAGGACGTCCCGCCGAGCGGTCCGCGCCGTCCTCGCGCGGTGAGGTGCTCGTGCCGGCGTCCTCCGAGAGCAGCAGCTCGTCGACGCCGCCGCGGCCGGCCGCCCAGTCCTGCGCGGCGAGGCCGGCGAGCTGGTCGGCCCGCTCGTTGAACGGGTTGCCCACGTGGCCGCGCACCCATCGGAACCGGACCGGTCCCCCGCGGCCGGTGATGGCGGCGTCGATGGAGCGGATCAGCTCGAGATTCTTCACGGTGTCGCCGGACGCGGTGCGCCAGCCCTTCCGCTTCCACCCGTGGATCCACTCGGACGCGCACCGGATCGCGTACTGCGAGTCCGACTCGATGAGGAGCGGCTCTGCCCCGGGATGCGCCTCGATCGCGCGGAGGAGCGCGGTGAGCTCCGCGACCTGGTTGGTGCCGGACGCAGCGCCGCCCGAGTCGAAGCGGCCGCCCTCGTGGGCGATCCACGCCCAGCCGATCGCGCCCCCGGGATTACGGAGGCACGAGCCGTCAGTGCTGACAATGATCACGCCGGAGTCTCCCAGTGTCCGAGCCCCTGGTTGCCGCCCCCATTGTGCCCCGAGCCGGTGACACTCGGGGCCGCGTCCACGCCGTCGCCCGCCGAACGAGGAACCCGCAGGCTGCGGACGCCCGAAAACTCGGGCGCGCGGCCCCGGAAGAGGGCGCGGCTCCGCCCGGAACCCACGAGCGGTCCGCGGCGGTGATCATGGCGGCATGACCGACGGCACCGCTATGCCTGGAAGTGGCATGCCCGGAGACCGCATGCCCGAGAACGACCGGCCCTCGCGCGACCAGCCCGCCCGGCGCCCGGCCGACATCCGCAAGTGGCGGCGCTACCTGGCCGACGAGCGCGCCGAGGCCGCCACCTACCGGGACCTGGCCCGGCGACGCACGGGCGAGGAGCGCGCGATCCTTCTCGCGCTCGCGGACGCCGAGAGGCGGCACGAGCAGCACTGGCTCGACCTCCTGGGCGACGACGTCGGCCGGCCGCTGCGCGGTGACCTGCGCACCCGCATGCTCGGCCTGCTCGCCCGACGCTTCGGCGGCGTCTTCGTGCTCGCGCTCGCGCAGCGGGCCGAGGCGCGGTCGTCGTACGACGCCGACGAGCACGCGACCGCCACGATGGCGGCGGACGAGCAGATCCACGAGGAGGTCGTGCGCGCGCTCGCCTCCCGCGGCCGCAACCGGATGTCCGGCACGTTCCGCGCCGCCGTCTTCGGCGCCAACGACGGCCTGGTCTCGAACCTCGCGCTCGTGCTCGGCATCGGCGCCTCCGGCGTCTCGTCGCAGACCGTGCTCCTCACCGGCATCGCGGGGCTGCTCGCCGGTGCGCTGTCCATGGGCGCCGGCGAGTTCGTGTCCGTGCGCTCGCAGCGCGAGCTGCTCGAGGCGTCCACGCCCGACCCGAAGAGCGCCACCGTGCTGCCGCACCTCGACGTCGACGCCAACGAGCTGGCGCTCGTCTACCGCGCCCGGGGCATGTCGTCCGACGAGGCGCAGGGCCGGGCCGACCGCGTGCTGGCCGGCCTCGCCGCGACCGGGACGCTCGCCCCGGAGGTGCTCGACGACGAGCGGGACGGCGAGCCCGCGCCGGCCCCGGTCGCCGAGCAGGACGACGACCTGGAGACGCACGGCACCGCCTGGGGCGCCGCGATCTCGAGCTTCTGCTTCTTCGCGTCCGGCGCGATCATCCCCGTGCTGCCCTACCTGCTGGGGCTCACCGGCTTCCCGGCGATCGCCGTCGCAGCCGCGCTCGTGGGCGTGTCGTTGCTGATCACGGGCGCGATCACCGGGCTCCTGTCGGGGACGTCGCCGTGGACGCGCGCGCTGCGCCAGCTCGCCATCGGGTTCGGTGCCGCTGCCGTCACGTACGCGCTCGGCCTGCTGTTCGGGACGTCGGTGGCCTGACCCGCGGGTGAAATCTCGCCCGCTGCTGTTGCGGGACTGTTGCTCGGGCGTCACAGTGTGATCTGGGTCATGACCGAGCAACCCGTGACCCCGCGTGGCATCGAAGGGGGCCGAGTGACACGCAGCGTGGACCGTGCTCCGGCGGCAGGACGCCGCCGGCGCTGGCTCGCGCGCGTGGCCGGGACGGCCGTCGGGCTCGCCGGGGCGGCCGCGCTGAGCGTCACCCTCGCCGGGGCAGCGTCCGCCGACGACGGCGGGGACGAGGGCCCGTTGGCGTCCGTCGTCCGGTCGCTCATCGACCACGACGACGACCGCGCGCGCGGCGACGGCGAGCCTGAGCCTCGCCAGGAGGAGCCGGCGCAGGCACCGGCCGAGGAGCCGGTCCGCCAGGAGAAGGCGGCGCCCGAGCCGCCTCGGAGCGAGCCCGCCGACATCGAGCCCGCGGCGCAGGCACCGGTCGAGGACGCCGCTCGCGCGAAGCCCGCTCCCGCGAAGCCCGCTCCCGCGAAGCCCGCTCCCGCGAAGCCCGCTCCCGCGAAGCCCGCGGTCGAGAAGGGCGCGGTCGAGAAGGGCGCGGAGGAAACGCCGGACGCCGAGACCCCCGACGGTGCAGAGGTGGACGCCGAGCGGGACGTGGCAGAGCCGGACGTCGTCGAGCCTGACGCGGACGAGGCCAAGGCTGTCGACGGCGAGCGGTCCGCCGAGCCTCGTCCCGACGTCGTGCGCGACGCGGTCGACGAGGCCGTCGCCCCCGTCCGTGAGAAGGTCGAGCGGCTGCACAAGGCCGTGCACGACGAGGTCGTCGCGCCCGCCGAGGAGGCGGCCGAGCGGGTGGCCCGCGAGCTGACCGGCGAGGCGGAGCAGGCGGCCGGGGAGATGACCGAGGCGCCGGCCGAGGAGCCGGCCGCGGAACCGGAGGGGCAGCCCGAGCGACCCGCCCGCGGCGAGGACGCCCCGTCCGGGCTGCCGGGCACCTCGCCCGCACCTGTGGACGTGGCGCCGGAGGAGGCCGATGCTCCAACCGGCGCTCCCGCCGATGCTCCTGCCGACGAGCCCGCGGAGCGGGAGACGATGCTCGAGCCGGTGGCTCGCACCGTCGAGGCGGTGACGACCCCGGTCCGTGCGGTGACCGATCCGGTCGGCGCGCTGATCGAGGGGATCGTCACCCCGCTGTCGCCGGTGGTCGACCCGGTTGCCGGTGTGGTCGAGGAGGTCACGACGCCGGTCGGCGCGGCGCTCGAGCCCGTGACGGGTGCGGCCGCGGAGACGCTGGCCCCCGTGACGGACGCGCTGTCGCCCGTGCTGGTGCCGGTGGGCCGGGTGGTCCACGAGGTGACGCGCCCGCTCGCCCCGGTCACGGACGGCGTGGGCGCCGTCGTGGCGCCGGTCCTGACGACCCTGGACCCGGTGCTCGACCCGGTGGTCGGGCTGGTGACGCCGGTGACGGACTCCCTCGAGCCCGTCGTCAGGCCGGTCCTCGGCGCCGCGGCGCCGGTGGTCGACGCCCTCGCGCCCGTGGTCGAGCCGGTCGGCGGTGCGCTGCAGCCCGTCGTCGAGCCCGTCGTGGACGCGGTGGCCCCGGCCGTCGGTCCCGTGCTGGAGCCCGTGCTCGACCTGCCCGCCCCGGTCGACGGGGACGCGGTCACGGCCACGGTGCCCGAGCCGTCGGTGACCGGTGCGTCGACGTCCGACGTCGTCCCGGCCACCGACCCGGCCGCTGCGCCCGGGCCGGTCGTCCCCGCGGCGCCCGCCCTCGTCCCGCCGGCGCCGGCCGCCCCCGTGCTCGACGCGGCCGCGGCTGCCGAGGAGCTGCGGAGCGCGCCGTCCGAGCGGGAGAGCGTGCCCGGCACGCCCTCGGCACCCGCCGCGAGCCCGGCGTCGTCGGGCTCCTCCTCGACCACCCGCGTGCCGTCGGGCGGCGACGCCGCCGCCGACCTCGCGGGCCGCACGAACCTGACCGCGCGGGCGTGGATCGTCCCCGCGGGCGACCAGCTCGACCGCCTTCCCGCGGTCGCCTTCGACATCCCCGTCTCTCCTGCCTGACGTGGTCGCGTCGCGCCCTCACGCGCGACAGCGACCGCGGGCGGCGTCCGCCACCCGCGTACCACGTCAGTCAGGAGCGGATCATGCATACCCATGTCCGACGAGCGCTGAAAGTAGCGCTCGTCGCGGGCGGCCTCGTGGTCGCCGGGGCCGTGACGGCCCAAGCTGCGGACGATGACGTCGTCGACGCCACCGTCGGAACGGACACCTCGGTCGACCTCCGCCTGAGCGAGGTCTCCGAGGAGACGAACGATGCCGAGCTCGACACGCCCGTGGACCTCCCCGAGGTCGACACGGAGGGCGTCGAGGCCGTGGTCGACGCCGTCGCCGGCGACGACGGCGCGGCCGACGACGTCGCCGGGCCGGACGAGGAGTCCGACACGACGACCGACGACCTCGTGGACGCCGTCGCCGAGGACGTGCACCGGACGGCGGACGACGTCCAGTCCGGTGGCGTCCAGGGCGTCGTCGAGGACGTCGCCGGGGACGACGGCGTCGTCGACGACGCGATCGAGGACCAGCCCGCCGAACCGGCGGGCGGCGACTCCGGGAACGACGGCGCTGCGAACGACGGCGCTGCGAACGACGGCGCTGCGAACGATGGCGCCGGGGCGGACACCGGGTCGGACGACGCGACAGCCGGGGACGGCGCCGGCGACGGTCCGGACGGTTCCGCCCCCGAGGACGCGACGTCCGGCGGGGGCGACGACCGCGGGAGCGGCGACGTGCCGCAGCCCGCGGAGCGTGGCGCCGGGGGCGCGGTCGACGAGACCGTGGACCGTGCGTCGGACGCCGTGTCGGACGTGGCGGGAGCCGCCGACGAGGCGCTCGGCACCGGTGCGGACGTCCGGGACACCGTCGACGGGGTCACCGGTGACGGAGGTGTCGTGGACGACGTCCTCGGCGCCGACGCTCCGGAGTCCGGTGTGACCGACCAGGTCACCGAGCACGTGGTCGACGACGTCGAGCAGGCGACGGGACGTCTCGCCGCCGGTGACGTCGAGGGTGTCGTGGACGACGTCACCGCCGACGGGGGTGTCGTGGACGACGCGCTCGACGACCAGGGCGTCGATGCGGCGCTCGAGCAGGTCGGCGAGACCGCCGATTCGGCGACCGAGGCGGTGGACGAGGTCCTCGGTACCGGCACGGCGGTGCGGGACACCGTGGGCGGGGTCGCCGACGGCGCCGTCGACGCGGTGGCCGGTGAGGACGGCGTCGTCGACGACGGCCTCGGTGCCGACGAGGCCGAGGCCGGAGTCACCGACAAGGTCGTGGAGCACGCGGTCGACGACGTCGACGGCACGCTCGACGGCGTCACCGCCGGTGACCTGGAGGGCGTCGTGGACTCCGTCGTGGCCGACGACGGCCTCGTCGACGATGCGCTCGAGGGTGACGCGACCGCCGGTCTTCCCGGTATCGGTGACCTGGGGTCGGTCGACGGCCTGGGTGACCTCGACGGCCTGGGTGATGTCGGTGATCTGACCGGTGTCGTGGATGGTCTGCCTGGTCTTGGCGGCGGTGAGCTGCCGGGCGCTGGGCTGGGTGACCTCGGTGCGCTGACGGATGTCGACGCCACGGTCGAGGACGCGCTGGCCGGGGTCTCGGACGCGGCCGGTGCGCTGGACTCTGCGCTGGGTACCGAGCCTGTGGTGCAGGGCACGGTCGACGGGCTGCTCGGTGAGGACGGCGTCGCAGACGACGTCCTGGGTGCCGACGAGCCCGAGGCCAGTGTGACGGACGAGGTCGTGGGGCACGCGCTCGACGACGTCGACGTGACGCTGGGTGCACTGACCGCCGGTGACCTGGACGGCGTCGTGGACTCCGTCGTCGCCGACGACGGGCTCGTCGACGACGCGCTGGAGGACGGTGCGACCGACACGATCGTCG
>NZ_JBIRXZ010000001.1:21291-206010 GCF_044389385.1 Isoptericola sp. NPDC019571
CGGTGACCTCGGTGACCTCGGTGACCTCGGTGACCTCGGTGACCTCGGTGACCTCGGTGACCTCGGTGACCTCGGTGACCTCGGTGACCTCGGTGACCTCGGTGAGGTGTCCGGGCTGGACGGCGCGGTGGACGAGCTGACCGCTGCGGTGGCCGACACCGCGGGCGCGGTCGACGGCGTGCTGGGCACGCAGTCGCTGCTGCGGTCCACGGTGGACGGTCTGCTCGGGCCGGACGGCGTGGTGGACGACGTCGTCGGCCCGGACGAGGCGCAGGACGGCGTCACGGACGGTCTCGTGGAGGCTGTGCTGGACGACGTCGACTCGACGCTCGTCTCGGTGACGGCCGGCGACCTGCCGGGCGTCGTCGACGAGGTCGCTGCCGAGGACGGCGTGCTCGACGACGTGCTGGAGGACGGCGGCGTCGACACGGCCGCGGACGACCTGGTCGATCAGGTCTCGGACCTGGCGGGCACGGTCGACGACACCGTCGGGACCGGGTCGCTGGTGCAGGATGTCGTGGACGGCATCGCCGGTGACGACGGCGTCCTGGACGACGTCGTCGGTGCCGACGAGCCCGAGGGCGGCGTCACGGACGAGGCCGTGGAGCACGCGCTCGACGACCTGGAGCAGATCGTCGGCGACGTCACCGAGGGTGACCTCGGCGCCGTGACCGACGACCTCACGGCCGACGACGGCCTGGTGGACGACGTGCTCGAGGACCAGGGCCTGGACCCTGTGCTCGGGGACGTCGTCGACTCGACCGGCACGGTGGACGACCTGCTGGGCACCGGCTCGGTGGTGCAGGACACGGCCGACGGGCTGCTCGGCGAGGACGGCGTGGTCGACGACGTCGTCGGCGCCGACGAGCCGCAGGACGGCGTCACGGACGGCCTCGTGGAGGCCGTGGTCGACGACGTCGACTCGACGCTCGACTCGGTGACGGCCGGCGACCTGCCGGGCGTCGTGGACGACCTCACCGCCGACGACGGCCTGGTCGACGACGTGCTGGAGGACCAGGGTCTCGACCCGGTGCTGAACGACGTCGTCGACTCGACCGGCGCGGTGGACGACCTGCTCGGCACGGGTGACCTGGTCGAGGACACCGTCGACGGGATCGCCGGCGAGGACGGCACCGTGGACGACATCATCGGCGCCGACGAGCCGCAGGACGGCGTGACCGACGAGCTCGTCGAGCACGTCGTCGAGGACCTCAACGACACGGCGAACGACCTGCTCGAGGGCGACCTCGGGGCCGTGACGGACGACGTCCTCGCCGAGGACGGCCTGGTCGACGACGTCCTGGAGGACGGCACGACCGCCACTGATCCTGGTGACGGCACGGATCCTGGTGACGGCACGGATCCTGGTGACGGCACGGATCCTGGTGACGGCACGGATCCTGGTGACGGCACGGATCCTGGTGACGGCACGGACCCCGGTGACGGTGACAACGGTGGCGGTGGCAGCACCGACAACCCCGGTGACGGCACCGGCGACGGCGCGACCGGCCCCGCGGGCGGTCCGGTGGCCGAGGCGCCCGGCTCGGACGGTTCGGGACAGCTGAGCGGTACCGGGTCCGACGGCGCCACGGCGGCGTCCGGCGCTGCCGGTGCCGACGGGACCGACGCGATGCAGACCCTGCCGACGACGGGTGGGGACCTGCGGCTGCTGGGGCTGTCCCTGCTGCTGATGCTGACGGGCGGCGTGCTGCTGCTGCGTCGTCGGAGGGAGGCGCTCGCGGTCGCGACCCGCTGACCCCACCGGAGCCGGTACCGGCTCCGGACGGGGCGGCGCTGTCACGGGGGATCACTGGGGAGTGTCCCGTGGCAGCTCCGCCCCGGCTGGGGTCGGCGTGGGCGCAGCACGGCGCAGGGGGCCGGGCCGCGCCCACGACACCACCGGCACCACGGGGTGCGCGTGGCGGCCCCGGGCGGACGATCACCGGACCCTCGACGGAGGTGCCCGGGAGACCCGCCCGGGGCTGCCCGTGGACACGCCTACCCTGGGACACCGTGCCCCGACTGATCGCCGACCTCACGCCGCTGCGCGTCTCCCCGGCGTTCCGTCGCCTGTGGTGGGGCCTCGGCGTCTCCAACATCGGCACGCAGATCACCGTGGTCGCGGTGGGCCTGCAGGTGTACGCCCTGACCGGGTCCACGCTCGCGGTGGGCACGCTGGGCATCGCGGCGCTGGTGCCGCTGGTCGCGCTCGGCCTGTACGGCGGGGCGCTGGTGGACCACTACGACCGGCGCCGCGTCTCGCTGCTCGCGTCGTCGGTGCTCTGGCTCGTGACGGCGGCGATCGCGGCGCAGGCCTGGCTCGACGTCGGCTCGGTGAACCTGCTGTACGGGCTGGTGGCGCTGCAGTCGGCGGCGTTCGCGATCAACAACCCGGCGCGCACGTCGATCGTGCCGCGCCTGCTGGAGCCGCAGCTCATGCCGGCGGCCCTCGCCCTGCAGACGCTGGCGTTCAACGTGGCGCTCACGTGCGGCCCGCTCGTGGGCGCGCTCCTCGTGGCCCGGCTCGGGTACGCCTGGGCGTACACCCTCGACGCGCTGCTGTTCACGGCGGCGCTGTGGGCGGTGTGGCGGCTGCCCGCCGTCCCGCCCGAGCAGCCGCTGGACGACGGCGCGGACGCTGACGCGACGGGCGCCGCGCCCGCCCGGCGGCGCGTCGTCGGGCTGAGCTCCGTGCTCGACGGGCTGCGTTACATCGCGACGCGGCCGAACGTGCGCACGACGTTCGTCGTCGACCTGGCCGCGATGGTGCTCGCCTTCCCGCGCGTGCTGTGGCCCGCGGCGGGCGCCCTCTACCTGGGCGGCGGGGAGACGACGACGGGCGTGCTCGCCGCCGGGTTCGCCGTCGGCGGCATTCTCGCGAGCGTGTTCTCCGGCGCCCTCGTCCGCGTGCGGTGGCAGGGCCGGATCATCGTGTGGGCGATCACGGCGTGGGGGCTGAGCGTCACCGCCTTCGGCGCGGTGCTGGTCGCCGTCGGGCCGGGCGCGCCGGACGGCGTGCTGTGGGGCGCCGTGGTGCTCGCGGGCGTGGCGCTGCTGCTCGCGGGCGGTTCCGACGCGATCTCGTCCGTGTTCCGCCAGTCGATCCTGCAGACCGCGACGCCGGACCACATGCGCGGCCGCCTGCAGGGCGTGTTCATCGTGGTGGTCGCGGGCGGGCCGCGGCTCGGGGAGATGGTGCTCGGCTCCGAGGCCACGTGGTTCGGCGAGGGGTGGGCGGCCGTCGTCGGCGGGCTCGCGTGCGTCGCCGTGCTGTGGCTGGTCGTGCGGCTGCAGCCCCGGTTCTGGCGCTACGACGCGCGCCACCCGGAGCCCTGACCCCGCGGTTCGACTAGCCGGCGACGGCGGCGTACGGGCGCCGACGTCTCATCCCGGGCAGCGCGGCGAGCGCCAGCAGGGCGCACGCCCAGCCGCCCGACATCGTGACGAGGAACCCGGCGTGCGAGTCCGCGGCGTCCACGGCCACACCGGCCAGCCACGAGCCGATCGAGACGCCCACGCCCAGCGACGTGCCCACCCAGGTGAGGCCCTCGGTGAGCTGGTGCGGTACGACGAGCGCCTGCACCAGGGCGTTGCCGTTGATGAGCGTGGGCGCGATGGCGAAGCCGGCCACGAACATGACCACGCCCAGGACCACGAGGTTCTGGACGAAGAAGAACAGCGAGACGCCGACGGCGATCCCGCAGGCGGTGACCGTGAAGCGGACCGAGAGCGGGGACACCCAGTGCCGGGCCCCGTACGCCAGACCCGAGACCATCGAGCCCAGCGCGAAGCAGGCGAGCACCAGCCCGGCGAGGCCCTTGACCCCCTGCTCCTCCGCGAACGCCACGGTGGCGACGTCGCTCGACCCGAACATGACACCCATGCCGACGAAGACGACGGCGAGCACCGGCATCCCGGGCATGCGGATCGCGGAGCGGCGCTCCAGCCGGACGGCGTCGGGGTGCGCCACCGTGCCGACGCGCTCGCCGTCCGCGGGCACGGCGGCGCCGCGAGCGGGTGGTTCCGTGCGTCGCTGCGTGAGGAACCAGGCGGCGCCCGCACCGCCCACGACGGCCGCCACCAGCAGGCCGCCCGACGGGATCACCGTCGTCGCGAGCGTCGTGGCCAGCACCGGGCCCACGATGAACACCAGCTCGTCGAGGGCCGACTCCAGGGAGTAGGCGGTGTGCACGCGCTGCGCCTCGGGCAGCACGTGGGACCAGCGGGCCCGGGCGAGCGACCCGTACGAGCCCTGGCTCGCGCCGCCGACCGCGGCGCACACCCACAGCACCCACTCCGGGGCGCCCAGGGTCGCGGCCGCCACCAGCCCCAGCAGCCCCACCGTCGTCGCGACCAGCATCGGGGTCATCACGCGGGCCTGACCCGATCGGTCCACGCGGCGGGCGATCTGCGGCGCGACCAGCGCCTGCGCCACCACCAGCACCGCCGACACCCGGCCCGCCATCGCGTACGAGCCGTACAGGGCCTGGACCATGAGCACCGTGCCGATGCCGACCATCGACATCGGCAGCCGGGCGATCACGCCCGCGGCGGAGAACGGCAGGGCTCCCGGCACGCGGAGGACGTCGAGGTACGGGTTGCGCTTCCGGGCGGCCGACGCCGTGTCGGGGCCCTCGGGGACGGGCACGGTCACTGCCGGATTCTCCCACCCCGGCCACGGGGCGGCAGCGCCACCGCGCGCGCCCGCCGCACGACGCCTACCGTGACGACCCATGACCGCCAGGGGCCGCGTGCGCGCGGCGCAGCTCGTCCCGCGTGCGCTCTGGGCACTCGGCGGCGTCGCGGTGCTCGCCCTCGGGTCGGCCGTGCTGCTGTCCGCGCACGTCGGCGTCGACCCGTTCACGGCGGCGAACATCGGGGTCAGCGGGCACCTCGGCATGGGGCTCGGGGCGTACCAGCTCGCCGTGAACGTCGTCCTGCTCGTGCCCGTCGTGGTGTGGGCGCGCCGCTACGTCGGCCTGGGCACGGTCATCAACATGGTGATGACGGGGTTCTTCGTGCAGTGGTTCGGTGCGCTGCTGGACCCCCTGGTGCCCGACCCGCCCGGCCACCTGCTCCAGGCCGTGCTCTTCGGGGTGGGGATCGTGCTGTTCACGGCGGGCGCGTCGGCCTACATGACCGCGGGGATCGGGACGGCGCCGTACGACGCGATCGCGCCGATCGTCGTCGACCGCACCGGGTGGCGCTACCGGGCGGTCCGGGTGGTGCAGGACCTGGCGTTCGTGGGGCTGGCGGTCGTGTTCGGCGGCCCCGTGGGGGTGGGAACGGTCATGACGGCGTTCTTCGCAGGGCCGCTCATCGACTTCTTCACCGTGCGGGTCAACACGCCGCTGCTGCACCGCCTGCTGCCCCGCGACGAGAAGCCGGCCCGCCAGGCACCGTGAGGTCCGTCTCGCCCCGGCACGGGAGGCGACAGACGCCGGGGTCAGCGGCCAGGATGGGGGCCATGAACGCCACTCCCACCCCCGTGACGGTCGTCGACGACCGCGATCACCAGGTCTTCCTCGCCCGGCTCGACGACGGTCGCCGCGCCGGCGGCGCGTACTACGAGCGGAAGGACGACGGGGGGGCGGCGGTGGTCGTCTTCACGCACACGGAGGTGGACCCCGCCTTCGAGGGGCAGGGGATCGGGTCCCAGCTCGCCGCCGGCGCGCTCGACCAGGTGCGCGCCGCCGGGGAGAAGATCGTGCCGCTGTGCCCGTTCGTCAAGGCGTACGTGCAGCGGCACCCCGAGTACGCCGACCTGCTCGCCCACCCCGCCCGGTGAGGGCGGCGACCACCACCCGGCGCGTCGGCATCGCGGCGCTGGGTGCCTCCGTCGCGCTGCTCCTCGGGGCGTGCGCCGGAGGCCTCGATCCCGCGGCGTCCGGGATCGGCGGCGCGGACGTGGATCCGCCGGCGGCGACGGTGGCGCCCGCGCCGGACGTGCCTGGGGAGTCCGCGCCGGGGGAGTCCGCGCCCGCGGCGTCCGGCACGGCGCTCGCGGCGCTCTCGGGCCTGCCGGTGAAGGGCCGCGCGCCCCAGACGGGGTACTCCCGCGACCAGTTCGGGCCGGCGTGGGCCGACATCGACCACAACGGCTGCGACACGCGCAACGACGTCCTCGCGCGCGACCTGACGCGCACCGTCACGGACCCGGGCACGCACGACTGCATCGTGCTGAGCGGCGTGCTCGCCGACCCGTACACGGGCACGCGGATCGACTTCCTGCGCGGGCAGGCGACGTCCACCGCGGTGCAGATCGACCACGTGGTCGCGCTGTCCGACGCGTGGCAGAAGGGGGCCCAGCAGCTCGACGGCGTCGCGCGCCGGCAGCTCGCCAACGATCCGCTCAACCTGCTCGCCGTCGACGGGCCGACCAACTCGGGCAAGGGCGACGGCGACGCCGCGACCTGGCTGCCGCCGTCCAAGGCGTTCCGCTGCCAGTACGTGGCGCGGCAGGTCGCGGTGAAGCAGGCGTACGCCCTCTGGGTCACGCAGGCCGAGCACGACGCCATCGCGGGCATCCTGGCCCGGTGCCCCGACGAGCCGCTGCCCGCCGGCGGGCCCGCGCCCGACGTCGCGCCGGTCGACGATCAGGGGGACGATCCGGCGGACGACGACGCCGGCGCCGAGCCGCAGGAGCCGTTCGCGAACTGCGACGCGGCGCGGGCGGCCGGGGCGGCGCCGGTCCACCGCGGGGACCCCGGCTACTCCTCCCGGCTGGACGGCGACAACGACGGGACCGCCTGCGAGTAGCGCCACGACGTCGGGCGGGGCGTCGGGCGGGGCGTCACGCGGGCAGCGCGGCGCCCTGCGCGGCCTGGATCTCCAGCTCGACCTTGAGGGTGGTGCCGACGATGGCGACGCCGGCGGCGGCGACCTCGTTGTACCGGATGGCGAAGGCGTCGCGGCGCAGCTCGGTGGTGGCGCGGAACGCGGCGCGCACCACCCCCTGCGCGTCGGCGCCGGTGCCCAGGTAGGTCAGGTCGAGGTCGACGGGGTGCGCCAGCCCGTGCAGGGTGAGGTCGCCGTGCACGGTCCAGCGGCCGTCGGCGACCGGGGTCATCCCCGTGGAGCGGTACGTGATGTGCTCGTACCGCTCCACGTCGAGGAAGTCCGGGGAGCGCAGGTGGCCGTCCCGGTAGGCGTTGCCGGTGTCGATGGACGCCGCCGCGATCACCGCGGCCACGCCGGACCGGGAGACGTCGCCGGGCGCGACGTCGATCCGGCCGGCGAGCTCGGTGAACCGGCCCCGCACGCTGGAGATGCCCAGGTGCTGGGCCACCGCCGTCACCGACGAGTGCGCCGGGTCGATCGTCCACGGCCCCGGCGGCGGCAGCTCCGTGCCACCCTGCCGGGCCAGCGTCACCGTGCCGAGGGCGGCGCGGCCCGCCGCGGTGACGATCGCCGACGTCGCGGCGGGCGCGTAGCCCACCGCGGTGACGATGGCGACGTACCCGCCCGGGGCGAGCGCGGCCTCGTCGCGCACCGCACCGTCGTCGTCCGCGGCCACCCGCAGCACCTGCGCGCCGCCGGCGTCCGTCAGGGTGACGACGGCGTGCGGCACCGCCCACCCGTCGCGCGTCCGCACGCTCGCGGTCAGCATCCCGCTCACCTCCGCGCTCACTCGGCCGGGTGGGCGAGGACGATGTCGTGACCGTCGACGCCCGCGCCGGCGAGGCTCAGCGCCGTCGCGGCCGGCGGGTAGCCCGTCGCGATCACGGTGTACTCGCCACCGTCCAGGTCGGTGAACGCGTAGGCGCCGTCCGGGCCGGTCGTGGCCGTGCCCGCGACGTTGCCGGCCGCGTCGACGAGCGTCACGCGGGCGTCCGCGAGCGGGCCGTGCGGGGCGCGCACGACGCCGGTCACCCGGGCGCCCGCGGCGAGCTCGACCTCGACGCGCGTGACGCCGGCGCCGCCCACGTCGACGGGCAGCGCCCGCGGCCGGAACCCGGCGGCGTTGACCGCCACGGTGACCGGTCCGGGCACGAGCTCCTCGAGCGCGAACGTGCCGTCCTCCGCCGTGCCGGTGCTCGCCTGCAGGTCGCCGCGCACGTCCGTGACCAGCACCATCGCGCCCGCGACGGGCTGCAGGTCAGGGCCCCGGACGACGCCGCGCAGGCCGCTGGTGCCGCTGAGCAGCACGTCGTGGGCCAGCGGCGTCGCGCCGACGACGATCGTCGAGGCCTGCGGCTGGAACCCGTCGGCCGAGGCGATGAGCACGTACGTGCCGGCACCCGGCGCGTCGACCGCGTAGGCGCCGTCGGAGCGTGCGATCGCGAGGCCGAGCTGGCGCCCGCCGAGCGAGATGAGCGTGATCGCCGCCTGCGGCAGCGGGGCGCCCTCGGCGCCGCGGACCAGGCCGTGCACGGTGACACCGCCCGTCCCGCCGTCGCCGACGGGCGGGCCGCCCGCGGCCGGGACGGCACGCCGGGCCGTCGGCTCGGCGCCGACCGCGACGAGCTCCGGTGCGTAGGCCTCGGTGTCCTCGACGGCCTCCGTGGCCGCGGAGTCGGCCTCCTCGGCGGCGGACTGGTCCATCGCGCCCTTGGTCTGCAGCGGGACCTCCTTGATGAAGACCACGAGCAGGAAGGCGACGAGAGCGGCGCACGCGCCGATGAGGAAGACGTCGGCGATGCCGTGCCCGTACGCGCTCTCGAGGACTCCGCGCAGGGGCTCGGGCACCTGGTCCATGTCGGGGATCTCGCCCGAGCCGCCGGTCGCGCCCTGCGCGAGCTCGGCGCCCTTCGGGCCCAGGTTCCGCAGGCCGTCCGCGACGTAGTCGGGGATCCGGTGCGCCAGGACGGCGCCGAGCGCGGAGACGCCGATCGCGCCGCCGAGCGAGCGGAAGAACGTCACCAGGGAGCTGGCGGAGCCCAGGTCGGCGGGGGCCACCTGGTTCTGGGTGCAGAGCACGAGGTTCTGCATCATCATGCCGACGCCGACGCCCATCACGGCCATGAAGACGGCGACGTGCCAGTACTCGGTGTCGTACCGGATGGTGCCCAGCAGCCCGAGCCCGGCGGTGAGCAGCAGGGCGCCGGAGACCAGCCAGCCCTTCCAGCGACCGGTCCTGGTGATGATGAGGCCGGAGAGGGTCGACGAGACAAACAGGCCGCCGATCATCGGGATCGTCATGACGCCGGCCATCGTCGGCGACTTGTCGCGCGCCAGCTGGAAGTACTGGCTGAAGAAGATGGTCCCGGCGAACATCGCCACGCCCACGAAGAGCGATGCCACCGAGGACAGGGCCACCGTGCGGTTGCGGAACAGCCGCATGGGGATGATCGGCTGGGAGACCTTCGACTCGACCAGCACGAACAGCAGGACGAGGACGAGCGCGCCGCCCGTCATCGCGTAGGTCTGCCACGAGTTCCAGTCGTACTTGTCGCCCGCGAACGTGACCCACAGGAGCAGCAGGCAGACGGCGGCGGTGGAGAGGAACGCGCCGCCCCAGTCGATCTTCACGTTGTCGCGCTTCACGACGGGCAGGTGCAGCGTCTTCTGCAGCACGATCAGGGCGACGAGCGCGAACGGCACGCCCACGTAGAAGCACCAGCGCCAGCCGAGCCAGTCGGTGTCGGTGATGACGCCGCCCAGGAGCGGGCCGCCGACGGTGGCGACGGCGAACGTGGCGCCGAGGTAGCCGGAGTACCGGCCCCGCTCGCGCGGCGCGATCATCGTGGCCATGACGATCTGCGCCAGGGCCGACAGGCCGCCGGTGCCGATGCCCTGGAACACCCGGCAGACGATCAGCCACTCCGCGGACTGGGCGAGCCCCGCCGCCGCCGAGGCGAGCACGAAGATCACCAGCGCGACCTGCACCAGCACCTTCTTGCTGAACAGGTCGGCGAGCTTGCCCCACAGCGGGGTGGTGGCGGTCATCGACAGCAGCGAGGCCGTGACGACCCAGGTGTAGGCCGACTGGCCGCCGCCGAGTTCGGCGATGACCTCCGGCAGGGCGTTCGAGACGATCGTGGAGGACAGGATCGCGACGAACATGCCCAGCATGAGGCCCGACAGGGCCTCCAGGATCTGGCGGTGGGTCATCGAGACCCCGGCCTGGTGGTCGGTGCGCCCGCGCTTGGCGTGCGCGGGCGCCGCCGCTGTGGTCGATGCCATGAAGGTCCTTCCGAGGTGCTGCGGGGGGAGGTGCTGCGTGTGTGAGGGCGTCAGGCCCGGGCGGGGACGGCGGCGCGGGCCGACGTCGGGCACTCGGCGAAGCTGCCGTGCAGCCGGGCCATGAGCTCCGTCAGGCGGTCGATCTCGGCGTCGTCCCAGTCGCCCATCCGCTCGGCGAGCAGACCGGCGGTGGTCGCGGAGATCTGCTCGAGCTTGCGCTGCCCCTCCGAGGTCAGGCTGAGGATCCACGACCGTCGGTCGTCCGGGTCGGGCGTGCGCTCGACCCACCCCTGCTCGACGGCGTGGGACGCGTGCCGGCTGGTGACGGACGGGTCCAGCCACAGCAGGTCGGCCAGGCGGCTCAGCCGCATCGGCCCCTGTCGCCGCAGGGTCGACATGACGGCCGTCGGCCCGACGGCGCAGTCGTGCGGCAGGTTGCGCACGATGGTGCGCTTGACGACGCCGACAGCGCGCAGCTGGCGCTGGAGCTCTTCGTACCGCGCGTGCTCAGGCATGCTCGCCCACTCCCATGTTGGTTGCGGGGAGCAAACATAAAAAGGTTGCCTGCTGAAATCAAATGGATGTCAGGGAGTGGTCGTGCGGCGCCGCGCCTCGCGCGCCATCGTCGCCATCGCGCGGACCCCGTACCGGAGGTGCACCCGCTGGGGGCGGCCGCCGCGCGTCAGGGCGTCGGTGCCCCCGTCGCAGTAGACGACCTGGCCGGTCGTGAAGCGGTTCTCCCGCGAGACCAGGAACGCGAGCAGGTCGGCCACCGGGGCGACGGGTCCCGGCGCGCCGAGGGGTTGGGGGAGCGCCGTCTCCAGGAGGACCCGGTCGCGCTCCCAGGTGCGGGTCACGACGTCCGTGGCGACGATCCCCGGGGCCACGGCGTTGAGCACGATGCCGTCGCGGGTCCACTCCGGCGACACGGCGGTCGCCCGTGTCCACAGGTTGAGGGCCGCCTTGCTGGACCGGTAGAGCTGGCTCCCGCGACCGGTGCGGGTCAGCCGGCGCGCGACGGCGAGCGCGCGTCGCTCGTCGCCGCTGCGACAGGCGCGGACGAGCGCCCCGCTGCCGCGGTTCAGCGTCGACGACGACGAGACGACGACGGCGGCCGGGGCGTCCGAGGCCGCCAGGCAGTCGCGCAGGCCCTCCAGCACGCCGGTGGCGCCGAAGTAGTTCAGCGCCACCGTCTCGGGCCGGGGCGCGCCGGCGCCCGCCGCCGCGACGACGCCGTCGACCCGCCCGCCGCCGAGGGACCGCACCCGCTCGACCAGGTCCGCCCGGCCCTCGGTGGTCGTGAGGTCGGCGCGCACGTCCACGCCGTCCGCCAGCCCGCAGGTGATCACCCGCCCGCGCGCGGCGAGCAGGTCGGCGACCGCCCGGCCCAGGCCGGAGTCCGCGCCGGTGACGACGTACGTGCGCGGGTGCGGCACGGCGGTCGTCAGGCGTCGCCGAGCGCGCCGTCGACGAGCTCCTTGGCGGCGGCCTGCACCTCGGCGAGGTGGTCGGCCGACACGAACGACTCGGCGTAGATCTTGTACACGTCCTCCGTGCCCGACGGGCGGGCCGCGAACCACGCGTCCTCGGTGGTCACCTTGAGGCCGCCGATCTTCGCGCCGTTCCCCGGCGCCTCGGTGAGCGTCGCGGTGATGTCCTGCCCGGCGAGCGTCGTGGAGGCGACCTCGTCGGGGGACAGGGCGGCCAGGCGCGACTTCTGCGCGCGCGTGGCCGGCGCGTCCACGCGGGCGTACCAGGACTCGCCGTAGCGGTCGACGAGGTCGGCGTGGTGCTCCGACGGCGTGCGACCCGTCGTCGCGATGATCTCGGAGGCGAGCAGCGCGAGCAGCAGGCCGTCCTTGTCGGTGGACCAGACGCGGCCGTCGCGGCGCAGGAACGACGCTCCCGCCGACTCCTCGCCCCCGAACCCGACCTCGCCGTTCAGCAGGCCCGGTACGAACCACTTGAAGCCCACGGGCACCTCGACCAGCTGCCGGCCCAGGCCCGCCACGACGCGGTCGATCAGCGCCGACGACACGAGCGTCTTGCCGACCGCCGTGCCCTCCGGCCAGCCGGGACGCGCCCCGCCGTACAGGTACCCGATCGCGACGGCCAGGTAGTGGTTGGGGTTCATCAGCCCGGCGTCGGGGGTCACGATGCCGTGCCGGTCGGAGTCCGCGTCGTTGCCGGTCGCGACGTCGTACGGCGCGTCGCCGGCCATCTTCTCCACGAGCGACGCCATCGCGTACGGGGAGCTGCAGTCCATGCGGATCTTGCCGTCCCAGTCGAGCGTCATGAACGACCAGCGCGGGTCCACCTGCGGGTTCACCACGGTGAGGTCGAGGTCGTACCGCTCGCCGATCGCACCCCAGTACTCGACCGACGCGCCGCCCAGCGGGTCCGCGCCGATGCGCACGCCGGCCGTGCGGATCGCGTCGAGGTCGACGACGTTCGGTAGGTCGTCCACGTACGTGGTGAGGAAGTCGTGCTTGTGGGTGGTGTCGGCCCCGAGCGCGTCCTCGAGCGCGACCCGGCGCACGGACGCGAGCCCGCCGGTGCGGAGTATCTCGTTCGCGCGGTCCGCGATCCAACCCGTCGCCTCCGACCCGGCGGGGCCGCCGTGCGGCGGGTTGTACTTGAAACCGCCGTCGCGCGGCGGGTTGTGCGACGGCGTGACGACGATGCCGTCCGCGAGGCCCGGCCCCTGCGTGCGCACGCCGTCGCCCGTCGTCGCGCCGTTGTGGATGAGGATCGACTGCGACACGGCGGGCGTCGGCGTGAACGAGTCGCGGGCGTCGACCATCACCGTGACGCCCGCCGCGGCCAGCACCTCCAGCGCCGTCTGCCACGCCGGCAGGGACAGGGCGTGCGTGTCCCGGCCGATGAACAGCGGGCCGTCCGTGCCCTGCGACGCCCGGTACTCGACGATCGCCTGCGTGATCGCCGCGATGTGCGCCTCGTTGAACGCGGTGTCCAGGCTGGAGCCGCGGTGCCCGGACGTGCCGAACACCACCTGCTGCGCCGGGTCCGCGACGTCCGGCGCGAGGTCGTAGTACGCCCCCACCACCTGGTCGACGTCGATGAGGTCGATGTCCTGGGCCGGCTTCCCCGCGCGCTCGTGCATGGGGTCGATCTTGCCAGTCGTCGCCGCCGGGTGTCAGGGCTGTCCCGCCGCCGTCAGCCTCGGAAGTCCGCCTTGCGCACCAGCCCGTGCACGCCGACCGTGCGGTCGACGACCTGCGAGACGGCGAAGTCGGCCGCCGCGGACAGGTACGCGTACGCGATCGCGCGGTCCAGGCCCTGGTCGTGCTCGAGGAAGTCGAGGGCGTTGACGACGGCGCGCCGCATCGCGACGTCGAGGTCGGAGCCGTTGCCGCCCACCGCGCCGTCCGGGTCGGACAGGCCGATGGGGATCCAGGCGTCGGCGGTCTCGGCGAACGGGTACGAGTACGCGACGGAGGGCGCGTCGCCCGAGCCCGGCTTGCACACGGTGAGGCGGAACGTGCCCCGCAGCGAGCCCTCCATCGCGGTGAGCGCCACCTCGCCGTCGCCCATCGCCATGTGCGGGTCGCCGACGTAGAACAGGGCGCCCGGCGCGCGCACCGGGAGGTAGAACGTGGAGCCCGCGCCCAGCCGGCTGATGTCGATGTTGCCGCCGCCCAGCGTGGGCGGGATCGAGTTCGCCTCGGGGGCGGTGAGCCCCGTGTTCTCCGAGAACGCGACGCCCATCGTGCCGAAGAAGTACCGCAGCGGGAACGACACGCGCGAGCGTCCCTCGCCGATGACCGCCTTGCCGCCCCGGATCTGCGCGAGCACCGACACGTTGCCGTACTCGGTGGGGACGCCGGTGGCGCGGCCGTCCGTCGCGACCGGCGGCATGACCTCGTCGAGCGTGATGCCGGCGGGTGCGCCCGAGGAGGTGAGGGCCAACGCGCCCTTGCCGTGCCGGGACGAGATGACGCCGTACGGCACGCGCGGCACGACGTCGAGCGTCTCGATCTTCAGCACGTCGCCGGGCGCGGCGCCCTCGACGTGCACGGGGCCGGTGATGACGTGCGGTCCGTCGGTGTCGAAGTTCCGCGGGGTGCGGTCGTAGCCCCCGGCGATGGCGACGGCGTCGTCCAGCACCTCGCGGCGTCGGACGCCGCGCTCGCCGAACCACGCGACGGGGTCGCGGCCCTGGTCCTCGAGGATGCCCTCGTGCGACACCGAGTCGATGGTGATCGTGCGGCCCGACCGGACCCGCGTGACGGCGGTCGCGTGCACGGAGGGCACGTAGCCCCACAGGACGTCGTCGACGTCGGAGCGCAGGTAGTGCTCCCCGCGGATGCGGCCCTGGCCCGGCTGCAGGATGCCGCCGAAGCTGCCCGCGCCGCCCCGGCCCGCGGCGGTGGTGCCGCCCGAGGTGGCCGCGGCGGGGACCGCCGCGCCGACCGTCAGCGCGGCCCCGGCGCCCACGCCGGCCGCGGCCTGCAGGAACCGTCGGCGCCCGAGGCCGGCGGTGAGGGTCTCGGCAGCGTCTCGTCCGTCGTGCATGGTGCTCCTCCTGAGGTCGGCTGGGCCCGACGGTAGGGAGCCCGCATGACGCCCGTGTTCGGGACGGGTGTCCGCCGGGTAACGGGCGGGCCTCGTTCGCTGGGAGTTCGCCGTGCCCCGTCTGACGTTCGGCTGCCCGGCGTCTCGACGTCACCGGACGGTTGCCTCGGCCGCCTACCGTCGTCGCCATCGGCATGCCGGAGCGCCCTGACGAGGGCGTGTACTCGATCCGCTCTCTCACGACCCCGGAGGAAGTACATGAACCCCCGCAGCATCCGCCAGGCCTGTGCCGCGGCCGGCGCCGCCTCGCTCGTCGGGCTGGTCCTCGTGGCGCCCGGCGCCGCGGCCGCGCCGTCGCCCGACCCGGCCGAGGTGAAGGCGGCCGCGGCCGCCCAGCGCGCCCAGGTCGGCCTGTACACCGGTCACGTCGAGGTCGTCCGCGGCGACGCCGCCGACCCCGAGGTGCTCACCGGCACCGTGTTCCACGACAAGGACGAGGACTCCACCCAGGACAAGGGCGAGAAGGGCGTCGCCGGCGTCCAGGTGTCCAACGGGCGCGACGTCGTCACGACCGACGGCCAGGGGCGCTACCGCCTCCCGGCCTTCGACGACATGACCGTCTTCGTCACCCAGCCCGCGGGCTACCAGGTGCCGGTGGACGAGAACGCCATCGCCCAGTTCAGCTACAACCACCTGCCCGAGGGGTCGCCCGACCTGAGGTACGGCGGCCTCGAGCCCACCGGGCCGCTGCCGAAGGCCGTCAACTTCCCCCTCGGGAAGTCGAAGGCGACCGGCAGGGCGAAGCAGAGCTGCCCGATCGCGGCCGACAGCCAGACGTACGACCTCACCCAGGTCGGCTACGCGCGCGACGGCGCCGTCGCGGACCTCATGGCCCGCGACGACTACGCGAGCTGCGGCGTCCTGCTGCTCGGCGACAACGTGGGCGACGACCTGAGCCTGTACCCCGAGCTCAAGGACATCTACGCCGCCGCGAACGGCCCGGTCCGCATGGCGCCCGGCAACCACGACATGGACTACGACGCCGCCGACGACTCCCGGGCCCTGGACACGTTCCGCCAGGAGGTCGGCCCCGGCTACTTCTCCTACGACGTCGGGCAGGCGCACGTCGTCGTCCTCGACAGCATCGTCTACAAGGGCGCCAAGCCGGACGGCAAGAACGGCGGCTACTGGGAGCAGATCGACGACCAGCAGCTCGCCTGGCTCGAGGCGGACCTCGCCGAGGTGCCGAAGAACAAGCTCGTCGTGGTTGCGACGCACGCACCGATCGTCGACCACCGCCAGGTGATCGTGGACAACGCACCGGAGCTGTACGACGTGCTGCGCGGGCGCAACGCGGTGACCGTCGGCGGGCACACGCACATGCTGGAGAACCTGCTGCCGGGCGACACGCGCGCCGAGTGGCGGGCGGGAGGCGTCGAGGAGCTCGAGCACACCCAGCTCGTGGCCGGCGCCGTCTCGGGCGACTGGTACTCCGGCGGCCTCGACGAGCAGGGCCTGCCCTACGCGTACATGGCCGACGGCGCCCGGCCGGGCGTCCTCACCCTGGACCTCGACGGCAACGCGTTCGCCGAGCGGTACACGATCCGCGGGGAGCAGGACGACCTCCAGCTCGCCCTCGGCGTGAACACGCCGCACTGGCGCGACTGGGCCGGCGAGGCGCTCGCGTGGCGCGACGGCGGCAAGGAGGGCGACGCGCCCGCGCTCGGCGACGAGCGGCTGGTGAGCGCCGACGACCTCGCGGGCGACAGCTGGCTCACCGCCAACTTCTACGCCGGCTCGTCGGCCGCGAGCGTCGAGGTGTCGATCGACGGCGGTGCCGCGGTCGAGGCCGAGCACACCCAGCCGATGACGGGCGAGTCGCTGCGCACCGGCTGGGAGTACTCCGACCCGACGGCGGCCACGCGCAACCTGCTCACCAGCGGGAACGCGACGCGGTCGAACGCGCACCTGTGGCGGCTGCCCCTCCCCGAGGACCTGGGGGCGGGCACGCACGCCGCGACGGTGACGGCCGTCGACAACCACGGCCGGGAGTTCACCGACACCCTGCGGTTCACGGTGGCCGACGACCGGCCCGCCGCGACCGCGACGGTGCTGCGCGGCGACGTGCCGAGCGACGACGCGCCGGTGCAGCCGGCACCGCAGGGCCCCGCCGACCCGGCGGAGCTCACCGCTCGGTGACCGGTACCGCACGCTGACGGGCGTCGCCCCCCGACCCGCTCAGTCGAAGTAGGTCGGCACGTCCAGCGGGCCGCCGTGCGCGACGAACTCGTCGTGCACGGCGGTCCGCAGGGCGTCGTCCGTGAGGTACTCCAGGGCGGTGAGGGCCAGCCCGACGGCGCCGTCGACGGCGGCCGGGACGGCCGCCGCGCCGCCGGCGGCGTCGGCGAACTCGGCGGTGTGCAGGGCCACGTCGGGCGCCGACACCTGGATCAGCGGGTGCATGCCGGGCACGCGGAACGACACGTTGCCGAAGTCGGTGGACGCAGCGAGCGTCTCGGACACGACGCCGGGCGGCAGAGGGTCGCGCCCGCGCCGCCGCTGCGCCGCCACCCAGCGCTCGGTCAGCGCCGCGTTGGTGCGCACGGGCAGGCTCGGCAGGGCGCCGTCGTCCCACACGATCTCGACCTCGGTGCCGGTCATGAGCGCCGCGCCGCGGGCGACGTCGTCGAGCCGCGCCGACAGGTCGCGCAGGGTGTCCGGGTACTTCGACCGGGCGTAGAGCCGCATCACCGCGCGCTCGGTGATGATGCTGGGCCGGGTGCCGCCCTCGACGACGGTCGCGTGCACGCGGTCCACCGGTGGCAGCTGCTGCCGCAGCAGCCCGATGCCCTGGTAGGCGAGGTTCGCGGCGTCGAGCGCGTTGCGCCCCATGAACGGCTGGGCCGACGCGTGCGCCGGCCTGCCCGTGAACGTCCAGGTGAGCAGCCGCCGCCCCAGCCACACCTGCTCGGCGACGTCCTGCCCGTACGGGTGCACCATGATCGCCGCGTCCACGACGTCGAACGCCCCCGCACGGGCCAGCACCTCCTTGCCGGAGCTCCCCTCCTCGGCGGGGGTGCCGAGCAGGACGACGCGACCCGCGGGCGCGCCCGCCGAGGCCAGGACTCCGCGCAGCGCGAGGAACGCGCCCACCCCGGCGGCGGCGATGACGTTGTGCCCGCAGGCGTGCCCGATGACGGGCAGCGCGTCGTACTCCGCGCAGATCGCGATCGTCGGGCCGTCGCCGGCCCCCGCGAGCTCCGCGCGGAACGCCGTCGGGACGCCGTGCGCGCCGAGCTCGGCGTCGATCCCGTGCCGGGCCAGCACCTCGACCAGCAGGGCGGCGCTGCGGTGCTCCTCCCAGGCCGGCTCCGGGTCGGCGTGCAGGCGTTCGACGACCTCCCGCAGGTCGGGCTCCAGGGCCTCGGCCGCGCGCTCGACGGCGTCCGCGACGGCGGCGGGCAGCAGCGAGGGGGCGACGTCGGCCGGCGGGGCCGACCGCCGGCGCTCCTCGCTCTCGTGGAACAGGTGGTCGAGGTAGGCGGTGCTCGGGCGGGCGGGCTGCGTGGCGTTCGCGTCGGGCACGGTCATGTCAGGCATCGTAGGGAAACCGGCGCTGTGCCCGGGAGGAATCGCGCGAATCTCACGATGCGGACGAATCCGCCGATCTCTCGCCATGGGTGACCGGGGCCACTACGTTCGGGCGGACACGCCCGCGGCGGCGGGCCGACCCGGGGAGACCGCGTGACCAGCACCCTCGACACCCGATCCCGCACCGACCGGTTCCTGGCCGTGGTGGAACGGATCGGCAACAAGCTGCCCGAGCCGTTCACGCTGTTCCTCATCCTGTTCGGCGTCATCGCGCTGGCCTCCACGGGCATGGCGCTCGCGGGCGTCACCGTGCAGATGCCCGGCAGCGACGAGGTGGTCGAGGTCAAGGGCCTGTTCACCGCCGAGGGGATGACCTGGCTCACCGAGAACCTCGGGGAGAACTTCCTGGGCTTCCCGCCGCTGGTCACGGTGCTGCCGATCCTCATGGCGGTCGGCGTGGCGGAGAAGTCGGGCCTGCTCGGCGCCGCCGTGCGGTACGCGTTCGGCTCCGCGCCGCGGTGGGCGCTCGCGTACGCCGTCGGGTTCGTCGGCGTGATGGGCAGCATCATGTCCGACACCGCGTTCATCATCATCCCGCCGCTGGCGGCGATGGTGTTCCGCGCGGCCGGGCGGCACCCGGTCGCGGGCCTGCTCGGCGGGTTCGCCGCGGCCGGCGCGGGGTACTCCACGAACATCCTCGTCACCAGCCTCGACGCGCTCTTCGCGGGCATCACCAGCTCGGTCGCGCAGATCCTGCCGGACCCGGGCTCGCCCGTGAACCCGCTGTCGAACTGGTTCTTCAACGCCGTCTCGTCGATCGCGCTCGCCCTGCTCGCGGGCTTCCTCATCGACAGGGTGCTCGAGCCGCGGATCCGCCGCCAGCGCGTGCCGGTGGAGCAGGTGGCGGAGGACGGCGAGGACCCGCTCGCCTCGGCCTCCGCGGCCACGACGACGGACGAGCGCCGCGGGCTGCGGAACGCTCTGCTGGTGGCGCTCGGCGTCGCGGCGGTCATGGCGGCCGCGGTGCTCGTGCCCGCCTCGCCGTGGCGCAACGAGGACGGCGCGTTCCTGCCCGAGTCGCCGCTGCTCAGCTCGATCGTGTTCATCGTCTTCACGATGTTCCTGGTGCCGGCGATCGTCTACGGGCGCGCGGTCGGCACGGTCCGGCGCATCGAGGACGTGCCGATCATGTTCGGCCAGGCGCTGAAGGACATGATCGGGTTCGTCGTGCTGGCATTCGTGCTCGGCCAGTTCATCGCGCTGTTCAACTGGTCCGGCGTCGGGCAGTGGATCGCGGTGTCCGGGGCGTCGGCGCTCGAGTCGATCGGGCTCACCGGCTACGGCGCGATCCTCGGCTTCCTCGTCGTCGCGTCGCTGCTCAACCTGTTCATCATCTCGGGCTCGGCGCTGTGGACGCTCATGGCCGCCGTCTTCGTGCCGATGTTCGCCCTCATCGGGTACGAGCCCGCGTTCGTGCAGGCGGCGTTCCGCGTGGGCGACTCGGCGACGCAGATCATCACGCCGCTCAACCCGTACATGATCGTGCTGCTCGCCTACCTGCGGCGGTGGGAGCCGAGCGCCGGCCTCGGCACCGTGATGGCGCGGCTGCTGCCGTTCACGGTCTGCTTCTGGCTGGTGTGGGCCGCCATCCTCACGGTGTTCTTCGTCCTCGACCTGCCCGTGGGCCCGGGCAACGGGATCTTCCTCTCCTCCGCAGGCTGAGCCTGTCGAGACCCTTCGGCCGGGTCTCGACAGGCTCGACGGTCGTGGGGAGCGCTCAGCCGGCGGTGCGGCTCCGGCTCGGGGCGGACTCGTTCCACAGCCGGTCGAGGGCGGTGACGGCGTACGTGTACCGCTCGCCGCCCACGGCCGTCGCGTCCGTGAAGGACTGCAGCACGTGCCCGTCCGAGCGGACCGTGCCGAGCAGCTGCGTGGCGTCCTCGACGTCCACGGGGACGCGGTCCCCGGCGGCCCGGTAGACGGCGAACGACGTCGCGCGCCGCCGGTGCGGCGCCGCGTCCACCCAGCGCAGCCGGACGCCGTCGCGCTCGCGGCGCGCGTGCGTGAGCGTCGGCCGCTCGACGGCGGTGCCGGGCAGGTGCGGCATCGTCGGGACGAGCGCGGGGTGGCTGTAGTGGTCCGCGAAGACCCGCGACATGGAGCCCTGCGGGTCCTGCGGCACGTGCACGGCCGAGAAGTACACGTTGCCGTGCACGGGCGTGCCCTGCTCCGTGACCTCCGCGCAGAACGTGAGGTGGTTGCTGAGCTCCGCCGGGTCGGTGAACACGCCCGACGTCACCTTGTACAGCGCCTCGCCGATGTACAGGTGGGTGCCCGACGTCGCCGCGACGTCGGCCCACCACGGCACGAGCTTGGCGTAGTCCGCGACGGCGAGCCCGAACTGCCAGTAGATCTGCGGGTTGATGTAGTCGAGCCAGCCCTCGAGGACCCACTTGCGGGTGTCGGCGAACTGCAGGTCGTAGCTCTGCGAGCCGCCGGTCTCCGAGCCGCGCGGGTCGGTCGACGCGTTGCGCCAGATGCCGAACGGGCTGATGCCGAACTTGACCCAGGGCTTGAGCTCCTTGATGCGCTCCGAGATGGTCCGGACGAACTCGTCGACGTTGTGCCGCCGCCAGTCCTCGATCGTCGCGAAGCCGCCGCCGTGCTCGGCGTACGTGGCGGCGTCGGGCAGGGTCTGGCCCGCCACGGGGTACGGGTAGAAGTAGTCGTCGAAGTGCACGCCGTCGACGTCGTAGTGCTCGACGCTGTGCAGGATCGCGGCGTAGATGTGCTCGCGCGCCTCCGGCAGGCCCGGGTCGAAGTAGAGCTTGCCGCCGTACGGCCACACCCAGTCGGGGTGCTGCCGGGCCGGGTGCTCGGGCACCAGCTTCGTGGGGTCCGTCTGCATCGACACGCGGTACGGGTTGTACCAGGTGTGCAGCTCGAGGTTGCGGGCGTGCGTCTCCGCCACGACGAACGCGAGCGGGTCGAACCCGGGGTCGCCGCCCTGGGTGCCCGTGAGGTACTGCGACCAGGGCTCGTACGGGCTGGGCCAGAACGCGTCCGCCGTCGGCCGGACCTGCACGAAGACGGCGTTGAGGTGCATGCCGACGGCGACGTCGAGCCAGTGGAGGTACTCGGCCTTCAGCTCGTCCGTGCTCAGGCCGGTGCGCGACGGCCAGTCGATGTTGACGACCGACGAGATCCACATCGCGCGCAGCTCGCGCTTGCGTGCGGTGGTCCCGGCGGCGGCCTTCGGGGTGGCCTCCGAAGCTCTGGCGGGCGTCATCGAGCCGACGGTCACGGACAGCGCCGAGCCCGCCACCCCCGCCGTCGCGAGGGAGAGGAAGCCGCGCCGGTCGAGGGCGCGCTCGCTCGCGCCGTGGTCGGCTCGGCCGGTCGGATCGGGGTGCGTCATTGCAGACCTCCGGTGGTCAGGCGGGGGGTAAGGGAGTTTCACGCTCACGGGTACCTGTGAAGACGAGTGTCGCGGATGCGGTACCGCGCGCGCCACCCCCGCGCCTGTGCTTACCGTGCGTTCGGGCAACGACGCCCCGGACCTTCTGACGCGGAGAGGGCACCACCATGCGCACCGTGCGACGCATCATCACGACCGGAGTCACCCTGGGGATCGCCACGGCGGTGGCCTTCACGAGCGGGGTCGCGGGGGCGGGGGCCGCGGCGGCCGCCGTCCGGCCGCTCCCCGACAAGAGCTACGGGCTCTCCTCCTACTACGGGCCGAGGTGCATGCCCATCAGGGGAGCGTCCACCTCCCACCTCGGCCAGGACATGAGCGCGAAGAAGGGCACCCCGATCAAGTCCGTCGCCCCCGGTACCGTCGTCAAGGCCGGGTCGGCGCCCGGCTTCGGCCAGGTCGTGGTGGTGCGCTCCAACGCCGACGGCGGCAAGGTCTTCGCCGTCTACGGCCACGTCGTCGACGGCGACAAGTACGTGAAGGCCGGCAAGTACGTGAAGCGCGGCCAGCGCATCGCCGACGTCGGCAGCTCCGGCACGTCCACCGCGCCGCACCTGCACCTGGAGATCTGGAAGCGCGAGTACAAGGGCTCCGGCAGCACCACCGACCCGCTGCCGTGGATGAAGAACCACGGGGCGTCGCTCACCGCCGGCGCGGCGTGGGCGTACAAGCGGGTCGTGCCGAAGTCCTGCAACTACTACACGACCACCAAGGTCAACCTGCGCTCCGGCCCGGGCACCGGCTACCGCGTGCTCAAGACCGTCAAGGTCAACCGCTGGCTCACCGCCAAGCCCGGCGCCGGCTCGGGCGTGTGGCGCAAGGTGAGCTACGGCGGCACCACCGGCTGGATGCACGCGAACTACGTCTCCCCGGGGCTCACCTCGCTGGGGACGCGGTACGTGAAGGTCGACGGCCTGCGGCTGCGCTCGGGCCCAGGCACCGGCTACAAGGCCATCGACACGCTCAACAAGGGCAAGGCCGTCAAGAAGATCTGGGACTCCTCCGGCGGGTGGGTCAAGGTGTTCGTCAACGGCCACCAGGGCTACGTCGCGTCGAAGTACGTCGGGTCGACGAAGCCCTGAGCGCCGGGCGTCAGACGGCGTGCCGGTCCGTGGCGTTGAGCCGCGCGACCGTCGCGTCGTAAGCGCCCGACGTCTCGGCGAAGCGGAGGAACTTCACGCCCTCGACGAGGATCTCGTGGGCGTCGGGACGGGCCGCGAGGAGGTCGACCACCTCGTCGGCGAACGCGTCCAGCGGCATGGCGACCGGGTTGTCCTCCTGCCCCGGCATGAGGGCCGTGCGGACCGCGGGCGGCACGATCTCGATCACCTGCACGCCCGCCGGCTCGAGCTGCAGCCGGATGCCCTCGCTCAGCCGGTGGACCGCGGCCTTGGTCGCGTTGTACGTGGGCGTCACGGCGAGCGGCACGTGCGCCAGCCCCGAGGAGACCGTGACGAACGCGGCGCCCGAGCCCGCCGCGGCGCGGGCACGCAGGTGCGGCAGGAACGCGGCGGCCAGGCGGATCGGGCCGAGCAGGTTGGTGGTCACCGTGCGCTCGGCGGTGGCGAGGAAGTCGGACGAGGTCCAGTCCTCGGGCTGCATGATGCCCGCCATGGCGACGACGGCGTCCAGGCCGGGGTGGCGCTCCAGCACCACGTCGCGGGCCGCCTCGATGCTCGCGGCGTCGGCGGTGTCGACGCGGACGGCGTCGATCCCGGGGTGGGCGGCGACGATCTCGTCGAGCAGGGCGGTGCGGCGGCCGCCCACGATCACGGTGCTGCCGCGGGCCCGGAGCCGGAGGGCGAGCGCGAGGCCGATGCCGCTGGTCGCGCCGGGGACGAAGACGGTGCTGCGGGTGAGGTCCATGCCCCTCACCCTGCGCGGCCCGGCGCGCGGGCGGGAGAGGAGCGGTCGTCGGGGGACCGACGATCCCTGGCTGCGGCCTGGCCCGACCGGCGGCGGCGGCGGACGATGGGCGCATGGAGCGTGCCGCCGACCGTCGAGAGCTGGCCGAGTTCCTGCGCCGTCGCCGGGAGGCGGTGCAGCCCGCCGACGTCGGCCTGCCCACGGGCGCCCGACGTCGCACCGCGGGGCTGCGGCGGGAGGAGGTCGCGGCGCTCGCCGCCATGTCGGCCGACTACTACACGCGGCTGGAGCAGCAGCGCGGCCCGCAGCCCAGCGAGCAGATGCTCGCGTCGCTGGCGCGGGCGCTCCGGCTCACGGACGACGAGCGCGACTACCTGTTCCGCGTGGCCGGTCGGGGGGCGCCGGACCGGGTGACGATGTCGTCCCACGTGTCGCCCGCGCTGCTGCGCGTGCTCGACCGCCTGTCCGACACGCCCGCCCTCGTGCTGTCCGCGCTCGGCGAGACGCTCGTGGCCAACGATCTCGCCGTCGCGCTGCTGGGCGACCGGTCGGCGCTGACGGGGTGGGCGCGCAGCGACGTCTACCGCTGGTTCACCGACCCGTCCGAGCGGCTGCTGTACCCCGAGGACGACCGCGACCGGCAGGGGCGCTCGCTCGTGTCCACGCTGCGTGTGGCCCACGGGATGCTCGGCCCGCGCTCGCGCGCGGGCGAGCTGGTGCGTGAGCTGCGGGAGCGCAGCCCCGAGTTCGCCGAGCTGTGGGACCGGCACGAGGTGCACCAGCGGTTCGCCGACCACAAGACGCTCGTGCACCCGCAGGTCGGGCCGATCGAGCTGGACTGCCAGGTGCTGTTCACTGAGGACCAGACCCAGGCGCTGCTGGTGCTCACCGCGCCGCCGCGCTCCGAGGCGGAGGAGAAGCTCGCCCTGCTCGCCGTCCTGGGCCAGCAGGCCATGGCGCGCTGACCCCGGCGCACCGGGGTCAGGCGAGGTAGTCCTCGACCAGCCGGGCGGCGATGCCGGTGTACGACGCGGGCGTGAGGTCCGCGAGGCGCGCGGCGACGTCGTCGGGCAGGCCGAGGCCGGCGACGAACTCGCGCATCCGGGCGGCGTCGACGCGCTGCCCGCGCGTGAGCTCCTTGAGCCGCTCGTACGGGTTCTCCATGCCCTCGACGCCGGCGACGGACGCGGCGCGCATCGCAGACTGGACGGGCTCGCCGAGCACCTCCCAGTTGTGGTCGAGGTCGTCGGCCATGAGCGCGGCGTTGACGTTGAGCGCCTTGAGGCCGCGGCGGACGTTGTCGATCGCGAGCAGCGAGTGGCCGAACGCCGGGCCGATGTTGCGCTGCGTGGTGGAGTCGGTGAGGTCGCGCTGCAGGCGGGACGTCACGAGCGTGGCCGACAGGGTGTCGAGCAGCGAGCACGAGATCTCGAGGTTCGCCTCGGCGTTCTCGAACCGGATCGGGTTGACCTTGTGCGGCATGGTCGACGAGCCGGTGGCCCCCGCGACGGGGATCTGCGTGAAGAAGCCCAGCGAGATGTACGTCCACACGTCGGTCGCGAGGTTGTGGAGGATGCGGTTGAAGCGGGCGACGTCGGCGTAGACCTCGGCCTGCCAGTCGTGCGACTCGATCTGCGTGGTCAGCGGGTTCCAGACCAGGCCCAGGTGCTCGACGAACGCCTCCGACACGGCCGGCCAGTCGGCGCCCGGGACGGCGACGACGTGCGCGCCGTAGGTGCCGGTGGCCCCGTTGAGCTTGCCCAGGTACTCGGCGCCCTCGACCCGGCGCAGCTGACGGCGCAGGCGGTGCGCGAGGACGGCGAGCTCCTTGCCCATCGTCGTCGGCGTGGCCGGCTGACCGTGCGTGCGGCTGAGCATCGGGACCTCGGCGTGCTCGCGCGCCATCTCGGCGAGCTGGTCGGTCAGCGCGGTCGCGGCGGGCAGCCACACCTCGCGCACGCCGCCCTGCACCATGAGCGCGTACGACAGGTTGTTGATGTCCTCGGACGTGCACGCGAAGTGCACCAGCTCGCTCGCGGCGGGGAGGCCGGTCTCGCCGAGGACCTCGGGCGCGGCGGCGATGCGGCGCTTGATGAAGTACTCGACGGCCTTGACGTCGTGCACCGTCTCGCGCTCGATGGCGGCGAGCTCGGCGATCTCGTCCGCGCCGAACGTGGCGGGGATCCGGCGCAGGTAGGCGATCTCGGCGTCGGTCAGCGTGGGGGCGCCGGGGACGACGGCGCCGGGGGTCGCCGTCGTGCCGTTGCACAGCGTGACCAGCCACTCGACCTCGACGTGGATGCGCGCCCGGTTCAGCGCGGCCTCGCTGAGGTGGTCCACCAGCGGCGCGACGGCGCCGCGGTAGCGGCCGTCGAGCGGCCCCAGCGCGATCGGCGGGGTGACGTCCGCGAGAGTGACGCGGGTCGGGACGGCTGTGGACTCTGTCGGCGAGGTCTGCGGCGCGGGGGAGGTCACGGCCCACATTCTCCCACGGACCCAGACGGACGTGGTGAGCGCGATCTCGGGGACAGGCCGACCGCGAACTGTCCCCGAGATCGCGCTCACCACGATCGCCGGCGCCCGGTTCAGCCGAGGAGCGGGTAGCTCCCGCGGACCGTGCCTCGCGGGTCGCGGGCCCGCTTGAGGTCGCGCAGCCGGGCGAGGGCGGCGTCGTCGTACGCGGCCGCGGCGCTCTCGCCCGGGGCGAGGAACGTGGCGGGCTTGCGCAGCGTGGCGACCCTCGCGAGCTCGGCCGGCAGCGCCTCGAGGCGGTGGCCGACGGCGGCCGCGAGGCTCGGCTCGAACGCCAGACCGAACGCGTACAGCAGGTAGGGCTCGTCGATCGCGCCCAGCGCGCCCGCGCCGTCGCCCGGCGCGGCCAGGGCGCCGCCCAGGTGCCGCAGCTGGAGCACGAGCAGCGGCGCGACCGAGGTCGTGAACAGGCGCTCCACCGCCTCGTCGTCGATCCCCTGCAGCAGCTCGGCGCGGCCCTTCCCCGCGGAGGGGTCGGTCGGGTCGGCGGTGATGTCGCCGACGTCGACCGGCGCGACCGGGCCGATCGCCGCGTCGACGCCCTGCCCGAGGACGTCGGGGACGGCGGCGAACGGGGCGAGCAGCGTCCGGGCCTCGGCCGCGTCGCCCAGGTACGCGGCGTGCACGACGACGACGGCCGGGGCGCCGGGCGCCTCCACCCGCGACAGCCAGACGCTGAGCTCGGCCGGGGCCGTGGCGGTGACCTCGCGGAAGGCACCGAGGACCTCGGCGGCGCGCGCGGCCGGCCAGGCGACCTTGCCGCCCGCGAACGCGGGCAGCTCGACCAGGTCGATCTCCATCGCCGTCACGACGGCCAGGTCGCCGCCCCCGCCGCGCAGCCCCCAGAACAGCTCGGGGTCGGAGGCGGCGGTGACGGTGACCTTCTCGCCCGCGGGGGACACGACGTCGAACGACCGCACGTGGTCGGCCGCCAGGCCGTGGGCGCGGCTGAACCACCCCAGCCCGCCGCCGAGGGTGTAGCCGACGGCGCCGACGCCAGGGGCGCTGCCGAGCAGGGTCGTGAGGCCGTGCGGGGCCGCGGCGGACTGCACGGCTCCCCACGACGCCCCGGCGCCGACCCGGGCGGTGCGGCGCACCGGGTCCACCTCGACGGCGTCGAGCGCGCGGGTGCGCAGGAGGACGGTGCCCACCACGTCGCCCGACGCGCCGTGGCCCGTCGACTGGGCCGCGACCGTCAGCCCGGCGTCGCGCGCGTGCCGCACCGTGGCGGCGACGTCGTCGGCGTCAGCGGCCTCGACGACGGCCGCGACGGGCTGCCGGACGGCGAGGTTCCAGGGGGTCGCGGCGGCGTCGAACGCGTCGTCGCCGGGCAGGAGCACCCGCCCGCGCAGGTCGCGGGCGAGGGCCGGGGAGAAGGTGTCGGTCGAGGTCAGGGAGGTCATGCGGGCTCCTGGTCGAAGGGCCGGTGTCGCACCCTCGTGGTTCGGTGTCACCGGCAGCGTGCGCTGTCACCTCTCTGACACGGCCCGACGAAGGAGTGTGACCGGTGAGCACGGATCAGTTCGCGGCGGGCCGGCTCACGGCGGACCAGTTCGAGGCGTTCCGGCCGCACCTGCGTGCGGTCGCGTACCGGGTGCTGGGGTCGACGGCGGACGCGGAGGACGCCGTGCAGGACGCGTGGGTGCGCGCGCACGCCGCCGGCGCCGCAGGGGTGGAGAACCTCGGGGGCTGGCTCACGACGATCGTCGGACGGGTGGCGCTCAACCTGCTGCGCTCGCGCGGGACGCGCCGGGAGACGGCGTGGGACGGGCACCTGCCGGACCTGCTCGTGGCGCCGGCCGACGGGCCGGCCGACCCCGAGCGGCGGGCGGTCGAGCAGGACGACCTCGGCTCCGCGCTGATGGTCGTGCTGGACACCCTGGCTCCCGCCGAGCGCGTCGCGTTCGTGCTGCACGACCAGTTCGCGGTCCCCTTCGAGGAGATCGCGCCGCTCGTCGACCGGTCGCTCCCCGCCACGCGTCAGCTCGCCAGCCGCGCGCGCCGCAAGGTGCGCGACGCCATGCCCGTGCAGGACGACGTCGCGCGGCGTCGGGAGGTCGTCGCCGCCTACCTCTCCGCGTCGCAGGCGGGGGACTTCGACGGCCTCGTGGCGCTGCTCGACCCGGAGGTCGTGGTGCGCCTCGACTACGGGCCGGGGGAGCTGTCCCGCGTGCTGCGGGGCGCGCAGGCCGTCGCGGAGCAGGCGCGCCTGCACTTCGGCACGGCGCGCTTCTCGCGGCTCGCGCTCGTGGCCGGCTCGCCCGGCCTGGTCACCGTCCTCGAGGACGGGACGGTCTACTCGCTGCTCGCGTTCACGGTGCGGGACGGCCGGGTGGCCGGCATCGACATCCTGTCGGACGCCGCCCGGCTCGCGGGGGTGCCGGAGGCATAGCGGACGTCGGTCTCGGACGTCGGTATCCGACGTCGGCTTCGGACGCGGGGACGGCGCGGCGCGGTGGGGAGCCTGTCCCCAGGGCGGCGCCGTCCACAGGCCGAAGTCGCGCCCGGAGTCACGGTCGGGGCGCGGCCTAGCGTCGCGGGCATGACCTCACCGGCCCCACCCTTCTCGTCCCCGGCACCCGACCCGAGCGCCGCCCGTGCCGCCGTCCTCGTGGCGCGCCACGACGTCCTCGACGCCACTGCGGGCGCACGGCGCAGCCTGGCGGTGGCCTGGCAGTCGACGGCGGCCGACCGGTTCCGCGACGACGTCGGCGCCCTGCTCGCCGACCTCGACGCCGATCTGCGGCTCCTCGAGGGGGCGGCCGAGGTGCTGGCCCGGTGACGCGCGGGCTGCCGCCCGACGAGACCCTGGACGTCGTGGGCGGCCGGGCCCTCGCCCAGGTCGACGCCGAGGCAGTGCAGGGCGCGGCGGTGCTGCTCGACGGCGTGGCGGAGGGCCTGCGGCGGGCGTCCCACCGGTCGTTCGGCGCCGCAGGGACCCTGCGGGGTGCGGCGTGGGCCCCCGACCCGTGGCCGCGACCGGCCGTGCCGCTGCCCGGCGCCGCGGGGGACGACGCCGCGGCTGCCGCGTCCCGGGAGGCGGCTGCGGCTCGGCTGGACGAGGTGAGCGCCCGGCTGCGCGCCCGGGCCTCGACGGCGGAGGGCTGCTCGCGCCGGCTGCGGCTCGCGGCCGGCCTGTACCGGGAGGCGGAGAGCGTGGTGCAGCGCGTCGCCGACGGGGCCGTGACCCTGCTGGCGGGCGCGGCGGGAGCCTGGCTCGGGCTGGCGGCGACGCCGGTGCTGACCGTCACGTCCGTGGCGGACGGGCTGCGCGGTGTCCGGGCCCGCGGCGCCTCACCCGGCTCTGGCCCACCCGGCTCTGGACCGACCGGCGCGACCGTGGCGCCGCCGACTGCGTCCTCCCCGCCCGATCCGCCGACAGCGCCGGTGACGACGGGCCCAGACGGGAGGCTGGCGAGCGTGTGGCGGGTCGTCGCGCCGTTCTCCGACGAGGCGGTCGGGGGTTTCGCGGCGGGGTTCAGCGCCACCCGGCCGTTGACCTGGCAGGACCTGCGGCGCGGGATCGAGGAGGGCCCGGCGACCGCGCTGGACCCCGTCACGCGCGGCGCGGGCTCGCTGTCCGACGTCGTGGCCGCGCTGCTGCCCGACGCGGTGCCCCAGGTGGTGGCCCTGTCCGACGCGGACCTCGCCGGCCAACGGCCCGGGTGGGCGGACCGGCCGGCGGGCTCCGTCGCGGAGACGCTCGCGCGCACCGCGGACCTCTACCCCCAGGGCAGCGGAGTCGTCGACCGGCCCGCGGCCGGTGTGCCCGCCGGGACGCTCGCGGTGGAGGAGGTCGTGCACGGCGACGGCACGACGTCGTGGACCGTGCTGATCCCCGGGACCCAGGAGCTCCTGTCGTCCTCGAACCCGTTCGACGCCGCGACCGACCTCGGCCTCATGGCGCACGAGGCGGCGGACGTGTCCGTGGCCGTGGAGCAGGCCCTCGACGCGGCGGGCGCGTCCCCGGACGAGCCCGTGGTGCTCGTGGGCCACAGCCTCGGCGGGATCGCTGCGGCGGCGCTCGCGGCGTCGTCGGCGTTCCGCGCGAACCACCCCGTCGGCGGCGTGGTGACCGCGGGGGCGCCGACCGCGTCGTTCGCCCTCCCCGCGGGGGTGCCCGTGCTGCACGTGGAGAACGAGGAGAGCCTGGTCGAGAACGTGGACGGCAGGTCCCGCGAGGAGGGGCCGGCCACGGCGGACCGCGTCACGGTGGGGCGCCGGCTGCTGGACTCGACGGACCCGGCCGACGTCGCCGCTGCCGGGAGCATCTCGCTCGCCCATGCGATGCCCACGCACCTGCGCACGCTGGCGGCGGCGCGGCGGTCCGGGAACGTGCAGGTGGCGGGGGTGACGGCGCGGCTGGAGCGGCTGCTCGACGGCACCCGGGCGCGCACCCGGTTCTTCGCGGCGCGCCGGGTGGACCCGGCGCCGCCCCTGGTCATGGCGCCCGGGACGACGGCGCCCCCGCCGGGGAACCCGACGGGGGCGATGCTGCACTGAGCGTGTCGTGCGGCGGAGGCCGGTGCGTCAGCCCTTCTTCGGCGCGAACGCGCCGATGATCGCCTGCAGCACGGCGAGGATGAGGGCGATCCAGACGAACCACCAGAAGCCGCCACTGACGTCGACGCCCCAGTCCCCGAACCACCCCTGGTCGGTGATCCAGGTCGTGAGCCACAGCACACCGGCGTTGATGACCAGGTAGAAGAGGCCCAGCGTGAGGATGAGCAGCGGGATCGAGATGATGCTGACGATCGGCTTCACGAAGCTGCTGATGATGGTGAACACCAACGCGACACCGAGCACCGCCAGGATGTACTCGAGCACGTTGTCGCCGTCGTACGGGGGCAGGATCTCGAGGTTGGTGAAGATCAGGTCGCTCAGCCACAGCGCCACGGCCGTGACGAGGGTGCGGACGATGAAGTTCATGCGGCCATCGTGGCACGTCATGAGTGCGCGGGGCAGGCGCGACGCTCGATGCCGCGGGGCTCGGCGACCGGATCCCGGTGGCCGGATCCCGGCGACCGGCCCGCGCGCGTAGGCTCGCCGGGTGAGCGAGCCGTCCGTCCTCGTCCTGCACGACAACCCCGACTGGCTGCCGCCGTTCGAGCGGGCATTCGACCGCGCCGGCGTGCCCCTGGAACCGGTGCACCTGGGCGACGTCGCCCTGGACCTCGCCGCGCCGCCGCCCCTGGCCGTGCACTGGTCGCGGCTCAGCGCGTCCGCGCACACGCGCGGCGTCCCGCACGCACCGGAGGCCGCGCAGGCGGTGCTGTCCCGGGCCGAGGCGGCGGGCCGCCGGGTCGTCAACGGCACGCGCGCCGCGGCGCTCGAGGTGAGCAAGGTGCGGCAGTACGCCCTGCTGCGCGCCGCCGGGCTCGACGTGCCGCGCACGACCGCCGTCACGGACCGCGCGGCGCTGCGGGCGGCGGCCGCACGGTTCGGCGCCCCGTTCATCACCAAGCACAACCGCGGTGGCAAGGGGCTGGGGGTGCAGCGGTTCGACGACGTCGAGACGTTCGCCGCCGCCCTGGACGCGGGCCTGCTCGACGAGCCCGTCGACGGCGTGTGGCTGCTGCAGGAGCTGCTCGTCGCGCCCGAGCCGTTCGTGACCCGTGCGGAGTTCGTCGGCGGCCGGTTCCACTACGCGGTCCGCGTGGACACGTCCACCGGGTTCGAGCTGTGCCCGGCCGAGGCGTGCGCGCTGCCGGGGGCCGACGGCGTCGCCCCGCCGCCGCTGTTCGCCCTGCGGCCCGAGGTCACGGCCGAGCACCCGGTCGTCGTGCGGCTCGAGCGGCTGCTCGCCGAGCAGGGGATCGAGATCGCCGGGGTCGAGTTCTTCGAGACGGTCGACGGCCGCACCGTGCCGTACGACATCAACACGAACACCAACTACAGCCCGGACGTCGAGGAGTCCGTCGAGGTACCCGCCGCCGCCGCGATCGCCCGGTTCTTCGCCGGCCTGGTGCGGGAGCTCGCCGGGGGAGTGCCCGCCTCCGCGAGGTAGTACCCACCGTGCCGAGGTAGTACGAGCCCTCGCGAGGTAGTACGGACCGAGCCGAGGTAGTACGAGCCCTCGCGAGCTGGTACTGCCTCGCGGAGGGAGGGACGACCTCGCCCACCACCGCGCGGGTGGCATCCTTGATCGCTGTGACCACCCCCGCTGACTCGCCGGCCGTCCAGAACTCTGCCGTCCCCCTGCGCGCCGCCGTCGCCGCGCTGCCCGCGTACGTGCCGGGCGCGCGGCCCGTCGAGGGCGCGAAGCTGTGGAAGCTGTCGTCGAACGAGAACCCGTACCCGCCGCTGCCGTCCGTCCTCGAGGCCATCACGCGTGCGGCGGAGGAGACCAACCGCTACCCCGACATGTACGCGACGGAGCTCGTCGAGGCGCTCGCGGCGCACGTGGGCGTCCCGGCCGAGCAGGTCGTGGTGGGCAACGGCTCGGTGGCCGTGCTCGGGCACGTGCTGCAGGCCGTCGTCGAGCACGGCGACGAGGTCGTGTTCCCGTGGCGGTCGTTCGAGGCCTACCCGATCGTGGTCGCCGTCGCGGGCGGCGTCGCCGTCACGGTGCCGGTCGCCGCGGACGGCCGGCTCGACCTGTCCGCCATGGCCGCCGCCGTCACGCCCCGCACGCGCGTCGTCATGGTCTGCACGCCCAACAACCCCACCGGCCCCGTGGTGCACGCGGACGAGCTGGAGGAGTTCCTCGCCGCGGTTCCGCGCGACGTGCTGGTGATCGTCGACGAGGCGTACCTCGAGTTCGTGCGCGACCCGCAGGCGCCCGAGGGCGTCGATCTGCTGCGCCGGCACCCCCACGTCGTCCTGCTGCGCACGCTGTCGAAGGCGTACGGGCTGGCGGGCCTGCGCGTCGGGTACGCCGTCGCCGAGCCGCGCCTCGCCGCCGGCATCCGCGCGGTGTCGACGCCGTTCGGCGTGAACCACATCGCCCAGCGCGCGGCGCTGGCCTCGCTCGAGCCGGTCGCGCAGGACGAGCTGCGCCAGCGGGTCGACGCGCTGGTCGCCGAGCGCGATCGCGTCGTCGCCGCCCTGCGCGAGCAGGGCTGGAACCTGCCGGAGACGCACGCCAACTTCGTGTGGTTCCCCCTCGGCGAGGAGACCGTGGCGCGCGCCGCCGAGGCGACCGCCGCCGGCGTCCTCGTGCGCCCCTTCGCCGGCGACGGCCTGCGCGTCAGCATCGGCGAGGTCGAGGCGAACGACGCCTTCCTCGCCGTCGCCGCCACCTGGCGCCCCTGACCCTGCCCCGCCACCCGGGTGGGTGGCGGGGCAGGGTCAGGTCAGCGGGGGAGGTTCCGCAGGTTGGAGCGCGCCATGGACATGACCTCGCCCATGCCGCCGCCGAAGATCTGCTTCGTCATCGCGGTGGCGAACCCGCGGATCTGCCCCGACGTGATGGACGGCGGGATGGACAGCGCGTTCGGGTCGGTGACGACCTCGATGAGCGCCGGGCCCTTGCGGTCCAGCCCGTCCCGGAGGGCGCGGCGCAGGTCCTTCGGCCGCTCGACCCGGACCGACGGGATGCCGACGGCGAGGCCGATGTTCCGGTAGTCCACGGGCGGGGAGTCGGTGCCGTACGACGGCAGCCCCTCGACGAGCATCTCCAGCTTCACCATGCCGAGCGTCGCGTTGTTGAAGACGACGACCTTCACCGGCAGGTCGTAGGTGCGCACGGTGATGAGCTCGCCCAGCAGCATGGACAGGCCGCCGTCGCCGGCGAGCGCCACGACCTGCCGCCCGGGCTCCGCGAACGCGGCGCCGATGGCGTGCGGCAGGGCGTTCGCCATCGACCCGTGGATGAACGACCCGATGACGCGCCGCTTCCCGTTGGGCGTGAGGTAGCGGGCCGCCCACACGTTGTTCATGCCGGTGTCGACGGTGAACACGGCGTCGTCGGCCGCCGTCTCGTCGAGCTGCACGGCCGCGTACTCGGGGTGGATGGGCGTGTGCTTCTCCACGTTGCGGGTGTACGCACCCACGACCTTGGTCATGAGCCCGGCGTGCTTGTCGACCATCGTGCGCAGGAACTTGCGGTCCTTCTTGCGCTTGACCAGCGGGTTGAGCAGCTTCAGGGTCTCGCCGACGTCGCCGTGCACCGGCAGGTCGAGGCGGGTGCGGCGGCCCAGGTGGGAGGCGTCGACGTCGATCTGCGCGGTGCGGACGTCGGCGGGCAGGAACGAGTCGTACGGGAAGTCGGTGCCGACCATCACCAGCAGGTCCGCCGAGTGCATCGCCTCGTGGCAGGAGCCGTAGCCGAGCAGGCCGGACATGCCGACGTCGTGGGGGTTCTCGTACTGGATGATCTCCTTGCCGCGCAGCGAGTGCCCGACCGGCGCGGCGGCCAGGTCGGCGAGCTCGAGGACGACGTCGCGGGCGTCGCGCGCGCCGGCGCCGACGAACAGCGTGACCTTCTTGGCCTGGTTGATCGCGTCGGCGAGGGCCTCGACGTCGGCGGTGTTCGGCACGACGCGCGCCGGGCAGGCGCCGGGCACGAGGATCGGGGCGTCGTCGTCGGGCACGCGCTCGTCGGCGACGTCGCCCGGCAGGGTCAGCACCGCGACGCCCGGCGCGGCGAGCGCGTGCTGGATGGCCGACCGCGTGACGCGCGGCAGCTGGGCCGGGGACGAGATCAGCTCCGAGAACACGGACGCCTCGTTGAAGATGCGGTCCGGGTGGGTCTCCTGGAAGAACTGCGTGCCGATCTGCGCGCTGGGGATGTGCGACGCGATGGCGAGCACCGGCAGCCTGGAGCGGTTCGCGTCGTAGAGGCCGTTGATGAGGTGCAGGTTGCCCGGCCCGCACGACCCGGCGCAGACGGCGAGCTCGCCGGTCACCTCGGCGTCGGCGGCGGCCGCGAACGCCGCCGCCTCCTCGTGACGCACGTGCACCCAGTCGATGCCGTCGGTGCGGCGGACGGCATCGACGACGGGGTTCAGGGAGTCCCCGACGATCCCGTAGATGCGCTTCACGCCGGCGGCGACGAGCTGGTCGACGAGGTGTTCGGCGACGGTGCGGGCCATGACGAGACCTCCTGGTGACGGCGGCTGGTCCGTCTCGATCCTGCCTCCGGTGCCGTGTTTCCGCAGGACGTCGGGACGTGAGGTGGCGCACCCGCACGCTTTCCCCGACAGGGTTGACCTCAACCATGGTTCAGGTCACACCATCGAGGGATGACGACGACGAGCTCACCTCCGGCCCCGCCCGCCGCGACCCCGCGGGCCGTCCCGCGCCACGTCCGCGACCTGGTTGCCCGGGTCACGGGCGACGAGAAGCACGACCCGAGCGCGCACTCGACCCTCGACGTCGTGTGGACGCTGTACGACCAGGTGCTCCGCGTCGACGCGGCCCGCCCGGACGCCCCCGACCGCGACCGGTTCCTGCTCTCCAAGGGCCACGGCCCGGCCTCGACGTACGCCGTGCTGGCGGCGAAGGGCTTCTTCCCGGCGTCGTGGCTGGACGACGTCGGGTCGTTCGACTCGCCGCTGGGCCACCACCCCGACCGCACGCTGGTGCCGGGCATCGAGATCGGCAGCGGCTCGCTCGGGCACGGGCTGCCGCTCGCCGTCGGCCTCGCGCTCGGGCTGCGCGGCCGGTCGACCGCGCGCGTCGTCGTCCTCGTGGGCGACGCCGAGCTCGACGAGGGCAGCAACGCGGAGGCGATCCAGGTCGCCGGCCGGTACGGGCTCGGCAACCTCACCTGCGTCGTCGTCGACAACCACAGCGACAGCCTGGGCTGGCCCGGCGGCATCGCGCCCCGGTTCTCCCTCGAGGGCTGGACGGCCGCCGAGGTGCGCACCCACGACCAGCCCCGCCTGACCGCCGCGCTGCGGCACACCGAGCCCGACCGGCCCACGGTCGTGGTCGTCGACACCACCGGGAAGGACGCCGCATGACCACCCTCGCCCCTGCCCCGCAGGCGCTCGACCTGCGCACCCGCTTCTACGCCGAGCTCGACCCGCTGCTCGACGCGCACCCGGACGTCGACGTCGTCCTGGCCGTGATCGGCTCCGGCTACATGGGCCGCGCGATCGCGCGCCACCCCGGCCGCGTCATCGACGTCGGCATCCGCGAGCAGGCGCTCATCGGCGTGGCAGGCGGCCTGGCCCTGGCCGGGCGACGGCCGATCGTGCACACGTTCGCGTCGTTCCTCGTGGAGCGGCCCTACGAGCAGGTGAAGCTCGACCTCGGGCACCAGGACGTCGGCGCCGTGCTGGTCAGCGCCGGCGCCTCGTACGACGTGTCGGCCGGCGGCCGCACGCACCAGTCGCCCGCGGACGTCGCGCTGATCTCCGCGCTGCCGGGCTGGACGGTGCACGTGCCCGGCCACGCCGACGAGGTCGCCGAGCTGCTGCACCGCGAGGCCGCCGGCACGGGCCGCACGTACATCCGGCTCTCCGCGCAGCGGAACGCCCGGCCGGGGCCGGTGGACGGGCGGCTGCACCTGGTGCGCGACGGCGGGGAGACGCCGCCGTCGTCCGGCTCGGCGCCGCTGGTCGTCGCCGTCGGCCCGATGCTCGACACCGTGCTGGACGCCGTCGCCGACCTGCCCGTCCGTGTCGCGTGGACGGCCACGCCGCACCCGCTCGACGCCGACGGGCTCCGCGTGCTGGCCGGCCCGGCGCCGGTGCTCGCCGTCGTGGAGCCGTACCTGGAGGGCACGAGCGCCGCCGCCGTCGCGGCGGCGCTGGTCGACCGGCCCAGCCGTATGCTGCACGTCGGCGTGCCCGGCGAGTCGGAGCTGCGCAGGTACGGGACGCCGCGCGAGCACGCCGCCGCGCACGGCCTCGACGCGGCGGGTGTCCGACGGCGGGTGGCGGCGTTCCTCGTCTGACCGTCGGTCCGGGTGCCTACGCTGACGGGATGAGCAGCGACGTGAGGAACATCCGGACCGCCCTCGAGAGCATCCCCGAGCCGTGGCAGCCGCACCTGCTGGCGAGCGTCAACGACTACGCGGTGAAGGTGGTCAAGCTCGACGGGGAGTTCGTCTGGCACACGCACGACGACACCGACGAGCTGTTCCTCGTGCTCAGCGGGCAGCTCACGATCCAGCTCCGGGACCGTGACGTCGTCCTCGGGCCGCAGGACGTGTTCGTCGTGCCGCGCGGCGTCGAGCACTGCCCCCGGGCGGACGGCGAGGTGCACGCGCTGCTCGTCGAACCGACCGCCACGGTCAACACGGGGGACGCCGGCGGCGAGCGGACCGCGCCGCTGCGCGAGCTGGGCTGAGCTCCGTGTCCTCGTCTGCTCGCGCCGCGAGCGCGGCCTACGCGGCCCGGGCGCAGGAGTACACGGACCTGTTCGGCTCGATGGACGCGGTGCACGACGACGACCGGGCGCTCGTCGAGCGGTGGGCCGCCGGGCTGACCGGGCGCGTCGTCGACGCCGGGTGCGGGCCGGGGCACTGGACGGACTTCCTCGCCCGTCGCGGCCTGGACGCGGAGGGCGTCGACCTCGCGGAGCCGTTCCTCGAGCGTGCCCGGGCCGAGTACCCCGCCGTGCCGTTCCGCCGCGCCTCGCTCGCCGACCTCGGCGTGCCGGACGGCAGCCTCGGCGGCGTGCTGGCCTGGTACTCGCTCATCCACAGCCCGCCCGAGGCTGTGGACGGCACGGGGGTCGACGCCGTGCTGGCCGAGCTCGCCCGCGCCGTCGCGCCGGGCGGCGGGCTGCTCCTCGGGTTCTGCCGCGGCCCGCGCGTCGAGCCGTTCGACCACGCCGTGACGACCGCCTGGTTCTGGCCCGTCGACGAGCTGGCGGCACGGGTCGAGCGGGCGGGGTTCGACGTCGTGGAGACCGCCGAGCGCACGGACCCCGGCGTCCGCCCGCACGGCGCGATCAGCGCGCGGCGTCGGGCGGCGGGTCCAGCGTGACGGTGCCGCCCGCGAGCGGGTCGTCGGGCAGCGGCTCCACCAGTGTGGCGACCGGCCCCGCGGCGCCGCCGTACTCCACGGGCGGGCGGATCCGGCCGAGGTAGAGGTCCTGCACCTCGTCGATGCCCTGCGCCGGCGGGCGCAGCGCCTCGCGCAGGCTGCGCGACCGCACCACCCGTACGACCAGCGCGACGACCACCGCGCCCCAGAAGGCCCATGCCGGCACCGATGCCCACGGGCTTCCCGTCACCTGGAGCACGAGGCACAGGCCCAGCAGCACGATGGCCCCCAGCAGCAGCGCGAGCCAGCCTCGACGAGTCATCGGCGTCTCCTTCGACGTCCCGACCCTACCGACGGTTCACCGGCGGAGCAGGCTCTGGGCGTACTGATCGAGGACGGTCAGGACGCTCGGGTGCTCCCACACGCGGTTGCGGCGCAGCCCGGTCCGCTCGACCAGGACGCCGGCGTCGGCGAGCTGGGCGAGAGCGTTCTGCGCGGTCTGTCCCTTCATGCCCAGGTGGTCGGAGAGGAAGCGAGCGTTCACGACGGGGTGGGACACCAGATGCGGCACCACCCGCCATGCCACGGCCTGTCGCCGGAGCCCACGGAGGTGTTCGCGGGCGACGTCGACCTGCGCGGCGAGGTCGTCGACGAGCCGGGAGCCCGACGAGGCCGCGAAGCGGGCGGCGTCGGCGAAGCGCTCCACGATCGGTCGTGCGTCACCGTCGCGGTAGGCGGTCAGCGCCGCGAAGTACTGCTCGGTCTGCGTGAGCAGCCCCGCGGACACCGGTGCGGTCGTCGCGGTCAGGATCCCTTTCGCCCGCAGGACGGAATGCACCATGGCGCGGCCCGTGCGCCCGCTGCCGTCGACGAACGGGTGGACGGTCTCGAAGTGTGCGTGCGCCACGGCCGCCTGGAACAGGACGGGCAGGTCGTCGCGACGGAGGAAGGCGACCAGGTCCTCCATCGCGTCTGGGACGAGCGGCGCCTGGGGTGCGACGTGCGAAGCGCCCCGAGGACTGATCGCGCTGGTCCCGATCCACACGAGCTGGTCGCGCCAGCGCCCCGCGTGGTCCTCCCAGCCGCGCTGTCCCGACAGGAGCGCACGGTCCATCTCCAGGATCGCGTCGGTGTCGAGTCGGTCCGCCAGCGCGAGTGCCGCCTCCATGGCGCGGACGTTCGCGACGACGGTACGGGCGTTCGCCGAGGTCGACTGCTCGATCTCGGCGAGGGCCAGCTGTCGGGGCCCGACGGTGAGGTCTTCGATCTGGGACGAGGAGCGGACTCCGTGCGCAGGAGGATCGAGCTCATCGGGCCGAGCGTCGGGCTCGTCGTCCCGAGGACCTTGGCCGCGTACTCGTCGAAGCGGCTGAGGGCAGCGGTGGCCTCCTCGACGTTCGCGGACAGGTCCGCGGGGACGCTCCATACCCAGCCGCCGATCGCCGGCGGGACGGTCGAACGGTAGGGCCCGGACGCTGCAGCGCGCGCGGACCGGCTCGTCATCCCGTCGGAGTCGGCAACCCAGTACTCGTCGACGTACCCGAAGGCGGGGACCTTGACCATGAGGGTCATCTTCATCAAGGTTTCGGCGAAACCTTGACTAAGGCGCCCTCGCTAGTCCAGGTTGCGCAGCGCCGTCGGGATCGGTGTGTCCCCGGCGGAGAAGCGGACGAAGCGGCCGACGGTCGCGGGCTCGCGCAGCGCCGCGGCCACGACCTGCGCGACGTCGGCGCGCGGCACGCTGGTGTCCGTCCCGGCGGGGACGGCGCCGGTCTCGGGCAGGACGGCGATGCGCCCGGTGGGCGGCTCGTCCGTCAGCGTGCCGGGGCCGAGGATCGTCCAGTCCAGGTCGGTGGTGCGCAGGTGGTCGTCGGCGGCGAGCTTCGCGTCCGCGTAGGCGAAGAAGCCCGCGCTCTCGGGAACGCCGTGCTCGGGCGTCGAGCCCACCCACGACACCATGACGTACCGGCGCGCCCCGGCGCTCGCCGCGGCGTCCATGGAGCGGATCGCGGCGTCACGGTCGACGGCGTACGTGCGCTCCGGGTCGCCGCCGCCGGCCCCGGCGGACCAGACGACGGCGTCCGCGCCGGCCAGCGCGGCGGCGATCTCCTCGGTGCTCGCGTGCTCGACGTCCAGCAGCGCGGGCTCCGCACCGAGGTCGGCCACGCGGTCCACCTGCTCGGGCTTGCGCACCACCCCGACGACGTCGACCACCGGCCCCGTGCCGCCGTCGGCGAGCAGCGGGATGAGCTGGCGCGCGACCTTGCCGAGCGCGCCGACGACGACGACCTTCATGACGACCTCCGAGCGGGGCGAGGAACCGGACTCCCACCGTAAGCATCAGCGGGCGGGCCGCCACCGTGGGCCGGGCGCACCCGCGGTCAGCGGGCTCGCGCGACCCGGGCGGCCAACGCGGCGAAGACGAGCGCGAGCACGGCCTGCACGCCGACGGCCACGACGAACCCGCGCGGCAGGCCGGGGGCCGCGGAATCCCCGGCGCGCGCTGCGACGGCCTGGAACAGCCCGCCGAGCACCGCGACGCCGAGGCCGAGGCCGAGCTGCTGCAGCGTGGTGAACAGCCCGCCGGCGACGCCGGCCGCCCAGGTGGGCGTGCGCGACAGGACGGTGCGCAGCACCGGCCCGTACATGAGCGCCTGCGCGGCGCCGAGGGCCATGAGCAGCGGCTGCAGGGCCGCCGTCGTCCCGCCGTGCTCGCTGCCGACGACGAGGGCGAGCCCGCCCAGCACGGCGGCCTGCGCGACGGCGGACCCGGTCATCGTCCATCGCCCGGTGCGGCGCTCGATCGCGGGTGTGGCAAGGGCCGTCGCGACGAACGCGCCGCCGAAGCCGAGGAGCAGCACGACCGTGCCCCAGGCGTCGGCGCCCAACGCGCCCTGCGCGAGCGCCGAGAACTCGTACAGGAACGCCCCGTAGCCGGTGAAGAACAGCAGCGTCATGATCAGCCCGTCGCGCACGACACGGGTGCGCAGCACGCTGGGCGGCACGATCGGCAGCTCGCCGCGCCGCTCGGCCGCGCGCTGTGAGCGGGCGAACAGCGTGAGGACGACGCCCGAAGCGGCGAGCATCCCGAGCAGCGCGGGCGGCCAGCCGGCGGACGCGCCGAGCGTCAGCGGCACCACGAGCAGCAGCAGGCCGGCGGCCAGCAGGGCGGCGCCGCGCAGGTCGAGCGCGAGCGGCGCCGTCGAGCGTGACTCCGGGACGGTGCGCAGCGCGAGCAGGGCGGCCACGGCGATCGCGCCGGTGGCGGACTGCACGGCCCGCCAGCCCACGTGGTCGCCCGCGACGCCGGCCACCGCGCCCGCGAGCACCTGCCCGGCGATCGTCGCGACGCCGCTGACGGCGGTGAACAGGGTGACCCCGAGGGCCCGCAGGCGGTCGGGGGCGGTGGCCTGGATCGTGGACAGCACCTGCGGGGTGAACAGCCCCGCGGCGACGCCGAGCCCCGCGCGCAGCGCCACGAGCACGGGCAGGGTCGGGGCGGACGCCGCCAGGACGGACAGCGCGGCGAACGCCGCGAGGCCTGCGGCGAGCAGCCGACGTCGTCCGAAGCGGTCGCCGAGCCGCCCGGCCACGACGAGCGTCGCGGCGAACGTCGTCGTGTACGCGGACAGGACGAGCTGGCCGCCCGACACCGCGACGCCGAGGTCGGCCGTGATCGCCGGCGCGAGCAGGTTGACCGAGCCGAACGTCATGTTGACGGGCAGGTACGCGACGAGCAGGACGGCGAGCCCGAGGCCGGTGAGCGCCCGGTGCGACAGCGAAGCGGCGGGCGCCGTCGCGGCAGGCGCGGCCGCTCGGCCGGCGGGCGGGGTGGTGGTCGTGGTCATGACGACGACGGTGCGCCCGCGTCCATCCTGGTACCAGGAGCCTGTCGATCGTGGTACCACCACCACCTGGTTGCGCGCCCGGGCGAGGGTGACACTGGGGCGATGACGTCGACGACCCCCGACCGTGCCGCCCTCGGCGCCTTCTTGCGCGAGCGCCGCGGGCGCGTGACGCCCGGTGACGTCGGGCTGCCCGTCGGCGGGCGGCGACGCACGCCCGGCCTGCGCCGCGAGGAGGTGGCGCAGCTCGCCGGGGTGGGGGTCACCTGGTACACGTGGCTGGAGCAGGGGCGGGCGAGGAACGTCTCGGACCAGGTGCTCGACGCCGTCGCCCGGGTGCTGCGGCTCGACGCCGCCGAGCGCCGCCACCTCATGGTGCTCGCGGGCCGCGAGACCGCCGTCGCGCCCGGACCGCCGCCAGGTGTGCGGCCGGAGCAGCTCGCCGTGCTGGCCGGGCTGCTCCCGTACCCGGCGGCGGTGCAGACCGACGCCTACGACCTGCTCGCGGCCAACCGGGCGTACCGGTACCTGTTCGACGACCTCGACGCCCGCCCACCCGAGGACCGCAACTGCGCCTGGCTGATGTTCACCGAGCCGCGCTGGCGCGGGGCGCTCGGCGACGCCGAGGACGTCGTCCTGCACAACATCGCCGCTCGTCTGCGGGCCCGGGAGCCGGAGCACCGCGACGACCCCCGCTGGTCCGCGCTGCTGGCGCGGCTGCGGGCGTCGTCGGCGGACTTCGTGCGGCACTGGGAGTCGTACGACGTCGCCGGGGACGGCACCCAGCTGCGGCACTACCGCTCGGCCCGCGCGGGTCGCCTCGACGTGCACTTCCAGAGCCTGTGGCTGGACCGGGCCCGTGGCGACCGGATCATCGTCATGACGCCGGCCGACGACGCGACGGCGCAGCGGCTGGAGCGGCTGGACGCGCTGGTGGGGGCGGCGCCCGCCGTGACGTCGCGGGACGACGGGGCCGCCGGTCGCGGATTGGCCGTGTCGGTCACCGGCCCCGCAGGGGGATGATGGTCCCCGTGCGCACCATCCGACAGAGCCGCAAGCTCCGCGGCGTCCGCTACGACGTCCGCGGTCCCATCCTCGTCGAGGCCCAGCGCCTCGAGGCCGAGGGCCACCGCATCCTCAAGCTGAACATCGGCAACACGGCGCCGTTCGGCTTCGAGGCACCGGCCGCCATCCAGGCCGACGTCGTGCACCACCTGCCGGAGGCGCAGGGGTACAGCGACTCGCGCGGCATCTACGAGGCGCGCACCGCGGTGGCGCAGTACTACCAGTCGCGCGGGCTGCGCGACACGAGCGTGGACGACGTGTTCATCGGCAACGGTGTCTCGGAGCTCATCTCGATGGTGCTGCAGGCGTTCGTCGACGAGGGGAACGAGATCCTCGTCCCCGCGCCGGACTACCCGCTGTGGACGGGTGCCGTCACGCTGTGCGGGGGCACCGCCGTGCACTACCGGTGCGACGAGGAGAACGGCTGGATGCCGGACCTCGAGGACCTCGAGTCGAAGATCACCGAGAACACGCACGCCATGGTGATCATCAACCCGAACAACCCCACCGGCGCCGTGTACAGCAAGGAGATGGTGGAGGCGATGGTCGACATCGCCCGCCGCCACGACCTGGTCGTCCTCACCGACGAGATCTACGAGAAGATCCTGTTCGACGGCGCCACGCACCACCACGCCGCGGCCGCCGCGGGCGACGACGTGCTGTGCCTGACGTTCAGCGGACTGTCCAAGGCGTACCGCGTGTGCGGCTACCGGGCCGGGTGGGTCATGGTGTCGGGCCCGAAGGAGAACGCCACCGAGTTCCTCGAGGGCCTCACCCTGCTGGCGAACATGCGCATGTGCGCCAACGTGCCCGCGCAGCACGCCATCCAGACCGCCCTGGGCGGGTACCAGTCGATCGACGAGCTGATCGTGCCCGGCGGCCGGTTCTACGACCAGGCGATGCTGGCCGACAAGCTGCTCAACGAGATCCCCGGCGTCACCTCCGTGCGGCCGAAGGGCGCGCTGTACTGCTTCCCGCGCCTCGACCCGGAGATGTACCCGATCGAGGACGACGAGGCGTTCGTCATCGACCTGCTGCGGGCCAAGAAGATCCTCGTCACGCACGGCACGGGCTTCAACTGGTTCGAGCCCGACCACTTCCGCCTGGTGACGCTGCCCGACGAGGAGGTCCTCACCGAGGCCATCGGCCGCATCGGGGAGTTCCTGGCCACGCGCCGGCGGTAGCCCACCCCACCCGTTCTGCAACTAGTGGTTGCACATCCCTCGCCCGTGGGCTAGCGTGATGTGCAACCACTAGTTGCAGGAGGGGTCATGGGTTCGACGAGCGAGCTGGGAAGCATCGAGCGGGAGATCTACGTCGAGGCGGCGCCGGAGGTCGTCTTCGAGGTGGTGAGCAGCCCGGAGCACGTCCGGCAGTGGTGGCCCGACGACGCGGACTTCGACCCGGAGCCCGGCGCGGCGGGGTCGATCACGTTCGGCGAGGGCCCGGACCGGACGGTCGAGTCGTTCACGGTGGTCGAGTCGCTGCCGCCGCGGACGTTCTCGTTCCGCTGGACGCACCCGGCCCGGCAGGAGGCGACGGCGGGCAACTCGCTGCTCGTCACCTTCGAGCTCGTGCCGTCCGGCGACGGGACGCTGCTGCGCATGACCGAGACCGGCTTCCGTGAGCAGGGCTGGGAGGTCGCGGTCCTCGAGCAGCGCTACCGCGAGCACGTCGACGGCTGGGCCTACTACCTGCCGCGGCTGGTGGCCTACGCGGGGTCGCTGGAGGTCCGGCCATGACCGGGACGTCGTCGTCCGTGGACGACGGGCTCTGGTCCGCGATCGGCGACCCCACGCGACGCCGCATCCTCGACCTGCTGCTGGCCGACGGCGGCGGCACCGCGTCGTCGCTGAGCCGGCAGCTGCCGGTCACCCGGCAGGCCGTGGCCAAGCACCTCGACGTGCTCGACCGCGCCGGCCTCGTCCGGTCGACGACGGCGGGACGGGAGAAGCGGTGCGAGGTCGACGCCGCCCAGCTCGAGCGTGCCGCCGACCAGCTGGCCGCCGTCGGCCGCACCTGGGACCGGCGCCTGCAGCGCATCAAGGCGATCGCCGAGGCGATCGAGACCACGAGAAGGAGCTGATCACGATGGTGGACATCCTGCACAGGATCGCGACGACGACCGCGACGCCCCAGGCGATGTACGACGCCCTGACGACCGTGGACGGCCTCGCCGGCTGGTGGACCCAGGAGACGACGGGCGACGCCGGACTCGGCGGGAAGGTCGAGTTCCGTTTCCCCGAGGGCGGCTTCGTGATGGAGGTCGAGGAGCTGCGGCCGAGCGAGCGCGTCGTGTGGCGCGTCGTCGACGGCCCCGAGGAGTGGGTCGGCACGACCGTCGAGTGGGACCTGCGTCAGGACGGCGACTGGACCGTCCTGCTGTTCGCGCACCGCGGCTGGCGCGAGCCCGTGGAGTTCATGCACCACTGCAGCACCAAGTGGGCCACGTTCCTGCAGAGCCTCAAGGCCCTCGTCGAGGGCGCCGACGCCGCGCCGTCGCCCCGGGACGTGAAGATCGACAACTGGAACTGACGACGCTGCCCTACCTCGCCGTGAGTGCGACGGCGTGCGCGACGTGCTCGCGCGTGGCCGCGAACGCCGCCGCCATCTCCCGCGCCTGGCCGGGGTACTCCGCGTGCCCGGCGGAGTGCACCGCCAGCTCCAGCTCGGCCCCGGTGCCGGCGCGCTCGGCGGCGCGGACGCCGGAGGCGACGCCGAACTGGCCGGGCGGCGGCACGTGCGCGTCCCAGAGGGCGCACTCGACGCGGGTGGGCACCCGCAGGTACGTCGCCGCCACGGACGCGTCGGTGAGGGCGAGGACGGCGCGGGCCTCGGGGTGCGCGGCCACGTACGCGCGCTGCGCCTCGCCGCTGCCGGTGCACGGCACGGCGAGGCGCTCGTCGTACTGGCCGAAGCTCGGCACCTCCAGCGTGGCGCCCACGAACCGGTCGTCCCACGGCACGGCCAGCGCGCCCACCCCGCCGCCGAAGCTCGTGCCCACGTAGTACAGGGGCAGGTCGGCGGGCACGCCCGCGACCCCGGCGAGCACCTCCCGCAGCGCCGTGGCCGCGTGCCACAGGTCGACGGCGCAGCGCCCCAGCACGTACGTCTCCACGTCCTCGATGCCGGCGAGCACGTGCGCGGTGCTCACGTCCGGGGCGCCCACCCCGGCGTTGAGCGCGCCCAGGCCGCGCGCCACGGGGAAGATCACCGCCGCGTCGCGAGGCACCCGCTCGAACGACGGCGCCTCGCGGCCTCCGTACCCGTGCCCGTGCACGATGCCGACCCGGACGGGCGCGTCCACGGGCAGCGCCAGCCAGGCGCGCAGGCGCAGGCCACCGTCGGCGGTGAACGTCACGACCGACACCTCGTGGGCGCCCTGCCGGCCCACGGGCTCCGCCACGACGTCGGCCTGCACGTCGCGCGCGGCGTCGTGCCACGACCGCCACAGGTCGGCGAAACCGTCCGGCTCGGCGGCGGGCGGCACGGCCAGCAGGCCGTCGCGGTCGTAGCCGTACGTGCCGTCGATCGGGCTGTCGGGGAACCAGGCGTCGAAGGGGGCGGGCAGGGTCACGGGATCTCCAGGCTCTCGAGGTCCGGGCCGACCCGCGGCAGCCTGCGTGACAGACTGTGCCGCGGGTCGAAAGGGGAGCGGGTGCTCGTCGCAGAACGCAGGTCGCGGATCGTGGCCGAGGTGCGCCGCCGGGGCGCCGCGAGCGTCACCGAGCTGGCGCAGGAGCTGGGAGTCAGCGCGATGACGGTGCGCCGGGACATCGAGGCGCTCGCGGACGCGGGCGAGCTCGACCGGGTGCGCGGCGGCGCGACGACGCGCGGGGACGCCGGCGCGGTGCAGGAGCACGGGTTCGCGTCGCGGGTGCAGCAGCAGGTCGGGGCCAAGCGGGCCATCGCCCGCCGCGCCGCGCAGCTCGTGGAGCCCGGCATGGCCGTGGGGCTCTCGGGCGGCACGACGGCGTGGGTGCTCGCCCAGGAGCTGCGCGCCGTCCCCGACCTCACGGTGGTGACGAACTCGCTGCCGGTGGCGGAGGTGTTCCGCCGCCCCGACCGCGCCGACGAGCCGTACACGCAGTCCGTGGTGCTCACCGGCGGGGTCCGCACGCCGTCCGACGCGCTCGTGGGCCCGGTGGCGGTGCGCTCGCTGGAGCACCTGCACCTCGACGTCGCGTTCCTCGGCGTGCACGGCGTGGACCTGCACGCGGGCCTCACGACGCCCAACCTCCTCGAGGCGGAGACCGACCGCGCGCTGCTGGCCGCCGGCCAGGACGCCGTCGTGCTGGCCGACCACACCAAGTGGGGCGTCGTCGGGCTGACCACGATCGTCGACCTGCACGAGGTGGAGCACCTGGTCACGGACGACGGCTTGGACGACGACGCGCGCGAGCTGCTCGAGGCGCACGTCGGCGAGCTCTGGGTGGTGCCGGTCGACTGACCGCGCGGTCGCGGCGCCACCCGTCAGCGGGCGGTGCTCGCGCGCGGCACGACGCGCGCGTCCACGACCACGTGCTGCACCGGCAGGTTGCCGCCCGGCGGGGTGGCGATCTGCCGCTCCAGCTCGCTCAGCGCGCGCTCGACGAGGGCCTCCTTGTCCGGGGAGACCGACGTGAGCGACGGCGTCGTGAACTGCGCGCCCCGCACGTCGTCGATCCCCACGACCGCGACGTCCTGGGGGACGCGCCGCCCTGCCTCGTGCAGGGCGGGCAGCGCCCCGAACGCGACGGAGTCGTTGGAGCAGACGATGCCGTCGAGCTCGACGCCGCGGGCCAGCAGGTCGCGGACGGCGCGCCGCCCCTCGGCGGGTGTGAACGACTCGACCTGGGCCACCAGGTCGGGGTCGTCCGCGATGCCGAGCGCGGCCACGGCCTCGCGATAGCCGGCGTACCGGCGGTCGGCGGCGTCCGAGGGGCGCGCGTCCCGCGGCCCGACGAACGCGACCCGTCGGCACCCGACGGACGCCAGGTGCGCGGTGGCCGCGTACGACGCGGCCCGGTTGTCGATCGTCACGTGCGTGAACGGGCTGACGAGGATGTGCTCGCCGAGCAGCACCAGCGGCCCGGGGGAGGTGCGCCGCGTCAGGTCGGCCACGGACAGCGCGCGCGGGATGTGGATGAGGCCGTCGGTCGGGGGCAGCCCGATGCCGTTGGCGACGTCCACCTCGCGCTCGTGGTCGCCCGCGGTCTGCTGGATGAGGATCGACAGCCCGCGCTCGTCGGCGCGCCGCACCAGCAGCGCCGTGAGCTCGGCGAAGTACGGCTCCTCGAGGTCCGGCACGGCGAGCGCCACGATGCCGGTGCGCTCCTTCCTGTGCACGGCGGTCAGCGTAGCCCGGTCCGCCGTCCGGGACACCGTCGCGATCCCGCGCGCGGCGCGGGTGAGTCCTGCGTGCGGCACGCTCACTCCTGCACGCGCAGCGCGACCACGCGGGCCTGCGCCGAGCCGTTCGTGGCGCCGACGACGAGGCGCGCGGCAGCCAGGGGGCCGAGGTCGGCGGGCAGCGGGTGCGTGCGCAGGCGCCACCGGTTGTCGGTCTCGTCGGCGACGGTCACCCAGGCGTCGCCGGACTCGGGGGCGCCGGCCGGCAGCACCTCGACGCGGTAGTCCTTGACCAGGGTCGGCATGATCTCGTCGGGCGTGCGGTGGTGGTGCAGCGTGTTGAGCTCGACGTCGAGGTCGTCGTCGAAGACCAGGCGCACCTCGCGCCCGGTGACGGGCTCGTCCCAGTCGAGGCGCAGCCACTCGTCGCGGCCGGCGACCATCGGCGACGACGCCCACAGGTGCGGGCCGCCGTGGTTGCGGTGGTAGCCGCCCGTCGCGCGCTCGGGGGCCAGCGCTCGGGTGTCCGGGCCGGCGCGGAACACGACGGACCGCCCGCGCAGCGGCTTGGTGGGCCACTGCACCAGCAGCTCCTCCGAGCTGATCTGCACGTTCTGGTCGTCGTTGTCGACGCGGTGCACCAGCGTGAGGACGCCCGCCGGCAGCGGGGAGGTGAGGCGGACGGCCACGTCGGGGTTGGCGCGCAGCACGACGACGGCGTTCTGCGGGATGTCGGGGGCGAACGGCACGTGCGCGGTGACCCAGCGCTCGTCGCCGGCGGGCACGACGACGTCGGTCTTGGTCTCCAGGTGCGCGGGCACCACGTTCTGCGGCTTGCCGGTGGAGAACACCTCGACCGACAGGGTGGTGTCGCGGCGGGCGGAGACGAGCAGCTCGACCGTCTCGAGCCGCGGGTCCACGGGCAGCACGATGCCGAGGTCGACGTCGAGGTCGTAGACGTCGAAGCCGTCGGGACCGATGTCGCCCGGATCGAGGTCGGCCGGCTCCGCGACGGGCGCGGCGATCCGTGTCGTCGTGCTGGACGCGGTGACGCGGGCGCGGCGCGCGACGTCGTGCGGGTCGGCGTTCGCGATGCCGACGGCGGGCGCGTCCCAGCGCAGCAGCGTCTGGCGCAGCTCGTCGAGGTGGTCGGTGTAGATGCCGCGCGGGGTGGTGCCGTGCTCCACGCACAGCGCGGCCGCGGTGCCCGCGGCCTGGCCCATCGCGCCGCACGTCGCCATGACGCGCGCGGCACCGAACGCGATGTGCGTGGCCGAGACGTCGCGACCGGCGAACAGCATGTTCTCCACGTTCACCGAGTACAGCGAGCGGTAGGGGATCTCGAAGACGCCGTCGGAGAAGCGCTGCAGCGCGCCCGCGCCCTCCGCGTACATGCCCTGGGCCGGGTGGAGGTCGATGGACCAGCCGCCGAACGCGACGCCGTCGTCGAACACCGTCTGGTCGACGACGTCGCCCTGGTGCAGCGTGTAGTCGCCGATCAGGCGACGGTACTCGCGCTTGCCGGGCACGTTGCCGATCCACTCGAGCGTGAGGTTGTCGGCGTCGAACTTCCCGGAGTTCTTGATGTAGTCCCAGATGCCGAGGATGACGCCGCGCAGCTCGTCGCGGATGCGCTCGTTGTCGTCGACGATGTCGAGCTCGCCGCCCCACTCGATCCACCAGTAGTGCGCGCCCGAGTCGCCGCTGCGGATGACGCGGTTCATCGGGATCGGCGTGGTGGTGATGTCGATCGCGGTCTCCGGCGCGACGTACTTCACCGGGTGCCCGAGGTCCTTGGTGTAGAAGAGCAGCGTGGAGCCGAGGAACTCGCGCACCGGCTCCGGCGGCGCCCACTCCTCCCCGAACTCGGTCTGCGACTCCTTGCCGAGCCGGTAGCGCGCGCCGGCCAGGTGGCCGACCAGTCCGTCGCCCGTGCAGTCGAGGAACACCGGCGCGACGAACGTCGTGAGGATCTCCGAGCCCATCGTCCAGCCGGTGACGGACTCGATGCGGCGCGCGTCGTCGGGGCCGGTCGCGACGACCTCGCGCACGTCCGTGTTGAGGAACAGCCGGATGTTCTTCTCGCGGCGGACGGTGTCCAGCACGACGTCGTCCCAGTAGACCGGGTTGCCCTCGGGGTTGCGGTACTGGTTCTCCACGTACATCTCGCCGACGATCCCGGTCTCCCGGGCCCAGCGCTGGTTGCCGTGCGCGGTGGCGCCGCACACCCACACCCGCACCTCGGAGGAGGAGTTGCCGCCCAGCACGGGCCGGTTGTTCACCAGCACCACCTGGCGGCCCAGCCGCGCGGCGGCGACCGCCGCGCTGACGCCGGCGAGCCCTCCTCCGACGACGACGACGTCCGCCTCGACGGTCTGCGTGCGCATGATCTCTCAGTCCTCGATCCGGTGGTTGTGCTGGTCGAACGTGGTGGTTCTCGTGGTGCGGGCGGGTGTGCGGCGCCGGTCGCGGGCGTCAGCCGGCGGCCAGCACCTCGACCTCGTAGACGCGCGCGACGTCGGTCGCCGAGCTCGACGGGTCGGTGATCAGCAGGCGGACCTGGTCCGCCTGGGTGGTGGGCACGGGCAGGGTGACCGTGCCCGAGGTGTTGTTCGTGACCTGGCCGGCCGGCACCCAGCCGTCGGCGGTGTGCAGCTCGACCGCGAACGAGCGCAGGACGTCGGCCGTGCCGGTCGCCTTGCTGTAGCCGCTGCGGACGCGGACGGTGTCCACCGCCTGCGGGGTGCCCCAGTCGGCCGTGAGGACCGGCCGGGCGTCGTCGGCCGCGGAGATCCAGCGGCTCGCGTCGACGCACGACCCGTCGACCGCCAGCTCCCCGCCGGTGTCGGCGCGCAGCGTGGACGACACCGTGACGTCCGCGCCGCGGGCGACGTTCACGTCGGTGCTCTCGCCCCGGAGACCGGCCACCAGCTCGGCGGCCGTCGAGCCCTCGGGCGTGCCGCCCGTGCGGGGCACCGTCGCGTGGAAGAGCTGGCCGGCGCTCGGCACCGTCACGTACAGCTGGTCCGTCCCGCTGCCCGTGGTCACGGCGCTGAGCCGCTGGGCGCCGGTGCGTGCCTCGCCGACGGTGCTGAAGCGCCAGGTGTCCTCGCCGCGCACCTGGTCGGCGCGGACGACCGCGCTCTGCTGGCCCGTGACGCACGAGGTGGTCTCCACCACCGCGTACACGCGCGTGGTCGGGCCGGCCGACGTCGTCTCGATGGCCGCGGAGGTCTCCACGCCCGGGCCGAGGCCGCCGAGGTCCAGCACGGTCTCGCGCTGCCAGGCGGCGCCGTCCCACCGCGCGAACCGGACGTCGTAGCCGTCGAACGCGGTGACGCCCTCGGTCCGGAACCGGTAGGCGATCCCGTCGAGCGTGTCGCCGTGCACGGACAGCTTCGCCGTCTGCAGGGCGGGCCAGTACGAGCCGATGTCCTCGCCGTCGACGTACGGCTGGTACACGACCGCGCCCGGGGTGGTGGGCGTGACCGGCGTCTCCAGGGCGTTCCCGGCGACGTCGCGGAACGACCCGTCCGCCGGGTCGTACACGGCGTACGAGCCGAGGTGCCGCGACGGGTCGGCAGGCCACGGGCCCCACTCCCACAGCACGTGCACGCGTCCGTCCGTGCCCACCTCGAGGTCGTCCGGGTAGAACGAGTGGCCCTTCGCGTCCGCGACGACGGCGACCCGCGACCACGTGCCGGCGCCCGTGTCGAAGCGGTACAGGTTGCCCGTGCGGGCCTGGCGCTCGTCCGCGCCGGCGCGGGCCATGACGTACACGTCGCCGTCGGCGCCGCGGGCGGTCACCGGGTAGGTGACGGCCAGGTCCTGGTCGGGCATCTCGCCCGACACGTCCACGAGGCTGGTGACGTCGCCGGGCGTCGTCGTGCGGAAGTAGTTCCACTGCTCGTGGTGCATCGAGACGAAGGCGTGCACGTTCCCGTCGCCGTCCACGACGATCGACGGCTGGTTGTGGCCGTTGTCGTCGACGAACGTCGCGCACTCCCCGTCGGTCGCCCGCAGGCAGCCGTCCGTCCAGGCGCCGTCGGCGCCGCGCGCGGCCACGTGGACCTGGTGCGTCGCGGCCGTGGGCCCCGGCGCGTTGTACGCGACGTAGGTGGTGCCGTCGACGACGTCGATCGGCTTCCACCAGCCCGCCTGGTTGGACGAGTCGACGGTGAACGGCAGCTCCTCGACCTGCGGGGCGTGCTTCGCGTGCGCCGCAGGGGCCGAGGCCGTCGCGGGTAGGGCGGCGGCCCCGACCGCCGCGGCCGCCGCGAGGGCGGCCGCGGCGCCGGTCAGGGCGGTGCGCAGCGTCGGGGTGGGGCGTCGTCGCATGGTTCCTCCTCGAACCGTGGTCAGGACTCCGGGGGTGGGCACGGTCGGGTCAGCCGACCAGCTTCTGCGCGGCCTCGCCGGCCTTCTGCATGGCCGCCTTGGCGTCCGTCTTGCCGACCAGCACGGCCTGCACCTGCTCGGCGACGACCGTCTCGATCTGCGAGTACGCGGTGAACTTCCAGAACGGGTTGCTCGTCGACGTGGCGGTGATGCGGTCGTTGAACAGGGAACCGAACGTGTCGGCGGCGACGACGTCGGACTGCTGGGCCTCGGTCGTCACCGGCGGCAGGCCGCGCACCTCGTAGTCGGCCAGCACGGTGTCGAGGTCCGACGTCGCGAACTGGGCGAAGTCGGCGGCGGTCTCGGCGCCCTCGCCGTCGACGACGGCGATCGCGCCGCCCCAGACCAGCGCGCGCGGGGTCTCGCCGTCCTTGAGCACGGGGCGCGAGAGCGGCACGAGCTTGCTGCCGAGGTCCTTGTCGGGCGACTCCTCCTGCACGGCGTTGCGGCCCACGGGGGCGTCGTCGTAGATCGCCGCGCGGCCCTGCGCGAACAGGGAGCGGGCGTCGAAGCGGTCGACGTCGGCGGCGATGAGCTTCTGGTCGTACAGCGACTTGTACCAGGTCACGGCCTCGACGGACGCGTCGTCGCCGATGGTGACGGTGTCGCCGTCGACCAGCGGGCTGCCGAACGTCTCCATCCAGATGAGGATGTCCTTGAGCTGCGCGGCCTTGGTGGACGCGGCGTAGGGGATGAGCCCGCCGCCGAGGCCCTTGAGGTCCTTGAGCGCCTTCTCGAACGCGTCGACCGTCGTCGGGAACGCGTCGGGGTCGATGTCCGCCTTCTGCAGGATCTCGGAGTTCGCGACGAGCCCGATCGCGCCGATGGTCCACGGCAGGCCGTACTGCACGCCGTCGAACTGGGCGGCCGCCAGCGCCGCGTCGGTGTACCCGCGCCCCTCGGTCAGCGCCGACAGGTCCTGCAGCTTGCCCATCGCGGCGAGGGAGCCGAGCCACGCGACGTCCACGTGCGCCGCGCCGGTGAACTGGCCGCCCTTCACCTGCAGCGTGAGCTGGTTGATGTACTCGTTGTAGGGGAACGAGACGTCGTCCACCGTGACGCCGGCCTGGTCCTGGTAGGCCTTGACGATCGCCTCGAGGGCCGGGGCCGCGGCCTCCTCGGTGAACGACCACGACGAGAACGCGAAGTCCGTCTTCGTGCCGCCTGCCGCGGCGGCCGAGGCGGCGGCGCCCGTGGACGACGGCGCGGACGGCGCGCAGGCGGCGAGGGCGGCGGTGCCGGCGCCGATGCCGAGCAGCTGGAGCACGCGACGTCGCGACAGGGCGCTCTGGGGAAGGGTGAGAGACATGGGGATCCTCCGCATCGAGGGTCGTTCGGGGTGGGGAAGGGGTGGTGACGGGGGCGTCGCGGGCTCGGTCAGCCCTTGACGGCGCCGGCGGTGAGGCCGCCGACCAGGTACTTCTGCAGCGCGATGAAGGCGATCGCGACCGGGAGCGAGACGACGAGCGACGCCGCCATGAGCTCCGGCCACGCCGTCGAGGCCTCGCCGATGAACGTGTTGACCAGGCCGGGCGGCAGGGTCTGCTTCTCCGGTCCGGCGAGCGTGAGCGCGAAGACGAAGTCGTTCCAGCCGCGGACGAAGGCGAACAGCCCCGCGGCGATGAGGCCCGGCGCCGCCAGCGGCAGCACGATCGAGTGGATGATCCGCAGGCGGGACGCGCCGTCGACCCGCGCCGCCTCGATCAGCTCGTCCGGGATGGTGTCGAAGAAGCCCTTGAGCATCCACACGCACAGCGGCAGCGTGAACGTGGTGAAGCTCAGCACCAGCGCGGTGTAGGTGTTGAGCAGCCCGTACGCGCTGAACACGCTGTACAGCGTCACCAGAAGCAGGGCCTGCGGGAACATCTGTGACGCCAGCACCAGGTACATCAGCGAGCGGCGGCCGCGGTAGCGGAACTTGGAGAACGAGTACCCCATGTACGCCGAGACCAGCACCGACAGCACCGCGGTGATCACCGAGACGATGACGCTGTTGCGCAGGTATCCGAACAGCTGGTCGTTCGAGGCGAGCGCGGCGAACGCGTCCAGCGTGGGCGCCGACGGGAAGAACTTCGGCGGGTAGCTGAACACCTGGTCGCGCGGCGTGAGGGACGTGGCGAGCAGCCAGTACACCGGCAGCAGGCCGAAGCCGCCGCACACGACCACCGTGGCCCAGGCGGCGAACCGGACGCCGGGGCGCTCGGAGCGCAGGGCGCCGCGGCGGAGGCGCTGGGGCGGCCGGGGCGCGTCGTCGGCCGGGGACGACGCCGAGGGCGGGGTGGGCGCGGCGGGGAGCTGCGTCGTCGCGCTCATCGCTCCTCTCCCTTCTCCGAGAAGCGGACGTACACGACGACGAGCGCCATGAGCAGCACCATCCACAGCAGGCCGAGCGCGCCGGCCTTGCCGAGGTCGTAGCCCTGGAAGGCCGTCTCGTACACGGCGGTGGCGAACGTCTGGGTGGCGCCTGCGGGGCCGCCGCCGGTGAGGACGTAGATGATGTCGAAGTGCTGGAAGTTCCAGATGAACTCCAGCAGCAGCACCAGGCCCACGATGCCCTTGAGGTGGGGCAGCGTGATGGCGAAGAAGCGGCGGACCGTGCCCGCGCCGTCCATCTCGGCCGCCTCGTGCAGCTCGATCGGCACGGTCTGCAGGCCGGCCAGGAGCATGACCATCATCCAGGGGAACGACTGCCACGTCTTCGCCAGGATCACGGCGCCCATCGCGGTGCCCGGCTGCGCGAGCCAGGCCTGCGGGTCGTCGACGAGGCCGAGACCCTGGAGCAGTGCGTTCATCACGCCGTAGTTGGCGTTGAAGATCCACATCCACAGGAACGACACGACGACGCCGGGCACGAGCCAGGGGATGAGCATGAGGCCGCGAAGCACCTTGGCGCCGCGGATCCTCGTGTTCAGCGCCAGCGCGAGGGCGAAGCCGATCACGAACGGCAGGATCGTGGTGCCGAGCGTGAAGACGAGCGTCTGGCGCAGCAGGCGCAGGAAGTCGCCCTGCAGCACGTCCACGATGTTCTGCAGCCCGACGAACGTGCGTCCGGGCAGCACGAGGCTCTGCTCGAAGAACGCCGTGACCAGTGCCGCGACGAGCGGGTAGAGCACGACGCCGGCGAGCAGCGCGACGCCCGGCAGGAGCAGCAGGACGGCGAACTGTCCGTCGCTGAGCCGGCGTGGTGCCGTATGTGACTTTCTGTGTTCAAGAGTGTGAGTTTGTGAACTCGTCATGTCCACGTCCCTGTGGGTCAACCTCGGCAACGAGGGTGATGAGCTGGTGTCCGCGACACACTCTGGCCGATCTTGGCCGATCTGGTCAAACCCCTGCGGTCTCGGTGCGGTAACAACTTGTCGCGCCAGGAACATTTTCAAACACAACGTCACACGACAGTGAACATGCAAGAGGCCGCCGGGCCGACCTTCGTCGGACCCGCGGCCCCCGGGCGGGCGGATGCGGCCGTCAGGCGGTGAAGGGCAGCTGCTCGGGGCGCATCTCGTGCCGCAGTGGCTCGCCGACGACCCACCGTTCGACCTCGTCGGCGGCGGCGTGGCCCAGCCGCGCCTCCTCGGTGCCCAGCGACCCCGCGACGTGCGGCGTGAGGAAGACGTTGCCCAGGCCGAGCAGCGGGTGTCCCGCCGGCAGGGGCTCGGGGTCGGTGACGTCGAGCACGGCGAACAGGTCCTCGCGGTCGGCCAGCAGGCGCGCGAGCGCGTCGTGGTCCACCAGCCCGCCGCGCGCGGTGTTGATCAGCGTGGCCGACGGCGCGAGCAGGCCGAGCTCGGCGGCGCCGAGCATGCCGCGCGTGCCGTCGGTGAGCGGCGCGTGCACCGACACGACGTCGCTCGCGGCGAGCAGCTCGGGCAGGCCGACGAGCTCGACGCCCGCCCGGCGCGCGTCGTCGGTGTCGTAGTACGGGTCGTGCACCAGCACACGCACGTCCAGCGGGCGCAGGGCCTCGGCGGTGAGGCGCGCGATGAGCCCGAAACCGACCAGCCCGACCACGGCGCCGTCGAGGCCGCGGATGCCGTCGCGCCCCGGCATCGCGCGCTCCCGCGCGGCCGCCAGGCCCAGCCGCAGCGCGTTCTTCACGGCCAGGTGCACCATCGACACGGTGAAGTCCGCGACGGCGCGCGCGTTGGCGTGCGCCGCCGACGTGACGCGCACCCCGCGCGCCCACACCTCGGGGGTCACCAGGCCCCGCACCGAGCCGGCCGCGTGCGCCACGAGCTCCAGGCGCGGCAGGCGGTCGAGCGTCGCGGCGTCCAGCACCGGGGCGCCCCAGCCGGTGACGAGCACGCGCGCCGACGCGAGCGCCTCGTCGTCGGCGGCGCGGAGGTCGACGATCGGGCCGTGGGCGGCGAGCCGGTCGCGCACGGCGGCGGGCAGGACGGAGCCCGCCCACTCCTCGCCGACGGCGGTGAGGATCGTCGTGGGCGGGGCGGCAGGCGGCGTCGGCATGGTCTGACCTTAGCGGGGGAGTGCGGTCAGTCGACGGCCTCCACCCGCAGCACGAGCGACGTCTCGGGCGCCGACTCCGGCGTCTGGAGCCCGGCGACGGCGAGCGCACGGCCGGTCAGGACGGTGCCCTCCGGGCGCCTGAGCCACGGCGGGACCGACCAGCCGTCGTAGGCCTCGCCGCTCAGCGGCAGCGGGGTGACGCGGTAGCGGCGCGCGGGGTCCAGGCCGCGCAGGGTCAGGCGGCCGGGCGGCGCGGTGGCGGGTCGGGTCAGGGTCGCGACCTGGAACAGGGCGCGGGAGCGGTCGGTCGCGACGACGCCCCACACCTGCCGGCCGTCGTCCGCGGGGAGGTCCTGGCGCACCAGCGTGCCCGTGTGCAGCAGGCCGCGCTCCGCCTTGTACAGCTCGATCCAGCCGGCCAGGTGGGCGAGCTGCTCGGGCGTCGAGCGGGTGAGGTCCCACTCGATGCCGAAGTGGCCGAACAGGGCGGTCGCCGCGCGGAAGGCGAGGGAGTGCGCGCGGCGGGTCTGGTGGCTGACGTCCGCCGCGACGTGCGCGCCCAGGTACTCCAGCGGCAGCAGCTGCGCCGTCCACGGCTGCATCTGCTGGCGCTCCAGGGGGTCGGTCACGTCGGACACCCAGACGCGCTGGGTGTGCTCGGTGACGCCGAGGTCCACCCGGCCGCCGCCCGACGAGCACGACTCGATCTCCAGGCCCGGGTGCCGCCGCCGCAGCTCGGCCATGAGCGCGTAGGCGGCGAGCGTCTGGGCGTGCACGCCTGGCCGGAGCCCGGGTCGACGAGGTCGCGGTTGTGGTCCCACTTCACGTAGTCCACGCCGTGGGCGCCGATGATCGCGCTCATCCGCTCCAGCACGAAGGCGGCGGCGTCGGGGTTCGACAGGTCGAGCACGTGCTGGTGCCGCGACGGCACCGGCACCCGGCCGCCGGCGGTCAGCACCCAGTCGGGGTGGGCGCGCGCCAGGTCGGAGTCGAGGTTGACCATCTCGGGCTCGAACCACAGCCCGAACTGCATGCCGAGACCGTGCACGTGGTCCGCGATCGGGTCCAGGCCGTCGGGCCACACCTCCTCGTCGACGTACCAGTCGCCCAGGCCGCGGGTGTCGTCCCGGCGGCCGCGGAACCAGCCGTCGTCGAGCACGTACCGCTCGACGCCCAGCTCCGCCGCGGCGTCGGCCAGCGCGGTGAGCCTCGCGAGGTCGTGGTCGAAGTAGACCGCCTCCCACACGTTGAGGGTCACCGGGCGCGGGCTGCGCGGGTGCGCCGTGCGGCGGCGGAGCATCCGGTGCAGGCGCGCGGCCTGCGCGTCGAGGCCGTGGCCGTGCACGCCGTAGATCCACGGCGTCTCGTACTCCTCGCCCGCGCCGAGGGTCACCTCGCCGGCGAGCAGCAGCTCGCTGCCGCCCAGCACCTGGTCGCCCGTGGGCAGCCGCTCCGCCCAGTGCCGGTGGTTGCCCGACCAGCCCACGTGCAGGCCCCACACCTCTCCGTGGCCGAAGCCGAAGCCCGGGACGCCCGCGGTCAGCACGGTGGCGGCGTCGAAGCCCGTGCGGCCGCGGCGGCCCTCGCGCAGGTGCGTCCCCACCGTGAGGTCGTGCCGCTGCGGCACCCGCTCCTTGCCCCACCGGCCCGTGAGGTCGAGGACCTCCCGCGCCCGAGGCGGCACGGGCAGGACGACGGCGAGCTCGTGCAGCCGGTACAGGCGGCCGTCGTTGCGGAGGGCGGCTCGCGTCCGCAGCACGCCGTCGACGGTGAGCTCGACGTCGAGGACGAGCGTGAGCTCCACGACCGGGTCAGTCGCCTCGACGCGCAGCGCCCCGGCGCCGCCCTCGGTGAGGCCGGCGGCCAGGGTGCCGCCGCACAGCGTCGCCACGGTGGTCGTGAAGCGCGGCGACCAGGCGCCGCCGTCGCGCTCGCCCACGATGCCCGGGCGCCCGAGCCAGCCCGTGCGCGGCTCCGGCACGAGCGCGAGCCGGGTCGGCTCGTCGGGGCCGCTGCTCACGAGCGGGGCGGCCGCGGCCTCGACGACGGCGGCCGCATCGTCGGCGGTCAGCGGGCCGAGGTCGTCGCCCCAGTGCACGACGGCGGGCAGCTCGCCGCCGCGGGCGTCGACCAGCACACTGACGCCGTCCGCGCGCAGATGGACGAGGGTGTCGACGGCGGAGCCGTGGGCGGCGGTGTCGGCGGCGTCCGCGCGGCCGGTGGTGGCAGTCACGCCCTGAGCCTGCCATCCGCCGGCCACGAGATCGGTCATCCGGCACACGATCGGTCATCCATCGGACCGATCCCGTCGCGGATGACCGATCTCAGGCGGCCGGGCGGCGGCTCGTGCTCGTCAGCCCTCGGGGACGGTCGCGACGGCCTCGACCTCGACGAGCGCGCCGGGGCGGGCTGGCGCGACGGCGAGGACGGTGACGGCGGTGCGCGCGCGCCAGACGCGTCCGGAGGCGGCGTAGGCCTCGTTCGGGTCGACGGCGGGGTCGAGGTAGATCGTCAGCTTCGCGACGTGCTCCACGTCGGTGCCGGCCTCGGTCAGCACCGCGATCACGTTGCGCAGGGCAGCCTCGGTCTGCGGTCCCAGGCCGCCCTCGACGAGGGCGCCGTCGGGGCCGGTGCCGTTCTGCCCGCCCACGTAGAGCGTGCGGCCGGCGGGCAGGATCATCCCCCACGCGAACGCGGGGTTCTGGTGCAGCGAAGGCGGGTTGACCGGCGTCGGCGTCGACTGCGCGTTCATGGGCGGGTCCCTTCGTCGAGATGTGTCCTGAGCATCGCGCGCACCACCGACACGGCTCCGGTTGCGGTGCCGCCCAGCGGCGGAAGACTCCCCGCCATGGAGAACGTGGACTACGACCAGCTCGCCGACGACTACGGATGGTTGTTCGGCACGGCCGCGATCATCGTCTACCTGGCGGTGGCCGTCATCTTCCTGATCGCGTACATCCGGATCATCCAGAAGGCCGGCTACTCGGGCTGGTGGGTCCTGGTCGGGATCGTGCCGATCCTCAACGTGGTGATGTTCCTCGTGTTCGCCTTCTCGCGGTGGCCGGTGCTGCGCGAGCGGGACGCGCTGCGGGCGGGGCAGGGGTACCCGCGCTGACCTGCGCGGGCGCGGTCGACCGCCCGGCACGCTTGGAGGAATCCTCCAAAACGACCGGGGGGACATTGGCACCGCCGTCGGGGGGTCTGCCCCCTGGACGGCAACCTACGCTGGCGTAGGCTACGAAGGCGTAGGTTCCGGTGGCGCCGATCGGTGCGCCGGGACCTCCTCCGTGCCGGAGCAGCCCAGCCCCCGTTCAGGGGCCGTCAGCGAAGGAGACCGCGTGCCGCAGCACACCACCGGCGAGCCCGACAAGATGCCTGTCGACGTGCCCGCCGACGTCGCGCCTGCTGACGTCGACCCCCTGGTCCAGCTCGTCTCGCCCACCGGCGAGCGTGTCGTCGAACCCGACAACGCGACCTACCGCTCGCGTGTCGACCACCTCACCTCCGAGGACCTGCGCGCCCTGTACCGCGACATGGTGCTGACGCGACGGTTCGACGACGAGGCCACGGCCCTGCAGCGGCAGGGCGAGCTCGCGCTGTACGCGCAGGGCCGTGGCCAGGAGGCCGCCCAGGTCGGGTCGGCGTACGCCCTGTCGCCGCAGGACTACGTGTTCCCCTCCTACCGCGAGCACGGCGTGCTCCAGGCGCGCGGCGTCGACCCGGTCGACCGCCTCCGCCTGTACCGCGGCGAGGACCACGGCGGCTGGGACCCGAACGAGCACAACGTGCACCTGTACACGCTCGTCATCGGCTCCCACGTGCTGCACGCGACCGGTTACGCGATGGGCGTGCAGCGCGACGGCGCGGTCGGCACCGGCGACGCGGCGCGCGACGCCGCCGTCGTCACGTACTTCGGCGACGGCGCCACGAGCCAGGGCGACGTCAGCGAGGCGCTCGTCTTCGCGGCCGTGAACAACGCGCCCGTCGTGTTCTTCCTGCAGAACAACCAGTGGGCCATCTCGGAGCCGACGTCGCGCCAGTCGCGCGCCCCGCTCTACCAGCGCGGCGAGGGGTTCGGCATCCCCAGCGTGCGGGTGGACGGCAACGACGTCCTCGCCTGCTACGCCGTGACCGCGGAGGCGCTGGAGCGCGCCCGCTCCGGCGGCGGCCCCACCTTCGTCGAGGCGTACACGTACCGCATGGGCGCCCACACCACCTCCGACGACCCGAGCCGATACCGGGCCCGCGCCGAGGAGGACCACTGGGCCCGCCGCGACCCGATCGACCGCCTCGCCGCGCTCCTGCGCGCCGAGGGTGCATGGGACGACGGCTGGGCGGCCGGCATCGAGCGCGAGGCCGACGCCCTCGGTGAGCGGCTGCGCACCGAGGTGCGAGAGCTGGGCGCCCCGCCCGCGACGGCGATGTTCGAGCACGTGTACGCCACCGAGCACGCGCAGGTGCAGGCCGAGCGGGCGTGGTTCGAGCAGTACGAGAACGAGACGAACGAGACGACGGGGGCGGCCCGATGACCTCAGCAACCCCGCAGACCCTGACGTTCGCCCGGGCGATCACCGAGGGACTCCGCTCGGCGCTCGAGTCGGACGGCAAGGTGCTCGTCATGGGCGAGGACGTCGGCCGCAACGGCGGCGTCTTCCGTGTCACCGACGGGCTGCAGAAGGACTTCGGCGAGGACCGCGTGGTCGACACCCCGCTCGCGGAGTCCGGCATCGTCGGCACCGCGATCGGCATGGCGCTGCGCGGCTACCGGCCGGTGTGCGAGATCCAGTTCGACGGCTTCGTGTTCCCGGCCTACGACCAGATCACGACGCAGCTCGCGAAGATGCACTACCGCTCGCGCGGCCGCCTGCAGGTGCCCGTCGTCATCCGCATCCCCTACGGCGGCGGCATCGGCGCGGTGGAGCACCACTCGGAGAGCCCGGAGGCGCTGTTCGCGCACACGCCGGGCCTGCGCGTCGTCTCGCCGTCCACCCCGCAGGACGCGTACGACATGATCCGCGCCGCCGTGGCGTCGCCGGACCCGGTGCTGTTCTTCGAGCCGAAGGGCCGCTACTGGTCCAAGGGCGAGGTCACGACCAGCCCCTACCCGACGGTGGCCGCCGCCGGCGGCGCCGACGTGCTCAACCGGGCGCGCGTCGCCCGCCAGGGCACCGACGTCACACTCGTCGCCTACGGGCCGACGGTCGCGACGGCGCTCAAGGCGGCCGACACGCTGGCCGCCGAGGGCACCAGCGCCGAGGTGGTCGACCTGCGCGCCATCTCGCCGCTCGACGTGACCGCCGTCGCGGAGTCGGTGAAGCGGACCGGGCGCTGCGTCGTCGTGCACGAGGCGCCGACGTTCCTCGGCTCCGGCGCCGAGGTCGCGGCCCGCGTCAGCGAGGAGTGCTTCTACTCCCTCGAGGCCCCCGTCCTGCGGGTGGGCGGCTTCCACGCGCCGTACCCCGTCGCGAAGCTGGAGCACGAGTACCTGCCGAGCGTCGACCGCGTCGTGGACGCCGTCGACCGCGTGCTGGCCCACTGAGAGCGGACCTGAGGAGAACGATGACGACCCAGCGCTTCCCGCTGCCGGACGTGGGCGAGGGCCTCACCGAGGCCGAGATCGTCGAGTGGAAGGTCGCCGTCGGCGACACCGTCGCCGTCAACCAGGTGTTCGTGGAGATCGAGAGCGCCAAGTCGCTCGTCGAGCTGCCGTCGCCGTGGGCGGGCACCGTCACGGCGCTGCTCGCCGAGGAGGGCACGACCGTCGACGTCGGCACGGCGATCATCGAGATCACCACCGACGCCCCCGCCGGAGCGCCGTCGGGCGGGTCGTCGGACGCGCCTGCCGCGGCCGCCGAGGAGACGTCGGGCGAGGGCTCGGGCTCCGTGCTGGTCGGGTACGGCACCGGCGACGGCGCGGGCGGTGGCCGACGACGGCGGCGCGCTGCCGCCCCGGCCGCCGAGGTCGAGGCGAAGCGCCCGACGTCGATGTCCGGGACGTCGACCTCGGGCGCTCCCCTCGACGTCGACGCACCGGCCCCCGCCCCGGCCGCCCCAGCGATCGAGAAGCCGATGGCGAGCGTGCCGGCGGCGCCCGGCGCGCAGAGCACCCGCGTGCTCGCCAAGCCGCCGGTGCGCAAGCTGGCGAAGGACCTCGGCGTCGACCTCGCGTCGGTGCACCCCACGGGACCGGGCGGGATCGTCACGCGGGAGGACGTCGTCGCGCACCACGAGGGTGCCGCCCCGAAGTCCCTCGCCACCTACCCCGACGACGACAGGCCGTGGCTCGCCTCCGGCACGGTCAGCCAGGACGGCCGCCAGACGCGCGTGCCGGTGAAGTCGGTGCGCAAGCGCACGGCCGAGGCGATGGTGGCCAGCGCGTTCACGGCGCCGCACGTCACGGTCTTCCAGACGATCGACGTCACGAAGACGATGAAGCTCGTCGCGCGCCTGAAGGAGGACCGCGACTTCGCGGACGTGCGCGTCACGCCGCTGCTCGTCGCCGCCAAGGCGATGCTGCTGGCGGTCAACCGGCACCCGCAGATCAACGCGAGCTGGGACGAGGGCGCGCAGGAGATCGTCTACAAGCACTACGTGAACCTGGGGATCGCGGCGGCGACGCCGCGCGGCCTCGTCGTGCCGAACATCAAGGACGCGCACACCCTCGACCTGCTCGGCCTGGCGAAGGCGATCGCGACCCTCACGTCCACCGCGCGCGCGGGCCGCACGCAGCCCGCGGACATGGCGGACGGCTCGATCACCATCACCAACGTCGGCATCTTCGGCACCGACACGGGCACGCCGATCCTCAACCCTGGTGAGGCGGGCATCCTCGCGTTCGGCGCCATCCGCAAGCAGCCGTGGGTGCACAAGGGCAAGATCAAGGCGCGGTGGGTCACGCAGCTCGCGCTGTCCGTCGACCACCGCCTGGTCGACGGCGAGCTCGCCGCCCGCTACCTGGCCGACGTCGCGAAGGTGCTGGAGGACCCGGCGCGGGGGCTCGTCTGGGGCTGAGCACCGCAAGGTAGTACGCAGAATGCCGAGGTAGTACGGGAATCCGCGAGGTAGTACTACCTCGCGGATTCCCGTACTACCTCGCGCTCAGAGCGGCATGCCGACGTACTGCGTCTCCTGGTACTCGGCGATGCCCTCGAACCCGCCCTCGCGGCCGGTGCCGGACTGCTTCATCCCGCCGAACGGCGCGGCCGCGTTGGAGATGACGCCGGCGTTGAGGCCCAGCAGCCCGAACTCGAGGCGCTCGGCGAACGCGAGCCCGCGGCGCACGTCGGACGTGAACACGTACGACGCCAGCCCGTACTCGGTGGAGTTCGCGAGCTCCGCGGCCTCGTCCTCGGTGCGGAACGTCGCGACCGGGGCCACGGGGCCGAAGATCTCCTCCGTCATGCAGCGGGCGTCGGCGGGGACGTCGCGCAGCAGGGTGGGCTGGAAGAAGTGGCCCGGCCCGTCGACGCGGGAGCCGCCGACGACGACCTGCGCGCCGCGCGCGACGGCGTCGTCCACGAGGGCCGCGACCGAGTCCACGGCCTTGGCCTCGACGAGCGGGCCCAGCGTGGTGCCGTCGTCCAGGCCGTTCCCGACGACGACGGCGCGGAAGCGGTCGGCGAGCCGGGAGACGAACTCGTCGGCGACGGACTCGTGCACGTAGAACCGGTTGGCGGCGGTGCAGGCCTCGCCGCCGTTGCGCAGCTTGGCGGCCATCGCGCCGTCGACGGCGGCGTCCAGGTCGGCGTCCTCGAAGACGACGAGCGGGGCGTTGCCGCCCAGCTCCATCGACGTCCGCAGCACGGTGCCGGCGGCGGCGCGCAGCAGGTTCTGACCGACCGGCGTGGAGCCGGTGAACGACACCTTGCGCAGCCGCGGGTCCGCCATCAGCGGCTCGCTGACCGACGACGCGGACGCCGACGGCACCACGTTGAGCACGCCGTCCGGCAGACCGGCCTCGACCATGAGCTGCGCGAACAGCAGCGACGTCAGCGGCGTCAGGCGGGCCGGCTTGAGCACCATGGTGCAGCCGGCGGCGACGGCGGGTGCCACCTTGCGGGTGGCCATCGCGAGCGGGAAGTTCCAGGGCGTGATGAGCAGGCACGGGCCCACGGGGCGGCGCTGCACCAGCATCCGCAGCGTGTTCTCCGGGGTGTGCGCGTACCGGCTGTCGTCGTGCGTGGCCTGCTCGGCGAACCAGCGCAGGAACTCGCCGCCGTACGTCACCTCGCCGCGCGCCTCCGCGAGCGGCTTGCCCATCTCGAGCGTCATGAGCAGCGCCAGGTCCTCGCGGCGCTCCTGCACGAGGGCGAACCCGCGCCGCAGGATCTCGGCCCGCACGCGGGCGGGGGTCGCGCCCCACGAGGCCTGCGCGCCCGCGGCGGCGTCCAGGGCGGCGCGGGCGTCGTCGCTCGTCGCGGACGCGACGTGCGTCAGCGTCTCGCCCGTGGCCGGGTTCTCGACGGCGAACGACCCGCCGTCGGACGCGTCGCGCCACGCCCCGCCGATCAGGAGGCCGGTCGGGGCCTCCACGCTGGTCGAGCCGGCCGGGATCGTCGTCATCGGGCTGGTCGTCGTCATCGGGTTCCACCGTCCTTGGTGTGCGCGGTCGTGGTGCGGGAGGCGACGCGCGCGGCGAGCTGCTCGGAGCCGCGCGCGATCAGGGTGACGTCGGCGCCGACGACGACGTAGGCCGCCCCGGCGTCGAGGTAGCGGTCGGCCATGGCCGGGTCGAAGGCGTTGACGCCGACGGGCGTGCCCGCCACGCGGCACGCGGCGATCGCGCGGAGCACGGCGTCCACGACCTCGGGGTGGTCCTGCTGCCCGAGGTGGCCGAGCGACGCGGCGAGGTCCGCGGGGCCGATCAGGACGGCGCCGACGCCGTCCGTGCCGGCGATGGCCGCGGCGTCGTCGATCGCGGCGCGGGTCTCGAGCTGGACGACGAGCGTGATGCCGTCGTCCGCCCCGCCGAGGTAGCCGGGCACGCGGGCCCACCGCGACGAGCGGGCGAGCGCGCTGCCGACACCGCGCACCCCGGCCGGCGGGTACCGGACGGCGCGCACCGCGGCCTCCGCCTCGGCGGCGGAGTCGACCATGGGCACCAGGACGTTCGTGGCGCCGAGGTCGAGCACCCGCTTGAGGCCCACCGGGTCGCCGGACGGCACGCGCACGAGCGTCGCGACCGGGTACGCGGCGGTGGCCTGGAGCTGCGCGAGCACGGTCGTGAGGTCGTTCGGCCCGTGCTCGCCGTCGACCAGCACGACGTCCAGCCCGCTGCCGGCGAGGAGCTCCGCCGCCACGGGGCTGCCCATCGACGACCAGGCACCGACGAGGGGACGCCCCTCGTCCCCGGCCTCGGCGAGCATCGCGGCGAGCGAGCGGTCGGTGGTCAGACGAAGCGGCATGTCACGGCCCCCAGGGTTCCGTAGTCGGCGTGCACGGTGTCGCCGGGGTGCACCCACGTGGGGCGGGTGAACGACCCGGCCAGGACGGTCTCGCCGGCGGCGAGCGAGTCGCCGTGCGCCGCCAGCTTGTTCGCGAGCCAGGCGACGCCGGCGGCCGGGTGCCCCAGCACGCCCGCGGCGACGCCCGTCTCCTCGATGGTCTCGTTGCGGTACAGCAGGGCGGACACCCAGCGCAGGTCGACGTCGTCGACCCGCACGGGCCGCCCGCCCACCACCATGGCACCCATCGCGGCGTTGTCGCTGATGGTGTCGACGATGGTCCGGCCCGGCATCTCGACGCGGGCGTCGAGGATCTCCAGCGCGGGCACGACGCGGTCGGTGGCGCGCAGCACGTCGGTCACGGTGATCCCGGGGCCCTCGAGCGGCGACGCGAGCACGAACGCGAGCTCCACCTCGACGCGCACGTTCGAGTACCGGGCGTGCTCCACGACGCTGCCGGACTCCAGCACCATGTCGTCGAAGATGACGCCGTAGTCCGGCTCGGTGATGCCGGTCGCGGCCTGCATGGCCTTCGACGTCAGGCCGATCTTGTGCCCGACGACGCGGCGGCCGCGCGCCTCGCCGCGCTCGCGCCAGGTGCGCTGCACGGCGTACGCGTCGGCCACCGTCATGCCCTCGTGCCGCGCGGTGAGCAGCGGCACGGGGGTGCGGGTGCGGTCCGCCTCCGCGAGCTCGTCGGCGACGGCGACGACGGCGTCGTCGTCGAGGGTGCGCTCGCCGTCGCCCCCCGTCACAGCCCCCGTCACAGCGTGGCCCCCAGCTTGAAACCCTGCTCCGTGTCCCCCTTGCGGGTGTAGGAGAACCCGTCGGCGCCGACGGTCACCTCCATCTCGGAGTCGTCGGTGCGCGCGACGACGGGCTGCGGGGTGCCGTCGAGGTCCAGCACGAGGGACGCCTCGGTGTACCAGCTCGGCACGACGGGGTTGCCCCACCAGTCGCGGCGCTGGTTGTCGTGCACGTCCCACGTGACGACCGGGTTGTCCGGGTCGCCGGTGTAGTAGTCCTGCGTGTAGATCTCGACGCGGTGCCCGTCGGGGTCGCGCAGGTACAGGTAGAAGGCGTTCGAGACGCCGTGCCGGCCCGGGCCGCGCTCGATGGCGTCGGAGCGGCGCAGCGCCCCGAGCTTGTCGCAGATGGCGAGGATGTTGTGCTTCTCGTGCGTCGCGAACGCCACGTGGTGCATGCGCGGGCCGTCGCCGCCGGTCATGGCGGTGTCGTGCACGGTCGGCTTGCGGCGCATCCACGCGGCGTAGACGGTGCCCTCGTCGTCCTGGATGTCCTCGGTGACGCGGAAGCCCAGGTCCTGCATGAACTTCACGGCCCGCGGCACGTCCGGGGTCACCTGGTTGAAGTGGTCCAGACGCACGAGCTCGCCGGGGGTGTGCAGGTCGTAGCGCCACGACAGCCGCTCGACGTGCTCGGTCTGGAAGAAGAACTCGTACGGGAAGCCGAGCGGGTCGAGGACGCGCACCGACTCCCCGATGCCCTTCGTGAAGCCGCCCGGCTCGCGGCGCACCTCGCAGCCGAGCTCGGCGTAGAAGGCGACGGCCTTGTCGAGGTCCTCCGGCGTGCGCACGCGGTAGGAGAACGCGGCGACGGCGGCGACCTCGCCCTGGCGCAGCACCAGGTTGTGGTGGATGAACTCCTCGGTGGAGCGCAGGTAGATGCTCTGCTCGTCCTCCTCCGTGACGTACAGGCCCAGCACGTCGACGTAGAACTCGCGCGACGCGGCGAGGTCGGTGACGACGAGCTCCATGTACGCGCAGCGCAGGATGTCGGGCGCGGGGCTCGCCGGCGTCGGGGTCGGGTTGTCGCAGGTGATCGGCGCCTCCTGGCTCACGTAGAAGCCCGAGGAGGTGAGGGTGCGGTCGTTCAGGTGCGTCATGGCAGCGTCCTTGCTGGTCTCTCGCTGGTCGTCTCGGGCGGTCAGTGCTTGCCGAAGGTCGGGTTGTGGACCTTGCCGAGCGTGATGTGCACGGCCTGCTGGTCGGTGTAGAAGTCGATGGAGCGGTAGCCGCCCTCGTGGCCCAGGCCGGACGCCTTGACGCCGCCGAACGGGGTGCGCAGGTCGCGCACGTTGTTCGAGTTCAGCCAGACCATCCCGGCCTCGACGGCCTGGGAGAAGTTGTGGGCCCGCTTGAGGTCGTCGGTCCAGACGTAGGCGGCCAGGCCGTACTTCGTGTCGTTGGCCAGCTCGAGCGCCTCGGCGTCCGTGTCGAACGGCGTGATGGCGACGACCGGGCCGAAGATCTCCTCCTGGAAGATCCGGGCGTCGGGCTTCACGTCCGCGAAGACCGTGGGGGCCACGAAGTTGCCCGTCTCGAAGCCGTCTGGGCGGCCGCCGCCCGCGACGAGCCGGCCCTCGGTCTTGCCGAGCTCGACGTAGCTCATGACCTTGTCGAAGTGCTCCGGGTGCACGAGGGCGCCCACCTCGGTGTCCTTCTCGTGCGGGTACCCGACGCGCACGCGCTTCGCCTGGGCGGCGTACCGCTCGACGAACTCGTCGTAGACGGCGCGCTCCACGAGGATGCGCGAGCCGGCCGTGCAGCGCTCGCCGTTGAGGGAGAAGACGCCGAAGATCGTCGCGTCGATCGCAGCGTCGAGGTCGGCGTCGGCGAAGACGACGGCGGGGGACTTGCCGCCGAGCTCCATCGACAGGCCCTTGAGGTACGGGGCGGCGTTGCCGAAGATCAGCCGGCCCGTGCTGCTCTCGCCGGTGAAGGAGATGAGCGGCACGTCGGGGTGCTTGACCAGCGCGTCGCCGGCCTCCTCGCCCAGGCCGTTGACCAGGTTGAACACGCCCTGGGGCAGCCCGGCCTCCTCGAAGATCCCCGCCCACAGGGACGCCGACAGCGGCGTGAACTCCGCGGGCTTCAGCACCACGGTGTTGCCGGTGGCGAGCGCGGGCGCGAGCTTCCACGACTCGAGCATGAACGGCGTGTTCCACGGCGTGATGAGCCCGGCGACGCCGATCGGCTTGCGGTTGACGTAGTTGATCTGGCGGCCGGGCACCTTGTAGGTGTCGTCGGCCTGCGCCACGATCAGGTCCGCGAAGAAGCGGAAGTTCTCGGCGGCCCGTCGTGCCTGTCCGAGCGCCTGCGTGATCGGCAGGCCGGAGTCGAAGGACTCCAGCTCGGCGAGGCGGGCGTCGCGCGACTCCACGAGGTCGGCGATCCGGTGCAGCACCCGCGAGCGCTCCCGGGGGAGCATCTTCGGCCACGGGCCCTCGGTGAACGCGCGTCGGGCGGCGACGACGGCGGCGTCGACGTCGGCCTTCTTGCCCGCGGCGGCCTGGAGGTACGTCTCGTTCGAGACCGGGTCCAGGACGTCGAACGTGGCGCCGTCGAGGGAGTCGACGAAGCGGCCGTCGATGTAGTGCCGGATCGCGGTGGGCAGGTCTGCGGGACGGTGCGTCTGCTGCGTGGTCTGCTCGGTCATCACTTCTCCGAAGGGTCGTGCCGGTGGGACGCCTGGCGGGCGAGCACGGCGTCGAGGGTGTTGGTGCGGTGGTGGCGGGCGGCGAGCTCGACGTCGAGCGCGGTCGTGCGGCCCTCGCGGAGCCCGCCGATCAGGTCGAGGATCCCGTCGTGCTCGGCGACCGACTCGCGCGCGCGGCCGGGCACGAACGAGAACGACGAGTCGCGCAGCACGGTCATGCGCCGCCAGCCTCGGTGCACGAGGTCGAGGACGTGCGGGTTGGGGCAGGGCTCGAACAGCACCGCGTGGAACTCGAGGTTGAGCTCGGTGAACCGGTGCGGGTCGAAGTCGGCGAGGCAGCGGCGCATCCGCTCGTTGACCGCGCGCGCGGCGTCGAGCTGCGCGGCGGACAGGTGCGGCGCGGACAGCGCGGTGGCGAAGCCCTCGACCAGCGCGAGCGTCTCCATCGTGTGCTGGTACTCGGTCTCCTGGAGGAGGGCGACCTGCGCGCCGACGTTGCGCTCGAACGTCACCAGGCCCTCCGCCTCGAGGCGGCGGATCGCCTCGCGCACCGGGACGACGGACATGTCGAGCTCGCCCGCGAGCTGCGCCAGCACCAGCCGGTAGCCGGGCACGAAGCGCCCGTCCTCGATCCGCTCGCGCAGGTAGGCGTACGCCCGCTGGGACTTGCTCACGGAGACCGTGGCCGGGGTGCTCATCCGGCACCCCCGGCCGTCTCGCGCTCGTAGCGGGCGCGCCACTCGGCGTTCATCGGGAACAGCCCGTCGACGGGCGCGCCGGCGGCGACCTGCTGTGCGACCCAGGCGTCGGCGGCCTCCTGGGCCTCGGCCTCGGCGAGCACCTCCTCGACGAGTGCCGGCGGGATGACGAGGACGCCGTCGCCGTCGCCCACGACGACGTCGCCCGGCTGCACCGCGGCGCCGCCGCACGCGATGGTCACGTCGGTCTCCCACGGCACGTGCCTGCGGCCGAGGACGGACGGGTGCGGGCCCTGGGAGAAGACGGGGATGCCGATCTCGGCCACGGCGTCGGCGTCGCGCACGCCGCCGTCGGTGACGATCGCGGCCGCACCGCGGACGTGGGCTCGCAGCGCGAGCACGTCGCCCACGGTGCCGGTGCCGCGCTCGCCGCGGGCCTCGACGACGATGACCTCGCCGGGCTCGACGGCGTCGAACGCGTGCTTCTGGGCGTTGAAGCCGCCGCCGTGGGAGGCGAACAGGTCGGGGCGGAACGGGATCAGCCGCAGCGTGCGGGCCGTGCCGACGAACCGGTCGCCGGGGTGGTTGCCGAAGACGCCCTCGACGAAGACGTCGGTGTAGCCGCGCTTGCGCAGCGCCGCCGACAGGGTGGCCACGGCGACGCCGGCGAACCGCTCGCGCATCGCGTCCGTGAGCGTGAAGGCCGGCTCGGGCGCGGGGGCCGGCGTGCCCCAGGCTTCGGCCCGCTGCGTGTCGTCCACCGCCGGCTTCGACCCGAAGTCGCCGAACGTGCGCGTGCCGGCGGTGACCGTCGTGACGAGGCGGCCGCTGGTCGGGGCGCCGGGCGCCTCCGGGGCGTCCACCTCGACCTCGACGACCTGCCCCGGCCCGACGACCGACGACCCCGCCGGCGTGCCGGTGAGGATCACGTCGCCGGGCTCCAGGGTGAGGTGCTGGGACAGGTCCGCGACGAGGCGGCCGAGGTCGAACAGCAGCGTGCCGGTGGAGTCGTCCTGGACGAGCTCGCCATCCACCCAGGTGCGCACGCGCAGGCCTGCGGGGTCGACGTCGGACGCGGGGATCCAGCGAGGGCCGAGCGGCGTGTAGCCGTCGCCGCCCTTGTTGCGCAGGTTGGAGCCCTTGTCGGCGGCGCGCAGGTCGTAGAGGCCGAAGTCGTTGGCCGCGGTGACGGCGTCGACGTGGGACCAGCCGTCGGCGGGGGAGACCCAGCGCGCGGCGGTGCCGATGCGGATCGCGACCTCGCCCTCGAAGGCGAGGAGCTCCGTGCCGAGCGGCCGTTCGATCGTGTCCCCCGTCGCGGCGAGCGACGAGCCGGGCTTGAGGAAGTAGGACGGCTGGCTCGGCGTCCGGCCCCGCTGCGCTGCGCGGGACGGGTAGTTCAGGTGGACGGCGATGATCTTGCCGGGTCTGGGCTGGTCGTCGGTGACCACGGGCACCCCACTGTCGGTCGAGGCTGTCATGTCGTATCTCGGATGATATACGATCTCGCGAACTGCACCACCCCCGCGGACTGACAGAGAGGTCTTCCGGACATGACCACCGGCACCGCAGCCGTCCCCAGCGACACCGCACGTCGCGAGCTCCGACGCGTCGCCTTCGCGACCGTCATCGGCACCACCATCGAGTGGTACGACTTCTTCCTCTACGCCAGCGCCGCCGGCCTCGTGTTCGGCACGCTGTTCTTCGAGCCCGCCGGTCCCGGCGCGGCCACCCTGCTGTCGTTCGCGACCGTGGGGATCAGCTTCCTGTTCCGACCCCTCGGCGCGTTCCTCGCGGGCCACTTCGGCGACAAGATCGGTCGCAAGGCGATGCTCGTCGTCACGCTCATGCTCATGGGCGGCGCGACGACGCTCATCGGCGTCCTGCCCACGTACGAGTCCATCGGCATCGCGGCGCCCGCGATGCTCGTGCTCCTGCGCATCGTGCAGGGGCTGTCGACCGGCGGCGAGTGGGGCGGCGCGGTCCTCATGGCCGTCGAGCACGCCCCCGACGGCCGGCGGGGCCGCATGGGCGCGTTCCCGCAGATCGGCGTCCCCATCGGCCTGCTGCTGGCCTCCGGCATGCTCGCCCTCATGACCGGCGTGATCTCCCCGGGGGACGCGTTCGTCGAGTGGGGCTGGCGCATCCCGTTCCTGCTGAGCGTGGTGCTCATCGTCGTCGGGATCGTCGTGCGGCGGTCCGTCGAGGAGAGCCCCGTCTTCCTCGAGATCGCCGAGAAGAAGGCCGCCGCCAAGACGCCGATCCTCACCCTGTTCCGCAAGCACTGGCTGCTCGTGCTGCTCGCCGCGCTGACGTTCGCCGGCAACAACGCCGCCGGCTACATGACCACCGGCGGCTACCTGCAGAACTACGCGACGACGCCGCTCACCGAGGGCGGCCTGGTCGGCATGGACCGCACGCCGGTGCTCCTCGCCGTCGCGGGCGCGTCCGTCGTGTGGCTCGCGTGCACCTTCGCCGCCGGCGCGGTCTCCGACCGGATCGGGCGCCGGAACACGTACATCATCGGCTGGCTGGCGTTCCTCGCCACCGTGTTCCTGCTGTTCCCGCTGGTCGACACCGGCAACCCCTGGCTGCTGTTCCTCGGTGTGTCGCTGTTCGCCGTCGGCAACGGGTTCACCTACGGCCAGCAGGCCGCATACTTCGCGGAGCTCTTCCCCGCGTCGATCCGCTACTCCGGCGTGTCCATCACGTACGCGATCGGCGCCATCCTGGGCGGCGCCTTCGCGCCCACCATCGCGGCCTGGCTCGTGCAGACGACGGGCACCGCGACGTCCGTCGCCTTCTACGTCGCCGGCGTCATGGTGGTGGCGTTCGCCGCCACGCTGCTGCTGCGCGACCGCACCGGCATCCCCCTCGGCCCGGAGCACGAGGACGAGCAGGCCGCCAGCCCGGTCTACGGAATCTCGAGGGCCTGACGCCGGCGCCGCCGGACCGGCCCGGTCACCGCAGGTTCTTGCGCACGCTCAGGTACTTGCTCTCGGTGGCCGGGCCCCACGTCCCGGTCGCGGACACGGACAGCACCCGCTGCAGCGCGGCGACGGCCTTGTCGTGCGCGGCACGGGACTTCGGGCCCCACTTGCCGTCTGCGGTGACACCCACGGCGCGCTGCGCCGTCTTCACGCCGTAGGGGAACTTCGTGCCGTGCATGCGGGAGGCGGCGCGGATCGCCTGCAGGCGCTGGTCGGTGTTCGCGCCCCACAGGTTGTCGCGCTGGGCCAGGGGGAAGTGGGCCACCTCCTGCAGCCGCTGCGTGGTGCGCGAGCCGGCCGGCGCGAGCACGGTGCCGCGGCCGTAGTTCGACGTCGTGCCGACGTCGACGTGCACGTGGTTGCGGTGGCTGGCGGCCGACCCGACCGTCCCGTCCCGCGCGTAGATCACGCCCAGGCCCATCGAGTCCGCCACCTTGATCGCGGTCCGCGCCCGGGAGCGCTCCGAGGAGGGCGCTCCGGCGGGGCCGTAGTTGAGGTCCGCCGCCAGGCCGTCGTAGTGCCAGGAGCTCTTCGAGTGCGCCCCGCGCGTCACGCCGCCGTACAACGGGTGCTCGGAGACCCGGAACCCGTAGGCCCGTGCCCAGCTCAGGTAGTGCCGGAGCGTCGTGGACGAGCTCTTCTGGCGGCCGATGCCCAGGGCCAGCGGTCCCTCGACGGGCCGTGCGGCCGCTTCCGAGCGCTCGGGCGCCTGCGGAGCGGCGACCACGGGCGCCGCGCCGACCGGGGCGAGCAGGACGGCGCAGACTCCGGCGGCCGCGAGGATCCGGCGGGGCCGGGCGGGGACGGGGGGACGAGCACTCATGGACACCTCGCTCCTCGGTGGGACGGCGGGCTCCGCGGTGCATGGTCGCCCTGAGCCACCATGCATGGCCGGCGTCGGTTCTGCCAGGCGACGGTGTCCGGCCCTCAGCCGCCGAGGGCCTCCCGCACGGCGCTCGCCGACGCGGTGAGGCGCGCGGCGATCTGCTCGTGGTCGATCGGGCTGGCGACGTGCACCACCGCGACGGCCGCCGGCCCGCGCCCGCGCAGCGCGAGCGGCACCGCGACCGACTCGAGGCTGGGGATGACCTCGTCGTGGCTGGTGGCGAAGCCGCGCTCCGCGGCCTGGGCGACGGTGGCGATCAGCCCCTCGGGCGCGTCCGCCGGCCACTGCGCACGGGGGAGCAGCGTGAGGATCGCCTTGCCGGGCGCGCCGACCGTGACCGGGTGCCGGGTGCCGGGCCGCTGCGCCACGGGCGCGACGGCGTGCCGCGGCTCGACGCTGACGAGGGTCACGCACTCGTCGTGGTCGAGGACGGCGAGGAAGCAGGTCATCCCCAGCTCGTTCGCGACGGCGGTGAGCTCGGGGAGCGCCTCGGCCTGCAGGTCGTGGGCCACGCCCGCGGCGAGCGCCGCCATGCGGGCGCCGAGCGCGACGCCGCCGTTCGCGTCGCGCACCACGAGCCCGTGGTGCTCCAGCGTGCGCAGCAGCCGGTAGGCGATGGAGCGGTGCACCCCGAGCAGCCCGGCGACGTCGTCGATGGTCAGGGGCGCGCGGGCGTCGGCGAGGACCTCCAGGATGCGGATGCCGCGGCTGAGGGTCTGCGACGGGGGTGGGCCGGCGTCGGGCATCGTCGTCCTTCCGGTGGGTTACGCTGGATTCAATAGTAGAACGTCGTGTTCGAATATAGAACGCGATCGCAGCGAACGCCACGCTCGACACGGAGGTCGGGTCGCGCATCGACGACGATGAGGAGAGCTCGTGCAGTTCCACCACCACGGTTACGTCTCCGGCGACCCGCGGGTGCTGCCGCCCGCAGGCACCGGCGTGGACCGGCCCGACGAGCTGCCCGACGAGGTCGACGTGCTCGTCGTCGGCTCGGGCCCGGCGGGCATGCTGCTCGCCGCGCAGATGTCGCGGTACCCCGGCGTCACGACCCGCCTCATCGAGAGGCGCGAGGGCCGGCTGGTGCTCGGCCAGGCCGACGGCATCCAGCCGCGCAGCGTCGAGACCTTCGATGCCTTCGGCTTCGCGGAGCGGATCATCGCCGAGGCCTACAACATCGGCTGGATGAACTTCTGGGGCCCCGACCCCGAGAACCCGAAGCACATCGTGCGCACCTCGCGCACCGAGGACTACGGCCTCAAGATCAGCGAGTACCCGCACCTCATCGTCAACCAGGCCCGCGTGCTCGACTACTTCGCCGAGGCCGCCGCGCTGGGCCCCGCCCGCATCGTGCCCGACTACGGCGTGGAGTTCGTCGGCCTCACCGTGCACGAGGGGGACGAGCGCCCCGTCGAGGTGCGCGTCCGGTACGTGGGCGGCGTTCGCGCGGGGGAGGAGCGGACCGTCCGGGCCAGGTACGTCGCCGGGTGCGACGGCGCCCGCAGCGCGGTGCGCGAGGCGATCGGGCGCAAGCACGTCGGCGAGCTCGCGGCGCACGCCTGGGGCGTGATGGACGTGCTCGTCAACACCGACTTCCCCGACTGGCGCACCAAGTGCGCGATCAACTCCGAGGCCGGGAACATCCTGCTCATCCCCCGCGAGGGCGGGTATCTCTGCCGTGTCTACGTGGACCTCGGCGAGGTCGCCGCGGACGACCACCACCGGGTGCGCAGCACGCCGATCGAGGAGATCGTGGGGCGGGCCAACGAGATCCTCACGCCCTACGCCCTCGACGTGAAGGAGGTGGCCTGGCACAGCGTGTACGAGGTCGGCCACCGCGTGACCGACAAGTTCGACGACGTGCCCGACGGCGAGGAGCACCGCACCCCGCGCGTCTTCCTCACCGGCGACGCCTGCCACACGCACAGCGCCAAGGCCGGGCAGGGGATGAACGTGTCCATGCAGGACGGGTTCAACCTGGGCTGGAAGCTCGGGTCCGTGCTCACGGGCCTCAGCCCCGAGTCGCTCCTGGCCACGTACTCCGCCGAGCGGCAGCCCGTGGCGCAGCAGCTCATCGACTTCGACCGCGAGTGGTCCAGCCTCATGGCCCGCAAGCCCGAGGAGATCTCCGACCCGCAGGAGCTGGCCCACTACTACCTCGCGACGTCCGAGTTCCCGTCCGGGTTCATGACGCGGTACGAGCCGTCGGCGATCGTGGGAGGCTCCGCCCGGCAGGAGCTGGCCGCGGGGTTCCCGCTCGGCAAGCGATTCAAGTCCGCCGAGGTGACGCGCGTCTGCGACGGCAACGCCGTGCACCTGGGGCACCATGCCAAGGCCGACGGCCGGTGGCGGGTCTACGCGTTCGCCGACGCCGCCGCGCCGAGCGAGGGCTCCGCCCTGGACGCCTGGGCGGCCTGGCTCGCCTCGCCCGGGTCGCCCCTGGCCCGGTTCACCCCCGAGGGGTCCGACGTCGACGCCGTCCTCGACGTGAAGGTCGTCTACCAGCAGGCCTTCCAGGACGTCGACCTCGCGGCCGTGCCCGACGTGTTCCGCCCCCGGACCGGCCCGCTGGGGCTCGCCGACTGGGAGAAGGTGTACGCCGCCGGGCCCACCGTGTGGACCTCGGGCGACATCTTCGCGGAGCGCGAGCTGTCCCGCGACGGCGTGGTCGTCGTCGTGCGCCCCGACCAGTACGTGGCGCACGTGCTGCCGCTCGACGCCACCGACGAGCTCGCCGAGTTCTTCGCCGGGGTGTTCGTCGGCCGCTGAGCTATCGTCCCCAGGACGCTGACCGCGATCGAGGGGAGCAGGCCGTGCTCGTCCGCCACCGGGGGGTCGCCCCGTCCGTCCACCCGACCGCGTGGGTCGCCCCGACCGCCGTGCTCGTCGGGGACGTGACCGTCGCGGCCGGGGCCCGCGTGCTGCACGGCGCCGTCCTGAGCGCCGAGGACGGCGCCGTCGTCGTGGGCGAGGACAGCGTGGTCATGGAGCACGCTCTCGTCCGCGGGCGGGCCGGCCACGACGCGCGGATCGGTGCCGCCGTCCTGGTGGGCCCGCACGCCCACGTCAACGGCAGCGCGGTCGAGGACGAGGTGTTCGTCGCGACCGGGGCCGCGCTGTTCCCCGGCAGCCGGATCGGCACCGGGGCCGAGGTGCGCATCCACGGGGTGGTGCAGGTCAACACCGTGCTCCCGCCCGGGGCGCTCGTCCCGATCGGCTGGGTCGCGGTGGGCGACCCCGCGCAGATCCTGCCGCCCGACCGGCACGACGACATCTGGGCCGTGCAGCGCGAGCTCGACTTCCCCGGCACGGTCTACGGCGTGGGGCGCGACGTGCCGATGCGCGAGCTGATGCGCCGCCAGTCGGAGCTCTATGGTGCGCACCGCGACGACGAGGTGCTGCCGGGGTGACGCGTGGGCGATCATCGTCCGCATGACGCTGACGCTCCGCCCTCCACGGCTCGACGACGAGGCCGCGCTGCGGCGCATGCACGACCAGCTCGCGCCGGACGGGTTCACGTTCCTCCAGCACGGCGGGACGTGGGAGCAGGTGATCGCGGCCGTGCGTCGCGAGTCGCTCGGGGAGGACCTCGCCCCGGGGCGGGTGCGGTGCGACTTCCTCGTCGCCGAGGTCGACGGCGTCCCCGTGGGCCGGGTGTCCGTGCGGCACGAGCTCACCGACTACCTGCGCGCGATCGGCAGGCACGTCGGGTACGCGGTCGCGCCGGAGCACCGCCGCCGGGGGTACGCGACGGCGATGCTGCGGCAGTCCGTCGAGCTCCTCGCCGAGGGCGGCGTCGAGCGGGTGCTCGTCACCTGCGACGTCGACAACGTCGGCTCCGCCGCCGTCATCGAGGCGTGCGGCGGCGTGCTGGAGGACGTGCGCACGCGCGGCGACCAGACGAAGCGGCGCTACTGGATCGCCGCGGCCGGATGACCGACCTCCTGCGCGTGCGTGAGTGGGGCGAGGGGGACCGCACCGCGGTGCTGCTGCACGGCTTCATGGGGTCCGCGGACTCCTGGTGGCGGGTCGGACCTGCGCTCGCGGAGGCCGGCTGGCGGGTCCTCGCGCCCGACCTGCCCGGGCACGGCCGGTCCCCGCGCGACCCGCGGCTCACCGTGCCGCGGGCGGCGCGTGCCGTCGTCGCGACGCTCCGCGCGAGGACCGTCGTCGCCCCCGGGCTCGCCGTCGGCCACTCCTTCGGCGGGGTGGTGCTGGCCGCCGCGCGCGAGGAGCTGCGGCCCGCGCGGACCGTGCTGGTGGACGCCGTGCCCCGGTTCCACGGTGGTGGTGCCCGGGCGGCGCTGCTCGCCGGCTACGCCCGCGACCGGCGCGCCCGCACCGCGGACGAGCTGCGTCGCACCCGGCCGCACTACGGCGACGAGGACGTGCGCGTCGAGGCCGCGGCGGCGGACGCGTTCGACCCGGAGACCGGGGCGGCCGTCGCCTCCTCCGCCGACGGTGCGTGGCCGCTCCCGGACGGTGCCGTCGTGATCCGGGCGTCGCCGAGCGCGTTCGTCACCGACGAGGACGCGGCGGCGCTGGCGCGGGACGGGGTCGTGGTGCGCGACGTGCCGGGGGCGGCGCACTCCGTCTGGTACAGCCACTACGACGCGTTCATGGCGGCGCTCCGCGCGTCGTTGCCGGGCTGACCGGTCAGGCGGCGCGCGACGACCAGCCGCCGCGCCGATACTGGGGGCGACCAGGAGTGCCCAGCGGCCGAGGAGGGCCCGACGATGGCCGACCTGATGATCGACTACATCACCTCGCTCGACGGGTTCGGATCCGCCGACGGGTGGCCCGGCCTGTGGGGGATGGGCGGGCCGGACTACTTCGCGTTCCTCGAGGAGGACGGGCGGCAGGAGTTCACGACCCTGCTGGGCGCCACGACCTACCGGATGTTCGCCGAGTTCGCGGAGACCGGCGAGGAGGAGATGGCCGAGGTCACCGCCCGTCCCAAGATCGTGTTCTCCCGTACGCTCACCGAGCCGCTGGGTTGGGCGAACACCACCCTCGTCGCGGGTGACGCCGTCGAGGGCGTGCGTGCGATGAAGCAGGACGACGTCCCGCTCCGGACCATCGGCAGCCCCAGCCTGTGCCGTTCCCTGCTGCGGGCGGGACTCGTCGACCGCGTGCGGGTCGTCGTCTTCCCCGTCGTCAACGGTGCGACCGGCCACGACCGGCTCTACGACGGCTGGCCGGACGTCCGCCTCGAGCTCCTCGACAGCCGGACCCTCGACGGCCGCCTCACGCTGCTCGAGTACGCCCCGACCGTGCTGGACGGGCCGCCCGGCGCGGACTGAGCCGACCGTCAGAAGGGTGGCAGCCCAGGTTCGGGTGCCAGTGGTGCTGAGGGAGGGAAGTACCCCGCCCCGTCGGACACCGGCGCCTCGGTCGCGGACTCGCGTGCGAGATGCTCGGCTGCGGTGGCCCACTCGTCCAGGTGGTCGAGGGTGTGGTCGGCGGTGCCGGGGCTGATGAGGTAGGTGCGGCCGCGGGGTGAGGTCCAGGCCAGGACGCCGTGGTCGAGCTGTTCGACCTGCCAGCGCGACTCGTGCTTGAGCGTGTGGTGCTTGCGGCACAGCGAGGCGAGGTTGCCCGCGTCGGTGGCGCCGCCGTCGGCCCAGGCGGTGGTGTGGTCGACGTCGCAGCGGCGTGCGGGCACGCGGCAGCCGGGGAACCGGCACGTCAGGTCGCGCTGGGTGAGGAAGGCGCGCAGGTCGGTGGGCACGACGTAGCTGCGCCGGTCCACGGTGAGCATGGCGCCCATGACGGGGTCGGTCAGTACGCGCCGGAGCGTGGGGGCGCGCGCGACCAGGTGTCGGGCGGTCTCCGCGTCGATCGGTGTCGTGCCGTCCAGCAACCCGGATCCCTCGCCGGTGCCGGCCAGCGTGGTGACCGGCACCGTCACGTGCACCACGGGACGGATCGCGCGCGCCAGCGTGGCCAACGGGTCCGGCGGCAGGTCCGGTGGAGGGCCGGGTGGGGGTGGTTCGGGTGGGAGCAGGTCTGGAGGGAGCCGATCGGGCGCCCGGCCTGCGGGGCCGCGCCCCTCGTCGCCGAGCAGGAGGGCGGTCAGCGTGGCGGCGCGCAGCTGCCCCACCCCGCGTGGATCCCCGGCGTCCTTGGCGCGCGCGGCGGTGCGGGTCAACCGGTCGTGGATCGCGTGGGCGACCGGGGTGGGCAGGTGCGCGGTCAGCCAGGACATCCCGTCCTTGCCATCGTCGACCCACGCGTCCGCGCGCAGGGCCGCGGCCTCGTAGCGGACCTCCGCGGGCACCGGCTGCAGCCGGTCCCGGGCCGCGCGGGCCAGTGCCCCGAACCGCGCCGCCGTCAGGGCGGGAGCCCGATCCAGGACCGCCCGCTCGACCTGCGCGGCCACCGCGGCAGGCAGGTCGGCGACGGCGTCCGCAAGCTTCGACGCGTGCTGATAGGAGATGGCCCCCGCGCACAGCGCGTCCAGCGTCGCGGTCGCCTTCGAGGTCAGGACGTCCGCGTCCGCGAGCCACCCCTGCGCGACATGCTCGCTCACCCCGAGCGCGCACGCCACCTCCGCCACCAGCGCGCGGTGCGCGACCGAACCGCGGCGCTCCGCCGTCGCCGACCCGACGCGCTCCACGGTGACGTCGAGCATCGCCTCCGGGACCGCCGTCGCCGCCGCGACGACCTCGGCCAGCGCGACCGTGCGCCGACCCGCCGCCGCGTTGACCGCGGCCTGTGCGTCCGCGGCCGCGTCCAGGGCACCGTCCAGCCGCGAGGCGGCGATGCCCTGGCCTGTCGTCATGGAGCAAGTCAACCAGCCTCCACCGACACTTGATCGAACAGGCGTTCGATCTGTGGGAAATTCTGTGGAGGACGGCTGGCATGCCGGCGGTCAGGTCTCGGGATACACCTCGACGTCGAACTTGAGGAGGACGGGCCGTCCGTTCGTCATCCCCGCGCACTCGGGCCCGCCCGACGCCGTCCTGCCGCGCCGCTCGACCTCGGCCAGCACGGCGTCGTCGCTCGGCCGATGCCAGCCGCCCCGGAGGCGTGGACGATCCGCTGCGCCTCGGCGCGGTCGGCGACCTCCAGCTCGATCCGCATCGTCGGCATGGGGCCGGGCTAGATGCCGGCGAGTGGGTCAGCGGGTCCGGTTCACGCGCAGGATCTCCTCCTGGTACGGGGCGACGACGGTGGGGGACACGCGGCAGTCGAGCATGAGGAAGCGGCGCCGGTCGACGGGCTCGCGCGCCCAGGTGCCGAGGCGGTCGAGGTCGGCGAGGCTGCGCACGACGACGCCCTCCGCGCCGACGGCGGCGGCGAGCGCGGCGAAGTCGGTCTCGGGGATACGCATGGGCTCCTCGGCGAGGCCCTGGCGCCCGTAGACGTGCACCTCGGCGCCGTAGACGGCGTCGTTCCACACGACGGCGACGCCGCGGCCGCCCGCGGTGCGCACGGCGGTCTCGAGGTCGGCCAGGGCCATGAGCCCGCCGCCGTCACCGGTGGTGAGCACGACGGTGGCGTCCGGCCGGGCCGCGGCCGCGCCGGCGACGCTGGGGAAGCCCAGCCCGATGGACTGGAAGGCGGTGCCGACCATCATCATCCGGTCGGGCGACGCCACGGGCCAGTACATGTTGGCCCAGCCGATGAAGTGGCCGCCGTCGGACACGACCACCCGGTCGGCGGGGAGCAGCGCGCCGATGCGGCTCGCGACGCCGCGCGGGTCGAGGCGCCCGTCGGCGGCGAGGCCGTCGGCGGGCCCCGTGTCGTAGGTGCGGGCGGCGGCGACGTCCACGGAGTCGCGCCAGCCCGACGGCGCGGCGCCGAGGGCGCGCAGCTCGTCGAGCAGGGCGCCGGTGACGAGCGCGGCGTCGCCGCGGACGAACGAGCCCACGTGGCGGTGCGTCGCGGCCTGCGCGACGTCCACCTGGACCACGCGGGTGCCGGGGGAGAAGAGCTCGCCGAACCGCATCGTGAACTGGTTGAGCGACGCGCCCACGACGACGGCGACGTCCGCCTCGCGCACCAGCGCCATCGCGCCGTCGGCGCCGAACCCGCCGGCGACGCCGAGGTCGTACCGGCCGTCGGGGAAGACGCCGCGGCCCAGCGCCGTCGTCGTCGTGAGCGCGCCGGTGGCGTCCGCGAGCTCGCCCAGCGCCGTGCTCGCGCCGGCCAGCCAGGCGCCGCGGCCCGCGAGGAGCAGGGGGCGCTCGGCCCCGGCGAGGGCGTGCGCGAGCTCGGTGATCGCGGCGGCGTCGAACGGGCCGGCGGGCGCGAGCGGCCCGGGGAGGGCGGGCTCGGGCGCCTCGGGCACCGGGCCGGCCTCGAGCGCGGCGACGTCGTAGGGGATGGCCAGCACGACGGGCACGCGGTAGGTGAGCGAGTGCTCGACGGCGATCACGGTGGTCGCCGCGGCGTCCGCGCGGCCGACGGTATAGGTGCGCGCGCCGACGGCGGCGGCCAGCGCGATCTGGTCCACGTCCCACGGGCGGGGGCCCGACGTCGGCTCGTCGCCCGCGAGGAGCACGAGCGGCACGCGGGCCTGCGCGGCCTCGGCGAGCGCCGTCAACGTGTTGGTGAAGCCGGCGCCGTAGGTGACGGTCGCGGCGGCGATGCGGCCGGAGGCGCGGAAGTAGGCGTCGGCGGCGACGACGCCGCCGGCCTCGTGCCGGACGGCGGTGAACCGGGCGGCCGCGGTGCGCTCGACGTCGTCGAGGAACCAGGCGTTGCCGTTGCCCATGACGCCGAAGACGTGGTCGACGTGCTGGGCGAGGGTGCGGGCGACATGCGCGGACACGGTGGGCACGGGGCCTCCAGGGGAACAGTGACGGATGAGTGGTGCGGTCCGTATGTGTCCCGTGCGGTCCCGACGCCGGGTCCGACGTGCTGGCTGTGCAGCGTGACTGCCGGTGACCGGGCTGCCGTGCGCCCCTTTTTCGAGCGCAAGGCGGCGCGGGTCCGCCTCGACGCCGCGAGTATATCCACCGGTCGGGCGCGATCTTCGACGGGGTCTTGTGGGGGCGTACCGTCAGGCGTAACTTACCGTAAGTGGCTACTGACATATCGGGATTCGCCGCCCTGGCGGACCCCACACGGCGCGAGATCTACGAGCGCGTCGCGGCCCGGCCGTCGTCGGTCGGGGAGCTCGCCGCCGGGCTGCCCGTGAGCCGCCCGGCCGTCTCGCAGCACCTGCGCGTGCTCAAGGACGCCCGGCTGGTCGCCGACGAGGCCGTCGGCACCCGCCGCGTCTACCGCGCCGACCCCGAGGGGCTCGCGATGCTCCGCGAGTACCTGGACCTGTTCTGGCGCCGTTCGCTCGACAGCTTCGCCTCCGTCGCAGAGGAGACCTTCCATGACCACCCCGACCCGACCTGAGACGGACGCCGGCCCCCACGCCGTGTCCGTGGCGGTGGACGTCGCCGCCCCGCGCGCGCACGTCTTCGACGTGTTCACGCGGCAGACGTCGACCTGGTGGGACCCGGACCACCACCTCCTCGACGACACCGTCGACATGGAGGTCGACCTCCGGGCCGGCGGCTCGATCACCGAGGTCGACGCCGCGGGGAACCGCTGCACGATCGGCCGCGTGCTCGTCGTCGAGCGCCCCGCGCGGTTCGCCTTCACCTGGGACGTGTCACCGCGCTGGGAGGTCGAGACCGACCCCGCGCGCTGCAGCGAGGTGCACGTCTCGTTCGTCGCGGTCGACGAACGCCGCACCCGCGTCGTCCTCGAGCACCGCCACCTCGGACGGCACGGGGACGGCTGGAAGGGGATGCGGGACGCCGTCGGCGGCGCCGACGGCTGGGCCGTCGACGTGCGACGCCTGGCGGAGGTCGCGGGCGCCTGACGGCTACCGGTCGAGGAACAGCTCGATCACCGGCACGGCGACGTCGGGCCGTGCCGTGGGCAGGTGCAGCGTGAGCGTGCCGGGCGGCTGCCCGCCCGGGTTGGTGTTCCATGCCTTCTGGTCCGGGTCGGACACCGACGTGCGCAGCTCGGAGCCGTCGTGCAGCAGCTGGGCGTAGCGCACCCGGTCGGCGAGCCCGCGCAGGTGGACGTGCCCGAAGGGCCACGCGAACAGGTGGACGTAGAGGCGGTCGTCGCGCTGCGTGAGCACGGCGCCGGGCGGCAGGCCGGGGGCGACGGCGGCAGCCAGGTCGGGGTCGGCCGGGCCGGCGCCCCGGATCGAGCGCCCGTGCAGGCGGGTCCACGCCCCGAGCGCGGCGAGCGTGGCGGCGTCGCGGGCAGGCACCGCGCCCCGGCCGTCGGGACCGACGTTCAGGAGCAGGTTGCCGCCCTTGGACACGGTGTCGACGAGCATGCGCACCAGGAGGTCCGGGTCCTTGAACCTCGTGTTGTCGCGGTCGTACCCCCAGCTGCCGTTGAGGGTCTGGCAGGCCTCCCAGACGACGAGCTCGCCCGCGGCGTCGCGCATCGGGGCGTCCGGCTGGTACTGCTCGGGGGTGACGAGGTCGCCGGGGATGCCGAGGCGGTCGTTGACCACGGCCTGGGGCTGCAGCTCGCGGACCATGGCGAGCAGGCCCTCGGCGTCCCAGTCCTCGGGGCGCTTGCCGGGCCAGCCGCGCCGGTCGCGGGTGTCGGTGAAGTCGAAGAAGACGTAGTCGACCGGCCCGTACCCGGTGAGCAGCTCGCGCACCTGGGCGTGCAGGTACTCGCGGTAGCGGGCCATGTCGCGGCCGTCGTTGAGGGCGTGGGCGTCGGGGTCGTCCCGGCGGGGGTGGTCGGCGTCGACCGTGTAGTCGGGGTGGTGCCAGTCGAGGAGCGAGTGGTAGAGCCCCAGCCGCAGGCCCTCGGCACGGACGGCCTCGGCCAGCTCCGCCACGAGGTCGCGCCCGCGGGTGCGGGCGATGCTGTAGTCGCTGACGGCGGAGTCCCACAGGGCGAAGCCGTCGTGGTGCTTGGTGGTCAGCACGACGTACCTCATCCCGGCGTCCTTGGCGGCGCGCACGAGGGCCCGCGCGTCGAACAGGTCCGGGTCGAACACCTCGGCGTAGCGTGCGTACTGCTCGACGGTCTGCTTCTCGAAGCTCATCACCCACTCGTGCCGGGCGGCCGCGGAGTAGAGGCCGAAGTGCACGAAGAGGCCGAAGCGGGCCTCGGTGAACCACGCCTGCTCGGGGCGCAGGGGCGGGGCGGCCGTGGTCATGCGGATCACTCCTCGTCGAGCGGCGGGGCCGGCTCGGGAGCCGGTCGAGTCGTGCACACAGAGATATGACGTCTTCGTGTGCGATCTGAGGATACTCGGGGCCGACGGGGCTGGCGCAAGCGGATGGAGCGCCTATACATTGGATGAATCAGTCCGCAGGCCGAGGGAGTCCGGATGTCCGACGTCGTCGTCGACGCGCACCACCACCTGTGGGTCCGCGCGCGGCACCCGCAGGACTGGATCGACCCCACGACGATGGCGGCGATCGACGCCGACTTCACCGCCGCCGACCTGCCCGCCGCGGCGCACGACGTCGACGCGACCGTCGTCGTGCAGAGCGTGAGCACCTGGGCAGAGACCGACGACCTGCTCGACGTCGCCGCCTCGCCCGAGGGGCGCGCGGCGCGCATCGCCGGCGTCGTGGGCTGGGCAGACCTCTTCGATCCTGCGCTCGAGGACCGCCTCGCCGCGCTGCGCGAGGGCCCGGTCGGTGACCGCCTCGTCGGGATCCGCACGATGGTGCAGGCCGAGCCCGACCCGGGCTACCTCGACCGCCCCGACGTGCACGCCGGCATCGCGGCCGTCGGCGCGGCAGGCCTGCCGTTCGACCTCGTGGTCCGCGCCGACCAGCTCGCGTCGTGCGGCCGACTCGCCGCCGCCCTGCCCGACACCCGGTTCGTGCTCGACCACCTCGCCAAGCCGCCGCTCGCGGCGCTGCCCGACGTTCCGGCCGCCCTGGACGCCTGGCGCGCCGACCTGGCGGCGCTCGCGGCCCGCCCGAACGTCGTCGCGAAGCTGTCCGGGCTGGTCACGGAGGCGCGCTGGGACTCCTGGACCACGGCGGACCTGCGCCCCGCCGCCGACCACGCGCTCGAGGTCTTCGGTCCCGACCGCCTCCTGCTCGGCAGCGACTGGCCCGTCTGCCTCCTCGCCTCCGGCTACGGGCGCTGGTGGGCCGCCGCCGATGAGCTGCTGGAGTCCCTGTCCGACGACGAGCGCGCCGCCGTGCGAGGCGGCACCGCCGTCGCCACCTACGGCCTCGCGGTCGACCACCTCACCACCCGCACGAAGGAGCACCCGTGAGCACCGCCCCCCTCGAGAACCCGCCGGAGTTCGCCGGCATCCGCGCGATCGTGACCGGGGGCGCGTCCGGCATCGGCGCGTCCGTCGTGCGCGCCCTGCTCGCCCGCGGCGCCCAGGTGGTCGCGATCGACCGCACGCGGGACGGCGTGCCCGACGGCGCCGGCGCCCAGGTCGCCGACGTCACCGACGACGCCGCGGTGCGCGCCGCCGTCGAGGGCGCGGCCGCCGAGATGGGCGGCATCGACGTCGTCGTGAACAACGCCGGGATCGGCGCGCAGGGCACGGTCGCGGACAACGACGACGCCGAGTGGCTGCGGGTGCTCGACGTCAACGTGCTCGGCATCGTCCGCGTGACGCGGGCGGCGCTGCCGCACCTGCGCGCGTCGGAGCACGCCGCCGTCGTGAACACCGCCTCGATCGCGTCGTGGTCCGGGCTGCCGCAGCGCGCCCTGTACTCCGCGAGCAAGGGTGCCGTGCAGGCGCTCACCCTCGCGATGGCGGCCGACCACGTGCGCGAGGGCGTCCGCGTGACCTGCGTGAACCCCGGCACCGTGGACACGCCGTGGGTGGGGCGGCTGCTCGATGCCGCCCCCGACCCGGCCGCCGAGCGCGCCGCGCTCGCGGCCCGCCAGCCCACCGGGAGGCTGGTGAGCCCGGAGGCCGTCGCGCACGCGGTCTGCTACCTCGCGAGCCCGCTCGCGACCGCCACCACCGGCACCGCGCTCGCCGTCGACGGCGGCATGCACGAGCTGCGCGTGCGCCCGCCGGAGCAGGCGTGAGCGCGCTGCCCTCCCGGGAGGTCCGGGCGACCGGGGTCCGGCTGACCGGCCTCGGCTACGGGGCGGCGCAGGCCGGCAACCTCTACCGGGCGACGACGGACGCGGAGACCCAGAAGGCGGTCGACGCCGCGTGGGACGCGGGCGTCCGCTACTTCGACACGGCGCCGCACTACGGGCTGGGTCTGTCGGAGCGGCGGCTCGGCGCGAGCCTGGCCGGCCGCCCGCGGGACGAGTACGTCGTGTCGACGAAGGTGGGGCGCCTGCTGGTGCCCTCCCCGGAGACGGCGCACGCGAAGGACCCGGACATGTTCGACGTGCCCGCCGCGACGCGGCGGGTGTGGGACTTCTCCCGCGACGGCGTGCTGCGGTCGCTGGAGGCGAGCCTGGAGCGCACCGGCCTGGACCGGGTCGACGTCGTGTACCTGCACGACCCGGACGACCACGAGGAGCAGGCGTTCACCGAGGCCGTCCCGGCGCTGGTGGAGCTTCGCGACCAGGGCGTCGTCGGCGCGATCGGCGCCGGGATGAACCAGTCCGCGATGCTCGCGCGGCTCGTCACCGAGGCGGACGTGGACGTGGTGATGTGCGCGGGCCGGTTCACGCTGCTGGAGCAGCCCGCGCTGGCCGACCTGCTGCCGGCGGCCGCCGCGCGCGGCGCCTCCGTCGTCGTGGCCGGCGTGTACAACTCCGGGCTGCTGGCCCGCGACGTCGTGCCCGACGACGCGACCTACGACTACGCCCCGGCGCCCGCGGCCCTGCTCGACCGCACGCGCCGCATCGCCGCCGCGTGCGCCGAGCACGGCGTCACGCTGCCGCAGGCCGCGCTCGCCTACGTCCGCACCCACCCCGCGGTGACGAGCACCGTGGTCGGGCTGCGCACCGCCGACCAGGTGCGGCAGGCCGTGGACCGGCACGCCGCCGTCGTCCCCGCCGACCTGTGGGCCCACCTGGTGGGCCGGGGGCTCCTCGCCCCCGAGGCCCACCCCGACGCCTTCGCGTGACGTCCCGTCCGTCCCGCCGCCCGCATGGCGGGACGGATGTGACCGGGACGCGACCCGGGCGCATGATCGAGGCGCCCCCCAGAGAGAACAGAGGACATCGATGCAGCTGCTCCGCCTGGGCCCGGTGGGCCAGGAGATCCCCGCCGTCACCACCGACGGCGCCACCTACGACCTGCGACCGCTGACCGGCGACGTCGACGGCGGCTTCCTCGCCGCCGACGGCATCGCGCGTACGCGCGCCGCCCTCGCCGCCGGCGAGCTGCCCGTGCTCGACGGCGCGGACGGCCTGCGCCGCGGTGCCCCGATCGCGCGGCCCACCGCCGTCGTGTGCGTGGGCCAGAACTACGCCGCGCACGCGCGGGAGTCGGGCGCGGAGTCGCCGCGCCTGCCGATCATCTTCTTCAAGCACCCGAACACGGTGGTCGGCCCCGACGACGCCGTGCCGATCCCGCCCGGCTCGGAGAAGGTCGACTGGGAGGTCGAGCTCGCGATCGTCGTCGGGAAGCAGGCGAGCTACCTGCCGTCGCCCGAGGCCGCGCTGGCGCACGTCGCCGGGTACACCGTGGTGGACGACGTGAGCGAGCGGGCCTGGCAGCTCGACGACTCCCTCGGCCAGTGGTCGAAGGGCAAGTGCGGCCCGGCGTTCCTGCCGACGGGCCCCGCGCTGGTGCCCGCCGACGAGGTGGACACGAGCGACCTGCGCCTGCGCTCGTCCGTCAACGGCGAGCCTCGCCAGGACTCGTCGACGACGGACATGATCTTCGGCGTCGCCGAGATCGTGCACCACCTGTCGCAGTACATGACGCTCGAGCCGGGCGACCTGATCTGCACCGGCACCCCCGAGGGTGTCGCGCTGTCCGGCCGGTTCCCGTACCTGGCCGACGGCGACGTCGTCGAGGTCGAGATCGACGGCCTCGGCCGCCAGCGGCACGCGTTCGCCGACGCGCGCGTCCCGGCCGCGGCCACGCGGGGCTGACGTGCTCCGCTACGAGCTGTTGCACCCGGGCCTCGTCGCGGCGCTCGCCGCGGCGGGGCACGGGTCGCGGGTGCTGCTCGCCGACGCGAACTACCCGCACTCCACGGGCGCCCGGCCGGGCGCCGCGCGCGTGCACCTCAACCTGCGGCCCGGCCTGCTGACCGTGGACCAGGTGCTCGAGGTGCTGCTCGACGCCGTGCCCGTCGAGTCCGCCGCCGTCATGGTGCCCGGCGGTGTGGCGGGCGACGTCGTCGCCGCGGGGGAGGAGATCCCCGCGCACACCGGCTACCGGGCGATGCTCGGGGCCGACGTCGGCTGGGACGAGCTGGACCGCTTCGCGTTCTACGACGCCGCCCGGTCCGACGACGTCGCCCTGCTGGTCGCCACGGGCGACCAGCGCGTCTACGCCAACCTGCTGCTCACGATCGGGGTCCGGACCCCGTCCGCGTAGCGTCGTCGAGGGGCTCCGCCGGGTCGGCGTCCACGAAGTCGACCAGCATGTCGAAGCTCATCATCTCGAAGATGTCGCGGACCAGCTGCGGAGCGCCGACCACCCGCGGGTGCGGGCCGTTCTCGCACGCGAGGACCACGAGGCGCACGCCGGAGGAGTCGATGAACGTGACCCTGCGCATGTCGAGGGTCTTGCGGCCCTCGCCCGCTGCCTCCAGCGTGGCGTAGACCTCGTGGGCGACGGCGACGTCGATCTCGCCCCACATCTCCCACCGGAGTCCGTCGTCGCTCAGGTTGATACCACCGTGGGTGGCCATGATCCGTTCCTCTCGCGCGCGTCTCCTGCTGGTGACCGGTGGCTTGATCGCAGGCGAGGCCCAGTCTAGGTGCGGCCACCGGAGGCTGACCCGCGGGGTCAGTCCTCGGTGGCCTCCGGGCCGGGGAGGGTCTCCTCGACGTCGAGGAGGTGCGCGGCCATGCGCACGCGCGCGGCCTCGGCGTCGCCGGCGGCCAGGGCGCGCCAGACGGCCTCGTGGTCGCGCTGGGTGCGGGCCTCGGCACCCTCCTCGTGCAGCCCCCGCCAGAGCCGCTCCCGGGCGGTGCGGCCGGCGATGGCCTCGACGAGGGCGGTGACCACGGGGTTGCCGCCCTGGTCGGCGACGATCCGGTGGAACGCGGTGTCGGCCTCGATGAAGGCGGCGTGGTCGATCTCGTCCTGCGCGAGGGTGCTCGCCGCTTGCTCGAGCACGACGCGGGCCTCCTCCAGCGCCGCCGGGGTGATGCGGTGGGCGGCCAGGCCGGCGGCCTCGGTCTCGAGCACCCGCCGGACGGCGTGGAAAGGGCGCGCGCTGGTGTCGCCGTGCAGGTCCACGACGAACTGCAGCGAGGACATGAGCCGTGCGGGGTCGAGGCTGGTGACGTACGTGCCGTCGCCCTGGCGGGTGTCGAGGACGCCGAGCACGGTGAGGGCGCGCACCCCCTCACGCAGGGAGCCGCGGGAGACGCCGAGCCGGTCGGCGAGATCCTTCTCCACGGGGAGCCGGTCGCCGGGGCCGAGCTCGCCGCCGGTGATCATGCGGCGGACGCCGTCGACGACCTCATCGGTGCGGGACATGCCCTGGATTATGGCCCAGTTCCCGCACGGGTGCACCGATTCCTCCGATGAATCCGGGGCCGTCCGTGCGTGGGCCCGCCGCGGTCCGTAGCCTGGCGCGATGGCAGACCTCACGCTCGACCGGCTGCTGGACCTGGAGCGCCAGGGGTGGGACGCGCTGTGCCGGAGCACCGGGGGCGCGTTCTACGGCGACCTCATGACGCCCGCCGCGCTCATGGTGCTCGTCGACGGCTCGGTGCTCGACCGCGACGCCGCCGTCGCCTCGCTGGACGGTGCGCCGCCGTGGGACTCCTACGACCTGCGCGACGCGCGCCGCGTCGGTCTCCTGGACGGCGCCGCCGCGCTCGTCTACCGCGCGCGGGCTCTGCGCGGCGACGACCCGCCGTTCGTCGCGCTCATGGCGAGCACCTACGTCGTCGTCGACGGCGAGCCCCGGCTCGTGCTGTACCAGCAGACAGCGCTGTGAGCGGGCGTCTGGCCCTGTCTCCCGACGGAGACGGGGCCAGACGCCCGCTCACAGCGCGGGGGTCGTCAGGCGGGGACGATGAGCCCGGCGGTCTGGGTGCGGGCGCGCTGGAGGCGGGCGGCGACGTCCTGCCAGTTCGCGATGTTCCAGACGGCCTTGACGTAGTCGGCCTTGACGTTGAGGTAGTCGAGGTAGAAGGCGTGCTCCCACATGTCCAGCATGAACAGCGGGGTGATGCCGACGGGGACGTTGGCCTGCTGGTCGAAGAGCTGGAAGATGGCGAGGCGCTGGCTGATGGAGTCCCAGCCGAGCACGGCCCAGCCGGAGCCCTGGATGCCGGTGGCGACGGCGGCGAACTGGGCCTGGAACTTGTCGAAGGAGCCGAAGGCGTCCTTGACGGCCTCGGCGAGCTCGCCCTCGGGCTGGCCGCCGCCCTCGGGGGAGAGGTTGTTCCAGAAGACGGTGTGGTTGGTGTGGCCGCCGAGGTTGAACGCGAGGTTCTTCTCGTGCAGGTTCACCGCGGCGTTGTCGCCGGACTCGCGGGCCTCGGCGAGCTTCTCCAGGGCGGTGTTGGCGCCGGTGACGTAGGCCGCGTGGTGCTTGTCGTGGTGCAGCTCCATGATCTTGCCGCTGATGTGCGGCTCGAGGGCGCTGTAGTCGTACGGCAGGTCGGGCAGGGTGTAGACGGGCATCTCGTCCCCTTCGTCGTCGCGGATCTCGTTGCTGGTCACGCTACGACCTGAACCCTTGTTGAGGTCAACGTGTTCCGGGCAACGTGTCCCAGGTCACCACGGTCACGACGTCCACGCAGCGCCGCCGGGGAAGCGGAACTCCGCCACGGACTCCGGGCGCATCTGGGTGGAGTAGCCGGGCGCGGTCGGCACGACGTACGACACGCCCTCGCCGAGGTCCTCCACCAGGCACGGGTCGGTGAAGTGCTCGTGCAGGTGGTCGACGAACTCGGTGATGCGCCCGTCCAGCGACCCCGACACGGCGACGTAGTCGAGCACGGACACGTGCTGCACCATCTCGCACAGGCCGACGCCGCCGGCGTGCGGGCAGACGGGCACGCCGAACTTCGCGGCGAGCAGCAGCACCGCGACGATCTCGTTGATGCTGGCGAGGCGGCCCGTGTCGAGCTGGCAGTAGTCGGTGGCCCGCGCCTGGAAGAGCTGCTTGAACATCACGCGGTTGTGGCAGTGCTCGCCCGTCGCGACGCGCACCGGGGCGACGCCCTCGCGCACGGCGGCGTGGCCGAGGACGTCGTCGGGCGACGTGGGCTCCTCGATCCACAGCGGGTCGAACCGCTGCAGGGCGCGGACCCACTCGATGGCCTCGGGCACGTCCCACACCTGGTTGGCGTCGATCATCAGCGTGAGGTCCGGGCCGAGCTCCTCGCGCGCGATGCCGAGGCGGCGGACGTCGTCCTCGAGCCGCGCCCCGACCTTGAGCTTCACGTGCCGGTAGCCGGCGTCCACGGCCTCCCGGGTGAGGCGGCGCAGCTTGGCGTCGTCGTACCCGAGCCAGCCGGCCGACGTCGTGTACGCGGGGTAGCCGCGGCGCTCCAGGTGCGCGATGCGCTCGGCCTTGCCGGGCTCGGCGGCGCGCAGGATCTCCAGCGCCTCGTCGCGGGTGAGGGCGTCCGAGAGGTAGCGCAGGTCCGCGACGTCGACGAGCTGCTCGGGCGTCATGTCCGCGAGCAGCCGCCACACCGGCTTGCCGGCGCGGCGCCCGGCCAGGTCCCACGCCGCGTTGAGGACGGCGGCCAGCGACAGGTGCACGACGCCCTTCTCCGGCCCGAGCCAGCGCAGCTGGCTGTCGGCGGTGAGGTCGCGGTACGTGCCGCCCAGGTCGCCGACGACGTCGTCGACGTCCCGCCCCACCAGCCGCTCGGCCTGGTGCCGGGCCGCCAGGGCGACGACGTCCGTGCCGCGCCCGATGGTGAACGTCAGGCCGTGGCCGGCCAGCGGCTCGCCCGCGGGGTCGGTGCCGTCGGTGCGCAGGACGACGTAGACGGCCGAGTAGTCGGCGTCGGCGTTCATGGCGTCCGACCCGTCGGCCGTGCGGGAGGTGGGGAAGCGGACGTCGGTGATCTCGACGTCGGTGATGGTGGGCATGCGCACCTCTTCGTGGCGACGGACAGAAAGATCGGATGACTGAGAGTCAACCTAGCGGTAACACGGGGGCACGGCAACGAGCACGCGGTACCTCACGGGGCAAGAGATCCGAGGATTGAGGGCGTCAGGCGCGGGTCGAGCCGCGCTCGACCAGGTGGACGGGGACGGTCACGTGCTCGTGCGGACCGTCCCCGCCGGCCATCCGCTGCTCGAGGAGCCGCACGGCCGTGGCCGCCACGACGTCGTAGCCGGGGTCGACCGACGTGATCCCCGGCGGGACGAAGCGCGAGACCCCGAGGTTGTCGAAGCCCACCAGCTGGACGTCGTGGGGGACCCGCACGCCTCGCTCGGCGAGCGCGGCCACCGCCCCGAACGCCACGGTGTCGTTGACGGCGAAGAGGCCGTCGAACGGCATGCCGTCGTCGAGCAGCCGGGTGACGGCGTCGTACGCGGCCTCGGACGTGAAGTCCGGCACCGGCGTGACCAGGCGCTCGTCCGCGACGAGCCCGGCCGCGCGGTGCGCCTCGGCCCATCCCGCGTGCCGGTCCGACTCCATGCCGACCGACGCCTCGGCCGAGGCGCCGAGGGCGAGCACCCGCCGCGCCCCGCGTTCGAGCAGGTGCGCCGTCGCCAGGCGGGCGCCCTCGACGTTGGCGAGGCGGACGTGGTCGAACTGCGGGGGCACCTCCCGCTCGCCCAGGAGGACGATCGGGGTGGACGTCGGGACCCGGTCGAGCTCGTCGCTGTGCAGGCCGGCCACCGAGAGGAGGACGCCGTCGTACATCCGCAGCCGCGGCATGCTCAGCGACTCCATCTCGCTGCGCGCGTCCGCGCTGGTGCGCTCGACCACGAGGTGGCGGCCGCCGGCCTCGACCAGGGGGGCGATCCGGTCCGCGACCTCGCCGAAGTAGTCGTGGAAGCTGGGCACGATGAGGGCCACCGTGTCCGTGCGGCCGGCGCGCAGGTGCCGGGCGGTGAGGTTCACCTCGTACCCCAGCGACTCGACCGCCGCAAGCACCCGGTCGCGGGTGGGCTCGCCCACGCGCTTGTTGCCCGTGAGCACGTTCGAGACGGTCATCATCGACACGCCCGCCTCCCGCGCGACGTCGCTCATCGTGACCATGCGCCACCTCCCGGGGTGATCCTGCCAGGCCGTGCGCGGCGGCGTCGTGCCGGCCTTGACGACGCGATTCCGCCATGTCAGGGTCGGTCCGGATTAACGATAAACCGGGAAGGGCTCGACGATGCGCTCCGACGATCCGTACGGCTATCTCCTCGTGCACTTCGTGGAGGACCCGGCGGGCCACGGGGAGCGCGTCCACTTCAGCCTCAGCGAGGGTGACGACCCGCTGCGATGGCGTCCGCTCCACGGCGGCGCGCCGGTCCTCGAGACCACCGCCGGCACCACCGGCGTCCGCGACCCGCACGTCGCGCGCCGGCCCGACGGCAAGGGCTTCCACCTCGTCGCCACCGACCTGCGGGTGTGGCGTCCCGCCGGTCCGGACTGGCACGAGTACGCCCGCCGCGGCAGCCGGGACGTCGTCGTCTGGGACTCGCCGGACCTCCTGACGTGGTCGGAGCCGCGCCACGTGACCGTCGCGCCGCCGCACGCGGGCATGGCCTGGGCGCCGGAGGTGTTCCACGACGCGGACACCGGCGTCCTCGTGCTGCACTTCGCGGCGGCCCTCTACGCCCCCGACGACCCGCGGCACGAGGGGCCCTGCGTACCGCGGATCATGACCGCCACCACCCGCGACCTCCGCACGTTCGCCCCCGCCGAGACGTACCTCGAGCTGCCCGGAGGGGTGATCGACATGACGGCGGTGGCCGTCGGCGACGAGGTGCACCGGTTCGCGAAGCAGGACGACGGCGCGCCGGGGTCGTGGCAGGTCTTCCACCAGGTGGGGTCGTCGTTCTTCGACCCCGCCTTCCGGACGCTCGCGACCGGGCTGGGCCAGGGGTTCGGCCCCGCGGTCGAGGGTCCGCTCGTCTTCCCGACGCACGACGGGAGCCGGTGGTACCTGTGGGTGGACCAGTACGGCCGCCCGCCGCAGGGGTACAGGGCGCTGACCACCACCGACATCTCGTCCGGACGGTGGGATCCCGTGCCGGAGGACGAGCTGCACCTGCCCCCGCACACCAAGCACGGCGCCGTGCTCCCGCTCCGGCGCGGCGAATGGAATGGCCTTGCCCGGCTCTGACCAGGACGACGCACGACGAAGGAGACACATGAGAAGAACGCTCGTGCCGTTCACGCCGGAGGCTGCGGCGTGACCGGCCTCGACCACCGCCGCACCCGGAGCGTCGTCACGCTCACGGACGAGGAGGGCCGCCCCCTCGCGCACGAGGACGTCACGGTGCGCCAGGTGCGCCACGCGTTCGAGTTCGGCTGTGCGGCCTTCGAGGTGGCGGGCGCGGACGCCGGCTACCAGGACCTCTGGCTGGGGCTGTTCGACACGGCGACCCTGCCCGTGTACTGGGGGCGCTACGAGCCGCGGCGCGGGGAGACGGCCCTCGCCGACCTCACCGAGGTGGCGCGCTGGTTCGCCGACCGGGAGGTGCGCCTCAAGGGGCACCCGCTGGTGTGGCACACGGTCAAGGCCCCGTGGGTCGACCGCCTGCCGCTGGACGACGCGGAGCGGCTGCTGCGCGAGCGCGTGCGCCGGGAGGTGCGCGACCTCGCCGGTCTGATCGACACGTGGGACGCCATCAACGAGGTGGTGATCATGCCCCGGTTCACGAACGAGCCCGACGGCGTCCCCAACGCGATCAGTCGTCTGTGCGCACGACTCGGCCGGGTCGAGATGGTGCGGCTGGCGGTCGACGAGGCGCGCGGCCCGGGCACGTCGCCGCGTCTGCTGATCAACGACTTCGACCTGGGGCCCGAGTACGAGCGGCTGATCGAGGAGCTGCTCGAGGCGGGCGTGCGGGTCGACGCGATCGGGCTGCAGTCGCACATGCACCAGGGCTTCCGCGGCGCCGACCGGCTGCTCGAGGTCTGCGACCGGTTCGCCCGCTTCGGGCTGCCGCTCCACTGGACCGAGACGACGCTCGTCTCGGGCGACCTCATGCCGGCCGACGTCGAGGACCTCAACGACCACCAGGTCGCCCGGTGGCCGTCCACGCCCGAGGGCGAGGCTCGCCAGGCGGCCGATGTGGTGGCGCACTACTCGGCGCTCGTCTCCCACCCGGCCGTCGAGTCCATCACGTACTGGGGTCTCGGCGACGCCGGGGCGTGGCTCGGTGCCCCGGCGGGGCTCGTGCGGGCGGACGGCACGCCCAAGCCGTCCTACGACGCCCTGCGGTCCCTGGTCCGCGACGTGTGGTGGACAGGCCCGACGCCGGGCCGCACGGACGCGGCAGGGCGGATCGAGGTGGAGGGCTTCGCCGGCAGGTACGAGGCGCGCTGCGGCGCGTCGTCGGCGACGGTCGACCTGGCGGCGGGAGAGTGCGCCGTCGAGCTGCGCCTCGCACCCTGATCCACCGGAGGGACGGGGGTTGACGGGCCCGGAGGCGGGCTCTAGTTTAACGCTAAAATCGCAGACGGACCGGGCAGTCGGACGGTCGGTCGGCTCGGGCGACGTGGCCCGGGGTTCTCGAAGGGGAGACACATGATGGGTGATCTGACACCGCGGGCGCGCCGCCCGTGGCGGGCCGTCCCGGCAGCCGTCGCGGCGTCGTCGCTGCTGCTCCTCGCCGCGTGCAGCGGCGAGTCGGAGGAGGGCGGCGCGGGCCTGGACAACACCGAGGCGTCGATGACCGACTTCGCCGCCGACCAGCAGTTCAAGGCGACCGAGCCCGTCGACTTCTCGATCCTGTGGACCGACTGGCCGGAGCTGCCGATCAAGGACTCGTGGCAGCTCTTCGACGAGATCGAGAAGCGGACCAACGTCACGCTCCAGCCGACCAACATCCCGTTCAGCGACGCCACGGAGAAGCGCAGCCTGCTCATCAGTGCCGGCGACGCCCCCCAGATCATCCCGCTCGTCTACACGGGCGAGGACGCGCCCTTCGTCTCGTCGGGCGCGGTGCTCCCGATGAGCGACTACGTCGACCTCATGCCGAACTTCCAGAAGTACGTCGAGGAGTGGGACCTCGGCGACATGATCGACAACCTCCGCCAGGACGACGGGAAGTACTACATGGTTCCCGGGCTGCAGGAGGTGTCCGTCCCGGTGTTCTCGATGATCATCCGCAAGGACGTCTTCGACGAGGTCGGCGCCGAAGTGCCGGAGACCTGGGACGAGCTGCGCGTCGCCCTCGAGAAGATCAAGGCGAAGCACCCCGACTCCAAGCCGCTCGCCGACGGGTTCGAGGGGCAGTCGATGCTCAACTACGCGGCGCACGCCTACGGCACGGTCGCCGGGTGGGGCTTCGGCAACGGCACGTTCTGGGACGAGGGGGCCGGCGAGTTCACCTACGCGGCGACGTCCGACGGGTACAAGGAGATGGTCGAGTACTTCCACGGGCTCGTCGAGGACGGGCTGCTCGACCCGGAGACCCTGACCACGACCAGCGACGGCAGCGTGAACGAGCTCTCCGAGAAGGTGGCGAACAGCGCGGTGTACGCGGCCTCCGGCGCCTCCGGCACCGTGGCGGAGTTCCAGCTCGCCCTCCAGGAGGCCGATCCGGACGCCGAGTTCGAGCTCGTGCAGATCGCCCCGCCCGGCGGCCCCGCGGGCCAGGTCGTGGAGCCCCGCAACTTCTGGCACGGGTTCATGCTCAGCGCCGAGGCCAAGGACGACCCGCACTTCGTCGCCCTGGTCCAGTTCCTCGACTGGCTGTACTACAGCCCCGACGCGCGCGAGATGCTGCGCTGGGGCGTCGAGGGCGAGACGTACACGAAGGACGCCGACGGCACGATCACCATCGACCCGGACTACTCGCTCGACGCGTACAACATCAACCCCGACGCGAAGACCGACCTCGCGAAGGACCTCGGCTTCTCCACCTTCCTCGCGGAGTCCACCGAGTCGCGCGCCCTGAAGGAGTCCTACAACTCCGACCAGTTCGTCGAGTACATGGACCGCGTCCTGGAGAGCAGGACCCCGCGCGACCCGTTCCCGGCGGCGCCGCTGGACGACGCCGAGCTGGAGCAGGCGTCCCTGCTCGCCACCCCGCTCAAGGACACGGTGGACACGAACACGCTGAAGTTCATCCTCGGCGACCGTCCGCTGGCGGAGTGGGACGACTACGTCACCGAGCTCGAGGGGCAGAACCTGCAGGGCTACCTCGACCTGATCAACGGCGCGCAGCAGCGCTTCGCCGAGAAGAACTGATCCATGAGCACGACCTCGGACCGGCAGCTGTCGGCCCCGGCGCCGGTTCTCGACGGGCCCACGCCCCGCCCCCCGCGGGCGGACGTGGGCCGGTCGAGGCCGGCCCGCCGATCGTGGCGGCTGAGCCTGCGCCGCGACTGGCAGCTGTACGCCCTCGCCGTCCTGCCCGTGGCGTTCCTGCTGGTCTTCCGCTACGTGCCGATGCTGGGGAACGTCATCGCGTTCCGGCAGTTCCGCCCCGGCGGCAGCATCTTCGGCGAGCGGTGGGTGGGCCTGCGGTACGTGGAGATGTTCATCCACGACCCGACGTTCTGGAAGGTCTTCAGCAACACGGTGATCCTCGGCGGGCTCACGCTCCTCGTCTGCTTCCCGCTGCCGATCGTGCTGGCGCTCCTGCTCAACGAGGTGCGCAAGAAGGCCTTCAAGCGCACCATCCAGTCGATCTCCTACCTGCCGCACTTCCTGTCGCTGGTGATCGTGGCGGGCATGGTCATGCAGCTGCTGTCGCTGCAGGGCACCGTCAACCAGATCATCGAGGGACTCGGCGGCGAGGCCGTCCCGTTCCTGCAGCGGGCGGAGTGGTTCCGCACGATCTACGTGGGGTCGGAGGTCTGGCAGACCGTCGGCTGGGGCACGATCCTCTATCTCGCCGCCCTCACCACCGTGGACGCGTCGCTGTACGAGGCGGCGCGCATCGACGGCGCGAACCGGTGGCAGCAGACGTGGCACGTGACGATCCCCGGGATCCGGCCCACGATGATCACGCTGCTGATCCTCAACATCGGCACGTTCCTCAACGTGGGGTTCGAGAAGGTCCTGCTGCTCTACAACCCGCTCACGTACTCCACGGCGGACGTCATCTCGACGTACCTCTACCGGGTCGGCCTGGTGTCCAACAACCTCAGCTACGCGGCCGCCATCGGGCTCTTCCAGGCGTGCATCGGGCTGGTCATGGTGCTGAGCGCCAACTTCATCTCGCGACGAGTGGTGGGAGCAAGCCTGTGGTGATGCAGCGCGCGACGTCGTCCCCGAGCGTGCGGTCCGCCGGCACGCCCGTCGGGGCGCGGGACACCCGGGGGTACCGGGCGTTCACGGTGTTCAACACGGTGGCGCTGGTGGTGGTGTCCCTGTTCATGCTCTACCCGTTCGTCACCGTGTTCGCGCAGTCGTTCAGCAGCCCCGGCGCGATCAAGGCCGGGATGGTGAGCTTCTGGCCGGTCGGGTTCAACCTGGACACCTACCGCGCCATGGCGCAGGACGGGCTGTTCTGGAGCAGCTACCGCAACACCCTCGTCTACACGCTCGTCGGCACCACCATCGCGATGGTCCTGACCACGACGTTCGCGTTCGTCATCTCCAAGCGGCACCTGCGCGGTCGCGGGGTCCTCATCGGCGTCGCCGTGTTCACGATGTTCTTCAACGGCGGGCTGGTTCCCAACTACGTGCTGATCTCGTCGCTCGGGCTGAAGAACACGATGTGGGCGGTGGTGCTCCCTGGCGCCGTCTCCGTCTTCAACCTGCTGGTCATGAAGTCGTTCTTCGAGAACCTCCCGCAGGAGCTGGAGGAGGCGGCGCAGATCGACGGGCTGGGGTGGTTCGGGATCTTCGGCCGCATCGTGCTGCCGCTGTCGAAGGCCGTGCTCGCCACGATGGTGCTGTTCTACTCGGTCGCGTACTGGAACGACTGGTTCTCGGCCTTCCTGTACCTCGACAAGAACGAGCTCTTCCCCGTCACGCTGTTCATGCGGAACCTCATCGCGGGGGCGTCGTCGTCGGCGTCCGAGGGCGCCGCCGCCGTCGGCGCGACCACCCAGGCCGTCTCGGCCAACATCCAGGCGGTCACGATGATCCTCACGATCATCCCCATCGTGTGCGTCTACCCGTTCGTGCAGCGGTTCTTCGTGTCCGGCGTCATGCTCGGCTCGGTCAAGGGCTGAGGGCGGCGGGCGCGTGCGCGGCTGATCGCGTGGACGACGACGAGGTTCTGCACCAGCAGCGAGAGCCCCAGCGCCAGCAGGATGCTCCCCTCCGTGACGGCCGGGGACGCGCCGGCCCCCGCGCCCGCGTCGGCGAGCTCGAAGCGCAGCGCCACGGACACCGCCCAGAGCGCGACGGTCACCCCGGTGTAGCGGAACCGGACCGACCCGGTCGGGCCTGTGGTGACCTCGACGGTGGCCCCGCGGGCCACGCCGAGGCCCACCGTGAGGACGACGTCGACGGCCAGGACCGCGATCGTGGCGATCGCGCCCCCGGGCGACGGCAGCGCGAGCCACGGCACCAGCAGGAACGCGCCGACGAGCATGACGGCGACCGGGACGATCAACAGGCGCCCGGTCCGCACGGGTCGGGGGCGCAGGCGGAGGAGGACGATCGCCGTCAGGGTCACCAGGCCGACGAGGACCTGGGGCGGCACCGTGTCCAGCACGGAGCCCAGCGTGCTGTCCATCAGGCGGCCTCCTCGCCGACGAGGTACGCCGCCACCGCGGCCGAGAGCGCGGTCCGGAACGCGGTGGCGTGCTCGGGGTCGCCCGGGTCGTGACCGAGCGCCGACTGCCAGGACCGCCCGCCCAGCGCGTAGCCGTACGCGCCGGACATCCCGAGGAGCAGCACCGCCTCGATCCGGTCGCGCGACGGGACCCGGTCCGCGGGCAGCGCCGCGCGCAGGCCCGCCTCCATCACGTCCGCGATGCCGGCGAGCCCGTCGGTCGCGAGCGCGCCGTGCTCGGGGTGCAGGGCCGACCATGCCCACAGCCGCAGGTACCGCTCGTCGTCGAGCGTCGCGAACACGACGTCGAGCATCCGGGTGGCGTACGGGACGCCGGCGTCGTCCGCGACCCGGGCGCGGACGCGCTCGCGGTGGCGTGCGTCCTCTGCGCGCAGCACCTCGCGGACCAGGCCGCGGTGGGTGCCGAAGTAGTGGCTGACCAGGCCTCGGGTCACGCCGACCGCGGCGGCGACCTGGGCGATGGTGACGGCGTCGGGACCGTGCTCGGCCACCAGCGCGGTCGCGGCGTCGAGGATCTCCTGGCGGGAGCGCTCTGGGCTGAGCCGGCGGCGTCTGCCGCGGTGGCCTGCGACGACGTTATTGGCGGTCATGCCAATAATCTAGCGCAGAGGACGTCGCGAGGGGAGAGCGGGCTCGCGGGCGTCAGACCCGGGGGAGGGCCGCGAGGCGGCTGGCGATCCGGTCGCGGTCGCGGACCTCGGCGTCCAGGACGTCGTCGGGCGCGCTCTCGGCGAGCATGACCAGCCGCACGTCGCGGTCCCACGCCACGTCCACGAGGTTCGCGAACCGCTGCGCCCCGTCCGGCGTCGTCGCCGAGAGCCGGGGCACCCGCCACACGACGAGGGTGCCGAACCGGTCCACGAGGTCGAGGACGTCGCCGACGGACGTGGGCGCCTCGCACAGCTCGCCGAAGTCCAGGTGCACCACGCCCTCGGGGGTGCCGGGGCCGGCCGCGGCGAGGGCGCGCAGCGTCGTCGCGGGGAGCCGCACCAGGAAGCGGTCGCCCGGGTCCGGGGTGGCCAGGCCGAGGGAGGCGACCTGCGCGGCGCTGCCCGGCACGGCCCACGCCCCGGCGCGCCAGCCCGAGCGGTCGACGAGGTCGCTGCGGCGGCGGTAGTCCTCGCCGTGCGCCACCTCGACCACGTCGCAGCACTCGACGATCGACCGCACCAGCGGGAGCACCAGGTGGTGGTGGTGCGGGCTGGGCAGCAGTCCGTCCGGCGGGTAGTTCGACGTGGCGAGCAGCGGGATGCCGCGCCCGACGGCCTCGCGGACCAGCCGCGCCAGGATCATCGCGTCGCCGGGGTCATGGGCGTGCAGCTCGTCGAGGAACAGCACCCGCGTGCCGTCGAGCAGGCTCGCGAGCGCGCGCGGCAGGGCACCGGGGCTCCCCGACTCGCGGGCGACGGCTGCGTGCAGCCGGCGGGCGGCCTCGAAGGCGTGCACCCGCAGGACGCCGTCGTCCGGCAGGGCGGCCAGGAGGGCGTCGACGAGGAAGGTCTTCCCGCGGCCCACCGGTCCGTACAGGTAGACGCCCCGGCCCCGGCGGCGGGCCGAGACGCGGGCCCCGGCGGCGGCGAGTGCGTCCGCGGCGGCGCGCTGGCCGTCGTCGAGCGTCGAGCCGAGCGCGTGCGTGGCGTCGTCGAGCGCCGCCCGCACGCGCCGCGTCTCCCGGGACGTCGCTCTCGACCGCACGGTCAGGACCCTAGGGGACGGGAGGAGGAGTTCCCTTCGAGCACGGGATCCGTATCGCCAACCGGGCGAATGGCGACACGGATCCCGTGCTCGAAGGCGACTCGGTCAGCTCGCGGGCGCGATGCTCATCTCTCCCGCGGGGCCCTGGCGGTAGGCCGTGAAGTACCCGTCCGTGGCGAGCGGGTTGTCGGCCGCGTCGTCCAGGTAGCTCCAGACCGGCTCGCCGTCCACGCGCAGCACGACGCGGGTGCCGCCCTCGACGTCGACGGCGCCGAACGTGACCTCGTGGGTCGAGTTCGGCTCGATCACCGTGTTGGGGAACGTGTCGACCATGAAGACGGCGGGGCTCCACTTCTGCATCTCGATGACGTCCTCCTTGATCACCACGAGGTAGCCCGAGCTGCTGTTGGTCCACACCGGGTCGCCGGCGGTCTTCGACCGGACGGAGAACCCGAACCAGCCGCCGTTGAAGGCACCGACCGAGGTGTCGAACCGGAGCAGCTCGTCGCCGAACTGCCGGGGCTTGAAGCTCCACGCGCCGCGCGGGGCCAGGTGGGCCGCGCCGTCGGCCACCGTGATCCCCTCGCCCGGCGTCCAGGCCGCGGGGTCGAGGATCTCGGCGCCGAGCGACGACACGGGGTGGTCGGCCGCCTGCACCGTCACGGTGGACGACGCCGCGAGGCCGGCCACCACGGTCGACGTCGCCGTGATCGTGGCCGTGCCGGCGGCGACGCCGCGGACGACGCCCTTCGCGTCCACGGTCGCGACGGACTCGTCGCTCGAGGTCCACCCGAGCCCGGTGCGCGTGGCGTCCGCGGGGGTGAACGACGGCGCGAGCGGGTGCGTCTCGCCCGGCTCGATCGTCGCCTCGGACGGCGCCAGGGTGAGCCCGTCGGGGTCGACGCCCACGAGCGAGAACCGCACGTCGTCGAAGTCCAGCGACGCGAAGCCCTGCACGTAGAAGCCGACCTTGCCGGCCCCGTCGGGCGCCGGGTTGGCGCCCGCCACGACCTCCTCGCCGTCGAGCAGCACGCGCACGCCGCCGGCCGTCACCACGACGCGGACGTCGTACTGGGTGGAGGGCTCGAGCCCCTCGCCCGCGGGCAGCGTCACCTCCTTCACCGTGCCCCACGCGGAGTCGAAGATCGTCCACGTCGAGCCGGCCGCCGCGTGGCGGTAGCGGACGTACCCGCCCGGCGTGCTGCCGGTGCGGTCGTAGACGAGCATCTGCCCGCCCTCGGGCACCTCTGCCGGCGTCGTCACCGTGAAGTCGAGCGCGTACTCCGTGAAGGAGCGGTCGAGCTGGGAGTTGGCGCCGTTCTTGATCCGGTAGACGTGGTCGCCCGTGCCGTCGTCGACGATCGCGCGGTTCGGGTCGGTGGCCCAGCCGTTGCCGCCCGTCTCGAAGTCCGTGGAGTGCAGCACGCCGTCGCCGGCCGCCACGGTCACGGTCATCTCGTCACGGATGCTCGCGTCGGCCTTCGCCTCCGCGGTCACCGTCACCTCGCCGGGCGCGACGGCGGTGAGGATCCCCGCGGCGCTGACGGTCGCGACCTCCGGGTCGCTCGAGGTGTAGGTGACGGCCTGCTGGGTGGCGTTCCACGGCACCGCCTGCGCGGCCACCGACACCTCGTCGCCGAGCGTCACCGCCAGCTGGTCCGCGGGCAGCTGGAGCGACTCCAGGGCCACGGTGTCCGGCGTCTGCGACTGGCCGACGTGCCCGTCCGTGCCGATCTCGTCGAACGGGATCGCCTCGAAGCCGGGGATCTGGTCGAAGACGGCGGCGTCGTCGCGCAGCGTGTAGTCGCCGTTCGCCGCGTCGACGAAGCCCGGGTCGGCGTCCGCCACCCAGTTGGCGTCGTCGCCGGTCCCGTAGTCGAGGAGGTCCTTCGTGTCGAGCGCGCCCTCGGCGTTGACGTCGGGGTTGCGCGTGCGGTCGGGGTTCCACACGACGTTCCTCGCGAACGTGGAGTTGTTCGGGAAGTAGTGGTTGTCCTCGAAGAAGTGGCCCAGCTCGGGGTACTTCTCCAGGTACGGCGTGCCGACGAAGTCCTTGTTGTCGGCGAACACCTTCTTCCACTTCGGCATGTACACGCGGTCGACGGTGTTGCCCTCCCCGTCGCCCATCCACTGCGTGTAGTTGTCGTAGGGCACGGTCGTGTCGACGAACACGTTGTTCGTGGCGTCGATGTAGTCGGCCGAGCCGGACTTGATCGCGTCGTTGCCCATGTCCACGAAGACGTTCTGGCTGATCTCCAGGTCCCACGTGAAGTTGTCGGCATAGATGCCCTCGACGCCGTGCTTGGTGAGGCCGACGTCGTGGAAGTAGTTCTGCCGGAACACGTGCCCGCGCTGCTGCGGCGTCTCGCCGGAGTTCATGTAGATCGCGCCGAGGTCCTGGAACGTCTTGCAGACGTCGTAGACCTCGTTCTGCTCGAACAGGTGATCGTTGCCGTGCACGATGACGCCCGGGTGCGGCGCGTCGTTGATCTCGTTGCCGCGCGCGACGTTCCCGACGCCGTCGAACATCACGCCCGGGTTGTACGCCTTGTGGTAGTACGCGAAGTCATGGATGTGCGAGTCCTCGACGCGGTTGCGGCCGGGCTCCAGGGTCGTCTTGTCCCCGCCCTGCAGCACGACGCCGACGCCGCCGACGTGCCGGATGTCGCTGGAGACGACGGCGTGGTCGCGCCCGCCCCGGTTCACCGGGATGCCGTCGTAGGTGTACCGGCCCGGTGAGTTGATGGACACGCCGCCGTCGGAGAAGTTCTGCACGTCGCTGTGCGAGATCGTCACGTGGCTGCCGCCGAGGATGACGGCGCCCAGGGCCCGTCCGTACTCGAGGACCAGGTCGTCGAACGTCACGTACGACGCGCCGTCCGTGCGGATCATCGGCTCGTCCAGCGTCGTGACGACGGGCGCCCCGCGCTCGGCCAGGAACGACGCGTTCGGCACCAGGTAGAGCATCCCGGTGTCGCGGTCGATGTAGTACTCGCCCGGCGCGTCGAGCTCTTCGAGCAGGTTCTGCGCGAAGTGGAAGTCGGGGTACCAGGTCTTCATCAGCCCCGACATCTCGCCGTAGCGCAGCGTGATGGTGCGCGCGTCGGTGTCGATCGTCTCGATCTTGTTGTACGACCACTCCCAGCTCTGGCCGAAGATGCCGTCCATCCAGACGTCCTTCGCCTCGCCCCAGTACTGCGGGCGGTCGTAGGAGTAGCTGAACGTGCCGCCGCGCTCCTGCAGGTCGGCGTCGTCCTTGGTGGGGCCGGGGTCGACGATCTTGTTCATCTGGACGGTGTCCTTCGCGGCGCCGGCGTTGGGCCAGCGCGCGAGGGTCATGTCCTCGCCGTCCACGTACAGCTCCATCGGCGGCGTCGTGCTGACGTCGTTGGCCTTCCAGTAGCCGTGCCGGCTGAGCTGGCCGTAGTCGTCGATGCCGAGCTCGCGCAGGTCGATCTGGAGGACGTCGTCGCGCGCGGACGTCTCGATGATCCGGTCGAGCACGGCCTGGTCGGTGACGGGGGAGAAGCCGTCGTAGGGCAGCTCCTTGCCGCCCGAGATCGTCGCGGTCTCACCCGGGTAGGAGGCGTAGGTGATGGGGGCGTCCGCGGTGCCGGAGTCCTCCGGTCCGAGGAGGAACGACTCCGAGCGCTCGTACGTGCCCTCGCGGAGGTACACGGTGACGCCCTTCTTGCGCTGTCCCTTCGACAGCTCGCGGATCGCGTCGCGCGCGCCCTCGAGGCTCGCCAGGGGACGCTTCTGGGATCCCTTCGCGCCGTCGTTCCCGTCGGGGGAGACGTAGAGGACGACGCCGGCCTTGTGGGCGCCGGCGGGCGGGGGTGGTGCGGCGTGGGCCGCCGTCTGCGTCCCTGCGAGGAGCAGGGACGTCAGCAGCAGTGCTGACAGTGGTCGCTTCATTGCGAGTGCTCCGACCTCTCGTGTGGTCACGGGGTTCTCGGGGCGACGCGGGTGCGGCGCGCCCGGATCGTCAAGCACCCGCAGGTTACATTAATCGATAATCGCTGACAATGCGGCGACGGGCGCCCCGACCCGCTACGGTCGGACCCGTCCGCCACTCGAAGGAGAGCTCATGACCAGCAGTGCAGCCCCCGATCGACTCGTGTTCGTCGGGGACTCCATCACCGACGCGGGCCGCGACCGCGCGGACGAGGCGTCGCTCGGCGACGGCTACGTCTCGCTCGTCGCGGCGGACCTGCCCGACGCCGTCGTGCTCAACCTCGGCATCGGCGGCAACCGCGCCGTCGACCTCGAGGAGCGGTGGGAGCGCGACGTCGCGGCGACCGCGCCCGACGTCCTCACGGTGTACGTGGGCGTCAACGACACGTGGCGCCGCTTCGACTCCGACGACGCGACGAGCGCCGAGGCGTTCGAGGCCACCTACCGGCGCCTGCTGGCGCGCGTGCCGGGCAGCCCGCGGCTCGTGCTCGTCGAGCCGTTCCTGCTGCCCGTGCGCGACGAGCAGCACGGCTGGCTCGAGGACCTCGACGGCAAGCGGGACGTCGTCGCGCGGCTGGCCGCCGAGACCGGGGCCGCGCTGGTGCCGCTGCACGCCCTGCTGACCCGCGCCGCCCAGGACGCCGGCGCCGCGGCGCTCGCCCCCGACGGCGTGCACCCGACGCCGCCGGCGTCCCGGATGATCGCGGACGCCTGGCTGGCGGCGTACGCTGACGACCAACAAACGATTGTCGATAACGACCCGAGGAACGACGTGAGGCTGCACGGATGACGGACGCGCTCAGCTCGATCAGCGGCCTGGAGCGGGGGCTCCTGTCGGACCAGATCTACGACCTCGTGAAGTCGATGATCAAGACGTCGCAGCTCGCCCCGGGGGAGCAGCTCGTCGAGTCGCAGCTCGCCCGCCGCCTCCAGGTCAGCCAGGCGCCCGTGCGCGACGCGCTCAAGCGCCTCGCCCACGAGGGCCTGGTGACGCACGTGCGCCACCAGGGCAACTTCGTGGCGCAGTACTCCGACGAGGAGGCGCAGCAGGCCAAGCAGGCGCGCGTCGCCGTCGAGGCCCTGGCCGGCCGGCTCGCGTGCGGGCAGCTCGCGCCCGAGACGCGCTCCAGCCTCGAGAAGGTCATCGACGAGATGCACGGCGCCGTCGACGCGGCCGACCTGCCCGCCTTCCGCGAGCTCGACTTCGGCTTCCACCGCGCCGTCATCGAGGCCAGCGGCAACACCTACCTGCCGCGCATGTGGGACATCATCGAGCCCAGCCTCCGGTCCATGCACCTGCTCGGCGACCCCGAGTTCACGGGCGACTGGCACCAGGTCGCGGACTGGCACCGCAGCCTGCTCGACGTGCTCGACGACGGAGACGCCGACGCCGCGTCCGCGCTCTTCGAGGCGCACGCCGCCGGCACGCTGCTGGACGGTGTCGCCGACGAGGAGGCCGCCGCCGAGGACGGCGCGCGCTGACGCTCGGGTCGTCCCCGTAGCGCGACGGGAGCGCGCTACGGGTGCGTGGCTTCGTGGGCGAGGATCGCGGTCTGGGTGCGGTTGGTGGTCCCGAGCTTGCCCATCGCGCTCGCGAGGTAGGCCTTGACCGTCGACTCGGCGAGGTAGAGCCGCGCGGCGATCCCGGCGTTCGACAGGCCGTCGGCGAGCGCCGCCACCACCTCGCGCTCCTGGGGAGCCAGCGCGGCGAGGCGGCGGCGGGCGTCGGCGTGGCGGCCCTCGGCGTCGTCTCCCGCGGCGGTCAGCAGGTGGCGCGCCACGCGCGGCGAGAGGATGGCGTCGCCCGCCACTGCGGCCCGGATACCCTGGTGCAGCTCCTCAGGGGTCGAGTCCTTGAGCAGGTACCCGGACGCCCCGGCGCGCAGGGCGGGCAGCACGTAGTCGTCGGTCAGGTGGCTCGTGAGCACCACCACCGCCGTCTCCGGGTGCTCGCGGTGGACGGCGATCGTGGCGTCCAGGCCGTCCATCACCGGCATCTGCATGTCGAGGAGCAGTGCGTCCGGGCCATGCTCCCGCACGAGCCGGACCGCCTCCGTGCCGTCCCCCGCCTGGCCGACCACCTCGAGGTCGGGCGCCGTTTCCACGAGCCGGACGATCCCGGCGCGCAGCAGCGCCTCGTCGTCAGCGACCACCACCCGGATCATGCGGACTCCCTCGGTAGGACGGCACGGAGCCGGAAACCCCCGTCGGCTGTCGGCCCGGCGTCCAGCGTGCCGCCCAGCAGCTCCACGCGCTCGCGCAGGCCCGTGAGGCCGAAGCCGCCGGTGGTCAGCCCGGTCGGCGGGCGCGACGGCGCCTCGTTCCGCACGGAGACCCGCAGCTCGCGGTCCCCGTCGTCGAGCGCGACCACCGTGGCGGCCCCGGGCGCGTGCCGCACCGCGTTGGTCAGGCCCTCGCCGACAACCCGCAGCACCGTGCGGTCGACGACGTCGGGCGGCGCATGCGCGGCGACCGCGCCGACGACCCGCACCGGCTGGCCGGCCCTCCGCGCCTCGGCGACCCGCGCCACCAGCTCGGCCGCGCCGTCGGGCCCCATGCCCGGGGCGGCGGGCCCGCCCTCCTGTGCGGTGAGGGCGCGCAGCACCGTGCGCATCTCGGCTAGGGCGTCGCGGCAGCTCGTGCCGATCTCCTGCGCCGCGCTGCGGACCCCGTCGTCCGCGCTGGTGGTCCGGAGCACCTCCGCCTCGACGACGGCGTAGCTCATCCGGTGGGACACGACGTCGTGCAGGTCCCTCGCGAGCGCGGCGCGCTCCGCCGCCCGCGCCTCGGCCTCCCCACGGGCCGCCCGGGCGGCGTCGGCGTCCTGCTGCACGCGTTGGAGGCTGCCCGCGGCGTACGCGAAGAGAAGGATGACGATCCCTCCCCACAGTGCGCTCGGCCCCGTGGTCTCCGAGGTGAGCAGCCAGGTGGGCCAGGTGACGGTGACCGCGGCGAGCATCGCGCCCACGCTGACGCGGGGGGACGCGACGTACAGCCCGGTGGCGTGGGCGGCGGCCAGCGTGGCGATCACGGGGGAGACGACGCTGGCCGCGACACAGCCGACGAGGACGAGGAGGGGGTGGCGCGACCGCGCCAGGAGCAGGGCCGCCGCGCCGACCTGGGTGGCCACCTCGGCCGCCGGGGGCGCCCAGCCGACGCCGGAACGGCTGCGCAGCAGCACCAGGAGCACGCCGCCCGCGGCGCAGACGGAGGCGACGAGCACGTCGATCCGCGTCGGGGTCGGGCCCACCACCTCAGCGTAGCCATCGGGCCCGCGACGGCGACCGGACCGGCGGCCGCGCGGGGCGCCCGGGCGTACCCGCAGATACCGACGTTCGGCGGTACCGGAAGCCATCGTTCGGGCGTGCCTGGGGCCCCCTCCCCGGCGGGACGGTAGAGGCATCAGGAAGCCCGACGACATCGAGGAACGATCATGAAGGTCCGCCGCACCGCCACCGTCTCCGCCGTCTCCGCCGCCCTCGCGCTGGGCGCGCCGCTCGCTGCCTTCGCCGGGGAGGGGGACGCCGCGTCCGGCGGCCAGCCCGAGCCCGCGGCTCCCACGGCGTCGTCGGAGGCCGCCGGGGACACCGACGACACCGAGAAGCCGGACGCCGCCGAGGCGCCCGCCGCGACCACCGAGCCCGGGAGTGAGATGGCTCCCGCCGAGGCCCCCGCGGAGCCGGTGGACCCCGTGGTGGCCCCGGCCCCCGCCGAGGACACCGAGGCCCCGGCCCCCGCCGAGGACACCGAGGACGCGGCCCCCGCCGAGGACACCGAGGACGCGACCCCTCCCGAGGACCCCACCCCCGCAGATGACCCCGCTCCGGCGGACGACGCGGCCCCCGTCGATGACCCCGCTCCGGCGGACGACGCGGCCCCCGTCGAGGATGCTCCCGCCGAGGCGGAGCCCACCGGCACCGCGGACGCGGGCCAGGGGGCCGCCACGGCCTCCCGCGTGGCCGCCCCGGCCCCGTCGGCGCCGCTGCTCGGCGCCACGTCCGCCGCCTACCCGGACCCCGCCTACCAGCCGCACTGGCACGACGGCGGCCAGGACGGCTTCAGCTGCGACTACTGGTACTTCCTGGACCCCGCCGAGGGCGGCTCCGGCAAGGACTGGAGCGGCTGGAACGGCCAGCCGCAGCTGCACATCCTCCACCACACCCTGGTGGACGACGACGGCACGGTCCACATGGTCTACGACCGCGACATCGCCGGCTCCTGGTACCACGCGTGGTCGGGCGACGAGAGCGTGACACCCGACGCCGACGGCATCCACTGGGAGAACACGTCCGCGCAGCAGACCGTGCTGGTCAACGGGTACAAGGGCGGCAACGACATGGCCACCCGCGTGGCCGACGCCGAGCGCCTGTTCGAGCGGGCCGGGGTTACGGTGACGCCCGGCACGCCGTGGGAGACGTTCCGCAGCTGGTACTCGGCGTGGATCGACGACGGCACCTACACCGAGGCCCAGGTGCGCGAGTGGTGGCAGCAGCAGTCGGACGCCGAGCGCGACCGGGTCATGGACTACACCGCCTACGAGGCCACCCAGTTCGCCGTCTGGTACTTCAGCACGGGTCACGACGTCATGGGCCTGCTGTTCGACGTCGACGCGGATCACCACGTCACGGTGTCGGAGAAGGCGCTGGCGCAGTTCGAGGCCTCGGACGAGGACTGGACACGCAACTGGGAGGACGCCCACAACAGCGACCGCAGGGCGACGCTGCAGACCGCGGCCTGGCTCATCGAGAAGGGGCTGACGAGCAACGCCGTCATGCCGCAGCCGGGTTTCACGAGCAACGGCTACGTGCACAACGCCGACGGGACGACGGACTACGGGTTCACCGCCTCGCTGGTCGGGGGGAGCGGCGACGTCCACGTCGAGCTCCGCACGGCGGACGGAGCGCCCGTGCCCGAGGGCGTCGTGCTGGTGGACGCGGGCGGCCGCGTGATCGACACGGTGAAGCCGGGGCAGAGGGTGTTCGTGCGCGTGCCCGCCGGGACGAAGGTGGCCGACCTGCCCTCGTTCCAGCTCTGGGGCTCGGCCGAGGGCACCGAGCAGGGCAGCCCGCACTTCTACACCGGGTGGGACCACAACAACCACGGCGAGGGGACGATCGACCCCGAGACGGGTCAGTGGTCGCCGGCGCAGTTCCAGCACTGGTTCATCGGCCTGGGCGAGCTCGACCGCCCGTCGACGGCTTGGGACTGGATCGGCGTGACGCTGGCGGACGAGCCGGAGGACCCGACGGACCCCACGGACCCGACGGACCCCACGGACCCGACGGACCCGACGGACCCGACGGACCCCACGGACCCCACGGACCCCACGGACCCCACGGACCCCACGGACCCCACGGACCCCACGGACCCCACGGACCCCACGGACCCCACGGACCCGACGGACCCCACGGACCCCACGGACCCCACGGACCCGACCGGGCCGACCGGGCCGACCGACCCGGTGGATGACGGCGGCACCTCGGATCGGACGTCCGCGCCGACCGCGCCGGTGTACGTCTCCCACGAGGGCACGATCGTCGCCGCGGCGGACGCCGCGGACCCGGCCAACCTCGGTGGCGCGGACTCGCGGCATGCCGCGCAGGCCGCCGTCGCGGCGCCCGGGCGGCTGGCCCAGACGGGCAGCGACCCGGCCCTGCTCGCCGCGAGCGCGCTCATCGTGCTCACGGGCACCGGGCTGGTGCTGGCCGGCCGCCGCCGGCACGGGGGCGCGCAGGACGCGCCCGCCGAGTGAGCTGTCGCGCCGTCCGAGCGTCGAGGGACAGGACGTCCGCGGGCCCCGCACCGATGGTGCGGGGCCCGCGGACGTCGGGTCAGGGACGGGTGCCGGGGTCGGCGTCGGCGACCCGCCAGCCGGAGTGCGCGGCCCACGCCTCCGCCCGGGCGGTGATCTCGGCGATCAGTCCGCCCTTGGCGTCGGCGTAGTGGTTCATGCTCGGCCAGTCGCGGGAGGCGAGCTCGCGCTTGAGCGCGGCGTAGGCGGCGCGGTCGTCGGCGTCGTGCCGGAGCCGGTCGCGGAACAGCAGGTGGCTCCGCTCCCAGGCACTGCCCGCCGCGCAGACGTGGACGTGCACGTCGCGCTCCGGCGTGCGGACCAGGCGGTGGCCGGGCTCCCGCACGCGCAGCTCGTACCCCGCGGCGAGCAGCGCGGGCAGGTACGCGTCCTCGTCCTCGACGTCGGGCACGCTGACGTCGATGTCCACGATCGGCTTGGCCGCGAGGCCCGGCACCGACGTCGACCCCACGTGGTCCACCCGCACCGCTGTCGGGCCCAGGGCGGCGACGATGCGCTCGCGCTCCCGCGCGAACCGCGCCGGCCACGCCGGGTCCGGCTCGACGAGGACGATCTCGCGCTTCTCGATCCCACCCACCAGCTCGACGCCGTCGTCGGTCATGCTTCGGCCCCCCACTCCGGCGCGAGCACCGACCAGACCTCGATGTCCTGCCGCACGCCGCGGTGCTCGTGGTGCTCGCGCAGCACGCCGTCGCGCCGCATCCCCAGCCGGCGGGCGACCGCGATGCTCGCCGCGTTGCCCGACGCCGCCCACCACTCGACGCGGTGGATGCCGCGCTCCCGGATCGCCCAGTCGATGATGACGCGCGCCGCGCGGGTCACCAGGCCGCGCCCCGCGGCCGCCGGCTCCAGCCAGCAGCCCGCCTCGGCCGTGCCCTGCGCGACGTCCATCGTGCGGAACAGGACGCCGCCCACCAGCGTGCCGTCCAGCCAGATGCCGTAGAGACGCCCGGTGTCGGTCGCGGCCTTCTGCGCGTACGACTCGAGGAACGACCGGCTCGACGCGAGGTCCGTGATCCGGTCCGCGAGGCCGATGAACCGCCCGACGAACTCCCGGCCGCGGTCGATCGTCGCCAGCAGCTCCTCTGCGTGCCACGGCTCCAGCGCCCGCAGCTCCGCGCCGTCGTCGCCCAGCGACCTCGCGAACATCAGTTCCTCCCTCGTCGCGCCGACACGTCGGGATCCTCGCACGACCTCGTCGAAGGTGACGTAGCGAATTCTCGCCGTCCTGCCGGCGCACGGGGAGAGATCGCTACGTCGACCGACGTCGATGTCCCCGAACGCCGTAGAGCCGGGTCGCCGTGCCGGACCAGACGGCCGTCGCCGCGGCGTCGTCGAGCGGGGGCAGCGCCGCGGCCGTGCGCTCGACGATCTGCGCGTACGGGGCGACGCGTGCGGACATCGGCCAGTCGCTCCCGAACAGCAGCCGCCCCGGGCCGAGCAGGTCGACGGCGGCACGGGCGGCGGCGGCGGTGCGCCCGGCGTCGTCGGGAGCCGTGGTGTGGAGGCCCGACAGCTTGGCGTGCGCCCGGGGGCGGGCGGCGACGGCGGCGAGGGCGTCGCACCATGCCGCGTCGGGGTCGCCCGTGCCGAGGCCGAGGTGGCAGACGACCAGGTCGAGGACCGGGTGCCGCCCGGCGAGGGCGGCGACGGCGGGGAGCTGGTCGGGGCGCACGAGCGTCTCGAGCACGCGGCCCGACGCCGCGAGGCCCTCGCAGAGCGCGTCGAGGCCCGCGACGTCGGACAGGTCCGCGGCGCCGCCCGGGACGGCGAGCCGCAGGCCCGCGACGGGGACGCCGTCGTCGATCAGCGCCTGCGCCATCCCGGCCCAGGCGTGCGGGTCGTCGGGGCGGGCGTCGTACTGCAGCACGACCGGTCCGGGCAGCGGGGCGTGCGACGCGGCCTGCCGTGCGAGCCAGCGCGCCTCGCCCTCCGTGTCCGCGGCCTGCACGGCCACCGCGGCGCGGACGGGCACCGGCGACGTCGCGACGGCGCGGGCCAGGTCGTCGGGCCCGACCCGCGCGGGCAGGCCCAGGCCGTCCCGGAACCACGAGACCCGCACGGCCGCCGTGTCCCACAGGTGCACGTGCGCGTCCACGACCCCGTCAGCCCTCTCGCCGAGCAGGCGCTTGACGCCGTCATGCGGTGCCATGCGACCCGATCACGGTGTCGACCGCCTGCTCGGCCGCGTTCGCGATCGCGTCGAGCTCCGTCCACAGGCGGTCGGGGACGACGGCGTCGGCGGCGTCGGCGAACACGTCCACCTCGGCGGGGGTGCGCGCCCCCACGACGACGGCCTCCACGCCCGGCACGCGCAGCGGCCAGCGGACGGCGGCGGTGGGCAGGTCGACCCCCTCGCGGTGGCACGCGGCCGCCATCCGCAGGGCACGGTCGACCTGGTCCGGCGACGCGGGGTGGTAGTCGAAGAACGGCGCCGCGACCGGGTCGGCGAGCACGCCGGAGTTGTAGACCCCCGCCGCGACGACGCCGACGCCGCGCTCGCGGGCGGCGGGCAGCAGGTCGTCCAGGGCGGTGCGGTCGATCAGCGTCACCCGCCCGGCGGGCATGACGACGTCCAGCGCGCCGGCGGCCTCGCGGACCAGGCGCGCCACGGGGGCGTTGCGCCCCATCCCGACGCCCACGGCCCGCACCACGCCCTGGTCCCGCAGCTCCAGCATCGCGGGCAGGGCGCCCCGCAGCGCCTCGTCCACGTCCCCCGGGTCGTGCAGGTACAGCAGGTCGACGCGGTCGGTGCCGAGCCGCGCGAGGCTGCCCTCCAGCGATCGCAGCACGCCGTCGCGGCTGAGGTCGCCGACCGTGGTCCCCCCGGGGCCGCCGGTGCCGCCCGAGGGCACTGGCGCGCCGGCGGCGTCGACGATCACGCGGCCCACCTTGGTGGCGATGACGACGGCGTCCCGGTCGACGTCGGCCAGGGCGTGCCCGAGCCGCAGCTCGCTGACACCCTCGCCGTAGTGCGGCGCCGTGTCGAAGAAGCGGATCCCGCGCTCGAGCGCACGGCCGACCGTCGCCTCGGCGTCCGCCTCCGCCACGGGGGTGAAGAGGTTGCCGATCGGCGCGCAGCCGAGGCCGAACGACGACGCGGCGATGCTGCCCGGGACGGGCGCGCCGTCGTCGCCCGGGGTCAGCGGGCGGAGCCCTGCGCGGAACGCCATGCCTCGAACTCCCCTCGGGTGTCGGGGGTCAGCGGGTAGTAGTCGCTGAGGCGGGCGCCCTCGTCGAGCCGGCGGCGGCTGAAGACCTCCCACTCCTCGTGGTCCTGCGCGGACGCCACCACCTGGTCGGCCATCGCGCGCGGCACGATGACGGGGCCGTCGTCGTCCGCCACGACGAGGTCGCCCGGCATGCACAGCACGCCGCCGACGGCGACGGGCACGTCGTAGGCCCAGGGGAACAGCTCGGACTGCGAGGCGTAGTGCGGGGTGACGCCGGTGGACCACACGGGCAGGCCGAGGTCGGCGATCTTGCCCGAGTCGCGGATGCGGCCGTCGACGACCATGCCCGCGCCGCCCTTGCGCTGGAAGTAGCGCGCGAGGATGTCGCCCACGCAGCCGGAGAACCGGCTCCCGTACGCCTGGACGACGAGCACGTCGCCGGGCTGCACCGCCTCGAGCACGTGCCACAGGGCCGTGTGCCGCTCCACGTACTCCTGCTCGTCACCGGCGGCGAGGTCCTCGCGCTGCGGCATGAACTGCAGGGTGAGCGCGGAGCCCACGACGCGGTACCCGGACCTGAGCGGCCGCGGGCCCTCGACGAACGAGTGCCGGATGCCGAGGCCGTGCAGCTTGGCGCAGGCCGTCGCCGCCGACACCTGGCCGAGCCGCTCGAGGGCCTCCGCGTCCGCCCGCTCGTACGCTCCTCCGCGCACGGGCAGGGAGATCTCGGGCCGCACGAGGCCGTCGCCGGGGCCGGTGGTCAGGGTGTCGACGGGCAAGGTGTCGACGGGCGACCCGTCGGTGAGAGCGTCGGTCATGGTCGGGCTCCTTCGTGGTGCTGGTGGTGACGTGGCGCGCTGCCGGCGGGTGCGGTGAGCAGCACGACGTCGGCGCGGTGGTTCGGCGGCAGCTCGACGAGCAGGTCGGGGGCGTCGAGCGGGACGGTCGCGGCGGTCCGCGTGCCGGCACGGCCGGCCGACGCCGTGGACCGACCGGGCCAGACGCCGCTGTCCTCGCCGTGCACGACGACGCCGGTCAGGCGCTCCTCGCCGAACCGCGAGGGCCGCACGCGCACGCGCCGGGCGCGGGTGGGGGAGAGGTTGACGAGGCTGAGCTCGACGCGGCCGTTGCCGTCGGCGTCGCGGTCGAGGCCGGAGACCAGGGCGGCGACGTCGGGCGGCAGGCCGGGGCGCTGCCGGTCGGCGTCGGTGTACGCGACGGCGGCGAACGGCAGCCCGCCGTTGTACAGGGTCTGCGGCGTGCCGGTGACCAGCTGCCCCAGCACCTCCGTGACGACCGGGTTGGCGCGCTGCCAGAAGTGGAGGTGCACGGTCTCGGGGTCCACGGGCTCGGCGTCCATCACCGCCACGCGGCGGGCGAGCTGGCCGAGCGCCATCGACAGCGCGCGCTCCGGGTAGTCCGGCAGCGAGCCGTCGAGGAACGCGAGCCACGGGCCCTCGTGCCCGGCCTCCACCTTGTCGCGGAACGGCCGCACCTCGTCCGAGCCCGGGATGCCGTCGAGCACCTGGTCCAGCCGCTTGCGGTCGGCGTCGTCGCGCGTCCACCACCACAGCCAGGTGGGCAGGTCGAGCTGGAGCGGGCCGTAGTCGAACCAGCCGTCCGCGCCGAACCGGTACGGCACGAGCGTCGTGGGCTCGGCGGCGTGCGGCCCGAGCCGCTCGATCCAGCTGCCGCGCAGGCTGAACGGCGTCTCGGTGACGGGCGCCGTGATCGCGTGCTCCAGCGCCGTGTCGAGCATGGTGCGCACCAGGTCGAGCGCCCCGTCGTCGCGCGGCCCGGAGGCCCCGGAGACGAACGACGCGTTGAGCGCGCCGATCAGCGTGCTCATGCCCACCGAGTGCAGGCCGTGCGGCCACGTCCAGCCGTAGTGGCCGCCGTACCAGGCGCCGTCGTGCAGGCCGCCGACGACGCCGTCGGGCGCCACGTTGTCGGGCATGAGGCCGCCCGCCGCGGCGGCGCGCTCGCGCCAGCCGTCGACGTACCGCGCCACCCACGCGGCGGACGCGGCGTCGCCGTCGTACAGCCACCGGTTGGTGACCAGGGACGTCGCGGCGAGGTTGACGGCCGTGTCACCCGCCGCCCGGCGCTGGAGCTCGTCGCCCATGAGCCGGGCGTGGGCCGGGTCCTCCAGGTCGGACCACCGCGTGATGCCGGGCAGCCCGTGCAGCGGCAGGCCGTACGCCTCCATGTAGTCCAGGGACGCCGGGTAGGTGAGCCACTCGGTGCCCAGGCCTTCCAGAGGTCCCTGCGCGCCGTTGTGCGGCGCCGTGATCAGGTTCCGCCGAGGGTCGTAGTTGCCGTGCGCCGGGTCCGTGTACAGGGCGGCGAACCGGCGGGCGCGCTCGGCGAACCGCTCGTCGCCCGGGTCCGCCGCGCACAGGCCGTAGAAGAACAGCAGCGACTCGCCCTGGTGGAACCAGTCGTACCCGTTCTCGTACTCGCCCGTGAGCATGCCGCCCTCGGTGAGCTGCGCCGTCACGCCCTCGAAGTGGCGCTTCGCCGCGGCGAGGATCTCGTCGCTGCCGCCCAGGGCGTAGAACGCGGGCCAGTTGAAGAACGGCTCGTACAGGTCGTCCACGCCGTCGCGGTGCTCGAAGCCGCCCGCGTGCAGGATGCGGCCGTCGGGCCCGGTGTAGCGGTTGGAGAACAGCCGCCAGGCCTCCTCCGTCGCGTCGAACAGGCGGCGCTCCAGCACGGCCCAGGCCGGGACCTCGTGCAGGGGGGTGGTGGGGATGCGGGGATCGGTTGTCTCGCTCATGGTCGGCGTGCTCAGCCCTTCGTGGCGCCGGCGACGAGGCCGCCGATGATGTGCCGCTGCATGAGCACGAAGAACAGGATCGCCGGGCTCACCGCGAGCAGGAGGGTCGGGAAGACGGTCGTGTAGTCGGTGGAGAACTCGCCCACCGCCGCGTACACGCCGGTCGTCACGGTGTAGATGCCGGAGCTCGGGCCCAGGATGATCTGCGGGCTCACGAAGTCGTTCCAGACGCTGATCGAGTTCAGCACGACGATCGTCGCGACCACCGGCTTCATGATCGGGAAGATGCACGACCAGAAGGCCCGGATCTTGCCCGCGCCGTCCAGCGCGGCCGCCTCGTCGATGTCGCGCGGCACGGTGCGCAGGTAGGCGGCGAACAGGAAGATCGTCACCGGCAGCGTCGCCGCCGTCTCGAACAGGATGAAGCCCGGGATCGTGTTGATGAGCCCCAGCACCCGCAGCACGAAGACGACGGGGATCAGCGTCACCTGGCCCGGGATGAACAGGCCGGACACGAAGAGCAGCAGCAGACCCAGGTGCCACTTCGACCGGCCGCGCGCGATGACGTACGCGACCGGCGCGGCGAGCGCGATGCCGCACACGTTGACCAGCGCGACGAACAGCAGCGTGACGCCGTACGCGCGCACCACGTTGAACTTCTCGCTGGTGAGCGCCGCCTGCAGGTACTCCAGGCTGAACGTGTCCGGGCCGATCACCAGCGGCGAGGAGATGATCGCGTCCTGCGGCTTGAAGGCGTTGATCACCATGATGTACAGCGGCACCACCATGACCAGCGCCGCCAGGCCCAGCACCACCCACTTGAGGACGGTGCCCACGCCCGGCACGCGGCGGCGCCGGGCGCGCGACGTCGGTCCCGCCGCGGGCGCCGGGGGAGCGGCCGGCGGGGTCACGGGGGTCGTCGGGTGCGTCGTCGTCGCCATCAGTCGGCCACCTTCTTCTCCGCGCCGCGTCGCGCGAACGTCACCGCGAGGCCGAGCACGGCCGTGACGATCAGCAGGATCACGGACTGCGCCGCGCCGAACCCGAGCTCGGACTGGCCGAACGAGTCCCGCAGGATCTGGTACACGATCGTCTGGGTCGAGCCGGCGGGGCCGCCGTCGGTCAGGGCCAGCACGACGTCGTAGACCTTGAGCAGGCCCACCAGCGTGAGCACGAGGTTCACCGTGAACACCGGGGCGATGAGGGGCAGCGTCACGTTGCGGAACTGCTGCCACTTCGAGGCCCCGTCGACGGTGGCGGCCTCGTAGAACTCGGTGGGCACCGACTTGATGCCCGCGAGGAACAGGATCATGTTGAAGCCGAAGTGCGCCCACACGATCGTGAGGATCACGCTGGCCTTGGCGAACGTCACCTCGGTGAGGAAGGGCAGCGGTGCGACGCCGAGATGACCCAGCAGGCCGTTGACCGCGCCCTCGGGGGACAGCATCGCGGACCAGAGGAACCCGATGATCAGCGAGCTGATGATGTACGGGTAGAAGAAGATCGTGCGGAGCAGGGTGTTCGCGCGGCTGTTGCCGGCGATGAGCGCGGCGATGAACAGCCCGACCGCGTTGCACAGCACCGTGCCGCAGAAGGCGACGGCGGCGGTGAAGATCGCCGCGTCCACGGTGCGCGGGTTGCGGAACGCCTCCGTGTAGTTGTCGAAGCCGATGAACGTGAAGTTCAGGCTGTAGCCGTTCCAGTCGGTCAGGCTCAGCACGAACGCCAGGAACATCGGCACGATGAACATCGCCAGGAAGACCAGGACGGCGGGGCCGCCCATGACGATGCCGGGCAGGCGGTCGCGCCACACGCGCGCCGCCGGGCGGCGACGCGCGCGGGCGAGGGGGACGGTGGTCGCCATCGTCAGCCGATCGTGGCGGCGAACCAGTCGTCCATCGCGGAGTCGACCTTGTCGGCCGAGGTGCCGCCGATGAGCGCCTGCGTCTGCGCGTTGATCTCGTCCGAGTAGCCGGTGGGCAGCGTGCGCTCGCCGTAGCCCTGGCCGGTCGGCGTGTACGACTCGGCGGGGGTGTCCGCGACGATCTGCAGCAGCTCCTTGCCCAGGTCGTCCATCTCGTACTCGTAGCCGTCGCGGAAGTTGCCGTCGACCTCGAGCTGGCTGGCCACCGCGTCCTGGTCCGTCACGAGGAACTCGACGAGCTTGGCGGCCGCGTCCTGGTCCTCGCTGGTCTTGAGGATCGAGTACGGGCTGGCGATGTTCGCGCCCATGGCGGGGCTGGCCACGCCGTCGACGGCGGGGGCGCGGAAGACGCCGATCTCGGCCTTCTCCTCCGCCTTCGCCTCGGTGCCGGCGAACCAGCTGCCCATCGGGTAGATCGCGCTCTTGCCGGAGAGGAACGCCTGCTCGGCGTCCGGGTACTTGATGCCCAGCGCGTCCTTGGGGACGTAGCCCTTCGCGACCCAGTCGGCGTAGGTGGCGACCGAGTCGCCGTACGTGTCGGAGAAGGTGGCCTCGCCCGAGCTCATGTGGGCGTACCACTCCGGGTCCTGGCCGACGATCGACGGGAGGCCGAGGGCCTGGAGCGAGTGGCTGGTCATCCAGTCGCCGCCGGTCTGCAGCGGCGTCCAGCCCGCGTCCTTGAGCTTGCCGAGGGCCGTGGTGAGCTCCTCGACCGTGGTCGGGGTCTCCGTGATCCCGGCCTCCTCGAACGCCGTCTTGTTGTAGAAGAAGAGGCTCTGCAGCTGGAACCCGATGCCGGCCATGTAGTACTTGCCGTCGATCGAGTACTGGTCGGCGAGCGGGCCGGACGTCGCCCAGTCGTACTGGGACAGGTCGACGAGCTCGGGGGCGAGGTCCGTGGTCGGCGGCAGCGACTGGACGACGTCGGGCGCGTCGCCCGCGGTGAGCAGGCGGGGGAGGGCGGCGGCCACGCCCTCGGCACCCGGGTTCTGGACGACGACGTCGATGCCGGGGTTCGCGTCCTCGAACGGCTTGACCAGCTCGTTCCAGTACTCCTCGGTGAGGTTCGGCGTGACGTTGACGAGCATGCTCACCTCGGTGGTGCCGCCGGAGCCGCCGTCGTCGTCGGAGCCGGCGCAGCCGGTGAGCGCGAGGGCGGCGACCGTGAGCGTGCCCACGCTCGCCAGGGTGCGGTGCTTGATCATCGTTGATCCTCTCGGGTTGCCGCCCCGCCGGGACGCTGCTTCGCGTGCCCGGAGTTCGGCCTTGCGGCTGTGGATGACGTCCGGTGTGGAGGGACGACTGGGACACTAATCGATAATCGTTGGATTGGGAAGAAGGTGCCCCACGGCAGGTGATCTCACACCCGGGTCGTCCCGGGGCGCCGCCCACCGCCCATAGGCTGGACGGGTGACCTCCGCAGCCCCCGCCGTGCAGCGGCCGGGCGGTACCCCGAGCGTGCCGCCGCGCCCCTGGTGGCTCGTCGCCGCCGGGCCCGCAGCCGTCCTCGTCGCCGTCCTCGCCGTGCTGTGCGGCGGAGCCTACTCGGGGGCGTTCCAGGCCCTCAGCGGCTTCACCGACCCGGGCGCGATCGTGCGCTACGGCCTGCCCGTCACGACCGTGCTCACCGAGCTCAGCGTCTCGGTGACGGTCGGCGCGCTGCTCGTCGCGGCCTGCCTGGTGCCGCCGGGCCGCACCCAGGCGCGGGTGCTCACGACGGCCGGCGCCGCCAGCGCCGTGTGGGCGGTGGCCGCCGTCCTCCAGCTCGTGCTGCGGTACGCGAACATCTCCGGGACCTCGCCGGCCTCGCCCGCGTTCGGGCAGGGCCTCGCGCAGTTCGTCACCGACCTCGACCTCGGCCGGCTCTACCTCGCGATCATCGTCGTCGCCGCGCTCACGTCCGCGCTCGCGATGGCGGTGCGCGGACCTGTCGGCGCCCTGTGGACGACGCTGCTGCCGCTCGCCGCCCTCGCCATGCAGTCGACCACCGGCCACGCGTCGGGCGCCGCGAACCACGAGCTCGCCGTCGGAGCGATGCTGCTGCACCTCGTCGGCGCCGCCGTGTGGGTGGGCGGCCTGGGCGCGCTGCTCGTCGCCGTGCTCACGCGGGACGAGGCACGCGACGACGGGCGCACCGCGGCGGCCGCCGTCGCGCGCTTCTCCCCGGTCGCCGGGTGGTGCTTCGCCGCGGTCGGCGTCTCCGGCATCCTCAACGCGTGGCTCCGCATGGAGTCCTGGGGCGACCTGCTCACCCCGTACGGCGTGCTCCTGCTCGTCAAGGCGCTGCTCATGGTGGCGCTCGGCGGGTTCGGGTTCGCGCACCGGATGTGGGTCGTGGACCGGCTCGGCCGCGCCGGCTCCGCGGGCGCCGTCCGACGCCTGTTCTGGCGGCTGCTCGCCGTCGAGCTGCTCGTGATCGGCGCCGTCTCCGGCGTCGCCGTGGCGCTCGGCTCCACCGCCCCGCCCGTCCCGGACGAGGTGCCGGTCGACGTCACGCCCGCCTTCCAGCTCACCGGCCAGGCGCTGCCGCCCGAGCCGACCATGGCCCGCTGGTTCACCGAGTGGAGCCTCGACCCGCTGCTCGCGTTCGCGTGCGTGGCCGGGCTCGTGGTCTACCTGCGCTGGGTGCGGCGGCTCGCGCGGCGCGGCGACGCGTGGCCCGTGGGGCGCACGGTGTCGTGGTGCCTGGGCATGGTCGTGATGTTCTGGGTGACCAGCGGCGGCCCGGCCGTGTACGGGCACGTGATCTTCAGCGGCCACATGGTGCAGCACATGATCCTGGCGATGCTGGTGCCGCTGTTCCTCGTGCTGGCCGCCCCCGTCACGCTGCTGCTGCGCGCCATCCCGGCCCGCAAGGACGGCAGCCGCGGGCCGCGCGAGTGGGTGCTCGGCCTGGTGCACTCCCGGTTCGGCCAGTTCATCGCCCGCCCCGTGGTGGCCGCGGTGCTCTTCGCCGGCGGCATGATCGCGTTCTACTACACGCCCGCGTTCGAGTTCGCGCTGCGCAACCACGCCGGGCACGTGTGGATGATCGTGCACTTCACGCTCGTGGGGTACCTGTTCGCCAACGCGCTCGTGGGCATCGACCCGGGCCCCAGGCGCCCCCCGTACCCGCAGCGCCTGCTGCTGCTCTTCGCGACGATGGCGTTCCACGCGTTCTTCGGCGTCGTGCTCACGTCGGGCACCTCGCTGCTCGTCGCCGACTGGTTCGGCAACATGGGCCGGCCCTGGGGCCTGCCCGCCATCGAGGACCAGCAGCGCGGCGGCGGAGTCGCGTGGGGGATCGGCGAGCTGCCGACGCTCGCGCTCGCCATCGCCGTCGCGATCCAGTGGACGACGTCCGACGAGCGCGAGGCGCGCCGCCGCGACCGCAAGGCCGACCGCGACGGCGACGCCGAGCTCGAGGAGTACAACGCCATGCTCGCCAAGATGGCCGAGCGCGACGACGAGACCCCGCCGAGGTAGAACGAGACCCCGCGAGGTAGTACGGATCCCGCCGAGGTAGTGCGGGTAGCGCGCCAGGTCAGGCGGGCTGCGGCACCGGGAGCCGGGACGGGCCCGCCAGCGCGGCGACGTGCGCCGGGACCGGCTCGCGCGTGTCGGCGTCGGGGACCGCGGCGCCCACGACGCGACGCACCGGGACGTGCCCGCCCCAGCCGCCCGCGGCGACGTCGGCCGGGTCGTCGACGGGCGCGCCGGCGCGGGCCTTCATCGACGCCTCGCGCAGCGGCACGGCCAGCACCGCCGTCGCGGCGAGCTCCTTGCGGGTGGCGGGGCGCAGGGTCGCGGACCGGCCGGGCGCCATGTGGTCGACGACGGCGTCCAGCGCGCGGACGCGCTCGGCGTCGTCCGTGACGAGGCGGGCCGTGCCGATCACGACCGCCGACCGGTAGTTCATCGAGTGGTGGAAGCCGGACCGCGCCAGCACCAGGCCGTCGAGCTCGGTGACCGTGACGCAGACGGTCGCGTCCGTGGCCCCGACCAGCCAGCGCGCCGCCACCGAGCCGTGCACGTACAGCGTGCCGCCGTCGTCGGGACCGTCGAGGTCGACGGCGTAGGCACAGGGCAGCACGACCGGGTGCCGGTCCGCGCCCTCGCCGACGTCGACGCCGAGGTGGGCGACGAGCCCGTCGGCGAGCAGGGCGTGCAGCGCGTCCCGGTCGGCGACGGCGCGGTTCCGGCCGCGCCGCACGGTGGACCGAGGTGTGGGGGAGAGGGCGTCGTCCATGGCACTACCGTGGACCTCGGGTGGCCTGTCGTCACGAGCCATTTCCTGACGGGATCGGCAGGCCACTTCACCCGCCGGTCCGGTAGGCCGCCTCGGTCGTGCCGCCCGGTCCCGTCATCCAGGAGTCCCGATGCCCGCGCTCCCCGTCCGCCTCGACCGCGGCGCCCGCGACCCGCTCGGCGCGCAGCTGTCCGGCCAGGTCCGCGACCTGGTGTCCCGCGGCACGCTGCGCCGCGGCGACCGGCTCCCCAGCACGCGTGCGCTCGCCGCGGACCTCGGCGTCGCGCGCTCCGTGGCCGAGCAGGCGTACGACCAGCTGATGGCCGAGGGATGGCTGACCGCGCGCCGCGGGGCGGGCACGTACGTCGCGGCCGACGCCGTACCCCGTCCCGCGCCCGGGCCGCGCCGGGCCGCGGGCCCGGGCAGCGACCTCGTACGGCTGAGCGCCGGCGAGCCGTGGATCGATCCGCGCCACCGCGCGGGGTGGCGGCGGGCGTGGCGGGAGGTGTCGGCGACGACGCCTCCGCGGGGCTACGACGACCCGTGCGGCCTGCCCGCGCTGCGGGCGGCGCTCGCGGAGCGGCTCGCTCGCACCCGTGGCCTCGTCGTCGACGCCGACGAGGTGGTGGTCACCGCCGGGACGACGGCCGGGTTCCGCGACCTGCTCGGCGTGCTGCCCACGGGGCCCGTGGGCATTGAGGACCCGGGCTACCGCGCCGCCGTCGCGACCGCGCACGCCACGGGCCGCGCCGTCGTCGACCTGGCGGCGGAGGCCCGCCACGACGAGGTCGCCCTGCGCGGGCTGGCCGCCGCGTACGTGACGCCCGCGCACCAGCACCCGCTCGGGCGGGTGATGCCGGCCGACGACCGGCGCGCGCTGCTCGCCGCGTCGCGCGCCACGGGAGCCGTCGTCGCCGAGGACGACTACGACTCCGAGCTGCGCTACGACGTGGCCCCCGTGCCGGCCCTGGCGGCGCTCGGCCGGGACCGGGTGGCCTACCTCGGCTCGGCGTCGAAGTCCGCGCCGCCCGGGCTGCGGGTCGGGTGGCTGGTGCCGCCCCCGGCGCTGCTCGACGACGTGGTCCGGCAGCGCGCCGTCGTGCACGACGTCGCGGCGTGGCCCACGCAGCGGGCCCTGCTGACCCTGCTGCGGGACGGCTGGCTCGACGCCGTCCTGCGCACGGCGCGGCGCGTGTACGCCGAGCGGGCGGCCCGCGTCGCCGCGGTCCTGGAGCCGCACGCGGAGCCGGCCGCGACGTCCGCCGGCATGTACTCGACCTGGCTGCTGCCGCAGGAGGCCGCGCTGTCCGCGCGCGACGCTGCGCGGCGGGCGGGCTTCGACCTGCCGCTGCTGTCCGACGTCTGCCGCACCTCCCCGCTCACCGGTGTCGTCGTCGGGTTCGGCGGCGTGGACGACGCCGAGCTCGACCGCGCGCTCGCCGCGATCCGGGGCGGGCTGGGCGGGTGACGGAGCGATCGGTCGCCGTCGGGCGCGCGGACGACGACCGATCGCTCCGTCACCAAGGGCTACAGCAGGCCGTCGACGACCTTCGCCGCGAGGCCGAACGCCGTCGTCGTGCCCAGCCCGTCCGCGATGGTCACGGTGGTGACGCCGGGCGCCGGGTCAGCGACGACGAACGGCGTACCGGCGAACGGACCGCGGCGCGGGCGCGGCACCGCGAGATCGGGCACCGACCAGCGCCGCCGCACCTCGACCGGCCGGCCGAGCAGGGCCTCGGCCTCGCGCAGCAGCAGGGTGTCGGCGGCCTCGGAGCGCTCGGGGTCCCGGTCGAGGCCCCCGTCGTCGCGCCGGTCGGCGTCCGTGCGGCGGGCCTCGCCGAGGAGCAGCGTGTCGCCGTGCGGGGTGAATGCGAGATGGACGCCCGCGTCGAGCAGCTCGGGGGCGTGCGTGCGCAGCCGCTCGCGCACGTCCGCGAGTGCGGGGGAGTGCGCCGTGGCGGCGTCGCGCAGCAGGCTCGTGCCGCCCAGCACGGCCGGGCCGGCGGCGTCGTGCCGGCGGCCCGGTGTCGCGACCCGCAGCACCTGCCGCACGTCGGGGCGCAGCCCGGCGGGCGCCGCCTCGTCGGGGAAGAACCGGTCCAGGTCGGGCCCGACGGCGAGCAGCACGCGGCGTGCCACGACCTCGCCGCGCGACGTGCGCACCAGCGTGCGGCCCGTGCCGGCCTCGAAGGTGAGCGCCGTCGTCGACCAGGCGACGTCGGCCCGTGGCCGGGAGTCGAGCGCGGCGGCGAGCGTCCGGAGGGCGTCGCGCGGCTCGACGCGCAGGTCGAGCGGGAGGAACGCGCCGCCGACGACGTCACCCGCGCTCGTCAGCCCGGCGCGCTCGGCGGCCTGCGCGGCGTCGAGGAGCAGCGCGTCGCCGTCACGGGCGGCCACGAGGTCGTCCAGCACGGCGAGCTCGTCGGCGGAGCGCGCGACGACGACGGCGCCCGTGTCCTTGACCCAGAAGCCCGCCTCCCGGCCGAGCTTCAGCCAGCGCTCGCGCGACGCCAGCGCGCAGGACAGGGTCGCGGCGTCCTGCGTGGTGACGGCGACGTGCCCGCTGCGCCGGGCGGACGCGCCGTCGGGCCGAGGGTCGCGTTCCACCACCAGCACCGAGTGCCCGCGGGCGTGCGCCTCCAGGGCGTGCGCGAGCCCGACGATGCCCGCCCCGACCACGACCAGGTCGGCGGTGGAGGGCAGCGGCGGCAGGTGGGCGGCGCGGGGCGACGGCGGTCTCACGACCAGACCGTGCCCGATCGCGCGACGCCCGCTCAACCGCAGGGGACGCCGTCGCGAACAAGTTCAGCGAACGTTCATCCCGCGTTCCCCGTGCGCCCGTCTGCGCACGGGCTGTGGTAGACCGGGCGCGTGAGCAGCGACGCCCCCACGCCCTTCGACGACCTCGACCGCTACCTGGAGCTCCCGCGCGTCGGCGGGCTCGCGCTGAGCCCGGACGGCACGCGCCTCGTCACCACCGTCCAGACGCTCGACGCGAAGCGCACCGGCTGGACGACCGCCGTCTGGGAGGTGGACCCCGCCGGCGTCGCCCCGGCGCGGCGGCTGACGCGCAGCCGCAAGGGCGAGTCGTCGGCGGTGTTCGCGGCGTCGGGCGACGTGCTGTTCACGTCGGCCCGCCCGGACCCGGACGCGGACCGGGACGACGAGGAGCCGAAGGCGGCGCTGTGGCTGCTGCCCGCGGGCGGCGGGGAGGCGCGCGTCGTCGCGACGGCGCCCGGCGGGGTCGGCGGGGTGCTCGCGGCCCGGGACGCCGACGTGGTGTCCGTCTCCGCGCCGGTGCTGCCGGGCGCGGCGGGGCTCGCCGAGGACGAGGCGCTGCGCAAGGAGCGCACCGACCGCAAGCTCTCGGCGATCCTGCACACCGGCTATCCGGTGCGGTACTGGGACCACGACCTGGGTCCCGACCAGGAGCGCCGGTTCGTCGGCTCCCTCGGCACGACCGACCCGGACGCGCGGCTCGCGCTGCGCCAGCTGACGGGGCCGGGGCGCCAGCTCGACGAGCACGAGGCGGGCCTGGCTCCTGACGGCGCCACGCTCGTCACCACCTGGGCGGTGCCCGACCCGGGCGCGGCACGCCGGGTCGTGCTGGTGGCGGTGGACACCGCGACCGGGGAGCGCCGCACGCTGGTCGACGACCCGGACGCGGACGTCTTCGCCCCGGCGGTGTCGCCGGACGGGCGGTGGGTCGCGTTCGGCTCCGAGACGATCACGACGCCGGAGCAGGCGCCGGTCGTGCGGCTGGGACTGGTCCCGCTCGGCGTGGACGACGCCGAACCGGAGATCCTCGCGGACGACTGGGACCGCTGGCCGTCGTCGGTCGCGTGGCTGCCCGACGGCTCGGGGCTGGTCGTCACGGCCGACGAGGACGGCCGCGGCCCGGTGTTCCTGCTGACGTTCGGCACCGGCGGACCGGGTGCGGGCGAGCCGGTCACGGTGGAGCGCGTGACGAGCGACGACGCGACGTTCAGCGACGTCCGCGTCGCGCCCGACGGGTCCGCGCTGTACGCCCTGCGCAGCAGCTACGCCGCGCCGGCCGAGCCGGTGCGGATCGACCTCGCCGCCTTCGCCGCGACGGGCGCGGCGGGCGAGCGCGCGCCCGTCGCCGCGGACGCGCTCCGCGGGCCCGTGCCCGCCCCGGCGCTGCCCGGCACGCTCACCGAGGTCGAGACGACGGCGGCGGACGGCGCGCGCGTGCGCGCCTGGCTCGCGCTGCCCGAGGGGGCGTCGTCGGGCGGCCCGGCGCCGCTGCTGCTGTGGATCCACGGCGGCCCGCTGAGCACCTGGAGCGCGTGGAGCTGGCGCTGGAACCCGTGGCTGATGGTGGCGCGCGGCTACGCCGTCCTGCTGCCCGACCCGGCGCTGTCCACCGGGTACGGACAGGACTTCGTGCAGCGCGGCTGGGGCGCGTGGGGCGGAGCGCCGTTCACCGACCTCTTGGCGATCACCGACGCCGTCGAGGCCCTGCCGGAGATCGACGCGACCCGCACCGCCGCGATGGGCGGGTCGTTCGGCGGGTACATGGCGAACTGGGTGGCCGGGCACACGGACCGGTTCCGAGCGATCGTCACGCACGCCAGCCTGTGGGCGCTCGACCAGTTCGGCCCCACCACCGACGCGGCCTACTACTGGCTGCGCGAGATGACGCCGGAGATGGCGGAGGCGAACAGCCCGCACCGCGCCGTCGCCGACATCCGCACCCCGATGCTCGTCGTGCACGGTGACAAGGACTACCGCGTGCCCGTCGGGGAGGGCCTGCGGCTGTGGCGCGACCTGCTCACGGAGTCCGGCCTGCCCGCGGACGACGACGGCAGCACCGTGCACCGCTTCCTGTACTTCCCCGACGAGAACCACTGGGTGCTCGCGCCCCAGCATGCGAAGGTCTGGTACCAGACGGTGCTGGCGTTCCTCGGCGAGCACGTGCGGGGCGACGAGCCGGAGCTGCCCGCGTACCTCTGAGCGTCGAGCGCCTGTGCGGCAGGGGCGGAGGTCAGGCGGGCGTGACGATGAGGTCCACGAGGATCTCGAGCATGGCGCTGGCGTCCTTGCGGGCGGTCTCGGCGGGGAGCATCGCCGCGCGCTGACCGGCCTCGTGCGCGCCCAGCAGCAGGTCGATGGCGACGTGCTCGTCGACGGCGAAGCGGAGGCCGAGGGCGGACATGACGCGGTTCAGCGCGGCGATCATCTCCCCGCGGAGCACCTGCTGCTGGTCCACGTAGCGCTGGGCGATCTGCGGGTCGCGCAGCGCGAGCAGCTCGAACTCGAGCTCCATGACGCACCAGGAGGCCTTCGCGGCCTGGTCGGGCAGCACCGACGCGATGACCTCGCGCACCGTGGCGCGGAACCCCTCCGGCGTCTGCAGGGCGGCGGGGTCGACCGTGGTGACCGCCTGCTCGAGGGCGCCGAGGTGGCCGCGCGCCTCGCGCTCCGTGAGGGCCAGGAACAGCTCCTCCTTGCTCGCGAAGTTCGAGTAGAACGCGCCCCGGGTGAAACCGGCGGCCTCGCACACGGCCTCGATCGACGCGGCCTGGACGCCCACCTGCGCGAACACCTCGAAGGCGGCGTCGAGCAGACGCTCGCGGGTGCGCTCGCGCCGGGGCGAGCGCTCGGGGGCGACCGTAGCCTCGTCGGGGGTCGCGCTCTCGGTGGTCAGGGGGTCCTCCTCGGGATGCTGCCGGTACCGGCCCGGTGCGGGCGCCGCGCCCGGCCGGGCCCACTCTAGCCAATACAGCGGCGTATCGGATACGTTCGTGCATCGGATACAGTGCCGTATCGAACCCCTGCTCCGTCGTCCTGGGAGAGCCTGTGTCCTCCGTCCTGTACTCCCTCGGCCGTTGGGCCGCCCGGGCCCGGCGGCTCGTCGTCATCGGCTGGGTGCTGGTGCTCGCCGTCGTCGGCGGCGCGGCCGGCCTGCTCTACCAGGGCTTCGACAACTCCGTGACCATCCCGGGCACCGAGTCGCAGGACGCGCTCGACAGCCTGTCCGCCACGTTCCCGCAGGTCAGCGGGTCGTCCGCGCAGATCATCGTCGTCGCGCCCGACGGCTCCACGATCGACGACGACGCGATGCGCGGGCCCATCGAGGACACGGTCGACGACCTCGGCGAGCTCGACCAGGTGGCCGCCGTCACCTCCCCGTACGACGACCAGATGGCAGCGTCGGTCAACGACGACGACACGGCCACGTTGCTGACGATCCAGCTCGACGGCGACCAGTCCGTCATCACCGAGGACACCAAGGACGCGCTGCGCACCGCGAGCGACGACCTCGCCGCCGCACTCCCGGCCGGGTCCCAGGCCAGCCTGGGCGGCGAGCTGTTCAGCGTCGAGTTCCCGGCCCTGAGCATCATCGAGGCGATCGGCGTCGTCGTCGCGCTCGTGGTCCTCATCATCACGCTCGGCTCGTTCGTCGCGGCGGGCCTGCCGCTGGTCAACGCGCTCATGGGCGTGGGCGTGTCGATGCTCCTGCTCCTCACGGCCACCGTGTTCGGGCCGATCAACTCCACGACGCCGATGCTGGGCCTCATGCTCGGCCTCGCGGTCGGCATCGACTACGCGCTGTTCATCGTGTCCCGGCACCGCGAGCAGCTCGCGGCCGGGCTCGAGGTGGACGAGTCGATCGCGCGCGCCACCGCGACGGCGGGCTCGGCCGTGATCTTCGCGGGCCTCACGGTGATGATCGCCCTCGTGGGCCTCGGGGTCGCGGGCATCCCGTTCCTCACCGTGATGGGCATCGCCGCCGCCGTGGCGGTCGGCATCGCCGTCCTCGTCTCGCTCACGCTGCTGCCCGCGCTGCTGTCGTTCTCGGGGGAGCGGCTGCGGCCGCGCGCCCCGCGCGCCGCCCGCAAGGCGAAGGGGAGGGCCAAGCGGGCCGCCGCGCCGGCCGACGGCGTCCACCGCAACCGGTTCTTCGACGGCTGGGTGCGGGGCGCCACCCGCTTCCCGGTCCTCACGATCGTGCTCGTCGTGGGTGCCATCGCCGCCCTCGCCTGGCCGGCCACGAACCTCCGCCTCGCGCTGCCGGACGCCGGCACCCTGCCGGAGGACAACAGCGCCCGCGTCACCTACGACCTGGTGGGTGAGGAGTTCGGCGAGGGCTTCAACGGCCCGCTGATCGTCACGGGCTCGATCGTCACCAGCAACGACCCCGTGACCCTCATGGACGACCTCGGCGACGAGATCGCCGACCTGCCCGGCGTCGCCGACGTCCCGCTGTCCACGCCGAACCCGTCCGCCGACACCGGCATCATCCAGGTGATCCCCGAGGGGGGCCCGACGTCGCAGGAGACCAAGGACCTCGTCAACGAGATCCGCGACCAGCACGACCACTACCTGGAGAAGTACGGCGTCGACCTGTCCGTCACCGGCTTCGCCGCGGTCGGCATCGACGTCTCCGACAAGCTCGGTGCCGCGCTGCTGCCGTTCGGCCTCGTCGTCGTGGGCCTGTCGCTCGTGCTGCTGACGATGGTGTTCCGCTCAATCTGGGTGCCGATCAAGGCCTCGCTCGGCTACCTGCTGTCCGTCGGCGCGGCCTTCGGCGTGGTGACCCTCGTGTTCGAGAACGGCGTCCTGGCGGACGCCCTCAACGTCACCAAGCTGGGCCCCGTCATCAGCTTCATGCCGATCATCCTCATGGGCGTGCTGTTCGGCCTGGCGATGGACTACGAGGTCTTCCTCGTGTCCCGCATCCGGGAGGACTACGTGCACGGCGGCGACGCCCGCCACGCGGTGCGCTCGGGCTTCCTCGGCTCGGCCAAGGTGGTCACGGCCGCGGCGGTCATCATGTTCGCCGTCTTCGTCGCGTTCGTGCCCGAGGGCGACATGACCCTCAAACCCATCGCTCTCGGCCTCGCCGTCGGTGTGCTCGTGGACGCGTTCGTCGTGCGCATGACTCTCGTGCCCGCCGTGCTCCATCTCCTGGGCGACCGGGCCTGGCACATGCCGCGCTGGCTCGACCGCATCCTGCCCACGTTCGACGTCGAGGGCGAGGGCCTCACGAAGGAGCTGCGGCTCGCGTCGTGGCCCGAGCCGGACGCGACGGACGCCGTCGCCGCGCGCGACCTCGAGGTCGCGGGGCCCGACGGCTCGCCGGCCCCGGTGGTCGGCCCTGTCAGCGTGCGCGTCCCCGAGGGCGGCGCCCTGTGCGTGCACGGCGACGCGGCGGCCCCCGTGTCCGCGCTGCTGCTCGCCCTCGCCGGGCGGATGGCGCCCGACGCGGGCGCCGTGAAGGTCACCGGCCTGGTGCTGCCCGAGCGCGCGATGACGGTGCGCGGCCGCGTCGCCGTCGTCGACGCCCTCGCGGAGCACGGCCGCCCCGCCGCGACGGTCGACGCCGCGGTGCGCGACGGCGCCCGGGTCGTGGTCGTGGACCGCACCGACGCCGTCGCCGACCGCTCGGCCCGCGAGGCGCTCGCCGCCGCGCTCGCCCGGGCGCAGCGCGGCGGGACGGCGGTGCTGCTGGGTGCCAGCGGCGTCGCCGCGACCGACCTGCTCGACGACGGCACCGGCCGCGAGGTCGCCGTGCTCGACGTCGGCGCCGGCTGGGGCGCGCCGAGCGCGCTCACCGGGGCGGACGTGCCGCCTCCCGCGCCCGACGACGAGCACACCCCCGTGCCCGCGGGACCCCACCCCGCGGCCACCGACGAGATCGACGAGGACACCCACGTGCAGGAGGTGCGGGCATGACCGCCCCGACCATCGCCACCCGGGCGCGCCGCGACCCCTGGCGGATCGCCGCCGTCGCGCTGCTGCCGATCATGGTGCTCGGGCTGCTGCTCGCCGCGCTGTGGAACCCGCAGGACCGGCTCGACCAGGTGCCGGCCGCCATCGTCAACCTCGACGAGCCGGTCGAGGTCCAGGGGCAGACCGTGCCGCTGGGCCGCCAGCTCGCGTCTGGCCTGGTCAGCGGCGGCGAGACCGCCGAGGGCGCGAAGGCCGCGCAGCCTGCCGAGGACGCGACGAACTTCGACTGGACGATCACCGACGAGGAGTCGGCGGCCGACGGCCTCGCGAACGGCACCTTTGCCGCCGTCGTGACCATCCCGGAGGACTTCTCCGCGGCCGCCACGTCGTACGGCAACGACGACCCGTCCGAGGCGCGCCAGGCCACCATCGACGTCAGCACCCCGCCCGGCGGCCGCGTGGCCGACGACGCGCTCGCCCGCGTGGTCGCCGCCACCGCGACGTCCGTCATGTCGAGCACGCTCACCGAGACGTACGTCGACAACGTGCTCGTCGGCTTCAACGACCTCTCCGACGGCATCGGCCAGGCGCAGGACGGCGCCGTGCAGCTCGCCGACGGCGCGGGCCAGACGCAGGACGGCGCCGACCAGCTGGCGGACGGCGCGGGCCAGCTCGCCGACGGCGCGGACGAGGCCGCCGACGGCGCGGGCCAGCTCGCCGACGGCGCGGGCCAGCTCGCTGACGGCGCGTCCAGCGCGGCCTCCGGGGCGTCAGACCTTGCCGGCGGTGCAGGACAGGTCGCCGAGGGCGCCCGAGGCATCGCCCGGGGAATCGGTGAGAGCGCGGGCGGCGCCGACGACCTTGCGAAGGGCGGCGACGACCTCGCGGCCGGAGCGACCCAGGTCGCGGAGGGGAACCGCCAGCTCGCCGACGGCGTCGCCGAGATCAACGAGGACGTGCCCGACGTGGCCGCGATCAAGAAGTCGCTGGCCGACGCCCAGGCTCGTTCGGAGGAGTTCGCCGCGGCCGCGGGCGCCGCTCTCGGCTGCGACGTCAATCCGTCCTCGGAGGCCTGCAAGGCGCTGAACGACGTGCTGACCGAGCTGCAGACGAACTCGTCGGCGGTGCAGGACACGGTCGACGGCGTCGTCTCCGCGCGCGAGCAGCTCGACGCGCTCGCGACCCAGACCGACAAGCTCGCCACCGGCGCGGAGGGTGTCGCCACCGGCGTGGCGGGCATCGCGGACGGCAACCGTGATCTCGCCGAGGGTCTGCGCCAGCTCCAGGGCGGGGCGTCGCAGGTCGCGGATGGCGCGGACGGTGTGGCGTCCGGAGCCGGTGAGCTCTCCTCGGGTGTGGGCCAGCTCGCGACCGGAGCGTCCGGCGTGGCGTCGGGGGCGTCGGACCTGTCCTCGGGGGTGGGCCGGCTCGCGACCGGCACCGAGGGCATCGCCTCCGGCGCCGGCGACCTGGCGGGCGGCGTGGGCCAGCTCGCGTCGGGCGCGGACGACCTGGCCTCCGGCCTCGACGACGCGAAGAACCAGATCCCGACGTACACGGACGACGAGCGCAAGACGCTCTCGTCGGTGGTCGCGGAGCCGGTGGCGGCGCCGTCGGCGTCGGGCATCAGCACCGGGGCGTCGGGCCCGCTGTTCGCTGTCGTGGCGCTGTGGCTGGGTGCGCTCGCCCTCATGACGGTGTTCCCGCCGGTCATGGCGCGGGCCCTGGGCTCCACGCGCGACTCGGTGCGGCTGGCCCTCTCCGCGTTCTGGCTGCCGGCCGCGGTCGGCGCCGGGACGGGCGCGCTGATCGGCGTGATCCTCGCGGCGGTCGAGAAGCTCGACGCCGGGGGCTGGGTCGGGTCGATCCTCGTGGGCGTCGTCGCGTCGGTGGCGTTCGTCGCCGTGCACCAGGGCTTCCTCGGCTGGCTCGGCAACCTGGGGCGCGGCATCAGCCTGCTGATCGCCGTCCTGCTCATCGCGACGGGCATCGTCGCGACCGTGCCTGCCGCGCTGCAGGGACTCGTCGACGCGCTGCCGATCGGGGCCGCGCGCGACGCCCTGACGGCGGTGGTGGTGCCCGCGGCCGGCGGCCTCGGGATGAGCGTGACCCTGCTGGTGCTGTGGGGGCTGGGCGGTCTGGCGCTGGCGGCGCTCGTCACCGCCCGGGGTCGACGGCTCGGCGTCGGGCGCCTGCTGCGCGCCTGACCGGCCGCGCAGGACCGCCCGGCGGCGTCAGCCCGGCAGCCCCGGGCAGCGGGCTGCGGCGCGCTGCCAGCGCAGCACGAGGAGGGCGTCGGCGCGCCGCCGGGCGGCCTTGCCGAGGTGGGCGACCTGGCGGTGCTCGAGGAGCGCGTGGAGGTCGTGGTCCAGCGCCCAGGCGAGGGCGCGTCGGACGTCGTCGAAGTCGGGCGCGAGCAGGGTTGGTGCGGGTCTCACGTCGGGGAGAGATGTCCGACTCGCCGGTTTGTGACATCGAGGTGTGTCACAGGTCTGCACCAGACTCGCCGCATGGACCTCACCCAGGCGCGCGAGACCAAGGCACAGCTCAGCGACTTCGCCCGTGACCTGGCCGAACGGCACGGCGTGCCCGCCAGCCCGTACGCGGTCGGCGACGACGCGACCCCCGCGGACGTGGTGCGCGCGCCCACCCTGTCGCTGGGCCTCGCGCCCCACGGCGACGCGGGCTTCGGCATCGCGGTGCGCTACCGGCTCGGGGTCCCGACGGCACGGTCGTTCGTGCGCAGGCTGGCCGCCGAGGCGGGCGACGCCGTCGACGTCCGGCGTACCGGACGCATCCGGACGCTCGCCGCGCAGGTCCGCCCGCCCGTCGCCACGGCGCGCGCCCTCGGGGAGACGGACAGGGTGCGGCCCCTGCGGCCCGGGGTCTCGATCGCGCACGTGGACGTCACCGCGGGCACGCTCGGCGCGTTCGTGGTCAAGGCCGGCGAGGAGGGCGCGCGCTACGTGCTGTCCAACTTCCACGTGCTCGCGGGGTCGCCGTCCGCGCAGGTCGGCGACGTGGTCGTGCAGCCGGGCCCGGCCGACGGCGGTCGCGCGCCCGGGGACCGGGTCGGCACCCTCGCGCAGGTGGTGCCGCTGACGCCCGGCGAGCCGGCCACGGTGGACGCGGCCCTCGCCCTCCTGGACGAGGGGATCGAGATCGACCCGACCTACCCGGTGGGCGCGGTGACCACCACGGCCGTGGCGGCGGGCGGCGAGGTGGTCGCGAAGATCGGGCGCACCACGGCGCACACGCAGGGCCGGGTCACGGCCATCGAGATGGACGACGTCGTCGTCGGGTACGGGGACGAGCTCGGTGCGCTCTCCTTCGACAACCAGATCGAGGTGGAGGGCACCGGCGGCGCGTTCTCGCGCGGCGGCGACTCCGGGTCGCTGGTCTACCGCGAGGACGGCGTCGCGCTCGGCCTGCTGTTCGCCGGCTCCGAGACGGGCGGCGCCGACGGCACGGGGCTGACGTACTGCAACCCCGTCGACGCCGTCCTCGAGGCCCTGGGCGTCACCCTCTCGCCGAGATAGAGAAGGCTGTTTCGCGAGATAGAGAGGCTCGGACGAGGCCGCAACCCGTTGCGGCCTCGTCCGAGCCTCTCTATCTCGCGAAACAGCCTTCTCTATCTCGGCAGTTCTCAGCCCCAGGTGAGCAGGTCCTCGCCGTGCTCGACCATCGTGCCGACCTGCGCGAGGCGGTCGACGGCGTCGGGCGTGGCCTCGAGCGCGACGACGGGGCAGACGGCGGACCTACCGCCCGCGCGCACCGCCGCCGGGTCCCAGGTGACCAGCACGGTGCCGCGCTGCACGACGTCGCCCTCGGAGGCGTGGGTGGTGAAGCCCTCGCCGCCGAGCTTGACGGTGTCGATGCCGAGGTGCACCAGCACGGCACGGCCGTCGTCGTGCTGGACGACGAACGCGTGCGGGTGCAGCTTGACGATCGTCCCGGCGATGGGCGCGACCGCCTCGCCCCCGCGGACGCCGTCGGGCTCGATCGCGAGGCCGGGGCCGACGAGGCCGGCGGCGAACACCGGGTCGTCCACCTCGGACACGTCGACGACCGTGCCGGTGACGGGCGCGAGAACGGTCAGCGCCGTCATCAGCGGAGGTCCTCGATGTCGGAGGCGAGGGTGTCGGCCTCGGGGCCGACGATGACCTGGATGGCGACGCCGGAGCGCACGACCGCGATGGCGCCCGCCTTCGTGAGGTCGGCGTCGATCACCTTGGCGGGGTCCTCGACCTCGACGCGGAGCCGGGTGATGCACGGCTCGAGGTCGATGATGTTGTCGTCGCCGCCGAGCGCGTCGAGGATCTGCTGTGCCTTGCTCATGATGCTCCTTGGTGGGTCCGGGTGGAGATTCCGGGGGTCGGTGGGTGCGGGGCCTGGCTCACATGAGCTCGGCGAGGTCGGACGCGATCGTGTCGACGCGGGGGCCGACGACGACCTGCACGACCCGCCCGTTGATCATCACGCCGAAGGCGCCGGCGCGCTTGAGCAGCGCGGCGTCGACGAGCGCCGGGTCCTTGACGAGGGACCGCAGCCGGGTGGTGCACGGGTCGATCTCCTCGATGTTCTCCACCCCGCCGAGTCCGGCGAGGATCGAGGCGGCGAGCTGCGCGTCGGGGTCGGGCGTGCTCATCGGGGGCTCCCTTCGGGGATGCGTCCGGGGGGTGCGGAAGGCTGGACGGGGCGGCCGGCGTCGCCGTCGGAGGGCCGGGCGCGGGGGACGAGCGTGGGCCGTGCCTCGCGCAGCGGCACGAAGACGCTGTACCGGTCGCCGCGGTAGCAGGCGCGGGAGTACATCACGGCGGCGTCGCCGCCGAAGGTGCGTCGGGCGGTGCGCATGACGGCGCGGGAGCCCTGCATCTGCAGGGCCTCCAGCTCCTCGGGGGTGGCGTCGGCGGCGGTGATGACCTCCTCGCCCCACGTGGGGTCGAGGTCGCGCTCGCGCAGCGCGGCGTAGAGGCTGTCGGGGACGCCGTCGTCGAGCAGGTCGGGGGCGAGGTCGACCGGGATCCAGGACTCCTCGACGCTCATCGGGTTGCCGTCGGCGGTGCGCAGCCGCACCACGTGGTGCACCGGGGTGCCGGTCTCGCGGTCCAGCGCCTCGGCGACGACGGCGGGCGCGGGCAGCTGCTCGCACCGCAGCACCGTGGCGCCGGGCGTGAGGCCGCGGCGCCGGGCCTCCTCGCCGAACGTGGTCAGGCGCATCTCGAAGTCGGCGCGGGGCGGCGCGACGAACGTGCCGCGGCCCTGCGCGCGCTCCAGCACGCCCTCCGTGACGAGCGCGTCGATGGCCTGGCGCACCGTCATCCGCGAGACGCCGAACTTCTCGGTGAGGCTGCGCTCGGACGGGATCGCGTCGCCGACGGCGAGCTCGGTCGTGACCAGGTCGGCGAGGTACGCGCGCACCGCGACGTACTTGTGCTCGCCGGGGCGAGCGCCGTCCCTGACCATCCTCGTGTCCTGTCCTGCCCTGTGATCGGCATCGATCTGCGTGCTGTGCGACATCGGGACCAGTATCGGGGTTCGGCCGTCACCGGTGCGCTGTCTCCCCGGCGGGAGCGCGGGGTTGACACATCATGAGGTCTAGACCACTCTTCCTGCAAGTGGTCCAGACAACCTGCCGGTGGCAGCGTGTGGATCACCGGCAATGACGCCCCGACGTCGCGACACTGCCGCCGGACGATGCAGGCACGGCCTGCAGGACACGCCCGCCCCCGGGCCATCCATCGGAGGAGAACCATGACCACGGTCGCAGAGACCAAGCAGAAGCGGGGATTCCCCGGCCTGGCGCAGCTGCAGCGCGTCGGCCGTTCGCTGATGCTGCCCATCGCCTCGCTGCCCGCCGCCGCGCTGCTGCTGCGCCTCGGCCAGCCCGACATGCTGGGCGCAGACGGCGTGGCCGGCACGCTCCCGTGGATGCAGCCCGTCGCCGACGTCCTCGGGGCCGCCGGCAACGCGCTCTTCAGCAACCTGGCGATGATCTTCGCCCTCGGCGTCGCCATCGGCTACGCCCGCAAGGCGGACGGCTCGACCGGCCTCGCCGCGCTCATCGGCTACCTGGTCTTCAAGGGCGTCACCGACGCCCTGTCGCCCACGGTCCTGGGCCTGCCCGCCGAGGGGGAGGAGCAGGAGCTCATCAACTACGGCGTCCTCGGCGGCATCGTCATCGGTCTCACCGCCGCGCTGCTGTACCAGAAGTACTACCGGATCAAGCTGCCGGCGTACCTGGCATTCTTCGGCGGTCGGCGGTTCGTGCCGATCGTCACGGCCGGAGCCGCAGTCATCATCGGCGTGGTCTTCTCGCTCATCTACCCGGCCTTCGACTGGCTGTTCAACGACCAGATCGGCGGCTTCGTCACCGGCTCCACCGTGATCGGCGCGTTCGTGTACGGCACGCTCAACCGTCTGCTCGTGCCGATCGGCCTGCACCACCTGCTCAACTCGCTGCCGTGGTACCAGTTCGGCTCGTACACCGACAGCGCCGGCAACGTCGCGCACGGCGACATCTTCCGCTTCCTCGCCGGCGACCCCACGGCCGGCACGTTCATGACCGGCTTCTTCCCGATCATGATGTTCGCCCTGCCCGCCGCGGCCCTCGCCATCGTGCACACCGCGAAGCCGAAGAACCGCAAGGTCATCGCGGGCGTCATGGGCTCCGCGGCGCTGGTCGCGTTCGTCACCGGTGTGACCGAGCCGCTCGAGTTCGCGTTCGTCTATGTCGCCTACCCGCTGTACGCGATCCACGCCGTGCTCACCGGCACCTCGATGGCGCTGGTCAACGCGATCGGCATCCGCGACGGGTTCGGCTTCTCCGCGGGCGTGATCGACTACCTGCTCAACTTCCGCATCGCCGAGATGCCGCTGCTGCTCATCCCGATCGGGCTCGGCTACGCGGTCATCTACTACTTCCTGTTCCGGTTCGTCATCACGAGGTGGAACCTCAAGACCCCGGGCCGCGAGGACGACCCCGAGGCGGCTGCGGCCGTCGTCGGCGACCAGGCCGTGAGCGACCAGAAGGAGGCCGTCGCGATCGGCGCCGACGCTTCTCCGGCCGGCGGCGACGGTCCCGCGAAGGGCAAGGACGCGGTCTGATGAGCACCACCCTCACCGGTGCCCCGGTGAGCCCCGGGCGGGCGGCCGGCGTCGTCGTGACGATGCCGGCCCCCGTCCCGGAGCCCTCGGAGGCGACCCTCGACACGTCCGACGCTGCCGGTGCCGACGACGCGGTGTCCCGACTGGGCGCCGCGACGTCGGCCGTCCGGGACCGCCTCGCCGCCCAGGCGGCGCAGGCCACGGGGACCGCGGCGGACGTGCTCGCCGTGACGGCCGCGATGGCGGCCGACCCCACGCTCGCGTCCGACGCCGAACGGCGCGTGCGCGAGTCCGCCGCGACCCCCGAGCGGGCCGTGTGGGACGCCGCGAACGCCCTCGCCGCCCAGCTCGAGCCGCTCGGCCCGCCGCTGAGCGAGCGGGCCCGCGACGTGCGCGACGTGCGCGACCGCATCGTCGCCGAGCTCACCGGGGTGCGGCCTCCGGGCGTCCCCTTGCCGGGGCACCCGTTCGTGCTGGTCGCCGAGGACCTGGCCCCCGCCGACACGGCGACGCTCGACCCGGAGGCGGTCGTCGCCATCGTCACCAGCGGCGGCGGTCCCACCTCGCACACGGCGATCCTGGCGCGCGCGCTCGGCATCCCCGCCGTCGTGGCCGCCCGCGGGGCCGACGCCCTCGCCGACGGCGAGACCGTCGTCGTCGACGGCGGCGCCGGCACCGTGCTGCGGGACCCGTCGGACGCCGAGGTCGAGGCCGCGCGGGACGCCGTGCGCGTCGAGCGGGAGTTCGACGGCCACGGCCGCACGGCCGACGGGCACCGGGTGGAGCTGCTCGCCAACGTGGCCGACCCGCAGGCGGCGCAGGCCGCCGTCGCCGCGCACGCCGAGGGCGTGGGGCTGTTCCGCACCGAGTTCTGCTTCCTGGGGCGCGACGTCGAGCCGACGGTCGAGGAGCAGGTCGCCGCCTACCGCGGCGTGCTGTCCGCGTTCGCCGGCCGCAAGGTCGTGGTGCGCACCCTCGACGCGGGGGCGGACAAGCCGCTGCCCTTCGTCACCGCCGACGACGAGCCCAACCCGGCGCTCGGCGTCCGCGGCCTGCGCACCGCCGTCGCGCACCCGGAGGTGCTGGACCGGCAGCTGCAGGCGATCGCCGCCGCCGCGGAGGCGGAGTCCGCCGACGTGTGGGTCATGGCGCCGATGGTCGCCACCACCGACGAGGCGCGGTCGTTCGTCGCCGCCTGCGAGCAGCACGGGCTGCGGCGGGCCGGCGCGATGATCGAGGTCCCCGCCGCCGCGCTGCGGTCGCGGTGGGTCTTCGAGCACGCCACCTTCGGCAGCATCGGCACCAACGACCTCACGCAGTACGCGATGGCCGCCGACCGGATGCTCGGCGACCTCGCCGCGCTGTCCACGTCGTGGCAGCCCGCGGTGCTCGAGCTGGTGCGCGCCACCTGCGAGGGCGCGCACGCGCACGGCCGGCCGGTCGGCGTGTGCGGGGAGGCGGCGGCCGACGCCGTCCTGGCCCCCGTGCTCGTGGGCCTCGGCGTGACGTCGCTCTCCATGACGCCGCGGGCGCTCGCGGACGTCGCCGCCGTGCTGGCCGAGGTCACGTTCGCGCGGTGCCGCGACCTCGCGCGCGTCGCGCTGGAGCAGCCCGACGCCGACGCCGCGCGCGCCGCCGTCCGGCGCGAGCTGGCCGACGTCCTGGAGGCCCTGGGTCTCTGAGCGCCGAGACAGAGAGGGCCTGACCTCTCTGTCTCGGCGTCAGGCGAAGAGCGCTGTGCCGTACTTGAGCAGCACGGCGGCGGCGAGCAGCAGGAACCAGGCGGCGGTGAGGATGCCGAACGCACCGGACCGCACCAGCGACATCGCCCACGATTGCAGCCGGGCGGGCCAGAAGAGGTTGTCCTCGAGGATGTTCCAGTGCAGCATCGACGCGAACACGAGCGTCGTGGAGACGGTGATCGTCAGGCACCACGGGCACAGCGCGCCGATGACGAACATCGACTGCCAGAGCAGCCAGTACGCGAAGAGGAAGCCGAGCAGGTAGACGGTCTGGGCGGCCGTCATGAACCAGCGCGGGAACCGCACCCCGGCCAGGCCGGCCACGGCCACGGTGATGACCACGGACTCGGCGACGAGCCCGAGGAACGCGTTGGGGAAGCCGAACAGGCTGGCCTGCCACGACGTGCCGACCGTGCCGCACGAGATGACCGCGTTGATGTCGCACGCCAGCGCGGCGTCAGGGTTCGCCGCCAGCTCGACGGCGTCGACCGACAGCACGAAGGCCGCGACCAGCCCGACGAGCGCCCCGACGAGCATCTCGCCGAACAGCCAGCCGGCCGAGTGGAAGAACCCGCTCGGCCGGGCGGGCCGGTCCGTCAGGCCACCGCTTCCTGCGACAGGAACTCGACGAGCGCGTCGAGCGCGGTGGTGGCCTCGTCGCCGTCGGTCTCGGTGCGCAGCACCACCTCGTCGCCCACCGAGGCGCCGAGGGTCATGATCCCGAGGATGCTCGCGGCGTCCACGGCGTCGCCGCCGGCGGTCTTGGCGATCTTCACCGGCACGGGCTGCTGGCCGGCCTTCTGCGCGAAGAGCGCGGCCGGGCGGGCGTGCAGGCCCTCGGTGATGGCGACGACGACGGTGCGTTCCACGGTGTCCTCCGAACGAGAGGTGGTCTGGACCAGTTCATCGTAGGGACGAGTCGCCGGGTTGGGAAGTCGCGCGGGCCCGGTCGATCGCCATGCCCACGGAGTCCAGCAGCCGCTCCAGCGACGCCTCGAACGGCGTGGCCTCGGCGTCGAAGCCGCCCGCGTCCCAGATCCGCAGCATGGTGGGGTAGCGCTGCGGGTCGAAGTGGTCCACCCAGAAGCTGCTCATCGACGTCCAGTACTCGTCGTTGCTCTGGCCGGAGGCGTCCTTCTCCGCGGACTCCGCGACGGTGGAGCGCGCCAGCCCGCGCACGAACGCGTCGAGGAGCCCGACGATCTCCACCACCTGGCGCTCCGCCAGCCCGGTGTCCACGAGGGTGCGCAGCCCGCACTCCTGCGCGTCGAGGACGGACGGGGTGAGCGGCAGGCGCCACATGTTGGTCTGCAGGATCCACGGGTGGCGCTGGAACAGCTCCCAGTGCGCGCGGGCGTACGCCGCCAGGCCGTCGCGCCACGTCGCCGCGGCGGGCGGCAGCGCGAGCTCGGCGAACGCGCGGTCGATCATGAGGTCCAGCAGCTCCGTGCGCCCCGGCACGTACGTGTAGAGCGACATCGCGCCGACGCCGAGCCGCCCCGCGACCTTCCGCATCGACAGCCCCTCGAGCCCCTCGGCGTCGGCGATCGCGGTGCCCGCGCCGATCACGTCGTCGAGGGTCAGCCGGGCCCGGCGGCCGCGGCCCGACGGCTGCGGCGGGTCCCACAGGAGGGCCAGCCGCCGCACGACCTCGGGCGGGCGGGGGACGCCGTCGTCCGGCGGCTGCGGCGAGGTGCTCGACGGCGAAGTGCTCGACATGGCTCGTCATCCTCCCATCCCTGTCGTGCGGTCCGCCCACGGGTCTTGTCGGACCCCCGGGCTAGCGTCCAGACTAGTTCCAGTACAGCGTACGAGAGAGGGAATCGCCATGATCCGAGCACGAGGGCTGACCAAGACGTTCAGCCGTCGCAAAGAGAGCGTCGAGGCGGTCAAGGGGATCGACGTCGACGTCGCGGAGGGCGAGCTCGTCGCCTTCCTCGGGCCCAACGGGGCCGGCAAGTCCACGACGTTGCGGATGCTGACGTCGCTGCTGGAGCCGACGGCGGGGGAGGCGACCGTCGCCGGCTACGACGTCGTCAAGAGCCCGGCGCAGGTCCGCGCCCGGCTGGGGTTCATCGGGCAGGGCAACGGTGGCGGCTTCAGCTACAAGGTCGTCGACGAGCTCCACAACCAGGGCCGCTTCTACGGGCTGCCGCCCGAGGTCTACCAGGAGCGGGCCGCCGACCTCATGGCGGCGCTCGAGCTGGGCGGCCTCGAGAAGCGTTCCGTGCAGTCGCTGTCGGGCGGCCAGCGCCGCCGGCTCGACGTCGCGCTCGGGCTGATGAACCACCCGCCGCTGCTGTTCCTCGACGAGCCCACCACCGGTCTCGACCCGCACTCGCGGGCCAACCTCTGGGGGCACATCACGGCGATGCGCGAGCGGTACGGGATGACGGTCGTGCTCACCACGCACTACCTCGACGAGGCCGACAGCATGGCCGAGCGCGTCGTCGTCATCGACCACGGCGAGATCATCGCGGACGCCGCGCCCGACGCCCTCAAGCGCCGGTACGCCGACGACACCCTCAGCGTCGTCGTCGCGACCGACGACGGCGCGGCGGTCCGGTCCGCGCTGCCCGACGGCCTGGGCGACGTCGAGCTCACGGCGCACGACGCCGGGCTGCAGGTGCGGGTCGGCACGGCGCAGGGGGCCGAGACGCTGCCCGTCGTCATCGAGGCGCTGCGGGTGGCCGGCATCGCCACGACGTCGGCGAGCGCCCGCCAGGCGAGCCTCGACGACGTGTTCCTCAACCTCACCGGCCGGAGCCTGCGCGAGGAGGCAGCAGCATGACCGAGCAGACCACCACCACGACGACGGCGCAGCACGAGGCGCCGCGGATCGTCACGCGCACCGGGCCGGGCAAGTTCGTCACGGACACCGGGGCGGTGTTCACCCGCGAGATCCTGCTGGTGCTGCGCGACCCGTTCACGCTGATCTTCTCGCTGCTGCAGCCGCTGATCTTCCTGGGCCTCTTCGGGCCGCTGCTCACCGGCACGTTCGGCGGCGGCTTCGGGGGCGGGGGAGCGAGCACCGCGGACACCCTGCAGTGGTTCGTACCCGGCGTGATCGTCATGATCTCGCTGTTCGGCACCTCGATGACCGGCTCGAACCTGCTGTACGAGATCATGACCGGCTCCTACGAGCGGGTGCTCGCGACGCCGCTGGACCGCTCGGCGATCCTCGTGGGCCGCGCGCTCAAGGAGTTCGCGCCGCTGCTGGTGCAGGGGCTCATCATCGCCGCGGTCTGCATCCCGTTCGGGTTCACGTTCCACGTGCTGCCCGCGCTCGCAGGCCTGGTGCTGCTCGGCGTCTTCGGCGTCGGGATCGGGGCGCTGTCGCACGCCCTGGCCCTCGCGTCGAAGAACCGCGAGTGGCTGTTCTGGGGCGTGCAGCAGTCGCTGCTGTTCCCGCTGCTCATCCTGTCCGGGATGATGCTGCCGCTCGAGGCGGGCCCGTCGTGGATGCAGACGGCGGCGAAGTTCAACCCGCTCACCTACATGGTCGACGCCGAGCGCGCGCTGTTCGGCGGCACGTTCGCCGACCCCGCCGTCCTGTGGGGCGCGGTCGCCGCGGCCGCCACGTGCGCCGTCGGCCTCGTCGTCGGCATCCGGGCGACACGCAAGGCCGTCTGAGCGCGTCACGGTGGTCGAGCCTGTCGAGACCCGGGTCTCGACAGGCTCGGCCACCGATCGGGTCAGCGGCCGGTGTTGTTCATCTCGTCCGGGTGCGAGCCGATGCGCTCGCCGCGGTCGAGGCCGGTGATGGCGGCCATGTCGTCGCCGGAGAGCTCGAAGTCGAAGATCTCCAGGTTCTCGCGGATGCGCGACGGCGTCGCGGACTTGGGGAAGACGACGTCGCCGCGCTGCACGTGCCACCGCAGCACCACCTGGGCGGGTGTGCGCCCGTGCTCGGCGGCGATGCGGGCGAGCGTCGGGTCCTCCAGCACGCGGCCGCGGCCGAGCGGGGACCAGGCCTCGGTGACGATGCCGTGCTCCGCGTCGAACGCGCGGACCTCCTCGTTGCCGAACCACGGGTGGATCTCCACCTGGTTGACGGCGGGCACCACGGTGCCCTCGGCCAGCACGCGGCGCAGGTGGTGCGGCTGGAAGTTCGACGTGCCGATCGCGCGGGCCCGGCCGGAGCGGTACAGCTCCTCCAGGGCGCCCCACGCCTCGACGAACCGGCCGACCGCGGGCAGCGGCCAGTGGATGAGGAACAGGTCGACGTGGTCGAGGCCGAGCTCCTCGAGGGAGCGGTCGAAGGCCTCCAGGGCGGCGTCGTGCTCGTGGAACGCGTTGTTCAGCTTGGTGGTGACGAAGAGCTCGTCGCGAGGCAGCCCGGCCGCGGCGATGGCCTCGCCGACCCCGCGTTCGTTGCGGTACATCTGCGCGGTGTCGATGTGCCGGTAGCCCGCCTCGAGGGCGGTCAGCACCAGCTCGCGCGTCTCCTCCGGCGGGACCTTGAAGACGCCGTAGCCGAGCTGCGGGATCGACGTGCCGTTGTTCAGGGACAGGGACGGGATCTCGGTGCTCATGTCACCCATCTTGTCCCGGACGGCGTAGCGTCGCGCGGCCGTCCCGTCCGCCAGCGTTGTCCCACCGCGCCGAGGTAGTACGGGTCGCGCCGAGGTAGTACGGGTCGCGCCGAGGTAGTACGACATCCCGCGAGGTAGTACCGCGGCGACTACCTCGCGGTGCCCCGTACTACCTCGCGGTTCCTCGTACTACCTCGCGGTGCCCCGAACTACCTCGCGGGTGCTGACGGCGCTGCGTGATCGATCCCATGGCGCCCGGGGTCGCCGTCGGCGCGGTTCCGGGAGCAGGCTGGAGGCGTCGTCGCGGCGCTGCGCGACCCGGCGGGGTGGCCGGCGGCGACGGCGCCGCCGCGTGGTCAGCGCGGACCGGCCGCCCCGCCGTCGTCCGGTGCGCAGCAGCCGTCGTCGCACCCGTCCCCGCAGGAGTCGCACCCGTCGTCGTCCGACGCGAGGAGCGCGCCGACAGGGGTGCAGCAGGCGTCGCCGCGCCAGGCCTCGACGCCCTCGCGCACCGCGAACCCGGCGATGACGAGCGCCGCGAGCGGGTCGGCCCACGACCAACCGAGCGTCGCGTTGAGGACGAGCCCGACCAGCAGCACCGCCGACAGGTAGGTGCAGATCAGCGTCTGCTTCGAGTCGGCGACGGCGGACGCCGAGCCGAGCTCGCGGCCCGTGCGCCGCTCGGCCCACGACAGGAACGGCATGATCGCGAGGCTGACCGCGGCGAGCACGATGCCGACCGGGGAGTGGTCCGGCTCGGCCGCGCCGAGCAGCGTGCGGGCGGCGTCGACGGTGACGAACACCGCCAGCCCGAAGAACGACACCGCGATGAGTCGCAGCGCGACGCGCTCGCGGCGGTGCGGGTCCGGCGCGGCGAACTGCCACGCGACCGCGGCCGCGGACAGCACCTCGACCACGGAGTCCAGGCCGAAGCCGACCAGAGCCGCCGACGACGCCGCACGCCCCGCCGCGATGGCCACGACCGCCTCGACGACGTTGTACGCGATCGTCGCGGCGACGATCCAGCGCACCCGGCGCTCGAGCAGCGCGCGCCGGGCGGGCGGGACGGGGCGGAGCGGGAGGGTGGTCACGGACCCGACCGTACACGGATGCCTGTACCGTCGGCCAGGGGCCAGGGGCCAGGGGCCAGGGGCCAGGGGCCAGGGGCGTCCCGGCGCCGCGCGGCAGGCATGCTGTACCCATGTCGAAGAGCCTTCCGCTGCCCCCCACGGTGATCGACGACGACCGCGAGGTGCGGTTCGTCGCGGGGACGAACCAGTTCGCGATGCGCCTCAAGGACGGTCACCTGCACGTGCGCGCGATCGCCGACGGCGAGGACGAGGCGCAGATCTCGGTCGCCCCGACGTCGAGGAGCACCCTCGACCTGCGCATCCAGCGCCGGTCGGCCCAGGGTCCCGTGGCGGTCGAGGGGCCGACCGTGCGGTAGGAGCCCCGCCGGGGCGCAGGTCACGACGCCCGGGCTGTGGTCCTGTCGGCGGGTGGCGCACAATGGAGGGGTCGGAGGTGTTCCATGGTCACGATCGACGAGGCGCGCGCCGCCAAGCCCGCCCTGCGTGAGGCGCTCGAGAGCGTCGAGGGGGTGCGCGGCGTCGGGCTCGCCCAGCGCGGCGACGAGACGGACTGGGTGCTGCAGGTGAACGTCGTCTCCCTCAGCGCGCGCAAGGACGTGCCGCCCCAGGTGGACGGCGTCCCCGTGCAGGTGACGGTGGTCGGCGCGGTCACCGCGTTCTGACGCTCAGGCGGCCAGCGCCGCCAGCGCGGCCACCTGCTCCAGCAGCTCGTCCGCCCCGACGGTGTCGTCGGGGTCGAGGAGCACCCGCGACACCGCCCCCAGCAGCAGCATCTGCACGAGCGCGCCCTGCGCGTCGGGGACGCCGAAGAGCTCGGCCAGCGCGGTGCGGGCGTGTGCGTTGTCGGCGGAGACGGCGGCGGCCCGCTCCGGGTCGCGCGCGGCGGCCGCGACGAGCTCGAGCTGCACCGCCCACAGCGCCCGGTCGTCGGCGACCGACGTCATGACGCGCTCCCACACCGCGCGGAACCGCTCGCCCGGGGCTGCCCCGAGGTCCTCGGCGCCGATGGACTCCAGCACGTCGCCCCAGTCGCGCAGCGCGTCGACGAGGGCCGCGTCGAGCAGCGCCTCCTTGCTCCCGAAGTGGTACCCGATCGCCGCGAGGCTCACGCCTGCCGTGGTGGCGACGTCGCGTGCCGACGTGCGGGCGTACCCCTTGTCGCGGAGGCAGGTCCGGGCGGCGGCGAGGAGCGCGGCCCTGTTGTCGGTGGTGCGCATGGGCCCATGCTAGCTCGAACGTCTGAAACGAACGTCTTGCACGACCGTCTCAGTCGGGTCTAGCGTGGTGCGCGCCACCTTCCTCCCGGTCAGGAGAGCTCCCATGAACCGCTCCGTCCTCGTCTCCGGCGGCGGCGTCGCCGGCCTCGCCCTCGCGCACCGGCTCGCCGCCCGCGGCGACGTCGTGACCGTCGTCGAGCAGGCGTCCCTGCCCCGCGCCGGCGGCTACAAGGTCGACGTGCGGGGCGCTGCGCTCCAGGTGCTGGACCGCATGGGCCTGCTCGAGGAGGCGCGGGGGCTGCGCACGGAGGTCCGTGCGGGCACGGTCGTCGACGCCCGCGGGCGCCGAGCCGCCAGCATGGACGGCGACACCTTCGGCGGGCGCGTGCACGACGACGTCGAGCTGCTGCGCGGTGACCTCCACCGCCTCCTGCGGGAGGGCGCCGCCGACGCCGAGCACGTCTACGACGACTCGATCCGGTCCCTGGTGGACACCGGCGAGGGCGTGGAGGTCGAGCTCGCCTCGGGTCGCACGGGGCGCTACGACGTCGTCGTCGGGGCCGACGGGCTCCGCTCCCGGACGCGGAACCTGGTGCTCGGGCCGGACGAGCGGCACGTCGTCGACCTCGGGTACTACGTGGCCGTGGCGACCGTCCCCAACCGGCTGGGCCTCGACCGCGAGGAGGTCACGTACGTGGGGCCCGGCCGCACCGCGCTGGTCTATGCCACGGCGCGGGAGGAGGGCGCGCGGGCGATGTTCCTGTGGTCGTCGGCGCCGCTCGGCCACCGCGACCTCGGGCGCGAGGGGCGCGAGCGGCTGCTCGCCGACGCGTACGCCGGCGAGGGGTGGGAGGTGCCCGGCCTGCTGGCCGACGTGCCCGCCTCGCCCGACCTGCTGTTCGACTCCCTCAGCCAGGTGCGCGCCGAGCGGTGGTCGACCGGTCGCACGGTGCTGCTCGGCGACGCCGCGTACTGCGCGTCGGCGGCGTCCGGCCAGGGCACGAGCCTGGCGCTCGTCGGCGCGTACGTGCTGGCCGCCGCCCTCGACGTGCACGACGACCCGGCGGCGGCGTTCGCCGATTACGAGCGCCGGATGCACCCGTTCGTGGCGGCGAACCAGGCGCTCGGCCCCGCGAACATCAAGCGGATGGTGGTGGGCACCCGCGGGCAGGTGCGCGCCTCGCTCGCGATGCTGCGGGTCATGGACAGGCTGCCCGGCAAGGACCGGATGATGGCCGCGATGACGGCGCCCATCCGCAGGGCGGCGAACGCCGTCGAGCTGCCCGACGCCGCCTGAGCGCGACGCCGGGCACGGTGGACCCGACGATCCCGCAGAATGGATCGGTGAGCTCCCCCCGACTGCCCCGCGTCCGTGCCTCCGAGCTGGTCGGCCGCGGCTGGCTCAACACCGGCGGCCGCGACGTCGCCCTCTCTGACCTGCGCGGCAAGGTCGTGGTCCTGGACTTCTGGACCTTCTGCTGCATCAACTGCCTGCACGTGCTGGACGAGCTGCGCGAGCTAGAGGAGCGGCACCGCGACGAGCTGGTGATCGTGGGCGTGCACTCGCCCAAGTTCGCGCACGAGGCCGACCCGGACGCGCTGGCCGCCGCCGTCGAGCGGTACGAGGTGCACCACCCGGTGCTCGACGACCCGGAGCTGGTGACCTGGGGCGCGTACACCGCCCGCGCCTGGCCGACGCTCGTCGTCGTCGACCCGGAGGGGTACGTCGTGGCGCAGATGGCGGGGGAGGGGCACGCGTCGGCGATCGAGGCGATCGTCGACGAGCTGGTCGCCGAGCACGACGCGAAGGGCACCCTGCACCGCGGCGACGGGCCGTACGTGCCGCCCGAGCCGACGTCGGGCACGCTGCGCTTCCCGGCGAAGGCGGTCGCGCTGCCGGGCGGGAACCTGCTCGTGGCCGACGCCGGGCACCACTCGCTGGCCGAGCTCGGGCCCGACGGCGAGACCCTCGTGCGGCGCATCGGCTCCGGCGAGCGCGGGCTCGCCGACTCCCGCGGCGACGCGGCCCCGGACGAGGCTCGGTTCAGCGAGCCGAACGGCCTGTGCCGGGTGCCGGACGAGCTGCGCCCCGCGCTCGGCTACGACGTGCTCGTCGCGGACACGGTGAACCACGCCCTCCGCGGCGTCGACCTCGCCACCGGGCGGGTGCGGACGGTGGCGGGCACGGGCGAGCAGTTCATGGTGGGCGGGCAGGAGAACGTCGTCGGGTCGACCGACGCGTTCGACCCGGCCACGGCCTACCCCGCCGCCTCCGTGCGCCTCAGCTCGCCGTGGGACGTCGCGTGGTCGCCGCGGCTGGGCGCGTTCGTCGTCGCGATGGCCGGGAACCACACGCTGTGGGCGTTCGAGCCGCTGGCGGGGACGGTCGCGCTGCTCGCCGGCACGATGAACGAGGGCCTGGAGGACGGCCCCGGCGCCGACGCCTGGTTCGCGCAGCCCTCCGGGCTGGCGCCGGCGACCGGTCCCGGCGCCGCCGACGCGATCTGGCTGGCGGACGCCGAGACGTCGGCCCTGCGCCGGGTGACGCCGGCCGACGACGGGTCGGTCGCCGTGACGACCGCCCTCGGGCAGGGGCTGTTCGACTTCGGCCACCGCGACGGCGTTGCGGGCGAGGCGCTGCTGCAGCACCCGCTGGGCGTGGCGACGCTGCCCGACGGGAGCGTCGTCGTCGCCGACACGTACAACGGCGCGCTGCGGCGGTACGACCCGGCGGCGGACGTCGTGACGACGCTCGCCACCGGCCTCGCGGAGCCGAGCGACGTGCTGGTCGAGACGTCCGACGACGGCGTCCGCCTGCTCGTCGTGGAGTCCGCCGCGCACCGGCTGACGCGGGTCGCGCTGCCGGCGGACGTCGCGGGCGAGGTGCTCGACGCCGGCGCGCACCGCGTGGCGCGCCCGGCGACGGAGGTCGCGCCCGGCGAGCTGCGCCTCGACGTGCCGTTCGTGCCCGCCCCGGGCCAGAAGCTCGACGACCGCTGGGGCCCGTCCACCGAGCTGCGGGTGAGCGCCACCCCGCCGGAGCTGCTGCTCGACGGCGCGGGCGACGGCGTCGACCTGGATCGCGTGCTGGTGCTCAACCCGGACGTCGCCGACGGCGTGCTGCACGTGACGGCCAAGGCCGCGTCGTGCGACGTCGTCCCCCTCGGCCCGGACGGCGAGCCCGACCCCGACGTCTTCCCCGCCTGCCACCTGGCGCAGCAGGACTGGGGCGTGCCGGTGCGCGTCACGCCCGACGGCGACGCCTCGCTGAGCCTGCCGCTGCGCGGCTGACCGGCGCGCCGTTCTCCGGCCGGTACGCCGGTCGCTAGCGACCCCGACGGAGATTCCGCGAGAGCACCTCGAGCGCCTGCGAGACCTCAGGCAGTCGGTGGGTGTCGTCGGGTCCGAGCGCGGCGACGAGTGCCTCGTCGATCCCGGCGGCGCGGACCTGGGCCACCCGTTCGGACGCCTGGGCGGCTTGGCGCACCAGGGCCCGTCGTCGGTCGCCCGGGTCGGTGACGGTCTCGATCGAGCCTGCCTCCCTGAGGCGGGCGACGGCCGAGGACACCTGGCTCTGCGGCAGTGCGGTGCGGGCAACGATCTCGCTGACGGTGGTGTCGGGGTGGTCGGCGATGTCGCTGGCCACGACGAGCACCGTGCGGTCGCTGCCCCCGCGGGCCGCGGTCCCGGCAGGGGGCGGTGGCAGGGCTTCTTCGCCGATCTTCATGAGGGTGCGTCCCAGCAGGAACAGCTCGACTCCGTTCACGAGAGGGACCCTACATCGAGGTTGATATATCTCTATTGATCCATCTATTTAGATGGACTATGGTGACGGAGGACGCGGCGCGAGGTCGCGACCAGAGGGAGCCACCCATGTCCGTCACCACCGGCACGCTCGACGTCCCCGGCGCAGCCCTGCACTACCAGGTCTGCGGCACGGGGCCGATGCTGCTGATCTCCCAGAGCGGCGAGGGCGACGCCGACCGCAGCCACGACCTCGTCGCCCGACTCGCCGACTCCTACGCCGTGGTCACCTACGACCGTCGCGGGCTGTCTCGCAGCCGTCTGGTCGACCCCACCCGGGGCGTGACCATGGACGAGCACGCCGACGACGTCCATCGCCTGCTGGCGGCCCTCACCGACGAACCCGCGCTCATGCTCGGCTGCAGCCTCGGCGCCGTCATCGGCCTGCATGCCGCACTCGCGCACCCCGAACAGCTCCGGACGCTGGTGGCGCACGAACCCGTCGCCCCGGGTCTGCTGCCCGACGAGCTGCGCGCACGTCATGAGCTCGAGCTCGCCGAGCTCCAGGACCTGTACGCCCGGGCGGGCCTCGGCGCGACGCTGCCCGCGATCGCGAGGACCCTGGGCATCGACCCGACAGGAGCGGACCGCGAAGACGACCTGACGCCTCAGCCGATGACCGCGCAGCGCGTGACCAACTTCGACCACTTCATCCGCCACGACTTCAGCGCGATCGTCCACGACACGTTGGACACCGCGGCACTGAGGGACGTCAGCACGCGCATCGTGCCGGCCACCGGGCGCACCACGCCACGGACCGTCTTCGACCATCTCGCCGCCGCAGCACTGGCCACGCTGCTCGACCTCAGGTTGCAGGAGGCCCCCGGTGGTCACAACGGCAACACCACCCACCCGCGCGCCTACGCACGATGGCTCCGGGAGACGCTCGATCCCCTCGACCGACCGGTGGGCACCCGTCGGGAACCTGACGGGAGCGTCGGCCCTGACCCGGAACGAGTGTGCGTGGTGTCCTAGTGTTCCGGGCGTGACCGCACCGAGCTCCGCTGACGTCCTCGTCGCCGGCCCCGCGTCCTGGAACCGCATCGTGCACCTGGACGCGCTGCCCGATCCGACGCCCCACACCGTGTTCGCGCGCGGCGCGTACGACACGGTCGGCGGTACGTCCGCCGGCAAGGCGCTCAATCTCGCGAGCCTGGGCCGCGGCGTCGTGCTGCGCACCGTGCTCGGGGACGACGACGAGGGCGCGCGCGTGCGCGGCGTGCTCGTCGACGCGGGCGTGCGGGTCCTCGCCGAGCCGTCCCCGGACGGCCGCACGGAGAGCCACCTCAACCTCATGGACGCCGGCGGCGGTCGGCTGTCGGTCTACCTGCGTGCGCCCGGCGAGGTCCCCGCCGCGGGGCGCGGCTGGGACGCGACGCTCGCCGCCGTGGACGCCGCCGCGGCCGTCGTCGTCGACCTCGCCGCGCACTCCGTCCCCGTCCTGGTCGCGGCCGCCGAGCGGGGCCGCGACGTGTGGGTGGACCTGCACGACTACGACGGCACCACGGAGTTCCACCGCCCGTGGGCCGACGCGGGCACGCACGTGTTCCTCAGCTCCGACCGCCTGCCCGACCACCGGTCGTTCATGGCCGAGCGGCTCGACGCCGGGGCCCGGCTTGTGGTCTGCACCCACGGCGCGCGGGGCGCCACGGCCCTCACCGCGGACGGTTTCGTGGACGTCCCCGCCGAGCCGGTGGACGACGTCCTGGACACCAACGGCGCGGGCGACGGGTTCTTCGCCGGCTTCCTCGACGCCCACCTGCGCGGCGCGGACCTCGCCGAGGCGCTCGCGGCGGCCGCGGCCCACGCCGCGCGCGTGGTCCGCAGCCCGGGCCTGGCGCCCGCCGGCTGACCGGACGGCCGGGTCAGGCCAGGCCAGTGTCCCGCGCGACGATCGCCGCCTGCATCCGGGAGACCACGCCCAGCTTGGCCAGCACCCGGGAGACGTGGGTCTTCGCGGTGGCCTCGGTGATGACCAGCTCGGCCGCGATCCCCTGGTTGGACAGGCCGCGCCCCAACGCGCCGAGCACGTCGACCTCGCGCGGGGTGAGGTCGGCGAGGCGGGCGTCGGCGAGGTCCGGCGCCGCGCCGGGCGCGGGGTCGGCGGCGACGGTGGGCGTCGAGGTTCCCGCAAGCTGGGCGAGGACGCGCCGGGTCACCTCGGGCGCGAGGACGCCGTCCCCCGCCGCGACGCGGCGCACGGCGTCGAGCAGCGCGGCGGGCTCCGCCGTCTTGAGCAGGAACCCGGCGGCGCCTGCGCGCAGCGCGCCGTCCACGTACTCGTCCAGGTCGAACGTGGTGAGCACCAGGACGTCCGCCAGGCCCTGGGCGGCGATGGCGCGGGTGGCGGCGATACCGTCCGTGCCCGGCATGCGCAGGTCCATGAGCACGACGTCGGGCCGCAGCGCGCGGGCGTTGGTCACCGCCGCGTCCCCGTCGGCCGCCTCGCCCACCACCTCGACGTCGTCCGCCGCGTCCAGGAGCATCCGCAGGCCGGCGCGGATCGCGGCGTGGTCGTCGGCGATCAGCACGCGGACGACGGCGCCCGCCGCGCCGCCCCGGGTCGCTGGCGTCGTCATCCTCGGGTCCCCCTGTTCTCCCGACCGGCCTCCGCGCCGGCCGGCACCCGGGCGCGCACGGCCCAGCCGCCGTCGTCCGTCGCGGCGGCCTCGAAGGTGCCGCCCAGCGCCTCCGCGCGCTCGCGCATGGTGAGCATCCCGGTCCCGGCGCTGAGCGGCAGCCCGGCGGCGTCGACGAGTTTCCCCCGGCCCGCCGGAGGTGCGGCGTTCCGCACCCCCAGCACCACCGCGCCGCCGCGCGGTCGCGGCTCGCGGGCCAGCCGCACGGTCACCGCCGCCCCGGGCGCGTGCTTGCGCGCGTTGGTCAGGGCCTCCTGCGCGATGCGGTACAGGGCGTGCCCGACGGCGGCGGGCAGGTCGGCGCGGGCGATGCCGTCCGGGTCCTCGAACGTCACGACCGTGCCGTCCGCGCGGGCCGCGGCGAGCAGGTCGTCGAGGCGGTCGAGCCGCCCGGGCGCCGCGAGCGGGTCGCGCGGCGCGTCGGCGCGCAGCAGCTCGATCATGGACCGCATCTCCGTGAGGGACTCGACCGCGCTGGTGCGGACCTGCTCCAGCGCGCCGCGGTCGCGCGCGGCGTCCGGCGGGGTGCTGAGCGCCGCACCGGAGTGGATCGCGATGGTGGACAGGTGCGAGGCGATGACGTCGTGCAGGTCGCGCGCCATCGCCGCCCGCTCCGCGCGCACGGCCTCGTGCCGGTCGAGCTCGGCGATCCGTTCGAGGTCGGTGGCGCGCCTGCGCTCCAGCTCCGCGGTCCGCCGGGCCTCGTCCGCGCGGGACCGTTCCACGGCAGCCAGCTCGGACTTCTGCCGCACGTTGTCCGCCCACCACATCGGGACCAGCAGGATCGCGCTCAGGTTCAGGCCCGTCGTGACGAAGGCGCGCGCGTCGCGGGTCGCCTCGCCGGCGGCGACCGCCCCCGCGACGGTCAGCGCGACGGCCGTGCCCCACAGCCACCGGCGCGCCGTCGGGCCGGACCACATCGCTGCCGCGAACAGCAGGTCCCACAGCACGAGCAGGATCGCGAGGCTGCCGCCCCACGCCAGGTCCACCAGGGTGACGGCGACACCGCCGGCGAGCGCCAGCATCGGGCGAGAACGCTTGACGAGCGTGAGGGCGCACCCGACGGCGAGGAGCGCGACCCGCCACCACGGCTCCGGCACCACCGCGCCGAGAGGGCCGCCACGGAAGAGGTCGACGAGCCCGACCTCCAGCAGGAGCCAGCCCAGCGCGAACAGGGTCAGCGCAGTGGCGACGTCGCCGCGCCGGTCGTCGCCGCCCCACACCCGCACGAGCCTCCCGAGGAGGGTGGGGGCGGGGCGGTCGGTCGTCACCGCACCATCCCAGCACAGGGAGCCCGACGGGGGATCGGTCGAAGGGTGTACCCCCGGTCGGCCGTGCAGGATCAGTCGTTCGGGCGACGACGGCCGCCGGGCCGGCCGCGAGGATCGTCGGCATGGACCTCATCGACCTCGGCGGGCTGGAAGGCGCGGGCCTCGGCGTGCTCGCGGGAGCGCTGGTCGTGCTGGCGCTGATCGACTCGACCAGCTTCGGCACCCTGCTCATCCCCGTGTGGCTGCTCATGGCGCCCGGCCGGCCCCGACCGGCGCGGCTGCTCGCGTACCTCGGAACGGTCGCGGGCTTCTACCTCGCGGTGGGGATCGCGGTGATGCTCGGGGCGGGTGCCCTGCTGGACCGGTACGGCGACGTGCTGGACTCGCGGCCGGTGATGCTGCTGCAGCTCGCCCTCGGCGTCTTCCTGTTCGCGATCAGCTGGCGTTTCGACGGCAAGAAGGCCGAGGCGCGGGCCGCGCGCCAGGGCGCGAAGCCCGGGCGGCTGGTGCGCTGGCGGGCACGGGCCATGGGGATCGAGTCGGCCGCGGGCGCCGAGAGCACCGCGAGCACCGCGAGCACCGCGGGCACGACGACGCCGGACGGCGCCGTGGCGGGCCTGCTGCCCGGGACCGTCCCGACGTCGACGGTCGCGGCACCGAACGCGTCGCTGTTGCCGCTGCTGGGGCTGGCGCTCGGCGCGGTGGCGCTCGAGGTGGGGACGATGCTGCCGTACCTGGCGGCGATCGGCCTCATCACGACGTCGGACCTCGGCGCGGGCACGAGCGTCGGCGTCCTCGCCGCGTACTGCGTGGTCATGGTGCTGCCGGCGCTGCTCCTGCTGGGCGGGCGGCTCGCCGCAGCCCGGTTCGTCGAGCCGCTGCTGGCCCGGCTGGAGAGGTGGCTGTCCAGGAACGCCGCCGACCTCACGGGCTGGGCGCTCGGCATCCTCGGTGTGCTGCTGACGCTCAATGCCCTCGGCCGGCTCGGCTGGACGGGCTGATCAGGCCTCCAGCTCGTCCAGCACCCGCTGCAGGTTGGCGCGCGCAGTGCGCTGGTACCCGGCCACCCAGTCGCCGGAGTACCCGCGGGGCACGATCTCCACGACCAGGAGGCAGGCGAAGTACGCCCGGTAGAGGCGCAGGCGCTGCCAGGCGTCCGGGTCGCCCGAACCCGGCGTGCCGTCGCCGACGCCGAGGTCCCCGCCGGCGTCCCGGTAGCCGGCCAGCAGCTCCGCGTCCACGGCGCCGGCGCCGAGCTGGTCCGCGCCGACGAGCTCGAACACCGGGTCGCCCCACAGCGCCCGCTCGGCGTCGAACGCCCCGACCACCGTGCGGTCGGCGGGGTCGAGCAGCAGGTTGCCGGGCCACAGGTCGGCGTGCACGAGCCGCGGCGTCGTGACGGCGGCGAGCAGTTCGTGGTGCCGCTCGACGGCGGCCAGGAGCCGGCCGGCGGGCAGCTCGACGTCCCAGCGTGCGGCGTCGTCGAGGGCGGCGCGCACCATGCGCGCGAACGCCTCCGGCCAGGTGGCGGCGGCGAGGCCGGCCTCGGGCGCCGGGTAGCCGAACGGGTCGGGGGCGTCGTCGTCGCGGTCGAGGCGGTGCAGGCGGGCCATCAGGCCGCCCAGCGAGCGGCGGGCCCGGGCGGCGGTCGCCTCGTCCAGCTCGAGGGTGCTCCACAGGTCGCCGTCGAGGAAGGTCGTGACGAGCGCGTCGCCGTCCACGTGGGCGCGCGTCGTGTCGTGGTGCAGCACCCGTGGCAGGGGCAGGCCGGCGGCGTGGGCGACCCGGTCGACCGCCGCCTCCGTGCCGAGCACGCCGTGCTCGTAGCGCAGCAGGCGGGAGGTGTCCGCGCCGGTCACCTTCACGACCACCGTCCGCCCGTCGGCGAGGTCGGCGCGCACCACGCTCGCGAACAGGCCGCCGCTCAGCGGAGCCACGCGGCGCACGTCGCCGAGCGGCGCGAGCAGCGCGAGGACCTGCTCGTCGGTGACCGCCGCCTTGGTGAGCACGCGCGTGAGCGTAGCGGCCGGTCAGCCCGCGAGGAGCGCGGGCAGCTCGAGCAGCGAGTCGACGACGGTGGTGCGCGCCGCCTCGGGCCGCTCGGCGTGCAGGTACCCCCACGGGCCGCGGCGGACGAGGATCGGCATCATGCCGGCGTCGGCGGCAGGCAGGACGTCGTTGTCGAGGCGGTCACCGACGTACGCGATCTCGGCGGCGGGCACGCCGGAGAGCTCGGCGACCTTCGCGAAGAACCCCGGGTCGGGCTTCTGCACGCCCCACTCGTCAGAGGTGCGGATGGCGTCGACGGGCAGGTCCATCGCCTCGAGCGCGGCGCGCGCCTGCGGCGGCTGGTTCCCCGCGACGACGACGGCGAGCCCCGCGGCGCGCAGCGCGGCCAGCGCCTCGCGCACGTCGGGGTAGAGGTCGTCGGCGTCGAAGTTCTCCCGCAGGCCGGCCGGGTCGTCCGCCGCCCACCGCTCGATCTCCGCGGGGACGTCGAGGTCCGGGCGGACCATCTCGAACGCGTGCCGGTGCGACAGGTCGAGGGCCGCGCACCCGCCGAGGACGCCCAGGAACGTCAGGGCCGGCACGCCCAGGCGGTCGGCCCAGCGGGTCCAGATCCGGGTCTCGTCGATGAGGGTCTCGCCGACGTCGAACACCACCGCACGCACCATGCCCGTGACCCTATCGGGCACGCGCCCTGGCATCCTCCGCGCTGCCGGAGGACAGCCTGTTGTCAGCGTCCGTTCAGATCCTGCGGCTATCGTGCGGAGCATGGCTGAACCGCGCGAAGCCCAGGCAGTCCCCGTGACGCTGTCGACCGCCTCGGTGTATCCGCGCCGCGCGGCGTTCGCGTTCGAGGTGGCGGCCGAGCTGGGGTACGACGGCGTCGAGGTCATGGTGTGGTCCGACCCGGCCACGCAGGACCCGGCCCAGCTGCAGCGGCTGTCCGACGAGCACGGGGTGCCGATCCGGTCCGTGCACGCCCCGACGCTGCTGGTCAGCCAGCGGGTGTGGGGCCGGTCGCCGGCCGACAAGCTGCGCCGGGCCGTCGACATGGCGGGTGAGCTCGGCGCCCCGACCGTCGTGGTGCACCCGCCGTTCCGCTGGCAGTACAAGTACGCCCGGCAGTTCCAGGACCTCGTGCACGAGCTCAACGAGGCCAGCCTCCACCAGGACGGCGGCGTCACCGTCGCGGTGGAGAACATGTACCCCTGGAAGCCGCGCTCCCGCGGCGACCGCGAGCTGAAGGCCTACCTGCCCGGCTGGGACCCGGCCGAACACGACTACGACGCCGTGACCCTCGACCTCTCCCACGCGGCGATCGCCCGTCAGGACGGGCTCGCGCTGGTGCACGGCTTCGGCGACAAGCTGCGGCACGTGCACCTCGCCGACGGGACGGCGTCCGGCCGCGACGAGCACATGGTGCCCGGCCGCGGCGACATGGCGTGCGACAAGGTGCTCGAGGAGCTGGCGCGGCGCGACTACGCGGGCGACGTCGTCGTCGAGATCTCCACGCGCAAGGCGCGCACCGCGAGCGAGCGGCACGCCGACCTGCAGGCCGCGCTCAAGTTCGCGCGGGCGCATCTCGCCCCGGTTCCGGAGCCGTACCAGCCGCCCCCGCCGGAGCACCACCACCTGCCTGCCGACGCCTGGTAGGCGCCGCCGGTCGTGGCGTCGCGGTGTCGTGGCGGCGCGGTCAGGCCACGGCGACGCGGGCGCCGACGGCGCGCAGCACGAACGCCTCGGTGGCGCGGATCGCGCGCTCCCGTGCGGCGGGGTCGTCCGGGATGAGCCTGCCCGACAGGCACGCGTTGACGAGCTGCACGGTCGGCTCGATGTCCTGCTCGGGGAACTCGCCCTCCGCGATCCCCGCGCGCAGGATGCGCTTGAGGATCGACTCGACGATCTCGGCGTGCTCGCGCAGCCGCGCCTGCGTGGTGCGCGAGAGCACGGTGCGCAGGTCCGGGCCGGGCGCGAGGTGGAAGACGCGGGTGAGCTGGGCCTGCTGACGGATGTACGTCCGGAGCTGTTCGACGGGGTCGGCCACCTCGGCGAGGGCCCGCTCCAGGGTCTGCGCGTACTGCTCGGTCTCGTGGGTGATGAACCCGAGCAGCAGGGCTTCCTTGTCGGGGAAGTGGTTGTAGACCGCGGTGCGACCGACGCCGGCCGCCGTCGCGATGTCGGCCAGCGTCACGGAGTCGAACCCTCGCTCGGACATCAGCGTCGAGAGGGCGGTGAACAGCTTGTGCCGGGTCATCTGGCGGTGCTCGTGCAGGCTCTTCCCGATGATCTTGGGCATGCTGACATCATAGGCATCCGTTGTCAGCACCTCTGGACGCTAGGGTTCGGTTGTGACCGACCCCACCGCTCAGCCAGACGGCATCGTCCCCGACACCAAGGACTGGACCTGGGTGCTGGAGCGCCCCTGTCCGGACTGCGGCTTCGCGGCCTCCGAGATCGCGCCGTCCGACGTCGGGCCGGCCGTCCGCGAGACGTTGCCGCGCTGGCGCGTGGCCCTCGCCCGCCCCGACGTCGCCGCGCGGCCCCGCCCCGAGGTCTGGTCGACGCTCGAGTACGCCGCCCACGTGCGCGACGTCTTCCGCATCTTCGACGAGCGCCTCGCGCTGATGCTCGCCGAGGACGACCCGGCGTTCGCGAACTGGGACCAGGACGTCGCCGCCCTCGAGGGCGACTACGCCCACCAGGACGTCGCGACCCTGGTCGCCGAGCTCGACGCCGACGGTGCCGCCGTCGCCGCGGCGTTCGACGCCGTCGCGCCGGGCGAGGAGGAGCGCACCGGGCGCCGGTCCAACGGCTCGGTCTTCACCGTCCGCACGCTGGGGCAGTACTTCCTGCACGACGTCGTGCACCACCTGCACGACGTGCGCGCCTGACGGACCTCGTCTCGCGTCTGCGCAGGTCACACGTTCGCAACACGGTCGTGACACGCAGGTGACGGCGGGGCCGGTACGGTCCGCGCCATGGCCAGGGTCCCGGCGCTCGTCCCCGCGGAGCACACCTCCGACCACGTGCTCGTCGTGCCACGTCCGGCCGGCGACGGCGGCGGCCCGGGCCACGACCTGCCCGAGCTGGCTGCGGCCTGGTTCGACGACGTCGGCTGGCTGACCCCGCCGTCCGCCGCCGGACCGTCCCGGACCGGCGGCGGGGCGCGGTTCCACGGGGTGCGGGCCGCGGCCCGGCCGTCCGCGGGGGTGCTGCGGCTCGGCGAGGAGCACCGGGCCACGGGGCCCTTCCCTCTCGACGCCGACGCGGCCGCGGCGCTGGGGTGCGCGCACCCGGCCGAGGCCTGGGCGCTGGGCCGCGCGGACGGCGCGCTCGACGTCCGGGGCGGTCGGCCCGGCGTGCACGACGACCGCGACGGGATCGCGCGGGCGTTCGCCGCGGCGCTGCCCGTGGGGGAGGAGCTGCGCGTCGTCGGCTGGGCGGTCGCGGTCGCCCGACGCGCGTCGGGGCTGCTGCTCGCCGACGGCCGGCAGGTGCTGCACCCCGACCCCGGCGCCGCCGTCGACCTGGCGGTCTGGCCGGCCCGCCCGGTGCCCGCCGGGGAGCTGCTCGAGGTGGTGCGGGCCGTGGTCGCCACCTCGACCCTCGAGGCGGTGCCGGGCGGCCCCGGCCACCGGGTGCTCGCCCGCACGCCGTACGACGGCGACCTCGTGGTCACCCAGGAGGCGGCGGGCCGGCTGCCGCGCGCGCTCGCGGACCGGTCGTGGCCCGACGAGGTTCCCGCGACGGTCGTCCGCCTGGCATGGCGGCCGCAGGACCCGTACGAGCTGGGGGTCTCCGACCCGTCGGGGCTGCACGTGATCGCCCGGGACCGTGCGCGTGCCCTGCTGGCGCGGGCCGCGACGCTGCTGCACGGCCGGGCGGGCGGCGCCGTCGTCGACGACGCGGGCTTCGAGGTCACGGCGCCCGAGCTGGAGCTGCGGCGAGCGGCCCCGACGCCGGGCGCGCGCGCCTGGGTGTGAGGCGGGGTCGTCCACAGCCCCTGTCCACAGCCCCTGTCCACAGGGCGGGGTGGACGGGGGTGCGCTCTCCCGTGGCGCTTCACCTGCGACGTTCCACGGTGGAACGGTGTGAGGGCGCTCGCCGGGGGCCGTGCGGAGGTGCGGGGCCGGCGGGACCCGATGCCCGCGGAAACCGCGAGATCCTGCGGATCGCGCGACGGTCCGGGCGGTGTGGGCCAGGCCGGTTTGGGGCGGTCCGTGGTCCCGGCGGGCGGGCGGGGGCGTGTCGCGCCCGGCGCGTCGTCCACAAATTTCTTCCACAGGCCTGTGGGTGACGTGGGGATTCCGCGGGTCACCCTGTGGACGAGCCTGTGGCCGGAGGATCCACCCGGAAAACCTGCTCCACACCCCTTGCACCGCATCCGTAGCAGGTCTAGAAACGTGCGTACCGGTCTTGCGGAGATCGGGTCGGAGATCACCTGAGAAGGTGGTCGCCCGCCCGCTCCACGGGACACGGTCGACCGGAGAACGACGGGCCGTCCCGTACCGCGGTGCGGGTTGTGGGTGACGACACAGGTGTCTGTACGGGGCCGGAAGACCACCCGCGTCCGGCTGTTCGTGGAGAACGGGTTCTGCAGAGGCGACGACGCACCAGGCCTCGACGGGACACGGCGAGCGGTCGGGGTCGTGACGTCGCCACGGCACCCCTGGTCCCCGGGACCGTCGACCAGGGGTACGCGGTTCTCTCCGAGGCCCCCCGGCCGCCCCGGGGGGCCTCGGCACGTCCGGACCGCGTGCTCTCGCCGTCGCGCCGCGCGGCCTACGCTCGGGCCATGAGCAACCTCGAGACCCGCCCGGCCGAGCGCACCTGCACCGCCGGCGACCGCCCGGCCGGCGTCGAGCTGCTGACCGCCCGCGACGTCCCGCTCGGCGGCCCCCGCGCGATGACCGTGCGGCGCACCATCCCGCAGCGGCAGCGCTCGCTGGTCGGCGCCTGGTGCTTCTGCGACCACTACGGGCCGGACGACGTGTCGGCGTCCGCGGGCATGCAGGTGCCGCCGCACCCGCACATCGGGCTGCAGACCGTCTCGTGGCTGTTCGCGGGCGAGATCCTGCACCGCGACTCGGTGGGCTCCCTGCAGACGGTGCGGCCCGGGGAGCTCAACCTCATGACCGCGGGCGTCGGCATCTCCCACTCGGAGGAGTCGCCCGCCGAGGGCCGCCCGCCCCAGCTGCACGGCGTCCAGCTGTGGACCGTGCTGCCCGAGGCCGACCGGACCTCCGCGCCGCACTTCGAGCACCACGGCGACCTCCCGGTCGCGACGCCGGGCGGCGCACGCGTGCAGGTGTTCATGGGCGGGCTCGAGGTCGCGGGGGAGCGGCTGGTGTCCCCGGCCCGCACGTACACGCCGATCGTCGGCGCCCAGCTGGACCTGCCCGCGGGCGGGAGCGTCACGCTGGGGACGGACCCGGGCTTCGAGCACGCCCTGCTCGTCGACGCCGGAGACGTCACGCTCGAGGGCGAGACCGTGCCGCCCGCCGCGCTCGGCTACGTGGCCCCCGGCCGCGAGAGGCTGGTCGTGACGGCGGGCGCCACGCCCGTGCGCGCCGTCCTCATCGGCGGCGAGCCGTTCACCGAGGACGTCGTCATGTGGTGGAACTTCGTGGGCCGCACGCACGACGACGTGGCGCGGGCCCGCGCGGACTGGATGGCGCAGGTCGCGGACTCCGGCGAGGGCACCCCGACCCGGTACGCCGACGGCGCCGCGGGCCGCCGGTTCGGCGAGGTGCACGGGTACGCGAGCGGCCCGCTGCGCGCGCCGGTGCTGCCCGACGTGCGGTTGCGGCCGCGCACCCGTCGCTGACGCGCCGACGGGCGTCGGGTCAGGTCCGGGGGAACGTCACGCGCACCTTCGCGACACCGTCGGACGTGGAGCGCACGGTGAGGCGCATCGCGCCGGAGCGGGTGGTGAACGACGAGCCCTCGCGCAGGTTCGAGCGCCGGGCGGACTCCTTGCCCATCGGCACGATCAGGTGCTCGCCGGGATAGGCCCAGGTCGATCCCCGCCACCCGAGACGGCTCACGGTGACGCCGTACGAGACCGTGTAGTCGCTCGCCACCCGCCACGGCATGCCGCCGAGGTACCGGTACGTGGCCCCCGACGGGCGGCGGAGCTCCACGTAGTAGTACTGCCCGGTCTTCGGGTCGACGGCGCGCAGCAGCGTGGGCCGGCTGGTGCTGCGGTGCCGGGCGTCGAGCGTGACGGTGCGGGCGCCGCCCTTCCTCGTGACGGTCACGACGTCGGACGACGGGAGCACGCCCAGGCGCTTCTTCTGGGCGCCCGACAGCGGGGCGGTGCCGACGGCGGCGAAGTCGGCACCCATGAGGTCCATCGGGTCGAGCCCCTCGACCGCACCGCAGCGGGAGGACGTGAAGGTGCGGTCCGGGACGTCCCCCGTGCACCAGCCGACGCCCGAGTGCTCCAGGCCCATGTTGTGGCCGAGCTCGTGCGCCAGCGTGGACACCGCCGTCGCGTACTGCGGGTGCGTGAATCGGGAGCTGCGGGCCGCACCGCCCGGGCCGCCGAACAGGGAGAACGACCAGCCGCCCGGGTTGTCCCGGCTCGCCTTGCTCGGCAGCGAGCCGAGCCCGAGCGTGCCGCCGCAGGTCTCCGACTCGCGCGAGCCGCCGGGGTAGTCGCCCCGGAGGTACGGAAAGAGCACCACGAGGTGCTCGCGCGTGCCCGGGCCGCGGGTCGTGGAGTCCCACCACCCGGCGCCGTAGTGCGCGCGCCCGCCGCGCTTCACCTGCGTGAGGATGCGGCCGGTCGTGGTGCACCGGCCGTCGCCCGTGTCGACGCGCTCGACCGTCGAGGAGCGCACGAACCTGACCCGGCCGCCCGACTGCTCCGACCAGTACGCCGACACCTTCGCGAGCAGGGCGTCCACGTCGGCGTCCCGCACCAGCCGCGCCGCCCGGGTCTTCGACATCCAGCGCGGCGTCGCGACCGCGACGTCCACCCGGTGCACCGTGCGGTCCGTCCGGGCGCGGAGGGCGGTGCCTGCGAGGTCCGGCCGGGTGACGGCCGACTGCCAGCGCACCGTGTCGTCGACGACGGCGCCCGGCGGGGCGTCGTCGATGCCGGGGGTGTTCGCCGCGGCGCTCGGGACCGCGGCGCTCGGGACGGCGGCTGCCGTCGCCGGGGCGCCGACGGCCGCGAGCGGCTCCGCCAGCAGCGCGGCGGTGACGAGGGCGACGACGGTGATCGCGCGTGCCTGCATGGTTCCCCCCCGGGCTCCGGATGCGCGCCGGGCGGGCGCGATCGGCACGAGCAGCGTAGGCACCGGTCCTGTCGTGCCGCCCGTGGGACCGGGGGTGAGGTGCGTCGGTCAACGGGTGAAATCGTCGCCCAGGGCGCTCACCCGAGGCGCAGCTCGACCACCGGCACGACCTGCAGCCAGTCCGCCTCGCCCCGCTCGCGGGCAAGGGGCTCGGCCCACTCGGCGAGGACCGGGCCGAGCTGCGCCCACGGCCCGGGGTGCGCGTCGGTGTACGCGCGCAGGACGGCGGCGCCGTCGTCCGGGTCCAGCACGACGGCGCGGGACCGGACGTCGCGCCGCGTCCCGATCGACACGAGCACGCGCGGGTCGGCCTGCACGTTGCGGAACCACTGCGACCGCGGCCCGAGCCCGGCGACGACGACGGCGCGGTCCGGCGCCGGCCGCGCGACCACCTCGAGCACGACGTACCGCCGCTCCCCGCTGCTGCGCCCGCGGTGCTGCATCATCAGCAGCCGTCCGCCGGCGAGGAAGCCCAGTCCCGCCCGGAACAGGCCGATCGGAGCGCGCACGAACCAGCGGGTGTGCAGCATGCGGGACGCGAGACTCATGCCCGCGAACGTATCGTCGCCGTCCGTCGTCGTCCCGTCGGCGCGGCAGTTCGGGCTCACGGCGGCAGCTCGAACTGCCGTCGTGAGCACAGAGTGCCGCGCCGAGCATCCGGTCGGGGAACGACGAAGGCCCGGACCGAACGGTCCGGGCCTCGCGGTGGAGCGGGTGACGGGAATCGAACCCGCGCTGTCAGCTTGGGAAGCTGAAGTTCTACCATTGAACTACACCCGCGCAGCAGCACCCTGACGGTGTGCGCGCCCCGATCATACCCAACCGGGGGTGATGCTCCGAACCGGTGGCCGGCACGCCGCGGACGGCGTGCCGGCGGCGGTGTCAGAGCGGGCGGATGTTCGACGCCTGCATGCCCTTGGGGCCCTGCGTGACGTCGAACTCGACCTGCTGGCCCTCGTTGAGGGAGCGGAAGCCGTCCGCGACGATGGCGCTGTAGTGCGCGAACACGTCGGCGGTGCCGTCGGAGGGGGCGATGAAGCCGAAGCCCTTCTCCTCGTTGAACCACTTCACAGTTCCGGTGGTCATGGTGTCTTCTCTCGTTGATGCGACGGACCCGCGAACCGGGGTCCGGTCGTCGCACCCGGGCGGGTGCGGACGGTGTGGGCGCGGGCTCGGCGAGCACGCGGGACGCCGTGGCGGGACGGGGCGCGCAGCCCCGTCGCCTCGGCGAGGGTGGGGACGACGGCGACGGGCCGCGAGAAGCGGTCGTGCACGTGATAGCCGTCCGGGAGTCGGGTGATCATGCCCCCGTACTCGCCGTCGACCGTCGCGACCCACAGGTCGTCGTCGGCCCGGCGCCACACGGGGGTAGGTCGGGTGCTGCCCTCCGCCGCGGATGCGGACGTGGGCCTTGCGATGGTGGAAGAAGTGATGCTCTCTGCTCTGCTCTCGTTCCGCGCGACCCGGTGTTCGTCGGGCGGAGATCGTCGTGGACGGCGGTTCGCCGTCGGCGCGCGGACCTGGCTTCGATGCGAGGTACCGAAGAGTGCCGGGGTCGGATCCCGCGGCGTGCGCGGCCTCCATGGTACACGAGGCGCGGCCGGGCTCCGGCGCCGGACGACGGGGCACCCGCCCGCCGACGCGACTACCGTGTCCCCGTGCTGCTCTCCGACCGCGACATCCGGGCCGAGCTCGACGCCGGGCGGGTCGTCCTCGACCCCTACGACCCGACGATGCTCCAGCCCTCCAGCATCGACGTCCGCCTCGACCGGTACTTCCGGCTGTTCGACAACCACAAGTACCCGTTCATCGACCCGTCGCAGGAGCAGCCCGAGCTCACGCGCCTCGTCGAGGTGTCGCCGGACGAGCCGTTCGTGCTGCACCCCGGCGAGTTCGTGCTGGGGTCCACGTTCGAGTCGGTGACGCTGCCGGACGACGTCGCGGCGCGGCTCGAGGGCAAGTCGTCGCTCGGCCGGCTTGGACTGCTCACGCACAGCACGGCCGGGTTCATCGACCCCGGCTTCTCGGGGCACGTCACGCTCGAGCTGAGCAACGTCGCGACGCTGCCGATCACGCTGTGGCCGGGCATGAAGATCGGCCAGATGTGCTTCTTCCGCCTGTCGTCGCCGGCGGAGCACCCGTACGGCTCGGACGCGTACGGCTCGCGGTACCAGGGGCAGCGCGGTCCGACGGCGAGCCGGTCGTGGCAGTCGTTCCACCGGAGCGAGGTCTGAGCGCCGCGCGCGGACGCGGCACCGGGGCGCCTGACAGGCCGTTCCGCGACGGGGCGGGACGTCGCTACGCTCGGTCCCGCCGCGCCGGCACCGGCGCGCCCCGGTCCCGGAAGGAGATCCGCCAAGTGGCCCAGAACCAGCCCGCACTGCCGCCGCTGCCCCAGGTGGCGGCGCAGGGTCATCAGGCGCGTCACCTGCTGGGGGTGCCGTCGGACGTCGTCGTCGACGAGATCGAGGTCCTCGCGATGTCGCGGTTCGTCGGCACACGCTGGGACGTGGTCCCGGCGGACCTGCCCGGCGCGGACGTCCCCGTGGGCCGCATGGCGAACCCGGGGGAGCCCGGGGTGCTGCGGCTGTCGCGGCACAGCGTCGTCTCCGGCCCGTACGCGCCGTCGGGCAAGGGTGTGGACGCGGGCCTGCCGGGCGGGACCGCGTTGGTGTTCGACGTCGTGTGCCCGCGCGAGCGCTGGGACGACGCGGCCCGCTTCGGCGGCGACCGCGACGGCCTCGGGCGGGCGTTCCCCGCGGCGCTGCCGAACCGCGAGGAGGAGCGGGTCGTCTCCTGGCTGCTCCAGGCGGCGCGCCGGCTGGGCGGCTCGGTGCGGCTCGACGTCGCGGGCGCGTGGGACGACGCGGACGGCGGCCGGCGCGCGGCCGGCCCGGGCGTCGTGCTGACCCCCGACCCCGACCGGGCGGTGGACCTCACGGTGTACTCCGACATCTGGCTGGACCCGCAGGCCGCGCACCGCGTGCTGCAGGCCACGCACCCGCGGGTGCGGCTCGCGACGGAGGGCCGGCCGTACCAGGGCCCGCCCGCGGGGATCGCGGACCGGCCCCTGTACCCGGGCGAGCCGCTCGACCCCGAGGTGCGCAAGGCGATCCACGAGCGCGCCGACGACGTCGACATCGAGGCCCTGCAGGCGCCGATGGTGCTCGACGCGTACGGCCTGACGACCGACCTCGGCCTCGACGGCTCCGTCACCGTCGAGGTGATCGGCGACGAGACGCTGCCCCTGCTGGTGCGCGAGCTGCCGTGGGCCGCCGCGGGCGCCGTCTGCTACCACGTGCGCTGGGACCCGCCGGACCTGTACGAGGCGAACCAGGAGTTCCCGCAGGCGGCGCACGTCGTCGCCCGCCGGCGTGCCGCCGACCTCGTCGGGAAGATGGCGGTGGCGATCCACGCCGCCGTGGGCGGCGAGATCGCGGACGAGGCCGATTTCCTGCTGGCCCCCGAGGACCTGTAGGGCCGGCGTCGAGCGCGACCCAGGTCACACCGGCGTGTCATCTCGTCAGCGTCGGACCATCGCTCGATGCCGGTAAAGTAAAGCCGACGCCCCGCCCCTCGACCGGACGGAGTGCTGTGCTCTCAGTGCTGCTCTTCACCTTCCTGCTGGCCCTCGCGGCGCCGGCTCTGGTGGCGTGGGTGGGCAGAAGAGCCTTCTGGGTGCTGGCCCTCGGGCCTGCGTCGGCCGCCGCGTACGCGCTGGCGATGACCCCCCGGGTGACGGCGGGAGACTTCCCGACCACCGAGGTGCCCTGGGTGCCCGGCCTGCACCTGTCGATCACGCTGCAGCTCGACACGCTCGCGTGGTTCATGCTGCTCGTGGTGGGCGGCGTGGGTGCCCTGGTGCTGCTCTACTGCTCCGCCTACTTCGCCCGCGACGCCCTCGGCCTCGGCCGGTTCGCCGCCGTGCTCACGGCCTTCGCCGCCGCCATGGTCGGCCTCGTCGTCGCCGACGACCTGCTGCTCCTGTTCGTGTTCTGGGAGCTCACCACCGTCTTCTCCTACCTGCTGATCGGCCACTACGCCGACCGCAAGGCGTCCCGCCGCGCGGCCATGCAGGCGATCGTGGTGACGACGGCGGGCGGCCTGGCCATGCTGGTGGGGCTCATCATCCTCGGCGTCGTGGGCGACACCTGGCGCGTCTCGGAGCTGGTCGCGGACCCGCCGTCGGGCACCGCGGTCACGTGGGCGGCGGTCTGCCTGCTCGCGGGCGCCGCGACGAAGTCCGCCCTCATCCCGTTCCACTTCTGGCTCCCCGCGGCGATGGCAGCCCCGACGCCGGTGTCCGCGTACCTGCACGCGGCGGCCATGGTCAAGGCGGGTGTCTACCTCGTGGCGCGCTTCGCCCCGGCGTTCGCCGACCTGCCCGTCTGGCGCTGGCTGGTGCTGGTCCTGGGCGGCGGCACCCTGCTGCTGGGCGGCTACCAGGCGCTGCGGCAGCACGACCTCAAGCTCGTGCTCGCGTTCGGCACGGTCTCCCAGCTCGGCCTGATCGTGCTGCTCCTGGGGCTCGGGAGCAAGGCGCTGGCGCTCGCCGGCCTCGCGATGCTCGGGGCGCACGCCATGTTCAAGGCGGCGTTGTTCCTCGTCGTCGGCGCGGTCGACGTCGCCACCGGCACCCGCGACCTGCGCAAGCTGTCCGGGCTGTGGCGCACGATGCCGTTCACCACCGTCGCGGGCGTGCTCGCGACCGCCTCCATGATCGGCTTCCCGCCGTTCGCCGGGTACGTCGCCAAGGAGGCCGCGCTCGAGGGGCTCTGGCACGACGTCACCCACGGCGCCGGGGCGGTCGAGTGGATCGCGCTCCTCGCGGTGGCCGTCGGCTCGGCGCTGACCGTGGCGTACGGCCTGCGGTTCGCGTGGGGCGCGTTCGGGACCAAGCGGCGCCCGGGCGCCGCCGCGGCCGCCGCCGTGGGCGACACCCCGACGACGCGCGACGCCGCGGCGGAGCCCGCGCCCGCGACGCCGGTGCGCCGCCAGCCGTGGCTGCTCGTCACGCCGCCGCTCGTGCTCGCGGTCCTCGGCCTGGCGGTCGCGCTCGCCCCCGCGACGGGGGAGCGGCTGCTGGCCCCGTACGCGGACCGCTACCCGGGCGGCGAGCCGGGCCACCTCGTGCTGTGGGGCGGCTTCACCCCGGTCCTCGCCATCACCGTGCTGGTGCTGCTCGCCGGCTTCGTCCTCTTCTGGCAGCGCGCCCGCGTGGAGAAGGCCCAGGACTTCCTGTGGTCCCCGCGCTCCGCCGAGGTCACCTACCGGCGCACGATGCGCCGCCTGGACGACCTGGCGGCCGACGTCACCGCCGCCACCCAGCGCGGTTCGCTGCCCGTCTACCTCGGCGTGATCCTCGTGGTCCTCGCCGTCGCGCCCGGCATGGTCCTCGCGTCGGGGATGGTCGGCGGCCACCCGCAGGTGGAGCTCGTGCTGTGGGACCGCCCCGCCGACGCCGCGGTCGTCGCCGTCGTCGTCGTCTCCTGCGTGCTCGCCGCCCGCGCCCGCCGACGTCTCAAGGCCGTCCTCCTGGTGGGCGTCGCCGGGTACGCCAACGCGACCCTGTTCATGCTGCACGGCGCCCCCGACCTCGCCCTCACCCAGGTGCTGTGCGAGACGATCACGCTGGTCGTCATGGTGCTGGTGCTGCGCCGCATGCCCCCGTACTTCACCGACCGGCCGCTCGCCGCCAGCCGCTGGCTGCGGCTCGCGCTGGCCGTCGTGACCGGCGCCGTCATGATGGCGTTCACCGTCGCCGCGCCGCTGGTGCGCGTCGCCGAGCCGATCAGCACGCACTTCCCCGACGAGGCCTACACGTGGGGCGGCGGCAAGAACATCGTCAACGTGACCCTGGTCGACATCCGCGCCTGGGACACCGTCGGCGAGATCTCCGTGCTGCTCGTCGCGGCGACCGGAGTCGCGTCGCTCATCTTCCTGCGGCAGCGCAGCGGCGAGGTGCTGCGGCTGTCCCGCGTGGACGAGGTCAGCCGGTCCGACCCGCACACGCGCCGCGTGTGGCTCGCCGCGGGCAGCACGCTGGAGCCCGAGCGCCGGTCCGTGCTGTTCGAGGTCGTCACCCGCGTGATCTTCCACGCCATGATCGTCTTCGCGCTGTTCCTGCTGTTCAGCGGGCACAACGCGCCCGGCGGCGGCTTCGCGGCGGGGCTCGTGGTGGGCATCGCGTTCGCCGTGCGGTACCTCGCGGGCGGGCGGTACGAGCTGGGCGAGGCCGCGCCGGTCAACCCCGGCGTGCTGCTCGGCACCGGCCTGTTCCTCTCCGCCGGCGTGGGCCTCGCGACGCTCGTCGCCGGGCAGGAGGTGCTGCAGAGCACGATCGTCGACCTGCACTTCCCGGTGCTCGGCGAGGTGCACCTCGTGACCTCGCTGTTCTTCGACATCGGCGTGATGCTCGTCGTCGTCGGCCTGGTGCTCGACCTGCTGCGCACGCTCGGCGCCGAGATCGACCGCCAGGATCCGCGGCCCGCCCGCGAGGAGGTGTCCGCGTGATCGTCCTCGAGAACACGCCGCCGGCGATCCTCGTGCTGGCCATCGGCGTCCTGTTCGCCACCGGCGTCTACCTGCTGCTGGAGCGCCCGCTCACCCGGGTGCTGCTCGGCTTCGTCCTCATCGGCAACGGCGTCAACCTCATGCTGCTGGTCATGGGCGGGCGCTCCGGCGCGTCGCCGATCATCGGCAACGCGCCGGACGGCGTGCGCATGAGCGACCCGCTCGCGCAGGCGATGGTGCTCACCTCGATCGTCATCACGCTCGCGCTCACCGCGTTCGTGCTGGCCATGGCCTACCGGTCGTGGCAGCTGCACGGCCACGACGAGGTCGCGGACGACGTCGAGGACCGGCGCGTCGCCCGGCACGCGGCGCTCAACGCCCCCGCGTTCGAGGACGCGGACGACACCGAGCCGGACCGGACGCTCGACGAGGAGGCCGCCGACGTGTACGACGACGTCGACGACAGCGACGACGGGCCCGCCGACGGTCACGCCGACCGTCACGCCGACCGTCACAAGGAGCGCCCGTGATGCCCTGGGACTCCGCCACGCTGGTGCCGCTGCCCGTCATGGTGCCGCTCTTCGCGGCCGGACTGACGCTCGCCCTGCACCGGTACGCCCGCGTGCAGCGCATCATCAGCGTCACCGCGCTCGCCGCCGCCCTTGCGGCGTCCGTCGGCCTGCTGGTCGCCGCGGACGGCGGGCCGATCGTCGTCGAGGTCGGCAGCTGGGCCGTCCCCGTCGGCATCGACCTCGTGGCCGACCGCATCTCCGCGGTGATGCTCACCGTCTCGTTCGTGATGCTGCTCTGCGTGCTCCTGTACTCCCTGGGCCAGGGCGTGCCCGAGGGGGAGGACGACCCGGGCACGACGCGCGGCGACATGATCCCCGTCGCGATCTTCCACCCGACGTTCCTCATCCTGGCCGCCGGCGTCGCGAACGCGTTCCTCACCGGCGACCTGTTCAACCTCTACGTCGGGTTCGAGATCCTGCTCGCGTCGTCCGCGGTGCTGCTCACCCTGGGTGGCACGGCCGAGCGCATCCGCGCCGGATCGGTGTACATCATCGTCACGCTGGTCTCGTCGACGCTGTTCCTCAGCGCCATCGCGCTCATCTACGGCGCCACGGGCACCGTGAACATGGCGCAGCTCGCGGAGCGGCTGCCGGAGATCGACCCGACCGTGCGCACGGCGCTGCAGCTCCTGCTGCTGCTCGCGTTCGGCATCAAGGCCGCCATCTTCCCGCTGTCCGCCTGGCTGCCGGACTCGTACCCGACGGCGCCCGCGCCGGTCACCGCCGTGTTCGCGGGCCTGCTCACCAAGGTGGGCGTGTACTCCATCCTGCGCACGCAGACGCTGCTGTTCCCGGACAACCCCACCGTGGACCAGGTGCTCATGGTCCTGGCGCTGCTCACCATGGTCATCGGGATCCTGGGTGCCGTGGCGCAGAACGACGTGAAACGTCTGCTGTCGTTCACGCTGGTCAGCCACATCGGCTACATGATCTTCGGCATCGCGCTCGCCACCGAGGCGGGCACGGCCGCGGCCATCTACTACGTGGTGCACCACATCTCCGTCCAGACGGCCCTGTTCCTCGTGGTGGGCCTCGTGGAGTGGCGGGGCGGGTCGACGTCGCTCGACCGGCTCGGCGGCCTCGCCAAGCTCGCCCCGGGGCTCGCGGTGCTGTTCTTCGTGCCCGCGCTCAACCTGGCGGGCATCCCGCCGCTGTCCGGGTTCCTCGGCAAGGTCGGGCTGCTCACGGAGGGCGCGACCGTGGGGACCGGGCTGGCGTGGGTGCTCGTCGTCGGGTCGGTCGTGACGTCGCTGCTCACCCTCTACGCGGTGGTCAAGGCGTGGAACAAGGCGTTCTGGCAGGCGCCGTCGGAGGAGATCGAGTCCGACGTCCCGCTGCCGCGCGGCATGGTGCTGCCCACCGGCGCGCTCGTCGCGTTCGGCCTGCTGCTCACGGTCGCCGCCGGCCCGCTCTACGGGTACGCCGAGCGCGCCGCCACCGCGTCGATGGACGGCCACACCTACGTGGACGCCGTCTTCCCCGACGGGGCGGACCGCGGCCGGGGCGAGTCCGTCGTCGTGGGCGACGACGGCGACGAGGCGCAGGGATCGGCACAGGGGGGTGGGCACGGATGAGCCCGCAGTCGCGCCGACCCGCCTATCTGCTGCGGCGGCTGGGCTCGCAGTGGCACGCGCTCCTGCTGCTCACCGTCGTGTGGGTGCTGCTGTGGGGCGACCTGTCGTGGGCCAACGTCATCGCCGGCGCCGTCATCGCCGGAGCGGTGGTCACGATGTTCCCGCTGCCGGCCATCGACATGCGCGGCACGGTGCGGCCGTGGCGGACCGTGGTCCTCGCGGCGAGGTTCGTCTCCGACCTGTTCGTCGCGTCGTTCGAGGTGGCGTGGAAGGCGGTCCGGCCGGGCCCGACGCCGCACGGCGCCATCGTCGCCGTCCGCCTGCGCAACCCCGAGGACGCGTACCTCACCATCACGGCCGTGATGTCGTCGCTGGTGCCGGGGTCGCTGGTCGTCGAGGCGCGCCGCAGCACCGGCGTCGTCTACCTGCACGTGCTCGACATCGACGCGTCCGGCGGCGCGGAGGCCGTGCGCCGCGACACGCTGGCGCTCGAGGAGCGGGTGCTGCGGGCCTTCGCCAGCGACGCCGTGCTGTCCCGGTGCGGCCTGGCGCCCGGGCGAGGGGAGGACGCATGATGCTCGCCGCCGTGATCGCGGCCGCCGTGCTCGTGGCCGTCGCCGCGCTGCTCGCGCTCGTGCGTGTGGAGCGAGGCCCGTCGATGCTCGACCGGGCGGTCGCGCTGGACACGCTCACCGTCACCCTGGTGTGCGCCATCGCGATCGAGGCCATCTGGTCGCGGCGCACGGAGACCATCCCGATCCTCGTCGCGCTGTCGATGGTGGGCTTCGTGGGCTCGGTGACGATGGCCCGGTTCGCCGCGAAGGAGCCGGAGGGCGAGGGCCGCGTGCGCACGCGTGAGGAGGTCGCCGCCCAGGCGCGCGCCGCCGACGTGCCGCGCGGGGAACAACGGCACGAGCAGCGCGACGGGGCGCGCGTCGATGCCGAGGACGACGCCGAGAGCGCGGAGGGTGGCCAGCGATGACCCACGTCGACCCGGGGGTGTGGACGACGGTCGCCGACACCGTCGCCGCGGTCTGCCTGCTCGCCGGCGCGTTCCTGACGCTCGGCGCCGGGCTGGGCCTCGTGCGCTTCCCGTCCCTGCTGGCCCGCATGCACACCGTCACGAAGCCGCAGGTGCTGGGCCTCATCCTCCTGCTCACGGCGCTCGCGCTCCGGGTGCGCAGCTGGTCGGCCGTCGCGATGCTCGTGCTGGTCGTCGCGTTCCAGCTCGTCACGTCGCCCGTCGCCGCGCACATGGTGGGCCGCGCGGGGTTCCGCACGGGCAAGGTCGACCCCGACGACCTGCGCCCCAACGAGTTCGGCGAGCCCGACTGACCCGCGGCTGATAGACCGGGCGCATGGCACCAGCCGAGCCCGACCCCGCCGCCGCGCCCGACCCGTTCGCCGCTCTCGCGCACCCCGCGGAGACCGATCCCGCCGCCGCGCCGCCGGAGCCCCTCGCCAGCCCGCGCGTCGTGCAGGACGCGCACTCCGGCGGCGAGAGCACCCTCACGGTCGTCGTGGCGTTCGCCGCGAACGCGTTCGTGGCCGTCGCGAAGTCGGTGGCGGCGGTCGTCACCGGGTCGGCGTCGATGCTGGCGGAGGCCGTGCACTCCTGGGCGGACACCGGGAACGAGGTGTTCCTCTTCGTCGCCGACCGCCGCTCGCGCCGCCCCGCCGACCGCGAGCACCCGCTCGGCTTCGGCCGCGAGGCCTACGTGTGGTCGATGTTCGCCGCCATCGGGCTGTTCGCCGTCGGCGCCGGCGTGTCCATCACGCACGGCATCCAGGAGCTGGTGCACCCCGAGCCCGCGAGCGACTTCGGCGTCGCGTACGCCGTGCTCGGCATCGCGTTCGTGCTCGAGGGGATCTCGTTCCTGCAGGCCAGCCGGCAGGCGCGGGCCGAGGCGAAGAAGGCCGAGCACGACGTCCTGCACCACGTGCTCGTCACCTCCGACCCCACGCTGCGCGCCGTCTATGCGGAGGACGCCGCCGCGCTCGTCGGCCTCGTCGTCGCGTTCGGGGGCGTGCTCGCGCACCAGCTCACCGGGTCGCCCGTGCCCGACGCCGTCGGCTCGATCGTCGTCGGCGTCGTGCTGGCCGTCGTCTCCCTGGTGCTCGTGGACCGCAACCGCCGCTTCCTCGTCGGCGAGGCGGCCCGGCCCGAGACCCGGTCCGCAGTGCTCGCGCACCTCGTCACGATGCCGCAGGTGGAGCGGGTCACCTACCTGCGGCTCGAGTACGTGGGGCCGCGGTCGCTGTACCTGGTGGCGAGCGTCGACCTCAGCGGCAACGAGCCGGAGGAGACCGTCGCGCGGCGCCTGGACGACCTCGAGCGGGCGGCGACGCGGGTGCCGGTCATCGCCGGCGCGGTGTTCACCGTGTCCACGCCGGAGGAGCCGTCGCTCTGACGTCGTCGCGGGTCGCGGGCTCAGCCGGCGTGGCGGGCCTCGTGGGCGAGCAGGCTGCGCTTGACGTCGAGGCCGTAGCGGAAGCCGCCGAGGCTGCCGTCGGTCCGCAGCACCCGGTGGCACGGGACGAACAGGGCGGCGGCGTTCATCGCGCACGCGCCGGCCGCCGCGCGGACGGCCGCAGGGCGGCCGGACAGCTCCGCGTAGCGGGTGTACGTCACGGGGTCCCCGGCGTCGACGGTGCGCAGCACGTCCCACGCGTGTGCGCGGTACGGGCCGGAGACCTGGCGGACGGGGACGGCGTCGATCGCGCGCACGTCCCCCGCGTAGTAGGCGCGGACCGCGGCGACGGCAGAGGCGACCGCGGGGTCGTCGTCGGGCACGGGCGTCGTGGCCGTGGGCCGGACGTCGGGGTGGACGAGACCGACGAGGGCGTCGGCGTCCGTCGTCCAGCCGGACGCGAGGACCGTGCCGTCCGGGTCGACGACGACGGTGAACGGACCGTCGGGGGTGCTGAGGGTGGTGGTGCGGGCGGACATGGTTCCTCCGGGAGGTCGGGTGCCGAGCCTGCGCTCGAGCTCGGGGTGCGGGCTGAGAACGTGCGTCACTGCCTGGTCGGCGGGAGGGCGGCGCGCCACAGGTGCAGGGCGGCGTACGAGCGCCACGGCGCCCAACGCCCGGCGCGGGCGGCGAGCGCGCGCGACCGGGCCGCGCGCGGGGCGTCGTCGAGCAGGCCCAGGTCGACGCCGGCCGCGGCCGCGCCCGCAAGGAGCGCGACGTCGCCGTCGAGCCAGGAGTCCGGGTCGCGCAGCACGCGCATCGCCACGTAGGCGGCCGTCCACGGTCCGATCCCGCGGCGCGCGACGAGCGCGGTGCGCAGCGCGTCGCCGTCGTCGCCCACCCCGACGGCGAGGGTGCCGTCGTCGAGGGCGCCGGCGGTGTCGACGACCGTCGCGACGGACCGCGCGGGCAGGCGCAGGTGCTCCGCCGCCGCGGTCGCGACCTGGGCCGCCGTCGGGAACAGGCGCGTGAGCCCGGGGACCGCGGAGGCGTACGGGGTGCCCGCGCCGGCGGCGAGCCGGCCGAGGTGCGTCCGCGCGGCGGCCACGCTGATCTGCTGCCCGACGATGGCGCGCACCACGATCTCGTGCGGGTCCACCGTGCCGGGCAGGCGCAGGCCGGGCCTGCGGGCGACGAGCGGCGCCAGGGCCGGGTCGTCGGCGAGGGCCGTGTCGACGGCAGCCGGGTCGGCGTCCAGGTCGAGCAGCCGGCGCAGGCGGGCCACCGCCACCGAGACGTCGGCGGCTGACGCGAGCTCCAGGCGCACGGCGACCCGGCCGGGCCCCACGCCCGGCCCGGCCAGGACCTCCGCCGCGCCGGGTCCGTGGGGGAGCAGCAGCGTACGGGCGTAGCGCACGTCGTCGCCGTCGAGGTCCGCGACCTCCACGCCGTCGACGGCGCGCGCCGCGAGGAACGCGACGACGCCGCGGGCGTCGAACGGCTCGCGCACCGGCAGCTCCAGGTCGAGGCGGACGCGCGCGACGTCGCCCCGATCCGCCGCGGGACCGGGTCCCCCGGCGAGGGAGATCCCGTGCCGGAAGGCCGGGGGGCGGCGGCGCGCGCGGGCGCGCAGCTCACTCGGCGCGACGGCGAAGACCTCGGTCATCGTGTCGTTGAACTGCCGGATGGAGCCGAACCCGGCCGCGAAGGCGACGTCCGCGAGCGGCAGGTCGGTGCCGACGACGAGACTCCTCGCGGTCTGGGCCCGCTGCGCGCGGGCCAGGGCGAGCGGGCCGGCGCCGAGCTCGGCGGTGAGCAGGCGGTGCACGTGCCGGGCGCTGTACCCGAGGTGGGCCGCGAGCCCGTCCGTGCCCTCGCGGTCCACGACGCCGTCGGCGATGAGGCGCATCGCCCGTCCGGCGAGGTCGCGCCGCAGGTCCCAGGCCGGGGTGCCGGGCGCGGCCTCGGGCAGGCACCGCTTGCAGGCGCGGTAGCCGGCCTCGTGCGCAGCCGCCGAGGTGAGGTAGAAGGTGACGTTCTCCGGCTTCGGCGTGCGCGCCGGGCAGGACGGGCGGCAGTAGATGCCCGTGGAGCTGACCGCCGTGAAGAACTGCCCGTCGAACCGGGTGTCCCGCGCGGCGATGGCGCGGTACCGCTCCTCGAACTCCCGCGCGTCGGGGTGGGCCGTCGTCGTCATGCCCCCATCCTCACGCGGTCCACCGACGGTGGGCTAGCGGGAATCGGACACGACCGTGGGCGCTAGGGGAGCGCCTCGATCCAGTCCAGCACGGTGGTGAGGTACGTGTCGCGGGCCGGCTGCGGCGAGAGGGCGAGGTCGTGCGCGCCGCCGGCGACCGTCCGCACGGTGACGTCGCTGCCCAGGCGGGGCGCCCGGTCGCGGATGTGCGCGACGTCCAGCACGGAGTCCGTGGTGACCAGCTCGTCGTGCCACGACCGGGCCGGGCCGGACCGGTCGGACGCGAGCACGAGGACCGGGATCGTGAGGTCCAGCCCGCGGGCCACCCGGTGCTGCGCGCGGCGCACGGAGCGCAGCCACCCGGCGCGGGCGGGGAAGCCGGCGTGCGGCTTCCAGGCCAGGTCGTAGTCCCACTCCCCGCCGGTCTCGTGGTGCAGCGCGGCGCCGTAGTGCTCGCCGACGGAGCCGACGGCCAGCCGTGGCGCGACGCGCCCGACGACGTCGATCGCCCAGGTCGCCGGGCCGCGCATCAGCCAGCTCTCGTTGAGCTCCAGCCACGGGCTGTTGAGCACGAGCGCGTCCGCGCGGCAGGGGCGGGCGTTCGCCCACAGGGGCGCGACCAGGCCGCCCGTGGAGTGCCCGAGCACCACCAGCCGCTCGTGTCCCGCAGCGCGCACGACGGCGGCCGCGGCGTCGAGGTCCTGGGCGTACAGCGCCAGGTCGTCCACGAGGTTGGGGTCGCGCCCGGCGGCGACGTGCGCGGCCAGCGCCCGCCCGTGGCCGCGCAGGTCGACGGCGTAGAACGCGTGCCCGCGGGCGGCGACAGCGCGCGCGACGTGCGGGTGGAAGAAGTAGTCGACGAACCCGTGCACGGACAGCACCGCCGTGCGCGCGACGCCCTGAGGGCCCGGCGCGCCGTCGTCGTCCGGCGTGGACGGCACGTGCCGCACCAGCACGGCCTCCGCGCCGCCGGGCAGCGGCAGCGTGCGCGCCCGGAACTCCGGGCCGAGGACGTCCTCGCGCCACGCCCCGGGCTCGGGGCGTGGCGCGGTCGGCGCGTCAGGCACCCTGCGCGGGACCGGACGGGCGGTCCTCGTCGCCGGGGCGGTCGCCGGTCGTGCCCGTGACGTCGGGCTCGACGTCGGGCTCGGGCGCGGTGGCGTCGCCGACGGGCTCCTGCCGGACGGTGTCCTCCTCGCCCGGGCGGCCGGGCTCCAGCGGCTCCGCGACGGGTCCGGTCGTGGGGCCGGCGGGCGTGGCGGCCTCGGGCGCGGCCTCCGGCTCGAGCGGTTCGGCGACCGGGCCGGTGCCCGGTGCGGCGGCCGGAGCCGCGGGCGCGCCGAAGACCTGCTCCTCCGGCGTCGGACCGGCGGCGGGGACGGCCCCGGGGGCGGCCTGCGCGGCGAGGGCGGTGTCGCCCGCCGCGGTGCCCGTGACCGGGGCGGGGCGGCGGTTGTTCCGCACGACGAACCACACGACGAGGCCGATGACGACCAGCCCGACGACGAGCCCGACGATCCACCACGGGAAGCTGCTGCCCGCGGTGGCTGCGCCGACGGCGTGGATCTCGGCGTTCTCGCCGACCTTCGGCGTCCAGGTGACGGTGTTGCCGTCGATGGCGCCGGTGGCGTCGCTGACCGGGCCGGGGAAGGTGATGGCGAGGCTGACGTCGAAGGCGTCCTGGACGTTCTGCGGCAGAGACTTCAGCTGGTCGGCACCCTCGGAGAGGTTCATGGTGCCGTCGACGACGTAGTTGTCGCCGTCGCGGGTGATGGTGAGGTCCTCGCCGCCCTCGCCCGAGATCTGGCTGATCGGGGCGTCGGTGAAGGTGTACCGGGTGCCGGTGTACTCGTCGTCGGAGTACGGCTCCTGGGACGTGCCCTCGGGCAGGTTCTGGGACAGCTCCCCGCCCGCCTGCTTCCACAGCTCGCCCGGCTCCATCCCCATGGTCTCGGCGAGGCTGTTGGAGACGGCCATGACGATCGAGCCGGAGACGGTGTCGTCCTCGGACAGCGTCATGTCCATGTCGACCTTCATGCACCCGGCGAGGGCGAGGAGGCCGACGGCGGCCAGGACCGCCGCGATCGCGGTGCGGAGGCGGCGCACGGGGCCGCGGGCTGGAGTGGTCACCGGCCCAGCATCCCGCAGCGGCGGTCCACGAGCCACCCGGCGCCCCGGGCGGCTTGCGATCAAACTTGAGCGGAATAGACTCAACTTTGGCGGCGTTCCCCTGACAGACGTTTCTCCCGTGTCATCGCACGTCATCCCGGAGGTCCCATGGACATCAAGCTCACGACCATGTCGCAGCAGGCGCTCGGCGACGCCGTCCAGTCGGCGTCGGCCGCGGGCAACCCCCAGCTCGAGCCCGTGCACCTGCTGCAGGCGCTGCTCCAGCAGTCGGGCGGCGTCGCCGTCGGCCTACTCGACGCCGTCGGCGCGAACACCCAGCAGATCGGCCAGCGCGCCCGTGCGGCCCTCGTCGCCCTGCCGCAGGCGAGCGGGTCCGCCGTCGCGCAGCCCGCGCCGTCGCGCGCGACGAGCGCCGTGCTGGAGAACGCGGCCAAGGAGGCCGAGGCGCTCGGCGACGAGTATGTCTCGACGGAGCACCTGCTCGTCGCGCTCGCCGCCGGGCAGTCCGCCGCCGCCCAGGCGCTGACCGAGGCGGGCGCGACCGCCGACGCCCTGCGCGCCGCGCTGCCCGCCGTCCGCGGCTCGTCCCGCGTCACCAGCCCCAACCCCGAGGGCACGTACAAGGCGCTGGAGCAGTACGGCAGCGACCTCACGCAGCGCGCCCGCGACGGCCAGCTCGACCCGGTCATCGGCCGCGACTCCGAGATCCGCCGCGTCGTGCAGGTGCTCAGCCGCCGTACCAAGAACAACCCCGTGCTCATCGGCGAGCCCGGCGTCGGCAAGACCGCCGTCGTCGAGGGCCTGGCCCAGCGCATCGTCGCGGGCGACGTCCCGACGTCCCTGCAGGGCAAGCGCCTCGTCGCGCTCGACCTGGCGGGCATGGTCGCGGGCGCCAAGTACCGCGGCGAGTTCGAGGAGCGGCTCAAGGCCGTGCTCGAGGAGATCACCGCGTCCGACGGCGAGGTCGTCACCTTCATCGACGAGCTGCACACCGTCGTCGGCGCGGGCGCCGGCGGCGAGGGCGCCATGGACGCGGGCAACATGCTCAAGCCGATGCTCGCCCGCGGCGAGCTGCGCCTGGTCGGCGCCACGACCCTCGACGAGTACCGCGAGCACATCGAGAAGGACCCGGCCCTCGAGCGCCGGTTCCAGCAGGTGTTCGTCGGCGAGCCGTCCGTGGAGGACACGGTCGCGATCCTGCGCGGGCTCAAGGAGCGGTACGAGGCGCACCACAAGGTGACGATCGCCGACTCCGCGCTCGTGGCCGCCGCCGCGCTGTCCGACCGGTACATCACCGGCCGCCAGCTGCCCGACAAGGCGATCGACCTCGTCGACGAGGCGGCGTCGCGCCTGCGCATGGAGATGGACTCCTCGCCGGTCGAGATCGACGAGCTGCAGCGCGTCGTCACGCGCCTCGAGATGGAGGAGGTCGTGCTCAAGGAGTCCGACGACGCCGCCTCCACCGAGCGCCTCGAGCGGCTGCGGGCCGACCTTGCCGACACGCGCGAGAGGCTGGCCGCGCTCACCGCGCGGTGGGAGTCGGAGAAGGCCGGCCACAACCGCGTCGGCGACCTGCGCGCCCGCATCGACGAGCTGCGCACCGAGTCCGACCGGCTGCAGCGCGAGGGCGACCTCGAGTCCGCCGCGCGCCTGCTGTACGGGGAGATCCCGCAGGTCGAGCGCGAGCTCGCCGACGCCGAGCAGGCCGAGGCGTCGCAGGGGGCCGACGAGGCAGCCGCGCACGAGGCGCCGATGATCGCCGACAAGGTGGGCTCCGACGAGATCGCCGAGGTGGTCTCCGCCTGGACCGGCATCCCCGCCGGGCGCCTGCTGCAGGGCGAGTCGGAGAAGCTCCTGCACATGGAGGACGTCATCGGCGAGCGGCTCATCGGCCAGACGGCCGCGGTGCGCGCGGTGTCCGACGCCGTGCGGCGCTCGCGGGCCGGCGTGGCCGACCCCGACCGGCCGACCGGGTCGTTCCTGTTCCTCGGCCCGACCGGCGTGGGCAAGACCGAGCTCGCCAAGTCGCTGGCGGACTTCCTGTTCGACGACGAGCGCGCCATGGTGCGCATCGACATGTCCGAGTACTCGGAGAAGCACTCCGTGTCGCGGCTGGTCGGCGCGCCCCCCGGGTACGTCGGCTACGAGGAGGGCGGGCAGCTCACCGAGGCCGTGCGGCGGCGCCCGTACTCCGTCGTCCTGCTGGACGAGGTGGAGAAGGCGCACCCCGAGGTCTTCGACATCCTGCTTCAGGTGCTCGACGACGGCCGACTCACCGACGGCCAGGGCCGCACGGTCGACTTCCGCAACGTCATCCTCGTGCTGACGTCGAACCTGGGCTCGCAGTTCCTCGTGGACCCGGCGCTCGACGACGCAGCCCGTCGCGAGGCGGTCATGGCGGCCGTGCGTGCGGCGTTCAAGCCGGAGTTCCTCAACCGGCTCGACGACGTGGTGATCTTCGACGCGCTCAACGTCGAGGAGCTGGGGGAGATCGTCGACCTCCAGGTCGCGGCGTTCGCGAAGCGGCTGGCCGACCGGCGCATCACGGTGGACGTCACGCCCGCCGCGCGCGAGTGGCTGGCGCTGGAGGGCTTCGACCCCGCGTACGGCGCCCGCCCGCTGCGTCGCCTGGTGCAGCGCGAGATCGGCGACCGGCTGGCCAAGGAGCTGCTGTCCGGCGCCGTGTCCGACGGCGGTACCGTCGTCGTCGACCGGGCCCCCGACTCTGCGGGGCTCGTCGTCACGCCGAGATAGAGAGGCGACCCGCCGAGATAGAGAGGGCACGGACCGTAGCCGGCTACGGTCCGTGCCCTCTCTATCTCGGCGGGTCG
>NZ_JBIRXZ010000001.1:206020-216600 GCF_044389385.1 Isoptericola sp. NPDC019571
CGCCCCCCCGACCGTCCCCCCCCCCCCGGCTGTCTCCCGCCCGCCCCCCGCGCCCCCCCCCCGCCCCCGCCCCCCCCCCCGCCGGGGCGCCCCGCCTCTCTATCTCGGCGGGGGTCAGACCGCCTTGCTGCTGACCCGGATGAACGTCGGGTTCGACTGCCAGATGCTGCGCTTGACGACGCCGACGCGCGGGTTGCCGGCGTCGATCTGCTTGCCGTCGCCGATGTAGATGGCGACGTGGCCGGGCGACCAGATCAGGTCGCCGGGCTTGGCGTTCTTGCGCGAGACCTTCGTGCCGACGTGCTTCTGCGCGGACGACGTGCGCGGCAGCTTCTTGCCGATCGCCTTCTTGTACACGTAGGAGGTGAAGCCCGAGCAGTCGAACGAGCTCGGACCGGTGGCGCCGGAGACGTAGCGGGCGCCGACCTTCGTCTTCGCGATCGCCACGACAGGAGAGCCGGGCTTCTTCGCGGTGGTCGTCACGGTGCGGCTGGACTTCGCGAGCAGCCTCGAGCCGCTCGGGTCCACCACCACGCGGACCTTGTTCTTGCCGACCTTGTGCATGGGCCAGCTCGGGTTGAACGTCGCCTTGCCGTGCCGGATCGTCTTGGTCGACTTGACCTTGCCGTTGATGACGAGCTTCGCCTTCCCGGCGATCGTCTTGCCGGCACGCTTGGCGGTGACGGTGTACACGGGGCGCTTGGACTTCCCCGAACCCTTGATCAGCGTCGTCTTGGTGGCCTTGAGGCTGACGGACGGCCGGGGCTTCGACGACGTCGAGGCCGCCTGGACCGCCGTGGCGGCCGGGGCCGCCGAGGCGTGGGGGGCGACGGCGACAAGACCGCCGCCGGTGAGGGCGCCGGCGACGGCGAGGGCGATGATCGCCCGGCGGGGCCGGCGAGCGGCCACGGCGGCGGTGCCGGGGCGCGCGGGGGCAGGGGACATGGACATGGGGCGTGACCTCCAGCCTGCGAGATGAGCTGTCGGGTGAGGCCGAGATCGTTGGCCCGCCACCAAGGTGGCTGAACCCCAAGGCCGGGAGCGTCCGGGCGGTGTGCCCGGGCGGCCGGCCGGAAGTGGGTCTCCCGCTGCTGCCGTGAGTTTCGTGGTCACCGGGACGCCGGCAGCACTCGGCTGCGTCCCGGTCGGCCGGCACCCGTTGCTAGGTGCGGTCGAGGGACGCTAACCCTGAGGACCCGTCGAGGTCACGTTCCGATAACAGGTCCGGCGTGTCGGTGGCGCGGGGGTCGACAGGCATCGGCGCTGGACGAGTCCGGTCAACACAGGCCGAACCGGACGCCGTGCCGTGATACCAGATGTGACGAAGGTCACTGTAAGAATCCACCCGTGGGGGGATATCAGAGACGTCGACCGGTCCGTGCGTCCGACCACGGTCGCAGGCTCAGCGCAGCAGGTCGGCCGTCCCCGGCGAGGCGGAGACCGCGACGCACAGCCCCGTGCGGTCGCCGGCCGCCCAGCCGTCCTCGGACGGGGTGAGGACGACGAAGGTCGGCCCCTCGTCCTCGCGGCCCGCGGCACCCAGCAGCCCGGGCCCGCAGTCCGCGGAGGCCTTGCGCACCAGCGCGTCGTGACCGGGCCACACCGCGCCCGCCGCGGAGTCCGTGCGCCCCACCACCTGCGCCCCGTGCTCGCTCGCGCACGGCACGACGGTCACCCGGCCGACGTCGCCGGGAGGCAGCTCCCGCAGGCACGACCCGAGCACGAGCTGCGCCGCGTTCACCTCGCGCGCCCCGGTCACCGCGGCCGGCACGGGGGCGGTCGCCCGGTCGCGCGCCGTCGCGACCCCGATCGCCACGGCGCCGCCGACGACCGCGAGCGCCACCACCGCCACGGCCGCACGACCCGCGACGCGGCGCGCCCGAACCGTGCCGGCGACCCCCGCCCGGGGCGTACCCGGCACGGCGTCGCCGGGCGCGGGCGCGGCGTCGTCGTCGCCGGTGCCCGGCAGGCCCAGGCCGGTGAGGCCGTCCGCCGGCAGCGCGCCCGCCGGCGTCGGCGCGGCGAAGACGGGCTCCGCGGGCGGCGGGGCGGAACCGGGTGCGGGCTCGTCCGCCGGGTGCTGCCGGTGCGGGGCGCGCCGGTCCGGGTCGTGCTGGTGCTGCTCCTCGGTCACGACGGGCTCCGCGCGTCAGGCCGGGTCGGCCAGGTCGAGGATCACCGGGACGTGGTCGCTGGCGCCCTTGCCCTTGCGCTCGTCACGGTCGATGACGACGCCGGTGACGCGCTCGCGCACGGCGGGGGAGGCGTAGGCGAAGTCGATGCGCAGGCCCTTGTTCCGGGGGAACGCGAGCTGCTGGTAGTCCCAGTACGTGTAGGTGTGCTCCGCGGGCAGGTGCTCGCGCGTCACCTCGGTGTACCCGGCGGTCGCGAACGCCGCGAACGCCTCCCGCTCGGCGGGGGTCACGTGGGTGTGGCCCTCGAACGCGGCCGCGTCGTAGACGTCCGTGTCGAGCGGGATGACGTTCCAGTCGCCGACCAGCGCGACCTGGGTGCGCGGGTCGTCGGCGAGCCAGCCTGCCGCGGCGTCGCGCAGCGCACCCAGCCACGCCAGCTTGTACGCGTAGTGGGGGTCGCCGATCGCGCGGCCGTGCGGCACGTACAGCGACCACACGCGGACGCCGCCGCAGGTGGCCCCCAGGGCGCGCGCCTCGACCGGCGGCGGCACGTCGAGCAGCGTCGTCGGCGCCTCGTCGGGCGTCACGTCGGGCGCCTCGGCCGGCGCGTCGTCGGGCACGGTGGCGGGAGCCTTGGCGAACCCGGGCTGCCCGGGGAACGACGTCTCGACGTCCGCGATCCCGACCCGCGACGCGATGGCGACGCCGTTCCACGCCGAGTGCCCGGTGTGCGCCACCTGGTAGCCCGCGGCCTCGAACGCCGCGTGGGGGAACTGCTCGTCGCGGGACTTGGTCTCCTGGATGGCGAGCACGTCGGTGCCCGAGCGCTCCAGGAAGGCGATCACCCGGTCGACGCGGGCACGGACGGAGTTGACGTTCCAGGTCGCGAGGCGCACGGGCGCCAGGCTACCGGCGGAGGCCGACGGCACCGGGCGGTCATCCCCACGTCGCGGTGTCGGGGTCGACGCCGTGGGCGCGGGCGGCCGCGTCGATCACCTCGCTCAGCCACGCCGTCAGGCCCGGGTGGCGCGCGTCGTGGTTCGCGGTGAACTCGGGGTCGGCGGCGTACATGCGCCCGATGACGACGTGCATGGCGGGCGTGACGTCGAAGTAGGCGCCGAGGGACGCGCGGTGGCGCTCGGCCAGCGCGTCGGCCGCCGCGCTGCCGGGCCGCACGCCGCGGCCCAGGGCGTCGGCGAGGGAGTCGAGGACGGCCTCGGCCTCCGCGGCGACCGCCCGCCACTCCTCGGAGGTGCGCTCGGCCGCCCGCTCGGCGAACTGGGCCCACTGGTCGGTGTCGCCCCAGAGCTCGCGGGCGCCGGCCGCCCACGACGGCTGCCAGTCGTCGCCGAACAGGGCGACCTGCTCCTCGGGCGTCAGCAGGACGCCGCGCTCGCGCGCCTCGACCAGCCGGTCGAGGGCGTCGGCCGCGCGCTCCAGCCGGCGCAGCCGCTCGCGCACGAGGTCGCGCTGGCGGCGCAGGGACGCGTCGGCGCCCTCGGGGGAGTCGAGCAGCGCCCCGATCTCGTCGAGCGGCACGCCGAGGTCGCGGTACAGGACGACGCGGTGCACGCGCGCCAGGTCGGACGCCGTGTACAGGCGGTAGCCGGCGGCCGTGCGCGCCGAGGGGCGCACCAGGCCGACGGCGTCCCAGTGGTGCAGGGTCCGGACGGTGACGCCCGCGGCCCGCGCCGCGGCGCCGACGGTGAGGTCGGGTCGGGAGGCCACATCGTCCAGTCTGCCCGGCGACGTCGCGGTGCGTCGTCGTCCTGGTGCAGGACGACGACGGACCGCGACGTCACGGGCGCCTTCACGCCTCGGCACCGAAGCCGAGCCGGTCCTGGACGTGCGCCGCCTCCGGGCTCGCCGGGTCCCACGGGCGGGCGGCGGTCATGACGACGCGCGTCCGCTCGGGGGTCACGACCTCCAGGTCGACGGTGCCCCACGGCTGCAGGCGCGGGCCCGTCGTGGAACCGGGAGAGACCTCCTCGCAGGCGACGGCGACGGCGTCGATCTCGCTCAGCACGCAGGAGAAGCTCACGCTCGACCGCCCAGGCCCGGGACGGGGCGCGGCGGCCTGCGGCGCCGGCACGAGGAGTACGTCCTGAAACGCCCAGCGGCGCAGGTGGGTGATCGTGCCCGGGGCGGTGAAGAGGTCGAAGAAGCCGAGGCCGCGCACCCAGAAGTCGGTGGACGCCTCGAGGTCGTCCGTCGGGACGGTGACGAACATCGGCATGCCGTAGATGCCACGGAACTGCTCCGGCGGCTGCACGCCAGGGCCGGGCCGCGGCACGGGGCTGATGCTGAACGCGGGGAAGGTGGTGTCGGTCATGCGGCCAGCGTGGAGCCTCACGTCGCGTGAGGGTCAACCTCACGGCGTCCGCCCTCTAGGCTGCCCCCATGGGTACCGCGCTCGTCACCGGCGCCACCGCCGGCCTCGGCCTGGAGTTCGTCTGGCAGCTCGCCACCGCGCGACACGACGTGGTCGTCGTCGCGCGCGACGCCGACCGCCTGGAGCAGGTCGCCGCGCAGGTGCGTGCGGCCGCCGGCGTGCGGGTGGAGGTGCTGCCCGCAGACCTGTCCGTGCCGGAGGACCTGGAGCGGGTCGCCGCCCGGCTCGCCGTCACCGGCGACGAGGAGGGCGACGACCGGCGCCCGGTGGGTCTGCTGGTCAACAACGCCGGGTTCGCGACGGCGCAGCCGTTCGTCGGTGGTGACCTCGCCGTCGAGGTGTCCGCCCTGGACGTCATGGTCCGGGCGGTGCTCGTGCTGTCGCACGCGGCCGCCGGGCAGATGACGAGCCGCGGGCGCGGCGCCATCCTCAACGTCGGGTCGATCGCCGCGCTGACCGCCGGCGGCACCTACGCCGCGGCGAAGGCTTACGTACGGTCGTTCACGGAAGGGCTGGCCGTCGAGCTCAAGGGCACCGGCGTCACGGCCACGGTGCTGAGCCCCGGGTTCGTGCGCACCGAGTTCCACGACCGGGCGGGCGTGGACATGTCCTCGATCCCGGACGCCGGCTGGCTCGACGCCCCGACCGTGGTCTCCGAGGCGCTCGCGGACGTGCGGCGCGGTGTCGTCATCTCGACGCCGTCGGTCCGCTACAAGGCGGCCGCGGCGCTGCTGCGCCTGGCCCCGCGCACGGCCGTCCGCGCCGTGGGCAAGTACCGCTGACCCGTACCCTGGTGCCCGTGACGACCACCGACTCCGCCTTCGGCCCCACGCCCCGCGAGCAGCTGCGCGACCTCATCACCGAGCTCGCCGTCGTGCACGGCAAGGTGACGCTGTCCTCCGGCAAGGAGGCCGACTACTACGTCGACCTGCGCCGGATCACGCTGCACCACCGCGCGGCTCCGCTCGTGGGCCACGTGCTGCTCGACCACCTCGAGGAGGTCGGCCTCGGCACGGCGGAGGTGGACGCCGTCGGCGGCCTCACGCTCGGCGCCGACCCGATCGCGGACGCGCTGCTGCACGCCGCGGCGTCGCGCGGGCAGGACCTCGACGCGTTCGTGGTCCGCAAGGCGGCCAAGGCGCACGGCATGCAGCGGCAGATCGAGGGCCCCGAGGTCGCGGGCCGCAAGGTCGTCGTCCTCGAGGACACGACGACGACCGGCGGGTCGCCCATCACGGCCATCGAGGCGCTGCGCGCCGCGGGCGCCGAGGTGCTCGGCTGCGCCACGATCGTCGACCGCGCCACCGGCGCCGGCGACAAGATCGAGGCCCTCGGCGTGCCCTACCACTACCTCTACGACCTGGCGGACCTGGGCCTCGCGTGAGCCGCCCGGCCGCGCGGCGGCCGAGCCTCGCGATCCTCGTCGTCCCGATGGCCGTCGTCGTCGCGGCGGCGGCGCTGGCCGGCTTCGGCGTGATCGACCTGTGGGTGGCGTCCGTGCTCGTGCCCGTCGCGGCGGTCGTCGCCGGGCTGGGGTACGTGCGCGCCCAGCGCCGGTTCGTCATGAGGCGCGGCGCGGACGTCGACCGGCTCGTCGCCGGTGGGCGGTGGGCGGCGCACGGCGGGACAGGGCAGCCCGAGGTACCGCGTGGCGTGCAGTCGTTCCCGAAGCGCGAGCCCCTCGACAGCGACGTCGGGCACACCGTCGGCGAGGCGCTGCGGACGCGGATCGACGGTCGCGACGTGTGGACGCTCGAGCTGGGCGTGCAGCGCCGCACCGGCGGCACGTTCACGGAGACGGGGGCCAGGGAGTCCGGCCCGGCGACCGTGTCCGACCCGTTCCACGTCGTCCTCACGCGCCTCGACCGCGCGCACGGACTCGTCGAGGTCTCCGCTGCGGGCATCGCCGACGCACTGCGGGCCGGCGTCGAGGTCGGCGTGCCGGACTTCGACCGCGCGTTCCGCGTGACCACCGAGAGCGAGCGCACCGCCCGCGCGTGGCTCGGCGACGGCGGCGGCGCGGCGCTCGCCCGCCAGGGCAAGGACGCCCTGCGCGGCGGTCGGCTGCGGCTCGACGGCGACACGTTGCTCTGGTGGCGCCAGGGTCATCAGGACCTGGACGCGCTGGACGACGTCTCGCGCCTCGTCGCGAGGGTCGCGGCGTTCGTGCCGCGCTGAGCGGCGCCGTCAGCCGCGGCGGCGGCCGAGCAGGAACCCGCCGCCCAGCCCGACCAGCAGGGCCCCCAGCCCGAACAGCACCCACATCAGCACGAGCCTCGACGACCCGGGCACGAACATCGTGTCGGACCGGGGGGCGTAGGCGAACCAGCCGAACGACGCGTAGCCGACAGGGCGGGTCAGTACCCAGAGGATCATGCCGGCGCCGACCGCGATCGCGAGCACGGCCGTCCAGGTACCACGTCGCGTCCGGGCGCTCGGCGGCCTGCCTTCGCCGGGAGCGTCGTCGTCAGACACGGTCGATCAGGTCGGCGATCGAGTCGACCACGTGCGACGGGCGGAACGGGTAGGTGTCCACCTCGGCGGCGGTCGTGGAGCCCGTCATGACGAGGAACGTCTCCAGGCCCGCCTCGATGCCGGCGACGACGTCGGTGTCCATGCGGTCGCCGATCATCGCCGTCACCTCGGAGTGGGCGTCGATCCGGTTGAGCGCGGAGCGGAACATCATCGGGTTCGGCTTGCCCACGTAGTACGGCGAGCGGCCGGTGGCGGCCTGGATCATCGCGGCGACGGCGCCGGTGGCGGGCAGGGGGCCCTCGGCGGACGGGCCGGTGGTGTCCGGGTTGGTGGCGATGAAGCGGGCGCCGTCGCGCACGAGGCGGATCGCCTTGGTGATGGCCGTGAACGAGTAGGTGCGCGTCTCGCCCAGCACCACGTAGTCCGGGTTCGACTCGGTGAGCGTGTACCCCGCCTCGTACAGGGCGGTGGTGAGGCCGGCCTCGCCGATCACGTACGCCGACCCGTTGGGGATCTGGTCCGTGAGGAACTGCGCGGTGGCCAGCGCGGACGTCCAGATCGCCTCCTCCGGGACGTCGATGCCCGACGTCGCGAGGCGGGCGCGCAGGTCGCGCGGCGTGAAGATCGAGTTGTTCGTGAGGACGAGGAACGGGCGCTCCGCGTCGCGCAGGGCGCGGATGAACTCCGGCGCCCCGGGGATGGCCTGGCCCTCGTGCACGAGGACGCCGTCCATGTCGGTCAGCCAGCACTCGATCCGTCGTTCGCTCACGCCGCTCACCCTAGTGGGCGGGGCGGCCCCGCGCGTGCGCCAGGATGGGCGCATGACGACGATCGCGGTGGTGGGCGGCACCGGTCAGGCCGGGCGCGCCGTGGTGCGGGAGGCCGCAGCGCGGAGCCACGAGGTGCGGGTGGTCTCGCGCCGGCGTCCCGCGGACCTCGAGCCCGGTGCGACGCACCACGCGGTGGACCTCCTCGACGACGACGAGGCGCGGGTCGCAGGCGCGCTCGCCGCGGCGTTCGACGGCGTGGAGGCCGTGGTCGACACCAGCAACGGGATGACGCCCGCCGCCCAGGCCGTCTTCACCGCGGGTGCGCGGCGGGTCGCGGACGCCGCGGGGCGCGCGGGCGTGGGTCGCGTCGTCGTGCTCTCGATCGCCGCGGTCGACCGCAGCGACTACGGGTACTACCGGGCGCACGCGGAGCAGGAGCGCGTCTACGCCACCGGGGCGGTGCCGGCGACGGTCGTGCGGGCCACCCAGTTCCACGGGTTCCTCGACCTCTTCTTCGGCCGCGACAGCCGCCTCGGGGCCTGGTCGCGGCTCGGGCTCCTGCCGTATCCGCGCGGCTGCCGCTTCCAGACGATCGACCTGCGTGACGTCGCCCGCGCGCTCGTCGACGCGGCCGAGGGTGCCGACCCGCTCGGGGTCGCGCCCAGCACGGGCCCGTCCGGCGCGCCGACCGCCACCGTCGGCGGGCCGCAGGTGCTCGACGCGCGCGCGATGGCCGGCTCCTGGCGCCGGGCGCACGGCTCCCGCCGGCTGCCGGTCGCCGTGCCGCTGCCCGGCCCGCTCGGGGAGTTCTTCCGCGCCGGGCGCAACCTCGTGCCCGACGCCGCGTCGGGCACGATCACGTACGACGAGTGGCTGGCCGGGCGGTGACCGGGACCGAGCGCGAGCCCGAGCGCGAGGTCGGCGTCGGCCCGTGGCCGGGCGGCCCGGACGCGTGGCCCCGCCTCGCGGACGGTGGTGCGCCGGACCCGCGCTACGACCCCGAGCTGCTGGCGCACGGCGACCGCCGCAACGTCGTCGACCGGTACCGGTACTGGACCGTCGAGGCCGTCGTCGCCGACCTCGACGCGCGTCGCCCTGCGGGCCGGGAGCTGCACGTCGCCATCGAGAACTGGGCGCACGACCTCAACATCGGGTCCGTGGTGCGTACGGCCAACGCGTTCAACGCGGCCGGGGTGCACGTCGTCGGGCGGCGGCGGTGGAACCGGCGCGGCGCGATGGTCACCGACCGTTACCTGCACACCCACCACCACCCGGACGCGGCGGCGCTCGCCGCGTGGGCGGCCTCGGGGGACGGCGGGGCCGGCCTGCCGGTGATCGGGATCGACAACGTGCCCGGCTCGGTGCCGCTGGAGGCCTCCGACCTGCCCGCGCGCTGCGTGCTGCTGTTCGGCCAGGAGTCCACGGGCCTGACGCAGGAGGCGCAGGCGGTGTGCGCCCACGTCCTGCACATCACCCAGCACGGCTCCACGCGGTCCCTCAACGCGGGGGCCGCGGGCGCCGTCGCGATGCACGCCTGGGCGTCGCGCTGGCTCGCGCCGTCTCACGGAGCCGACGGCATGTGACTCCCGTGACCCGGACGTGAGAAAATCCGGTTGCATGCGGGTCGCACGGCGCCCGTCGCGACGAAGCATCCCGCTGCATCCTCGTACGCCCCGTCATTGGAGTACCGCAGATGCCTATCGCAACCCCCGAGGTCTACGCCGAGATGATCGACCGGGCGAAGGCCGGCAAGTTCGCCTACCCCGCCGTCAACATCACCTCGTCGCAGACCGTGACCGCCGCTCTCCAGGGCTTCGCCGAGGCCGAGTCGGACGGCATCATCCAGGTCTCCGTGGGCGGCGCCGAGTACGCGTCGGGCTCCACCGTGAAGGACCGCGTCGTCGGCTCGCTGGCCCTCGCGGCCTACGCCACCGAGGTCGCGAAGAACTACTCGGTGAACATCGCGATCCACACCGACCACTGCGTCAAGAAGAACCTCGACTCCTGGGTGCGCCCGCTGCTCGCCCTCGAGGCGGAGCAGGTGAAGGCCGGCAAGAACCCGACCTTCCAGTCGCACATGTTCGACGGCTCGGACATCCCCCTGGACGAGAACCTCGTCATCGCCGCCGAGCTGCTCGAGCTCTCGCAGGCCGCGCGCACCATCCTCGAGATCGAGGTCGGCGTCGTGGGTGGCGAGGAGGACGGCCACGAGGCCGAGATCAACGAGAAGCTCTACACGACGGCCGAGGACGGCCTCGCCACCGTGCGCGCCCTCGGCGCCGGCGAGAAGGGTCGCTACCTCACGGCCCTCACCTTCGGCAACGTGCACGGCGTGTACAAGCCGGGTGCCGTCAAGCTCCGCCCGTCGATCCTCGCGGACATCCAGAAGGCCGTCGGCTCGGAGATCGGCAAGGAGAACCCGTTCGACCTCGTGTTCCACGGCGGTTCGGGCTCCACGGCCGAGGAGATCTCCGAGGCGGTCGACAACGGTGTCATCAAGATGAACATCGACACCGACACGCAGTACGCGTTCTCGCGCCCTGTCGCGGACCACTTCTTCCGCAACTACGACGGCGTCCTCAAGGTGGACGGCGAGGTCGGCAACAAGAAGGCCTACGACCCGCGCGCCTGGGGCAAGCAGGCCGAGGCCGGCATGGCCGCCCGCATCGTCGAGGCCGCGCAGCAGCTGCGCTCCGCCGGCCACAAGATGTGACCCTCCCCGCGAGATAGAGAAGCTCCTCGCCGAGATAGAGAAGCCCGGGGGGGGGGGGGGCGCGGGGGGGGGGCCCGCGGCGGGGGGAAAGCGGG
>NZ_JBIRXZ010000001.1:216610-434560 GCF_044389385.1 Isoptericola sp. NPDC019571
CGGGCGATGCCGCAATCTTGCGGCATCGCCCGGGCTTCTCTATCTCGGCGAGGAGCTTCTCTATCTCGCGGTCGGGGACTCCAGGTCGAAGCCGGGGTCGACGTCGACGATCTCCAGCAGCTCGCCGATCCGCGTGACCTCGAGGAGGAACCGGACGGTGGGCGGGGCGCGCAGCACCCGGACACGGTGCGGGCTGCGCGACGCGAGGCGTGCGAGGAACGCCACACCCGAGGAATCCATGAAGGTGACGTGATGGGCGTCGATCTCGACGGGGAGGCCGGAGCCCTCGGCGTCGGAGATGGCCTCGCCCAGCTCGGCTCCGATGTCGGCGTCGATCTCGCCGGACAGCACGACACGGGCGCGCGACGCGCCCACGATGACGTGCACGCTCGCGGGGTCTCCCAGCTCAGGCACCGCGTCTGCCTCCCTCACGTCCGCACGCCGCAGATCACGGGGGGTCGTGTTCGATCCGTCGTGCACGGTGCTCCTTCCACGCGCGGGGCGTTCACCTCGAGTCTCGGCGGACACCAATCTACGGTTGAATGACCAGCAAGAACACCAACCAGGGCGGGGAATCTCGGCAGTGGAGGCATTATGACCGAATCATCCGGTCCTGTGCCGCCCCTCCCGGACGGATTTCTCGACGGGGCGATCGCGGCCGCCGTCATCCCCGCGTTCGTCACCGGCGCCTGGGAGGACGGGATGCCCGTCCTGTGGATCAACGACGCCTTCGCACGGGAGTCCGGGATCGGCGTCAACGACCTCGCCGTCCTGGGCAGGCACCCGCTCCTGGAGCTCGTGGACGACGACGCGGAGCGCGAGCGCAGCCAGGGCGACCTGCGCGCCGGGCGGCCCACCACCCGCATGGTGAGCGGGCGGCTCGTGGACGGCCGCGCCACCTGGTGGCAGATCACGATGTCGCCGGTGCCGGGCGGACGGGGGCCGGCCGAGCACTGGTTCGGCACCGCCACGGACGTGTCGACGCACGTCGAGCGGCAGGCCAACCAGCTCGCCTCCCTCGAGGTGGAGCGCCGCGAGCGCGCGGACCTCGACCTCATCGCCCAGACCACGGAGCTGCTCGGCGACCTCGAGTACCCGTACGCGCTGCGCGACATCGCCGACCTGCTGCGCGCGCTCGTCCCCTGGGCCGGCTTCTACGTCAACGACGACGGGCTCGTCTTCGCCGACGGCGTGGACGTCGCGTCGCCGCCGAGCGGCCGCGGTCGCCGGCACGCCCGGTACGTGCCCGAGCTGCCCGACGACGCCTCCGGGGAACGGCCGGACCCGCCCGCCGACGGCGAGGCCCGCGAGCCGGTGCGGGACGAGGTGCAGGACCTGCTCGAGGGGGTCGTCGAGGGACCGGTGATGCTCCGTCTGGGGGCGGGCTTCCCGGCGCACTCCGCCTCCGGGTGGCTGCGCCGCGACCTGCTGCGTCGCGTGGTCGAGGAGACCGGGGCGCTGCCGCGCGCCGTCGTCGTGCACGCGGTGGCGGGGCGCCGCCGCGTGCTGGGGTTGCTCGCCACCTGGCACGGCGTGGGGGTGGCGCCCGACGGCACGGTCACCGAGGAGGTCCGGCCCGGTCCGGGCGAGCCGCAGCACGTGCACACCGTGATCGAGGTGGTGGCGCGCCGGGCGGGCACCGCCATCGACAACGCGCGCCTGTACGCGCGCGAGCACCGGCTCGCCGAGGCGCTGCAGCGCGCCATGCTGCCCGAGCAGGCCGACGTGTCCGGGCTCGACGTGTGGACCTACTACGCGCCCAACGCCGAGCACGCCCAGGTGGGCGGCGACTGGTACGACGTGCTGCAGATCAACGAGGGCACCGTCGGGCTGGTGGTCGGCGACGTCGTCGGGCACGACGTCGAGGCCGCGGCGGCCATGGGGCAGCTGCGGTCCGTGGTGCGGTCGTACGCGTTCGAGCTCGCCACGCCCGGGATCGTCGTGGACCGGGTGGACCAGCTCGTCACGGGGATGCGCATCCCGCGGTCGGCATCGATGGTCTACGCCACCCTCAAGCACCAGCAGGACGGCGACGCGTGGACCGTGCAGTACACGCGCGCCGGCCACCTGCCGCCCCTGCTGCTGCGCGACGGCAAGGTCACCCAGCTCGCGGGCGGCGCCGGCTCCCTGGTCGGCTTCGGGTCGAAGCCGCGCACCACCGGGCAGGCCGAGCTGCGCCGCGGCGACGTGCTCCTCTTCTACACCGACGGCCTGATCGAGCGCCGCGACCGGTCGCTCAAGGTCGGGCTCGACGCCCTCGTCGAGACGTCGGGCCGCATCACCGCCCGCGACGCCGCCGGGGTGGGGGAGGAGCTGCTGTCCCGGCTCGCCGACGCGCCCGAGGACGACGTCGCGCTCGTCGTCGTGCGCGTGCCCGACCCGGTCGCCGACGCGCAGGTCCAGCCGCTCAGCCCGCGGTCGCGGCGGTGGCTGCTGCCCAGCGAGCCGGCGTCCATCGGCCGGGCCCGGCACGCCGTGCTGCGCACCTGCCAGGCCTGGGGCCTGCCGGAGTCCGCGTCGGCGGAGCTGGTCGTCTCCGAGCTCGTCGCCAACGGCGTGCTGCACGGCTGGGGCAACATCGCGCTGCGCCTCTTCGACACCGGCGACGGGCTGCGGATCGAGGTGGAGGACTCCAACCCCGCGCCGCCCGTCACCACCGACGGCCACCCCAACCGCGTGGGCGGGTTCGGGATGCAGATCGTCGAGCGGCTCGCCGACTGGGGCTGGCGGCCCGCCGGCTCCGGCAAGCTCGTGTGGGCCAAGCTGCACGCGAACGCCGTCGCGCCCGGCTGACCTGGTCCGTCGGTCGAGCCTGTTCGAGACCGTGCGTGTCTCGAACAGCTCAACCCACGAGCGCGCGGACCTCTTCCGGCGAGGTGCCGGAGTCGCGCAGGAACTGCGCGCAGCGCTCCGCCTCGTCGGCCTCGCCGATCTGCGCGGCCGCCTCGGACAGCGCGGCGAGCGCGCGCAGGAACCCCTGGTTGGGCTCGTGGTCGGCGGGGATCGGGCCCTGGCCGCGCCAGCCCGCTCGACGCAGAGCGTCGAGGCCGCGGTGGTAGCCGGTGCGCGCGTACGCGTACGCCGTCACGGACCGGGCGGCGGTGGGCGCGTCGCCCGCGGCGTCGAGCGTGGCCTCGGCGAGCACGGCCCAGGCGAGGGACGACGCGGGGTGGTCGGCGGCCAGCCGGGCCGGGTCCTCCCCGGCGTCCAGGCCGTCGCGCACCTCGGGGTGGTCGTCGGGCAGGCGGGTCGGGGGCGGGCCGGCGAGCAGGTCGTCCACAGGGGAGGTCATGACGCCCATTCTGGCCCGACTCCCGCCCGCTCCACAGATCGACGCCTCGGGCGCCGCGCGGGGCCGGTCGCGGGTACGCTCGCTCCATGATCGAGATCGCGACGTCTTCGACGACGACGACGCTCGTGATCGCCGGTGACCTCGACCTCGCGGAACGTGACCAGTTCCCGGAGATCGCCACCCGGGTGGTCGGGCTGCGGCGCCAGCTGCTGGTGATCGACATGTGCCGCGTCACGTTCATGGACTCGACTGGGGCCGCCTTCCTCATCTCCCTCGCGGACGCCGGGCGCAAGCGCGGCGGTGCCACCGTGCTGCGCGGCGCGGACGAGCGCGACCTGTTCGTGCTGGAGGTGTGCGGGGCCCTCGACCTGTTCCGCATCGACCGCGACCACCGCTGCGAGTCGGCGCCCGCGCCGTCCACCCCCGCGACGCACCACCCGGCCGGCTGAGCGCGCCGGACCGACGGGCAGGTCACGGGCGGGTAAACTCGGGCGCGGCCCGGACCAGGAGGCCCGCCTCCTCAGGTGACGTGGGTGAACACGCCGGGCCTCGTCGACGCGAGGAGATTTCATGCCAGCCGTGGTGCTCGTCGGTGCCCAGTGGGGCGATGAGGGCAAGGGGAAGGCCACGGACCTGCTCGGGTCCCGGGTCGACTACGTCGTGAAGTTCAACGGCGGCAACAACGCGGGGCACACCGTCGTCATCGGCGACGAGAAGTACGCCCTGCACCTGCTGCCCTCCGGCATCCTGTCGCCCGGCGTCGTCCCCGTCATCGGCAACGGCGTGGTGGTCGACATCGACGTGCTGTTCGAGGAGCTGGACGACCTCATCGCGCGGGGCGTGGACGTCTCCCGCCTGCTGGTCTCGAGCCAGGCGCACGTCATCGCCGGCTACCACCGCACGCTCGACAAGGTCACCGAGCGCTTCCTCGGCAAGCGCCGCATCGGCACCACGGGCCGCGGCATCGGGCCGGCGTACGCGGACAAGATCAACCGGGTCGGCATCCGCATCGGCGACCTGTTCGACCCCAAGATCCTGCGGGAGAAGGTCGAGGGCTCCCTCGACCAGAAGAACCACCTGCTGGTGAAGGTCTACAACCGCCGCGCCGTGGAGATCGACGAGACCGTCGACGAGTTGCTGGCGCACGCCGAGCGTCTCAAGCCGATGGTCGCGAACACGCCGCTGGTGCTCAACCAGGCGCTCGACGCGGGCAAGAACGTGCTGTTCGAGGCCGGCCAGGCCACCATGCTCGACATCGACCACGGCACCTACCCGTTCGTCACGTCGTCGAGCGCGACCGCCGGCGGCGCGGTGACCGGCTCGGGCATCGGGCCCACCCGCGTGGACTCCGTCATCGGCGTCATCAAGGCGTACACGACGCGCGTCGGCGAGGGCCCGTTCCCCACCGAGCTGTTCGACGACATGGGCGAGTACCTGCTCAAGACCGGCGGCGAGTACGGCGTCACGACCGGCCGCGCGCGCCGCTGCGGCTGGTACGACTCCGTCATCGCGCGCTACGCGTCGCGCATCAACGGCCTCACCGACCTCGTGGTGACGAAGCTGGACGTGCTCACGGGCCTGGAGAAGGTGCCGGTCTGCGTGGCCTACGACGTGGACGGCACCCGCTACGACGAGATGCCCGACGACCAGTCCGCGTTCCACCACGCGAAGCCGATCTACGAGGAGATGCCGGGCTGGTGGGAGGACATCTCGCACGCCCGCACCATCGAGGACCTGCCGGCCAACGCGCAGGCGTACCTCGCCCGGCTGGAGGAGCTGTCCGGCTGCCGCATCTCCGCGGTGGGCGTCGGCCCGCGGCGTGACGAGATCATCCCGGTGCACGACCTGATCCACGCCCGGGCATGACGGCGACGGGCCAGGTCGTCGACGCGCTCGCCCCCACGGGCGTGCTGCGCGCGGTCGTCAACCTCGGCAACCCGGTGCTGGCGCAGGGCACGCGCCAGCACCCGTCCGGGGTGACCGTCGACCTCGCCCGCGAGCTGGCCCGGCGCCTCGGCGTCGAGGGAGTGCTGGAGTGCGTCGACGCGGCGCGGCACTCGTTCGCGGCGGTCGCCGACGGCCGGGCCGACGTCGGCTTCCTCGCCGTGGAGCCGGAGCGCGCCGAGCAGGTCGCGTTCACCGCGCCGTACGTGCTGATCGAGGGCGTGTTCGCCGTGCCGGAGGACTCGCGCGTCCGCGCGGCCGAGGACGTCGACCGACCGGGCGTGCGCGTCGGGGTGAAGCAGGGCTCGGCGTACGACCTGTACCTCACGCGCACGCTCCGGCGCGCGGAGGTGGTGCGCGGGGCCGACGGCACCGTCGCCTTCGAGGAGCACGGCCTGGAGGTGGCGGCCGGCATCCGGCAGCCGCTGACCCGGTACGTCGCCGAGCACCCCGGGCTGCGCGTGGTCGAGCCGCGGTTCACCGAGATCCGGCAGGCCGTCGCCACCGGCCGCGACCGCGACCCCGTCGCCGTCGCGTGGCTGCGCGACGTCGTCGCCGAGCTGACCGCCGACGGCTTCGTCGCGGAGTCGCTCGCCCGGTCGGGGCAGGACGCCACCGTGCCCGGGGGAACAACGGCCTGACCTGGCGGGTTGTCCCGGCATGACGACGTCGGGAACGACCGAGACGGACGACCAGCGCGCCCTGCTCGCCCTGGTGGCGGACGGCAACAAGGGTGTCCTCACGACCCTGCGGCGCGCGGGCCGCCCCCAGCTGTCCAACGTGCTCTACGCGTGGGACGAGGAGACGCGGACGGCGCGCGTGTCCGTGACCGCGGACCGCGCCAAGACCCGCAACGCCGCGCGCGACCCCCGCGTCGCGCTGCACGTGAGCGCCCCGGACTTCTGGAGCTACGCCGTCCTCGACGGCACGGCGGAGCTGAGCGACGTGGCGACCGACGCCCACGACGCCGCCGCAGACGAGCTCGTCGAGACGTTCCGCGTCGCCGCCCGCCAGGAGCATCCCGACTGGGAGGAGTTCCGGCAGGCGATGGTGGCAGACCGTCGCCAGGTGCTGCGCCTGCGCGTCGACCGCGTCTACGGGATGGCCCGCCTGCCGCAGCCCTGAGCGGCCCGGCGCGGCTCGCGGGCACGGCGTCCGCGGACGCCACGGCACCCCCGTCGCGGGGGTCGTTAGCATGGTCGCCCGTGAAGATCCTTGTCGTCGGGACCGGCGCCCGCGAGCACGCCATCGTCCACGCCCTCGCGTCGGAGGAGACCGCGCACGAGCTGCACGCCGCGCCGGGCAACCCCGGCATGTCCGCGCAGGCCGAGCTGCACCCGGTGGACGCGAACGACGGCCGGGCCGTCGCCGCCCTCGCCCGGACGCTCGGCGTCGACCTGGTCGTCGTCGGGCCCGAGGCTCCCCTCGTGGCCGGGGTGGCCGACGCGGTCCGCGAGGCCGGGATCCCCGTCTTCGGGCCGTCGGCCGAGGCGGCCCGGCTCGAGGGGTCGAAGGCGTTCGCGAAGGACGTCATGGCCGCCGCGAACGTGCCCACCGCGATGGCGCACGTGTGCACCACCGTCGAGCAGGTCGCCGACGCGCTCGACGCCTTCGGCGCCCCCTACGTCGTCAAGGACGACGGGCTCGCCGCCGGCAAGGGCGTCGTCGTGACGTCGGACCGGGACGCCGCCCTCGCGCACGCCCGCGAGGCGCTCCAGGCCCGCGGCGACGACGGCACCGTGGTGGTCGAGGAGTACCTCGACGGCCCGGAGGTCTCGCTGTTCTGCCTGTGCGACGGCGCCACGGTCGTGCCGATGGTCCCCGCGCAGGACTTCAAGCGGGTGGGCGACGACGACGCCGGCCCCAACACGGGCGGCATGGGCGCGTACACGCCGCTCGACTGGGCGCCGTCGGGCCTCGTGGCCGAGGTGGTCGACCGGATCGCGCAGCCCACCGTGGACGAGATGGCCCGCCGCGGCACCCCGTTCTCCGGCGTCCTCTACGTGGGGCTGGCGCTGACCTCCCGCGGCACCCGCGTGGTGGAGTTCAACGCCCGCTTCGGCGACCCGGAGATCCAGGCCGTGCTCGCGCGGCTGCGCACCCCGCTGTCGGGCGTGCTGCTCGCCGCCGCCACCGGCCGCCTCGACGGCATCGAGCCGCTGCGCTGGTCGGACGAGGCCGTGGTGAACGTCGTCGTCGCCTCCCAGGGCTACCCCGAGTCGCCGCGCAAGGGCGACCCGATCACTGGCATCGCCGACGCCGAGGCGCTGGCCGACGTGCACGTGCTGCACGCCGGCACCGCCGTCGTCGACGGCGCGCTGGTGTCCGCCGGGGGACGCGTGCTGTCCGTCGTCGGCCGGGGCGCGGACCTCGCGGCCGCCCGGGCGGCGTCCTACGCCGGGGTCGAGAAGATCGCGCTGGACGGCTCCCACCACCGCAGCGACATCGCGCTGAAGGCCGAGCGCGGCGAGGTCGCCGTCCCCTGACGGCTGCCTCCCGACGTCGTGCGAGACGCTCGACGCCGCCCCGCGGCGCGGTGAGAGACTGTGCGTCGTGACCGAGACGCACGATGTCGACCAGCCCGGTGCCGACCAGAACGACGCCTTCGCCGGGGGACCGCTCGACCTGCCGGGGTGGCGGCACGTCTACTCCGGCAAGGTCCGCGACCTGTACGAGCCGGACCTGCCGGCGCTGGGCGGCGTGCACCCGCTGGGCGACGTCGTCCTCGTCGTCGCGTCCGACCGCCTCTCGGCGCACGACCACGTGCTCACCCCCGGCATCCCGGACAAGGGCGTGGTGCTCACGCAGCTCAGCCTGTGGTGGTTCGAGCAGCTCGCGGACGTCGTGGACAACCACGTCGTGTCCACCGAGGCGAGCGCCGAGCCGGGCGACGGCCTCGTGCCCGACGTCGTCGCCGGCCGCGCGATGATCTGCCGCCGGCTCGAGATGTTCCCCGTCGAGTGCGTCGCGCGCGGCTACCTCACCGGCTCCGGCCTGGCCGAGTACCGCGCGTCCGGCGAGGTCACGGGCATCCCGCTGCCGGCCGGCCTGGTCGACGGCTCGCGCCTGCCGGAGCCGATCTTCACCCCCGCAACCAAGGCCGAGGTGGGGGAGCACGACGAGAACGTGCCGTTCGAGGAGGTGGCCCGCCGGATCGGCGACGACGCCGCCACGCGCCTGCGGGACCTCACGCTCGCCGTCTACGCCCGCGCCGAGGAGATCGCGCGCGAGCGCGGCGTGATCCTCGCGGACACCAAGCTGGAGTTCGGCGTCGACCCTGCGACCGGGGCGACCGTGCTCGGCGACGAGGTGCTCACGCCCGACTCGTCGCGGTTCTGGCCCGCCGACGAGTGGGAGCCGGGGCGCTCGCAGCCGAGCTTCGACAAGCAGATCGTGCGCGACTGGCTGACGTCCCCCGCCTCCGGCTGGGACCGCGCGTCCGACGTGCCGCCGCCCGTGCTGCCGTCCGAGGTCGTCGAGCGCACCCGCGACCGCTACCTCGAGGCGTACGAGCGGCTCACGGGGGCGCCCCTGCGCTGAGGCGCCCCCGCGGGTCGGCGGGTCAGAGGCCGGAGCCCTGGACGCTGGCCTCCAGCGGCGAGTCGTCCGGGTTCTGCGCCCAGCACATGAGGCGCCGGTCGCCGAACGTCCACGACGCCTCGGTGGGGTAGAGGTACATCATGTCGAGGCCGGACGCGTCGTAGTCCGTGCCGACGTAGTCGGCGAACTCCTCGAAGCAGAAGTCCTCGGTGGTGGCGACGACGGAGTCCTCGCCCGGGTACTCGGCGTCCGTCAGCTCGTCGACGCCCACCAGCTCCGCCCCGTGCGGCGACGTGCAGTCGACCGCGACGATGCCGGTGAGGTCGGTGGCGTCGGCCGGCAGCTCGAAGCAGTCGCCCAGGTTCAGGTTCGCCCCGGTGCGGTCGGCGTACGACTCCTCGAAGCCCTGGCTGAACCCCTCCTGGAGCTCGTCGTTCGTCGCCGCCAGGACGACCAGCCCGACGACCAGGAGCCAGCCGAGGATCCCGAGCGCGCCGAGCACGACGCCGGCGATCGCCAGGCCACGGCCGCTCTGTCCCGTACGCCGGGTGCGCCGCATCCCCGCGATGCCGAGGCCCAGCGCGACGGGGCTGATGCCGAGGATGCCGGTGATCAGCGCGGCGATCGAGAGCCCGTCCGTCCCCGGCGCGGGCTGCCCGTACGGGGACGGCGCGCCGTAGGGCGCGGGCTGCGCGTACGGGGTCGGCCGGCCGCCGTACGGGCCCTGCTGGTCGTACGGCGACCCCGGGGCGGGCGAGCCGGGCTGGGCGTACGGCGCCGGCGGCTCGGTCGGGGCGGGCTCCGGCGAGGGCGTCGCGCCGGCGTCGGGCGTGGCGTACGGGTCGGGCGTGCCGCCGGAGGGCGGAGGGGTGGGTGCGGACATGCTTCCTCGGGGTCGGTGCGATGGTGGATGACGCGGCATCGACGGCGCCGTCGTCCGGCTGCGCCCCGCGGCGTCAGAAGGCTAGCGCGCGGGCGGTAGACTCGTCGCGGAATCCCGCCGTCGTGCTCCCGCCCCCACGCGCGCGCCTCCGCGGCGCCGCCCGTGCCGGGATCCCGGAGCGGCGGCCGCTGGACCACCCGGCCAGCTACCGGTCACGATCCAAGGAGCACCCGTGGGACGCGTCGTCGTCGAGGTCATGCCCAAGCCCGAGATCCTGGACCCCCAGGGCAAGGCCGTCGTGGGGGCACTGCCCCGCCTCGGCTTCACCCAGTTCAGCGGGGTGCGCCAGGGCAAGCGGTTCGAGCTCGAGGTGGACGGCGACGTCACGCCCGAGGTGCTCGCCGCCGCCCAGCAGGCCGCCGAGACGCTGCTGTCCAACCCCGTCATCGAGGACGTCGTGCGCGTGGCGGACGCCGCGACGGACGCCGCTGGGACGATCACGTCCGAGGGCGTGGCCTGATGTCGGCCGCCACCCTCGCCTCCGCGCGGATCGGCGTCATCACCTTCCCCGGCACGCTCGACGACCGGGACGCCTTCCGCGCGGTGCGGCTCGCGGGCGGGGAGCCCGTGTCGCTGTGGCACGCCGACGGCGACCTCCAGGGTGTCGACGCCGTCGTCCTGCCCGGCGGGTTCTCGTACGGCGACTACCTGCGCGCCGGCGCCATCTCGCGCTTCGCGCCCGCCATGGACGCCGTGGTGGACGCCGCCAAGGGCGGCATGCCGGTGCTCGGTATCTGCAACGGCTTCCAGGTGCTGACCGAGGCGCACCTGCTGCCCGGTTCGATGGTGAAGAACGACCACCTGCACTTCGTGTGCCGCGAGCAGGTGCTGTCGGTCGAGAACACGTCGACGGCCTGGACCAACCAGTACCGACCCGGTCAGCACATCACCATCCCGCTGAAGAACCAGGACGGCCAGTTCGTGGCCGACGACCGCACCCTCGACGAGCTCGAGGGCGAGGGCCGCGTCGTGTTCCGCTACCAGGGCTGGAACCCGAACGGCTCGCGTCGTGACATCGCGGGCATCACCAACGAGCGCGGCAACGTGGTCGGCCTCATGCCGCACCCGGAGCACGCCGTCGAGGCCGGGTTCGGTCCGGACGGCGAGGCCGGCCCGCGCTCCGGCACGGACGGCCTCGGCTTCTTCACGTCGGTGCTGGCCTCGCTCGTCTCGGCATGACCGCCACCACGGTCCTCCCGTCGACCGTCGGGCCCGAGGGCCTGACGGTCGACGCCGTGGCGTGGGACGACCCCGCTGCCGCGGGGCTGCGCGCCGCGCAGGAGGCCGAGATGGCCGTGCGGTACGGCGGAGAGGACGAAGCGCCGACGATCGACCCGCGGTCGATCGTCGTCACGCTCGTCGCCCGGCTGGACGGCCGCCCCGTCGGCACCGCCGCGGTGCGCGACGTCTCCGGCACGGACGACCGGCGCGGCCGCGGCACGGCGCACCCGGCCGCGACCGGCGAGGTCAAGCGCCTGTACGTGGACGGCGACGCCCGCGGGCGCGGCGTCGCGCGGCGGCTGATGGCCGAGCTGGAGCGCGCCGCCCGTCAGGTCGGCTTCCGCCGGTTCGTGCTCGAGACCGGCACCGCCCAGCCCGAGGCGATCGCGCTGTACGAGGCCATCGGCTACGAGCCGATCGAGTCCTTCGGCGACCACGCCGGGTTCGAGCAGCAGCGCTGCTACGGCAAGCGGCTCTGACCTCTCCCGTCGGTCGAGCCTGTCGAGACCACGGTTCGGGTGTCGACAGGCTCAACCAGCGGCGCCCGCGGACCAGGCGGGCAGCTGCTGCAGCGTCCAGGAGTTGCCGTCCGGGTCGGCGAACGTGACGAACCGGCCCCAGGGCTGGTCGTCCACGCCGTCGGCCTCGACGCCGACGCCCCGCAGGTGCGCCAGCGCCTCGTCCGCGTCGGGCACCACCACCTGGATCGCGTCCAGCTGACCCGGCTGCAGCGTGCCGCCCAGCCCCGTGCCGAACGCGATGGAGCATGCTGAGCCCGGCGGCGTCATCTGGACGAACCGCAGGTCGTCGTTCACCTGCTGGTCGTGGTCGGCGTGGAAGCCGACGCGCTCGTAGAACTCCTTCGCCCGGTCCACGTCGCTCACGGGCACGTGGATGAGCTCGATCTTCCAGTCCATGGTCTGCTCCTCGGTCGTCCTCGGGTGGGTCATGCCTGGTCGAGCAGGGGCCGCACCTCGCGGCCGAGCAGCTCGACGAACCCGGCGAGGTCGGGCTCGTCGGCGGTCGGCTGCACCGCGACCGCGGAGGCGCCGGCGGCCGCCAGGCGGAGCACGGCGTCGGCGATGGTGCGTGCGTCGCCGGCCGCGCCGATGCCGCGCCCGGGCTCCGCACCCCACAGCGGGAGCTCGGCGTCGAGCCGCTGCTGCGCGCCGTCGCCCGTGGCGGCGATGAGCGTGGCGTACACGTTCGGAGCGGGCCGACCGGCCTGCTGCGCCGCAGCCCCGGCGGTCTCGGCGGCGGCGCGTACGTCGTCGGGCGTGAGCGCGTTCGCGAGGATCAGGCCGTCGCCCAGCTCGCCTGCGAGAGCCAGGGAGCGCGGGCCCACGCCGCCCACCACGATCGGAACGTCGGGTGCCGGCCACGCCAGGCGGACGGAGTCGAGCCGGACGTAGCGTCCCGACGTCGTCACCTCCTCGCCGGCAAGGAGGCTGTGCAGCGCCGCGGTGTGCTCGCGCAGAAGGGTCAGCGGGGAGTCCACCCGCACGCCGGACTGGCCCATCCACTCCTGCACCCCGTGCCCCACCGCGGGCACGAACCGGCCGGGGAACATCCGCGCGACGGTGGCGATCTCCATCGCCGTCACCGCGGTGCTGCGCAGCGGGGCCGGCATGAGCCCGATCCCGACGCGCACCCGCTCGGTCCAGGCGAGCGCGGCGGCGGCCGACGCGATGCCGCTCTGCTTGAAGCAGTCCTCCCACACCCACAGGTCGTCGAGGTCGGCGGCCTCGACGGCGGTCGCGAGGGAGCGCAGCGACTCCGGTTCCATCGTGGGGACGAAGGCGACACCGAGGCGGACGGCGGGGCGGGCTTCCGGGACTGGGGTGACCGTCATCACGCCATCGTGCCGCGGGACACCGACACCCGCCCGCGTCAGGTCAGGCGGGCTCGTCGCGCAGGTACGCGAGCTGGGCGACGACGGACTGCCGCGCCGCGCGGCGCACCGACGGGTCCACCTCGGCGTAGACGTGCGCCACGACCGCGTCGGCGTCCGCCGTCGGGCCGAGCGTCGCGAGCGCGGCCCGCACCTGGTCCAGCCGCTCCAGGCGGTGACGCCGGTAGACCCGCACGGCGTCGCCAAGGTCCTCGATCCCGGGTCCGTGCCCCGGCAGGCCGACCCGGCCGTCGCCCACCCGTTCCAGCGCGTCCAGGCTGGCGAGGTAGTCCCGCAGGGACCCGTCCGGCTCGGCGATCACCGTGGTGCCCTGCCCGAGCACCGTGTCGCCCGTGAGCACCACGGGCTCGCTCGTCCCGGACGGGCCCGGCGCCGCCACGACGAACGACACGGAGTCGGCGGTGTGCCCCGGCGTCGCGAGGACGTCGACCCGGAGCCCGGCCGCGTCGATCGTCTCGCCGCCGCGCAGCGGCTCCCCGCCGTGGCAGTGCCCCGGGTCGGCGGCCCGCACCGGGGCGCCGGTCAGCGCGCGCAGGCGCGCCGAGCCGGCCGTGTGGTCGGCGTGCCGGTGCGTGACCAGCACCAGGTCCACCGGGCCCGCCTCGGCCAGGGTGGCGAGGTGCCGCTCGTCGTCGGGGCCCGGGTCCACGACCACGCACGACGTCGAGCCCGGTGCTCGCAGCACATACGAGCGCGTGCCGTCGAGCGTCATCGGGCCGGGGTTGTCCGCGCGGACGACGGTGACGTGGGGCATGCGCGTCTCGCTCTCGTGCGTCGGTGGTGGTCGGTGCCCGACCCGGCGCGTCCACGGTAGTCGAGTCACCGGGCGCCGCAGACCGCCGGAATTCCCGCGACGCGACGCCCGTCGTCCGGCTACGGTCGCGCGATGCGAGCCGTCCCCGCCACCCTGGACCCCGCCGTCGTCGCGGAGATCGACACGCGCCTCCTGGGCGTCGAGGCGTCGTCCGGGGTCAGCGTCCGGTGGGCGATCGAGTCGGGCAGCCGGGCCTGGGGCTTCCCGTCCCCGGACAGCGACTACGACTTCCGGTTCCTGTACGTGCACCCCGCGGACCGGTACCTGTCCCTCTGGCCCGGGCGCGACGTGATCGAGACGCCCCTGGACGAAGTCTTCGACGTCAACGGGTGGGACCTCGCCAAGGCCGTGCGGTTGCTGGTGAAGGGCAACGTCACCACGGTCGAGTGGCTGCGCTCGCCGATCGTCTACCGCGGCGACCCCGGCTTCCGGGACCGGCTGCTGGCGCTCGCCGACGACGTCGTGGACCGCGGGGCGGTGGGGCGCCACTACCTGCACGTCGCGCGGCAGCAGCGGCTCCTCGGTCCCTCGCTGAAGAAGTTCCTGTACGCGCTGCGCCCGGCGGTCGCGCTGCGGTGGCTGGCGGACCACCCGGGCGCGGTCACCCCACCGATGGACCTGCCGACGCTCGTCGCCGAGAGCTCGCTGCCGGCCAACGTCCGCGCGGCCGTGACTGACGTGGTCGCGCTCAAGGCGGTGACCCGTGAGCTCGGCGCGGCGACGCCGCCCGCCGTGCTCGAGCGGTTCGTGGACGCCGAGCTCGACCGCGCGGCCGCGTTCGACGAGCCGGGGCCGGTGCGGGACACGACCGAGGCGCGGGCGCGGGCCGACGCGCTGTTCCGGGCCGAGGCGGAGCTCGCGGCGGCCGCCGTCTGACGCGCGGGCGTCAGACGGCGAGCGCCTCGGCCAGCAGCTCGAGGGTGCGGACGCGGCCGGGCGTGGCGTCCAGCGGCTCGGACTCGTAGGAGCCGGCCACGGGCACGACCATGACCTCGTCCACGCCGTGCCGGGCGGCGAGGTCGCGGAGCTGGGCGGCGGCCTGGTGGGGCTCGCCGACGACCCAACGGGCGCGCATGTCGGCGACGATCTGCTCCGCCATGGGGTCGAGCGGCTCGGCGGCGGCCTGCTCGACGGTCTCCGCGCGGCCCATCGGCTTGCCGGTGCGCAGCCGGGCCATCGACCGGAGCTGCGGCAGGGCGCGCTCGTGCGCCTCGACGGCGGTGGGCGCGACGACGACGTTCGCCGTGAGGAACGTCTGCGGCTCCGGGTGGGCGGGGCTGGGGCGGTAGCCGTCGCGGTAGAGCGCGAGCACCTGGTCGACGCCCGCGCCCGAGAAGTGGTTCGCGAACACGTACGGCAGGCCGAGCTCGGCGGCGAGGCGGGCGGAATAGTCGCTGGAGCCGAGCAACCACACCGTCGGCGTGCCGTCGGCGGCGGGGGTGGCGTGCACGTCGTAGAGGTTGCCGTCGCCGAGGCGCAGGGCCGCGCCGTCGGGGCTCATGAGGGAGAGGATGTCGCGCACGTGCTGCGGGAACCGCTCGACGTCGGACGTCGGGCCGGACTGGCGCAGCAGCGCGGTGACCACCGGGTCGGAGCCGGGTGCGCGGCCGAGGCCGAGGTCCACCCGTCCGGGTGCCAGCGCCTCGAGCGCGGCGAACTGCTCCGCCACGACGAGCGGAGCGTGGTTGGGCAGCATGACCCCGCCCGAGCCGACGCGGATGCGCTCCGTGACGGCGGCGGCCGCCGCGATCATCACCGGCGGCGTCGACGCCGCCACCGCGGGCATGTTGTGGTGCTCGGCGAACCAGTACCGCTCGAAGCCCAGCTCGTCCGCCCGGCGCACCAGCGCGAGCGAGGCGGCCAGCGCCTGCGGGCTGGACTGGCCCGTGCGGACCGGGACCAGGTCCAGGACGGACAGTCGGGGGGACGTGGGCGCGGGGGCGGGGGCGTCGGCGTTCATCGCCTGGGACAACCCGCGCGACCCGGGGCCCTATTCCGTGACGTGGTGGGCGCTCGTTCAGCGCTATCCGTGGGGCGAACAGCGCCACAGGAGCGCCCACCACGTCAGGGGAGGGGGTCGCGCAGCCCGCTCGCGCGGCGGACGGGGTGCGCGACCGCCGCGCGCACGGCGTCGGCGGTGCCGACGACGCGCACGAACTCCTGGGCGCGGGTGACCGCCGTGTACAGCAGCTCGCGGGTGAGCAGCGGCGACGTGGGCGGCGGCAGCACCAGGGAGACGCGGCGGAACTGGCTGCCCTGCGCGCGGTGCACGGTCATGGCGTGCACCGTCTCGACGGGCGGCAGCCGGTGGGTGCGCACGCGCAGCGGGGCACGCGGGTCGCCGAACGCCGCGACCACCGCCCCGTCGGCCGGGTCGCCCTCGGCGACGAGCACGCCGGTGTCGCCGTTGTAGAGGCCGACGTCGGCGTCGTTGGTCGTGACGAGCAGCGGGCGGCCGACGACCCACGGCGAGCCGGGGACCGTCGGCGGCAGGGTGCCGTCCGCCGTCGCCTCCTCGACCCAGGCCTCGACCTGCGCCGCCCAGCGAGCGACGCCGACCGGCCCGCGCCGGTGCGCCACCATGACCCGGTGCGCGCCCAGCGCCTCCAGCGCGCGCGCCGCGTCGCCGGCCCGCGCCGCGGCCACGAGCCGTCGGCCGGCGTCGATCGCGTCCTCGTGCAGGCCCTCCACGGCGGACTCGTCGAGGCGCTCGGTGTCCGCCTCGACGAGCTCGACGCCGCCCGTGCCGGCGCGCAGGACGTCGAGCACCGCGTCGGCGTCGCCGTCCCGGATGGCGGCCGCCAGGGGCAGGATCGCGGAGTCCTCGTCCTGGCGGTGCACGGTCACGAGCCGGACGACGCCGTTGGCGAGGGTCTCGTCCTCGACGGGCTCCACCACGGCCCGGGTGGTGGTGACGTGCTCGGCCAGGTCCTCGACGACCGCCGGCCGCGCGACGAGGTCGCCGAGCACGGCCCCCGCCTCGACCGACGCGAGCTGGTCCGGGTCGCCGACGAGGACGAGCCGCGCGTCCGGGCGCAGCGCCTCCAGCAGCCGCGCCATGAGGGACAGCGGCACCATCGACGTCTCGTCGACCACGACGACGTCGTGCGGCAGGTGGTGCCCGGCGTGGTGCCGGAACCGGGTGGCGCTGCGGTAGCCGAGCAGGCGGTGGACGGTCGTGGCCTCGGGCCGGCCGGTGCGCTCGCGGTCCTCAGGCGGCAGGGCGCCGACGACGTCGCGGACCGCCTCCTGCAGCCGGGCGGCCGCCTTGCCCGTCGGGGCGGCGAGCGCGACCCGCAGGGCGGGCTCGCCGGCGACGTCCTGCAGCACGGCCAGCAGCCTCGCCACCGTCGTCGTCTTGCCCGTGCCCGGACCGCCGGTGAGCACCGTGAGCCTGCGGCCGGCGGCGTGCGCGGCGGCGAGCCGCTGCCGCACATCACCCGCCTCCGGGAACAGTCGCGCGAGCGCCGCCTCCAGCCGGCCCGCGCCCGCGGGCACCAGGGGAGCTGCCTGCAGCCGGGCGTCGACCAGCCGCCGCACCGTGAGCTCGTCCCGCCAGTACCGGTCGAGGTACAGCCGGCCGCCCACCCAGCGCGCGGGCCGGTCCTCGGGGCCGCCCGCGCCGACGGCCACCAGGGGGCTGGCCTCGATGGCTCGGACCCACGCCGCGTGCTCCGGCCACGGGGGTGGAGCGGCCGCGCCGGGGCTGTCGGCGGCGTCGCCCCGGTCGGCGTCCTCGGGCAGCGCGAGGGTGGCGAGCTCGTCCGGGTCGTCGAGCCGCACGCAGACGGACCCGCCGCGCAGCGCCCGGACGGCGAGCGCGACGGCGAGCAGCACCGTCGCGTCGTCCTCGCCCGTCAGCCGCCCGAGCCGCGTCGCGACGTGCACGTCCGTCGCGGCCACGAGGCCGGCCGCGTTGAACTCCCGCAGCAGCTCAGGCGCCGCGGCGGCGAAGCGGACGTCGCCGGAGGTCGTGACCGGTCCGCCCGGGAACGTGGTGGTGTCGGTCATGCGTCGCCTCCGTCGAGCAGCGCGGACAGCGCCGGCACCAGCCCGCGCGGCGGCACCCACGACACGACGCCGTACGGGGCGCCGTCGGGCCCGGTGGGGGTGCCCGGCCCGCACATGCCGCGCACGAACAGGTAGAGCCCGCCGCCGAGGTGGACGTCCGGGTCGTAGCCCGGCAGCCGCCACGCCAGGTAGCGGTGCAGCGCCACGAGGTAGAGCACGAGCTGCAGCGGGTAGTGGGCGTGCAGCATCGCGTCGACCGTGGCCTCGGGCCGGTAGTCGTGCGCCGTGAGCGGGGCGTCGAACGCGCCGAGGCGGTTCGTCTTGTAGTCGACGACGAGGAAGCGCGGTTCGCCGTCCTCCCCGGGCGCCCGCAGCACCGCGTCGATCGACCCGGTGAGGTAGCCGCGCAGGGGGCGGGCGGTGGGGTCTGCGGCCGCGAGCTCGGCCAGCGCGGCGGGATAGGCGGCGAACGCGTCGTCGTCGCCGAGGTAGCGGCCCAGCAGCGCGGCGATCCCGGCCAGGGTGGCGCCCTCGAGGCCGGGCCCGCCGGCGCCCGTGTCGCCGCCGGCGAGCGGGAGCTCGAACTCCAGCTCGGCGAGACGGTCGCGAGGGACGACGTCCGCGAGCGTGCGACCGCCCGCGAGCGGCCCGAGCGGGGTGCGCGCGACGACGCCCAGCGCGGCGGCGAGCTCGGCCGGGTCGGTACCCGGCACCCGCGTCGTCGCGGCGGCGGCGCACCGGGCGAGCAGCTCGGCGTCGAGGTCGGGGGCCGCGGTGTCCGCGTACTCCAGCACCTCGTGCACGAGGGTGCCGAATCCCGTCCCGGCCGGCAGCCCCGACATCGGGGACGGCAGGTCGGCGCCGGGCACGTCGCCGGTCGGGGCGTCGGCCGGACCGCCCGGCCGGACCGCGGTCGGTGCGGCCTCGGCCGGCTCGTCCTGCAGGCCACCGCCCTCCGGCTCGGACTCGACACCGCCCGGGGCGGGCTCGGCCGTGCCCGGCGTTGGCGTCAGTCCGCCCGGGCGACCGGCGTGCGCCCCGGCGGTGAGCGCGGAGTACGACGCGCGCCGCCACGTCGGGTCCGGCACCCGGTCGAGGTGCGCGACATCCAGCGCAGGCTCGTCCTGGGCGGGCGGCCGCCAGCGCTCGGCGGACGGCGTGCCCGGCACCTCCTCGACGGCGATCGTGCCGCCGGAGCCCTGGGCGAGCGTCCCGAGCGACGCCCGGACGGCGTCGTCGCGCATGGCCTGCTGGGGCGCGTGCGGCGCGGGCTCGCCGCCGAGCGTGCGGTCCCCCAGCACGACGCGGGTCAGGCCCGCCTTCGCGGAGTTCGCCTTCGACGGCGCCCAGTGCGCCACCACTTGGTGCCGGGCGCGGGTCAGCGCCACGTACAGCAGGCGCAGGTCCTCGCCGCCCTCCTCCCGGCGGTGGCGTTCCAGGGCGGCGTCGTACCCGAACGAGCCGGGGCCGCCCACGTGCAGGATGCGGCGCCCGTCGCCGGCGTGGAACCGCAGCACGTCGGGCTGGCGCGGCTCGAACCGGTCCCAGGCGAACGGCACGTACACGACGCCGAACTCCAGGCCCTTGCTGGCGTGCACGGTGACGACCTGCACCGCTGCCGCGTCCGTCTCCAGGCGGCGGCTGCGCTCCTCGTCGTAGTCCTGGGCGGCCTCGCGGATGCGCCGCCGCAGCCACGCCGTGAGCGCCGAGGCACCCAGGCCCTCCGTGACCGCCGCGGCGTGCAGCACCTCGCCCACGTGCCGCAGGTCGGTGAGGTGGCGCTCGCCGGTGCTGGTGCGCATGAGCCGCTCCGCCAGGCCGTCGCGGGTCACCGCCTCCTGCAGCGCGGCGACCCCCCGCGACCACAGCAGCCGCGACCAGCGCCGCACCGTGTCGGCGAGCGCGTCGTGCGCGGCGTCGTCCGCGGTCGCGAGCCGCTCGGCGTCCCAGCCGACGAACGGCGTCAGCGCCAGGGCGGCGGCCCGCCCGTGGGCGCCCGGCTGCTCCAGCGCGGCGAGCAGGGTGAGCCAGTCGCGCGCGGACGGCGTCGCGAACACGCTCGACAGCCCCGAGACGACGGCCGGCACGCCGCGCTTCGTCAGCTCGGACCGGACCGCCTCGGCCTGCGCGTTCGTGCGGGTCAGCACCGCGACGTCGCGCGGCTCGAGCGGACGCCACGCGCCGTCCTCGGCCCCGGTGTCCCGGTCCACCAGCCGGTCGCGGCCCAGGCGTGCGGCGATGTCGGCCGCGACGTCCGCGGCGACGAGCTGGCGCGGCGGACCGACCGGCGGCGTCTCGCCCGGCGACATCCCGAGCGCGGCACGCGTCACCTGCCGCAGCCGCAGAGGTGCGCCGCCGTCGAAGCGCGACCCGCGGTGCGCGGCGTCCACCGGCCGCACGACGATCCGCTCGTCGCCCAGCGCCGCCCCGCCCAGCAGGGTGTCGAGGGCACGCAGGAGCGGTTCGTCGCTGCGCCAGCTGGTGCCGAGCGTGGCGACGGCGGTCGCGTCCTGCTGCGCGTCGAGGTAGGCGACGACGTCGGCGCCGCGGAAGGCGTAGATCGCCTGCTTGGGGTCGCCGATGAGCACCAGGGTGCGGTGCCCGTGGAACGCGGTGCGGAGGATCTCCCACTGCACGGGGTCGGTGTCCTGGAACTCGTCGACCATCACCACGCGGAAGCGCGAGCGCACGCGCTCGGCCGCGACCGGGCCGTGCACCGGGTCGGCGAGCGCGTCGCGCAGCATGACCAGGAGGTCGTCGTAGTCCAGGAGGTGCTGCGCCCGCTTGCGGCGCAGCGTCTCGTCGCGGGTCTCCTGGGCCACGGCCCGGCGCAGCGCGCCCGGGGAGGAGGGTGCGCCCCCGCCCGGTTCTGCGGGCTCGACGACGGCCTGGTGGTCGCTCACGGCGGCGCGGCCCAGGTCGGCGGCCATCGACGGGGTGAGCGCGGGGTGCGCCTCGTCGGAGAAGAGGCGCACGTACAGGTCGTCGGACACCTCGCGCACGAGGTCGGCGACGTCGGCCACGAACGTCGCCGCGGGGTCCACGTCGGCCGCGATGCCGAGCGACGTGAGCATCTGCTGGCAGAAGCCGTGCGTCGTCGTGATCGTCGCGGCGTCGAGCTGCGACAGCGCGGCCGCGAGGCGGGCGCGGCGGCGGTCCAGCTCGGCCGCGTCGACGTCGGCGAGCAGCGCCACGACCGGGTCGTCGCTGGTCGCCGGGTCGGATCCGCGCAGCGCCCGCTCGGCGCTCACGAGCCGCTCGCGGACGCGGTCGCGCAGCTCCGACGTCGCGGCCCGGCCGAACGTCACGAGCATGAGCTCGCGCAGCTCGGCGCGGCCCTCGGCGACGAACCGCGTGGCGAGCGCCGCGATCGTGAACGTCTTGCCGGTGCCGGCGCTCGCCTCGAGCACCGTGGTGCCGTCCGGCAGCGGCCCGCACACGTCGAAGACCGGGCGCTCGGGGACTCCCGCCAGACCCCCGGTCGCGTCGGTGCCGAAGCCCGTCCCCGCCGTCATGAGGTGCCCTTCTGCTCGTGCGCCAGCAACGGGTCCCACACCCGCCGGGCGAGCGCGCCCAGCCGCCAGGGCTCGTCGGGGAACCGGCGCCGGTCGTCCTCGTCCGGCACGCCGGCGATCGCGTCGAACGACGCCCCGTCCCCCCAGACCATCAGGTGGTAGGCGTCGGACTTCTCGAAGCCGCCGTTCCAGGTGAAGCGGGCCTCGCTGGTCGCCTGGCCGGGGTCGCCCGTGCCGCCGCCGCGGGAGACGGCGTACGCGTGCGACGCGTCCGGCGGCAGGGGGAGCGGAGCGCGGGTCGCCTCGGCACGCAGCGCGACCAGGTCGTCGAGCAGCCGGGCGGCGTCGGCCGGGTCGGGCGACTGGATCAGGCTCCACGCCGCCTTCGCGCCGCGGCCCGGTGCGCGCCCGACCGTCCCCGCGTGCCACCGCTGCCCCTCGGGCAGCCCGCCGTCGCCGCCCGACGCCGCGAGCGCGAGGGTCTGGACCCAGGCGCGGAGCCGGTGCTTCGGGCCGAGCTTCGAGTACTCCGCGCGCACGACGCGGCCGCCGTGCACGCCGGGGACGGTGCCGGTGACGAGGACGCCCGAGGGGAGCGCGGCGGACACGTCGACGGCGCGTGCCGCCTGGTCGGCGCGGACCTGCCGCGCCATCGTCTCCACCGGCTGCACCCGCTCGACGACGTCGCGCAGCGCGGTGCGGCCCAGCTCGCGCGGCGGGGCCTGGCCGCGCCGCCACTCCGCCTGGAACGCCCGGCCGGGGTCGGTGCCCCCGAGCACGGCCGTGAGGATGCGGTCGCCCGCGCCCCACGCCGCGAGCGGCGCCATCGTCAGGGGCAGGCGGTCGTCGACCTCGTCCTCGTCCTGCGCCACGCGCACGTCGAGCGTGGTCCGCAGGAACCACCGGACCGGGTGCTCGAGCATCGCGACGAGGTCGTCGAGGTCCACCTCCGCCGGGGGCGAGGCCTCGAGGGCGAGCGGCTCGGGCACGAGCAGCCCCGGCTCGACGCGCGCCCCGCGCCCGGCCTCCGCGCCCCGGAACGCCGCCGTGTCGAAGCTGAACGGGCCCGGGGCGCCGAGCGCGCCGGCCTCGAAGTTGCGCTCGCCCACCACCTGCAGCGGGTGCCGCACCACGACCTGCCGCCGCACCGACCCGCCGTCCGACGCCTCGCCGACCCGGTCGAGAGCGTCCAGCAGCTCGGCGACGGGCACGGCGGGCGGGCGGGCGGCGCCGGTGCGCTCGTCGGCGCCGGAGTGCAGCACCACCAGGTGCTCGCGCGCGGCGGTGAGCGCGTCGAGGAAGATCTGCCGGTCCTCGCTGCGCCGGTCGCGCTCGCCCAGCAGCGGGTCGCGGGCGAGGAGGTCGTCGCCGTCGGGCGTCGCGGACCGGGGGAACGCGCCGTCCTCCATGCCCAGCAGGCACACCACGCGGTGCGGGACGGCACGCATGGGCTCCAACGAGCACACGGTGAGCGCGCCGGTGCGGAAGCCCGCGCGCGTGGGGCGCCCGGCCAGCCGGTCGGCGAGCAGGGCACGCACGTCCTCCAGCCGCAGCCCGTCGCCCGCGGTGGCCCGGCCAGCGCCCGCGGCCCGCACGTCGCCGAGCACGCGGTGCGCCTGCAGCGACTGCCATGCGTCGTCCGGCGCCGGGTCCGCGAGCAGCGTGACGGCCCGGTCCAGGGTGTCGAGCCAGTGCTCCAGCGGGTGGGTGCCGTCGAGGTCGGCGAGCAGCCCGGTCAGGCGGGAGACCAGCTCGGCGAACCGGCCCGCGACGTCCACGTCGGTGGAACCGACGTCGTCGAGCGGCAGCGCCGGGCCCACGAACCGCGAGTCCTCCTCGGCCATCGCGACGCCCAGCAGCACCCGGTCCAGGGCCGCGTCCCAGGTGCCCTGCCGCACCCGCGGGTCGATGCCGAAACGCTCCCGCCGGGACCCGTCCTCGCCCCAGCGCACCCCGACCTCGACGGCCCAGTCGCGCCAGCGGTCGAGGTCGTCGTCGGAGAGGCGGAAGCGGCGGCGCACGGGCTCGGTCGTGGCGAGGTCGAGCACCTCCGACGCCGTGACGCGCCCGTCGGCCAGCCGCAGCAGGGTCGCCAGCACGCCGAGCACGGGGTTGATGACGCCGGGCCCCCGGTCGGCGAGGCTGACCCGCAGCCGCTGGCCGGGGTGCACCTGGGTGACGCCGTCGGGCGCGGCGCCGAACGTGGCCGTCACGAGCGGGGCGAACGACTCGACGTCGGGACACATGACGATGACGTCGCGCGCCTCCAGCGTGGGGTCGGCGGCGAACAGCCCGGTGAGCACCTCGCGCAGCACCTCGACCTGGCGCGCGCGGCCGTGGCAGGCGTGCACCTGGACGCTGCGGTCGTCGGGGGCGACCTGCACGGGCGCGGCGTCGGGGTCGTCCGCGCGCAGGGCTGCCTGGAGCGCGCCCAGCAGCGTCCCCGGGGGCGGCGGCGCCGGGTGGGAGGAGACATGGACCTCGGGGGCTCCGTCGTCGTCGGCGTCGAGGGCGCCGGAGAGCCTGAGCTGCAGCTCGACCGAGTCGCGCGCGGTCGAGGCCAGCAGGGCGTGGCGTGCGGCCGGGGGCAGGTCGTCACGACGCGCCCCGGCGACGGCGCCCTCGGCGACCAGGCCTTCGACCGACTGCCACAGCGCGGGTGACGGGTGCGGCAGCCACAGGTGGACGTCGCGGTGCAGCGCGAGCGCGGCGAGCACCTCCCGCTGGTCCTCCGGCAGCCGGGTGGGGCCGAAGACGGACAGCCGGGCGGGGAGGTCGACCGCGCCCGGGTCGGTGCGCAGCACGCCGACCGCCTCCGTCAGCACCTCCGCGGGCCCGGGCGCGTCCACCCGCTCGCGTATCCGCCGCCACAGCCGCGGTTGCCACGCGAGGTCGTCAGGGACGGGCGCGCCGGCGCCGTCGTCGTCACGGCCGTCGAGCCAGGCGGCGAGCAGGGCGGGCCGCTGCTGCGCGTACGCGGCGAACAGCTCCGCCACGCGCTGCGCGAGCGCGACGCGGCGCGAGCGCCGGACGCCGTCCTCCCCGACGTAGCGCGCGAGCGGCGCCGCCCAGCCCTCGTCGAGGGACGCGTCGATCGTCTCCAGCACCGGCCACACGAGCCGGACGCGGCGCCACGGGTCGTCGTCGGGCTCGACGCCGGTCACCGCCGTGACCGCGGACGCGACCAGACGCGACGGCGAGGAGAAGTCCACGTTGGCGCAGATGCCCGCTCCCGAGCCTCCGTGGACCCCGAGCCGGTGCGACAGCCGCTGCGCCAGCCACCGCTCGATGCCGCGCGTGGGCACGGCCACGACGTCGGGGACGAACGGGTCGTCCGGCGGCACGGCGAGCACGTCGGCGAGGGGAGTGACCAGCGCGTCGGAGCGCTCGGACCGGTGGACGTGCAGCACGTCCACAGACTACGGGGCAACGATGCGCAGCGGGCCGCGCCGTCCACACGTATGCGAGTCCGGAGCCATACTCGAAGTACCCGGGCCACAGCGTCAGCCGTGCATTGTGTCCTGGATGATGCCCAGAACTGCATCACCAGATATAGGGTATGGCCGTGGCTGAGGGGTTCAGGTACCATCAGGGGCGGCCGTCAGATGACGAGGTTGTCGCGGGGATTCAGAGTGGCGTCGTCGCGTTCGATGCCAACGTGCTTCTCAACTTCTATGAGGCCGATCCTAAGACTCGGCGCAAGCGGGTCGAACTCCTTGGCATGCTCGGGGATTCATTGTTCATCCCCTTTCAGGTAAAGGAAGAGTTTCATCGCCGAAGAAAGGAGAGCGCGAGGAGTGTCTCTAAAGAGTATGCCGCTCTGCGGACTGCGGTAGCCGAGCTAAAAAAGGTCGGAGCCGCGTTCGGGAGAGTCAACAAGGCGACGTCCAAGAGTAGAGACCCTGTCTCGGTTTCCAAGGCGCGGAATGTCATAACGGAATGCATTCACGATCTGCTTGGGCAGATCGAAAATCTTGAGCGCGAAGATCCGCACATTGTTGATCTCGCCGAAGATCCGGTACTTGCTGGCCTGGTTAGCGTATTTGAAGGTCACGTTGCTGAGATTCCTTCCGCGAGGAAGATCGCCAAGCGGGTTCGAGAATTTGTTGAAATTCGAGTCCCTTTGGGGATTCCACCCGGCTTTCGCGATGTCACGAAAGGCGACGAGGCTCAGGCGGCAGGCGACTACCTGATCTGGTCGGAACTGATTGGTTGTGCCAAGTCGCGTCAGGTCGATCTAGTCTTTGTCACGGACGACCTCAAGTCGGACTGGTGGGTTGAAGGGTCGAGAGAGAATCCGACGGCAGCGCATCCGTCGCTGATTGCCGAGTTCGGCCGCGAAACCGCCGGGCGCCGCTATTTTCAAGTAACTGCCAACGAGTTCTTTGCCCGGGCGGTCCGCGCATTAGGTGATCCGCCGGTTGATAGAACGTCGATTGACATGTCCAATACGGACCCGTATGAGGGCGAGTTCGAAGACGGCCCGACCTCGCCCGGTCTAATCGCGAGTGTGCTCGATGACAGTCTATACATGGAGATTTCGCGGTCAGAGCCCCCCTTCTAAAGGGCGCTGCGATTCGTGGCGCTGCCGGGGGTGGATTCGGAAACGCTTTGATGGGGCCAAGGGGCGTGAACATCAATGTGCACGGACCGGGGCGTTCTTGCTATGGCTCTATCCCAACTCGGAGGCGGTTTCCGAGGCATGGCATCGACTTCGTTAGGAGAGGACCTCGGGTGGCACTCGCCGAACCTCAGTGCCGCCGCCGACGGGAGCGCTGCCGCCAGGGCCGACGATGGCGGTCCTCCTCGGCCTCCGCCTCGGCCCGCGCCTGCTCGCGCGACAGGGCGGCCCGCGCCTCGCGGCGGTCCGCCCAGGCGGTGACCGTCGCCTCGACGTCGCGCGGCATGGTGACCAGCGGCGGCCCGGCCGCCGGCTGGTAGCGGCCGCGCAGGACCCGTCGGTTGAACTCCTCGACCTCCTCGCGCACGTCGTCCTCGCTCCACAGCTCGTCGAGGAGCCCGTCCAGCGCGGCGTCGTCCTTGCGCAGCTGGATCGAGGGCGGCAGCACCACGAGCTTCTCGCGGCGCATGAAGGCCTTCAGCCACCAGTCCGGGTCGTGGAGGTCCTGCAGGTCGAGCGGCTTGCCGCTGCCGGGCAGGTCGTCGAAGTCGCCGCGCTCGATCGCCTTCCTGAGGTGCATCTCGGCGAGCAGCGCGATCGCCACCTCGTCGTCGATGGCGACCGCGTACGGGTCGAAGAACGCCGCCGGCGGCTGCTCGTCGGTCATCGTGGCTCCCGTCCTGGCGCGTTTTCGGTCAACTGTATTATGTCGAGCGTACGACAACCCGGGAGGGGCACGATGCCGAAGCTGGTGGACCACCAGGAACGCCGCGAGGAGATCGCGCACGCGCTGTGGCGCGTCGTCGACCAGCACGGCTGGGCGGGCGCGTCCCTGCGCGAGGTCGCCCGCGAGGCGGGGGTCTCGCTCGGCCAGCTGCAGCACTACTTCGCGTCCCGCACGGCGATGCTGACCTTCGCGACGGAGTTCGCCGCCGAGCGCACCTCCGACCGGGTCGAGCGAGGGCTCGCCGCGCTCGACCAGCCGCCCCACCCCCGGGACGTGCTGCGCGTGGTGCTCACCGAGATGCTGCCCCTGCACCCCGACGCCCGCGCGTCCAGCCGCATGAGCGCCGCCTACGTCCTCGAGGCGCTGCACGACCCGGTGCTGCGCGAACAGGCGGGCCTCGGGCTCCGCGACGGCCGCGCGACGGTCGAGCGCCTCGTCCGCCAGGCGATCGCGCAGGGCCGGATCGCCCCGGACCGGGACCCCGACGTCGAGACGGACCTCCTCCTGGCACTGACCGGGTTCACGCCCCTGCTCGAGCTCGGCGTCATCGAGCCGGAGGCCGCGCTGGCGGCCGTCGACCAGCACCTGGAGCGCCTCTTCGCCGCGGCGTGACCCCGATCCCTCTCCGTCGCCCGGTCGGGCGCCGGGACGCACGACCTCCCCCGAGAGTCGCAACCGAGGTTCCGCCCTCCGCCCCAAGACCCGGCCACCCCCTCCCCGGAAGGCTCGGGGTACCGGCACGGCGAACGACGGCCGCCGGACGACGAGGGAGGGGACGGATGACCACCATCCGGATCGAGGGGCTGCACAAGTCCTACGGCGGCTTCGAGGCCGTGCACGACGTGGGTTTCACCGCCGAGCCGGGGCGGGTCGTGGGCCTGCTGGGCCCGAACGGCGCGGGCAAGAGCACGACCCTGCACGTGCTGCTCGGACTGGCCCGGGCGGACGCCGGCACGGCGACGTTCGACGGCCGGCGCTACGCCGACCTGGAGCGCCCGGCGCTGGTGGTCGGGGCCCTGCTGGACGCGGGGGGACTGCATCCCGGGCGCACCGGCCGTGACCACCTGCGGGTGCTCGCCGCGGCGTCGCGCCTCCCGGCCCGCCGGGTCGACGAGGTGCTCGCCGCCGTCGGCATGATCCCCGCCGCCGACCGCCGCGTGCGCACCTACTCGCTCGGCATGAGGCAGCGCCTCGGCATCGCCGCCGCGCTGCTCGGCCACCCCGACGTCCTGGTGCTCGACGAGCCCGCCAACGGCCTCGACCCGGCCGGGATGCGGTGGCTGCGCGAGCTGCTGCGCACCTTCGTCGACGACGGCGGCACGGTGCTGCTGGCCAGCCACGTGCTGGGCGAGGTGGCGCAGGTCGCGGACGACCTGGTCGTCGTCGGCCAGGGCCGCGTCGTCGCCGCGGGCACGCTGGGCGAGCTCGTCACCACCGACCGGAGCCTCGAGGACGTGTACCTCGACCTCACCGCCGCCACCGAAGGAGTCCGCTGATGTCTCTCGCCGTGTTCAGGGCCGAGCTGCTCAAGCTGCGCAGCACCCGGACGCCCTGGGTCATCGGGATCGTCGCCGTCGCGGGCATGCTCCTCGCGCAGACCCTCACGCTCGTGCTGCCGCGTACGCTGCGCACCCTCGAGGCGCTGGGCGGGGCGGACGCCGGGTTCCACGTCGGGCCGCAGATGTCCCCGGCGGACACCAGCGAGCTCCTGTCCGGTCTCGCCGCCGCCACGGATCTCGGGTCCGCCGCCGCCCAGCGGTCGCTGCTCGACCTCATGGGCAACGGGCCCGCCGGGTCCGGCTCCAGCGGCGTCACCGCGCTGTGCGTGCTGCTGCTCGGCGCGCTCGCGGCCACGACGGACTTCCGCACCGGCGGCATCGTGCCCACGGCGCTGGCCGTGCCGGACCGGCTGCGGATCCTCGCCGGCAAGGCGGGCGCGACGGCGACGGCCGCGCTCGCGATCGGGGTGGCGCTCGCGCTGGTCACGGCCGTCGGGCTGGTCCTCGCGGTCGCGACGACGCCCGGCGCGAGCCTGGCGATCGGGCCCGGCGAGGCGCTCGGCGTCTGGGGGCGAGGCCTCACGGCGATGGTCCTGCTCTCGTGGCTGGGGCTCGCCGTCGGTACCCTCGTGCGGGGGCAGGTCGCGGCGATCGTCGTGGTCGTGGCGCTCGCCCTCGTGGAACCGATGATCCAGGCCGCCGCGCTCGTCCTCACGGGCGGCGCGACGACGGCGACGTCGTGGCTGCCGATCACCCTCGGGTCCCTCGCGTCGGCGGGTCAGGGCGCCGCCCAGCTCTTCGGGGCGACGACGGGCGCCAGCCCGGCGCTCGGTGCCGCCGCGGCGCTGGCGGGGCTGGTCGCCTGGGCGGCCGTGCTGCTCGTCACCGCGGGCGCCGTCCTCCGCCGTCGTGACCTCGCCTGATATCCGATCGATATCCGCCTGACCAGCGACGACGGGTCGTGCCCGGCCCCGGACGGCGTACCGTGGGCCGGGCTCGACGGTCACCCCGAGATCGTCCAGAGAAGCATCCAGACAGCCATCCCGACACCGACGGAGGACCTGTGCTCGACGCGCTGCGACGGAGGCTCGACGCTTTCGGCGTCCGGACCGCCACGGGACGCGACGCGCTGCTCGGCGCCGTCATCGCGGCGCTGTCGGTCGCGTTGCTCCTGACGCTGCTGCAGGTGGTGTCGTCGAGCCTCGGAGAGTCGTTCGGGGCCCAGGCGTCGGTGGACGGGACGAGCACCGGTGCACAGGTGACGGCATGCGTCGTCCTCGTCGGGCAGGCGATGGCGCTCACGCTGCGGCGCCGGTTCCCGATGCTGTGCCTCGCGCTCGTGCTGCTCGGGCAGCTCGCGCTGGCACCGCTGCTGCCGCCGTTCGTGAGCTTCCAGGCGCCGGCGACCCTGGTCGCCGCCTACTCGGTGGGCGTGCAGGCCCCGCGACGGCCGGCCCTCGGCGCGGCGGCGGGCGCCGCCGTCGTGCAGGTGCTGCTCGGGTACGTGCTGGGCGGCCCCGCGACGGTGGCGGAGCTCGGCGTGACCGTCGGCACCCAGCTGTGGGGCGGGCTGGTGTCCGCGCTGGTGGTCTACCTCGGCGCGGTCCTCGTCGGCGCGTACGTCGGCACCCGGCGCGAGCTGCTGGCTCAGCTGCGGGCGCGCGTGGCGCAGGCCGAGCGGGAGCGCGAGGCGCTCGCCGCCCAGGCCGTCCTCGCGGAGCGGGGCCGCATGGCCCGCGAGCTGCACGACGTCGCGGCGCACCACCTGTCCGGCATCGTCGTGCAGGCGGCCGCCGCGGAGCGGCTCGTCACGGGAGACCCCGAGCGGGCGAAGGAGTCGCTGCGCTGGATCCGCGGGCAGGGGCGGGAGACGCTCGACAACCTGCGCCTCGTCGTCGGCATCCTCCGCGACACCGGCGAGGGCGACGACGTGCCGTCGGCCCCGCAGCCGACCCTCGCCGACGTGCCCGCGCTGATCGACCTCGCCCGCAGCACGGGCACGCGGGTGCAGGAGACGCGGCGGGGCGAGCCCTACGGCCTCCCGCCCACCGTGCAGCTCACCGTGTACCGGGTGCTGCAGGAGTCGCTCGCCAACGCCCGCCGGCACGCGCCGGGCAGCGCCGTCGACGTCGAGACCATGTACGACGAGGACGAGCTGGCGGTCACCGTGCGCAACGGCCCGGCCGACCGGTCGGCGTCGACCGCGTCGCCGCAGGAGGCGGGCCCGGGGCACGGCGTCATCGGCATGACCGAGCGCGCGGAGCTCGTGGGCGGCCGGCTCACCGCCCGGCGCACGTCCGGCGGCGGCTGGCTGGTGCGGCTCGTCGTGCCGCGCCCCGCGGGCGCCGAGGACCGGTCGGTGCGTGTCGGGCAGGGCGCCCGATGACGCGCGTCGTGCTCGTGGACGACCAGGCGGTGGTGCGCGCCGGGTTCACCGTGATCCTGCAGAGCGAGGGCCTCGAGGTCGTGGGGGAGGCGTCGAACGGCGCCGACGCCGTCCGCGTGGCCCGCCGCGAGCGGCCCGACGTCGTGTGCATGGACGTGCGCATGCCCGGCGGCGACGGCATCACCGCGACGCGGGAGCTCGCCGGGCCGGGCGTCGTCGACCCGGTGCCCGTGCTCGTGGTCAGCACGTTCGACCTCGACGACTACGTGTTCGGCGCGCTGGAGGCCGGCGCGTCCGGCTTCCTGCTCAAGGACGCCGAGCCCGAGGTGCTCGTCGACGCCGTGCGCCGGGTCGCCGCGGGGGACGGGCTGGTGGACCAGACCCTGACGCGGCGCGTCATCGACGAGTTCGCGCGGCGCCGCGGCCCCGTCGTGCCCGACCCGGCCGCGACCGGGCTGCTCACCGCGCGCGAGCGGGAGATCGTCGCGCTGCTGTGCCGGGGGCCGTCCAACGCGGAGATCGCCGCGGCGCTGTTCCTCGAGCCCAGCACGGTGAAGTCGCACCTCAGCCGGATCATGACCAAGACCGGTGCGCGCGACCGCGTGCAGCTCGTGGTGTGGGCGTACGACACCGGGCTCGTGGTCCCGGGCGGCTGACCGTCGGGTCAGCGATTCCCGGCCGCCGCGACGCACCACCCGTCGACAGCCGGGTGGTCGCGCGTGCGGCGTCAGTGGTCGAGCACGTCGACGGCGGTGTCCAGGCAGTGCAGCGCGCTCGGCGGGTCCACGCGCACCAGGGTGAAGGCGCTGATGACCAGGGCCGTGCAGACGTCGGCGAGCCGGTCGGCGTCGGCGGGTGTCGCGTCCGGTCGCCGCGCGACCACCCCGCGCCGCAGTGCGGCGCGCAGCTCGGCGCGGTAGTCGGCGACGGTGCGGCGCACGGCGTCGTCGGCCGCGATGGGGGAGCCCGACGTGTTGACCAGCAGGCAGCCCGAGGTGCCCTGGACCTCGTCCGCGCGGGCGAGCGCCGCGCGCAGGCCGGTGAGGTACTCGACGAGCGCTCCGGGGGCGACGTCGTCGGCCACGAGCGGGCGCAGCCGTGGCCGCACGACCTCGTCCAGGTAGCTCTGCACGGCGGCGTCGAAGAGCCCGCGCTTGGAGCCGAAGGCGTGGTAGATGCTCGACCGGTTCAGCCCGGTGGCGCGTTCGAGCGCGGGGACGGACGCCTCCGCGTATCCGTCGCGCCAGAACACCTCGCGCGCCGCCCGGACCGCCTGCTCGGTCTCGAACCCCTGCGCCCTGCCCATCGTTCCTCCAAGTTGTGTAACGCTCGTTGCAGTATATACAGTGGACCGACCGTTACAGAATCGACCGGCGGGTGCGCCGGCAGGCAGCAGGGAGAACCGATGGTCGTCGCAGGGCTCGTCCTGGCCGGGATCGCCGCGGCGCTCCACGTGGTCATCTTCTGGCTCGAGTCGGTCGCGTGGACCACCCCCCGGGCGCGCGCCACGTTCGGCACGACCGAGCAGGAGGCCGCCGCCACGCGCGAGCTGGCCTTCAACCAGGGCTTCTACAACCTGTTCCTCGCCGTCGTGACCGCGATCGGCATCGTGCTCGTCGCCGCCGGCACCACCGGTGCGGGCGCGGCCCTCGTGCTGGCCGGCACCGGCAGCATGCTCGCCGCCGCCCTCGTCCTGTTCCTCTCCTCGCCCGACAAGCGCCGGGCCGCCGTCACGCAGGGCGCCGCGCCGCTGCTCGCGGTCGTCGCGCTCGTCGTCGGCCTCGCATCCTGATCATCGACCCCGGAAGTAGGCACCACACCCGCATGTCCTCCATCGTCAGCACCCAGGTCCAGCTCGCCGCCCGCCCCACCGGGTGGCCCGCGCCCGACGACTTCCGCACGGTCCAGGTCACCTACGGCGACCTCGAGCCGGGCCAGGTCCGCGTGGCCAACGAGTTCGTCTCCGTCGACCCGTACATGCGCGGGCGCATGAACGACGTGAAGAGCTACACCCCGCCCTTCGCGCTGGGGGAGACCATGACGGGCGGCGCGATCGGGCGCGTCGTCGAGTCGGCGTCCGACGACGTCCCGGTGGGCGCGGTGGTGCTGCACCAGCACGGCTGGCGCGACGTCGCGCAGGAGGACGCGCGCGGCTTCCGCGTCGTGCCCGAGCTCCCCGGGGTGCCGCTGTCCCTCCACCTGGGCATCCTCGGCATGACGGGGCTCACGGCCTACGTCGGCCTCACCGCGATCGCGGGCATGAAGCCCGGCGACACGGTGTTCGTCTCGGGCGCGGCGGGCGCCGTCGGCACCGCGGCCGGCCAGATCGCGCGCCTGCTCGGCGCGGAGCGGGTCGTCGGGTCGGCCGGGTCGGCCGAGAAGGTCGAGCTGCTCACCTCGAAGTACGGCTACGACGCCGCCCTCAACTACAAGGACGCCCCGGTCCGCGAGCAGCTCCCCGCGCTGGTGCCGGGCGGCGTCGACGTCTTCTTCGACAACGTCGGCGGCGACCACCTCACCGCGGCGCTCGACGTGATGAACGACGGCGGCCGGGTCGCGCTGTGCGGGGCCATCGCCGGCTACAACGCCACCGACCGCCTGCCCGGCCCGGACAACATGGCGAACCTCATCACCAGGGGCCTCCGGCTCGAGGGCTTCACGCTGGGCGGCTACCTCCACCACGGCGCCGAGTTCCGCGAGCTCATGACCGGGTGGTTCGCGGACGGGAAGATCGCCTACGACGAGACCGTGGTCGACGGCATCGAGAACGCCCCGCAGGCGTTCCTCGACATGATGGCCGGCGCCAACACCGGGAAGATGGTCGTCCGCACGGCGCGCTGAGACCGCGTCAGCCGCGCTCGACCGCCCGGGCGACGAAGACCCACTCCAGCCCGGGCCGGTCGGGCGCGTCGTGCACCTGCTCGACGACGTAGCCGGCAGTCTCGAGCGACGCCGCCAGCTCGTCGTGCTCCCGGAACCGGAGGGTCGAGTCCGAGCGCAGGACCCGTCCGTCGGCCAGGACGAACGTGCCGCGGAACGTCACGAGCGGCAGCGAGACGTCGACCAGGTCCGTCCACGTCTCGACGACGCCGAACCCCGCCACGTCGCTGCGCCGGTGCGTGCGCTCGCGCGTCCAGCGCTCCCAGGACCGCCGCGCCGGGTCGCGGGTCTCGAACGCGAGGCGACCGCCCGGGAGGAGCGCGGCGTGCACGCCCCCGAGTGTCGCCGCCCAGTCGTCGTCGGTGAGGAAGACCTGCGCGACGTTCCCGGTCATCGTGGCGAGGTCCACCTGCAACGGCGGCAGCGTGGTGGCGTCGCCGTGCAGCCAGCGCACGCGCCCGGCGCCGGGCTTGCCGCGGGCCACGTCGAGCGACGCGCCCGCCGGGTCGAGGCCGACGACGTCGATGCCCTCCGCCGCGAGCAGCACGGCGAGCGCGCCCGTGCCGCAGCCGACGTCGAGCACCTGGCGCGCGCCCAGCTCGCGGCGAGGGCCAGGTACGGATCGAGGTCGCGGCGGTCCGGGTCGAGCGGGTCGTACAGCCGGGCCAGCGTGGGGTCGGCGAAGATCGGGTCGGGCACGGGGCGACCGTAGGCACGGCCGCGGCGGGCGGCCCAGGGAATTCCGCGGGTGCCGGACGTGTCGTCCGCGTTCCCGAGGCCGTCGAGGATCTGCCCGGCGACGGCCTCGGTGTCGAACTCGGTCCAGGTGCCCGTCGTCGAACCCGGGGCCAGGGGTTCGGTCCAGCGGCGATGACGGACGCGCCACGCGCCGAACAGGAAGTCGACGTCGTGCCGTGTCCCCACAGGTCCTCCTCGTCGGGCGTGCCGGGCCCGAGCATGGCAGGGGCCTCCGACACGTCGCGGGAGCTCAGGCGCGCAGCGCCTGCTCGACGTCCTCCACGATGTCCCGCGGGTCCTCGAGGCCGATCGACAGCCGCACGGTGGTCTCGGCGATGCCGACCTTGGCGCGGCCCTCCGGGCCGAGCTTGCGGTGCGTCGTCGTGGCGGGGTGCGTGATGATCGACTTCGCGTCGCCGAGGTTGTTGGAGATGTCGACGACCTGCAGGGCGTCGAGGAACGCGAACGTCCGCTTCTTCGCCTCCGCCGGCTCGGTGCCCTCGGGCACCGCGAGGTCGAACGTCACGACCGTGCCGCCGCCCGACTGCTGCGCCTTGGCGAGCTCGTGCTGCGGGTGCGAGGGCAGGAACGGGTAGCGCACGCCGGTCACACCGTCGAGCTCCTCGAGCGCGGTCGCGACCTGCAGGGCTGCCGCGTTCTGGGCGCGCACGCGCACGTCGAGCGTCTCCAGGCCCTTGAGCAGCACCCACGCGTTGAACGGGCTCAGCGACGGTCCGGTGTTGCGCACGAACGTCTGCACCGGCCCGGTGAGGAACTCCTCCGAGCCGAGGATCGCGCCGCCGAGCACGCGCCCCTGTCCGTCGATGTGCTTGGTGGCCGAGTACACGACGACATCGGCGCCGAGCTCCAGCGGCTTCTGCAGGACCGGCGTCGCGAACACGTTGTCCACCACGACCACGGCACCCGCGGCGTGCGCGAGCTCCGCCACCCGCCGCACGTCGACGAGGTCCTGCATGGGGTTGGACGGCGACTCGAAGAACACGACGTCGGCCGGCGTGGCGAGGGCCTCCTCCCACTGCGAGGTCACGTGCCCGTCGACCAGGTCGACGCGCACCCCCCACTTGGCGAGGATCTCGTCGTAGATGACGTTCGTGGACCCGAACAGCGCCCGCGCCGATACGATGCGCGAACCGCTGGAGACCAGCGCGGCGAGGGCGTTGAACACCGCCGACATGCCCGACGCCGTGGCGTAGCAGGCCTCGGCACCCTCGATGAGGCGCAGCCGCTCCTCGAACGTGTGCACCGTCGGGTTGCCGTACCGCGAGTACAGGAACTGGGACCGCTCGCCGGCGAACGCCGCCTCCGCGTCCGCAGCCGAGCCGTAGGTGTACCCCTGGGTGAGGAACAGGCCCTCGGACATCTCCTGGAAGTCCGAGCGGCGGTGCCCGCCGCGCACGGCGAGCGTCGCGGGCCGGACCGTGGCGGGCAGCGGGCGCGAGCCGCCGAAGGTCGTGGGGTCGGCGCCGGGGCCGGTCGGGACCTGCGCGTCGCTCATCGGGCCTGCTCCGAGTCCTGCTGGGCTGCCCGCGTCGCGGCGGCGTCGTCGAACGCGCCCCACGGCAGGCCGCGCACCTTCCAGCCCTCGCGGTCGCGGACGCCGTCGAAGCCGGGGCCGCCCTCGAACCCCTCGAGCACGTTGTACGCCGGGCCCAGGCCGGACGCCGTCGCGAGGCGCGCCGCGCCGATCGAGCGCTGACCGGAGCGGCACAGGAAGACGATCGGGCTGTCGGCGGTCACGCCCGCGGCGGCCAGCTCGGCGAGGAAGCCGGCGTTGGGGCGACCGCCCGCCTGCACCCACTCGACGAAGAGGGGGGCCTTGCCGGCGGTGGCGGTGTCCGGCACGCCGATCGCGCGCCACTCGCCCTCGGTGCGCACGTCCACGAGGACGGCGTCGGGGTCGCCGGCGAGCAGGTCCCACGCCTGCTGCGGGGTGAGGTCGCCGGCGTAGCCCTCGGCGGGGCGGGGATCGATCTGGGTGCTCATCGCAGTCCTCCCATCGGTCGTGGCGGTAGCACCCTCGTCCGGTACGGCCGCCGTCGCCGACGACCGGCCCGCGGGTTGCTGCGGCGTCGACGTGCCACGTCACTCGGCCGCTCGGGATGGTCGTGGCGATCGTACGCCCGCCGTCCGCGTGCTGGTCACCCCGTCTCGCGACGCGAACGCCGCGCGTCCCCCGGGGTCGCGCGCCGGCGACGCCGAACCCGAGGTGGCCACCCTCGACCGCATCGTGAGAAGGACGCCGGATCCGCTTGACCGCGAGGTGCCGCGCACGCACGATGGGCGGCAGGTCAAGAGCGCCAGCGCGAAGCCCCGGCTCGCTGGCCGGCAACCCTCCTCTCGCGGCGGGGTGCCCCGGGTGACGACCTGGCCCCGCGCCGTCCGGCGTGCGGGCAAGCGCGGGGAGCCACCTCCCCGGCACGACCGAGGAGGACCACGCATGACCACGCTCACCACTGCGCCTGCGGTGCCCGCCGCGCGCGCCGCCGCCGTGCACGACGTCGCCCCCGTGCTGCCCGTCGTCGGCGGCGACACGCTCGTGCCGCTCGTCGACGGCCGCCAGGTGCCGTACGCCAACCTCGACGTCGCGGCGTCGGCGCCGGCCCTGCAGGCCGTGGCGGACCGGGTCGCGCGCGTGCTGCCGCTGTACGCCAGCGTGCACCGCGGCGCCGGCTACCTGTCCCAGGTCTCGACCGCCCTGTACGAGACGGCGCGCCGCACGATCGGCGCGTTCGTCGGCGCCCGCGAGGACGACCTCACGATCGTCACCCGCAACACCACGGACTCGCTCAACCTGCTCGCGGGCTGCGTGCCCGCCGACCCGGCCACCGGCGAGCCGGGCCGCGTCCTCGTGCTCGACATCGAGCACCACGCCAACCTGCTGCCCTGGCAGCGCGTCACCGACGCGACCGTCGTCACCGGCGGGCCGTCCGTGTCCGCCACCCTCGCGGAGATCGAGGAGGAGCTGAGCTCCGCCGCCGCGGCGGGCCGCCCCTACGCCCTGCTGGCGCTCACCGGCGCGTCGAACGTGACCGGCGAGGCGCTGCCCGTGGCCGACGTCGTCGCCGCGGCGCACGGCGCGGGCGCGCGCGTCGTGCTCGACGGCGCCCAGCTGGTGCCGCACCGCCGCTTCTCGCTCGCGGAGACGGGCGTCGACTACGTCGCCTTCTCGGGCCACAAGACGTACGCGCCCTTCGGCGCGGGCGCCCTGGTCGGACGCCGCGACTGGCTCGACGCCGGCACCCCGTACCTCGCCGGCGGCGGCGCCGTGCGCCGGGTCCGCACCACCACCACCGAGTGGCACGAGGGCCCCGCCCGGCACGAGGCCGGCTCGCCCAACGTCGTGGGCGCGGTGGCGCTCGCGGCCGCGTGCGACGAGCTCGCCGCGCTCGACCCGTGGGTCGCCGGCGAGCACGAGGACGCCCTGCGGCGCCGCCTCGTGGACGGGCTGGGCGAGGTCGAGCGCGTCGAGGTCGTGCACGTGTGGGACGACGCCGTCGACCCGGTGGGGGTCGTGACGTTCACGGTCTCCGGGTACGACCCGGGCCTCGTCGCCGCGTACCTGTCCGCCGAGCACGGCATCGGGGTGCGCGACGGCCGGTTCTGCGCCCACCCGCTGCTCGGCCGCCTCGGGTTCGATGCCGGGGCCGTCCGCGCGTCGGTGGGCCTCGGCACGGCGGGCGAGGAGGTCGAGCGGCTCGTCGCCGCCGTCCGCTCGCTCGTGACCGAGGGGCCGCAGGCGCGGTACGACGTCGTGGACGGGCTGTGGGTCGTCGTCGACGACCCTCGCCCCGTGCCCGAGGGCTCCGGCCTCGAGGGGCTGCTCGCCACCGCCGCGCTGGGCGCCGACGAGGCCTTCGGCTGCCTGCCCGACGACCTCTGAGCCGTCGGTCCCGCCCCGGGCGGACATGACGACGGGGCGCCACCGTGCGGTGGCGCCCCGTCGTGTCAGCGGGTCAGCCCTTGAACGCGTCCTTGACGTCGTCGCCCGCCTGCTTGAGGTTCGCGCTGGCCTGCTGGGCCTTGCCCTCGGCCTCTTTGCTCTCGTCGTCGGTGAGCTTGCCCGTGGCCTCCTTGGCCTTGCCTTCGGCCTCTTCCGCCAGGTGCTTGGCCTTGTCTCCCAGTCCCATCGGGGCTCCTTCCGTCAGACGAACGACCTCGAAGACCGACCGTAGGCGCGTGCCCGCCGGCTCGCACGCCGACGTCTCAGGCCGTGGTCCTCCGGCCGGCGACCGGCAGGTCAGGGCGTCGGGCGGCCGAACTCCTCGATCAGCACCGGGTACTGCTCGTGACCGTGGCCCGCGGCGACGCCACGGTCGGCCACGGCCTTGAGCAGTCTCGGCAGCTCGGTGCTCACGCCCAGCGCCTCGCTCTCCTCGACGAGGTGCGCCATCGCACGCGCGTCCGTCTCGAGGGCCGAGGCCTCGGCCGGGAACCGGCCGCGGTCGACCTGCTCCGCGTAACCGGGCAGCCACGCGGCCACGCCCTCCGCGATCTGCCGGGCGAACGGCGCGAAGGCGGCGGCGTCCACCCCGGCCGTCCGGAGCATGGCGGTGCCGTGCAGCCACGCGTCGAGGACGCTCCACATCATCGTGAGGCCGGCCGCGTCGTAGAGGGACGCCAGCCCGGGGTCCTCGCCGAGGTGGGTGACGGTGCCGAGCGCCGCGAGCGTGGCCGCGTGCGCGTCGAAGTCGGTCCGGGGCCCGCTGTGCAGGACGACCGCGTCCGCCGTCCCGATCGCGGAGGGCACGGCCATGATCGCGCCGTCGAGGTAGCGCGCGCCGCGTCGGGCGGTCCACCGGGCGGTCTCCCTGGCCTGCGAGGAGCTGCTGGACGTGAGGTTGACCAGCGTGGCGCCGGCGACGTCGACGCCGTCCTGGCCGATCAGCTCGCGCACGGCGTCGTCGTCGGTGAGGCAGACGACCGTCAGGCCGTCGGGGCGGAGCGCCGCGGCCGCCGAGGGCGCCAGGTGCGCGCCGTCCGCCACCAGCGCGTCGGCCTTGGCGGGGGTGCGGTTCCACACGGTGGTGGGGTGCCCGGCCCTGAGGAACGCGCCGGCGAGCGCGCGGCCCATGAGGCCGAGACCGACGACGGAGACGGGGACGGGGGACGACGGCTTGTGGGTTCTGGTGACCATGGCAGCATCGTCGACGTTCATACCGGTGTGAAGGTCAAGGGGGAGCGGGATGCGGATCGGGGAGCTGAGCCGCCGCACGGGCGTGCGGACGCACCAGCTGCGCTACTACGAGGCCCAGGGCCTGCTGGACGTCGCCCGGCGCTCGAACGGCTACCGCGAGTTCGACGAGGGGGCCGTGCTGCGGGTGCGGCAGATCCGGCACCTGCTCGACGCGGGCCTGTCGTCCGAGGACATCGCCTCCGTGCTGCCGTGCGCGGTCGGCGAGGAGCCGCAGCTGCCCGGCTGTGTCGAGCTCCTGACCGCGATGCGCTCCCGCCTGCGGCGCCTGGAGGACCAGATGGCGAGGCTCGCCCGCTCGCGCTCGGCCCTGGCCGGGTACATCGCGGCGGCGGAGCGGGTGGGCGGCGAGAGCTACCCGCCCCTCGACGGCGCGACGGCGGAGCGGGTTCCCGCCTGATCACCAGGCCGGCGGGTGCCGGTCCGCCCAGCGCAGCCGGTCCTCGAGCTGTGCGGCGAGGGCGAGGAGCGTCGTCTCCCCGCCCGGCCGCCCGATCAGCTGCACGCCCATCGGCAGCCCGTCGTCGGTCCACCGCGTGGGCACGGTGATCGCGGGCAGGCCGGCCACGTTGAGCATCGACGTCCACGGCGTGTACTGGCACTGCTGCTCGAAGTTGCGCTCGGGGTCCTCGGGGTCGAACCAGCCGAGCGGGCGGGGCGTCATCGCGAGGGCGGGGGTGACGACGGCGTCGAACCGCGACACCTGCGCGACCAGCCGGCGCTCGAAGGCGGTGAGGGCGCGCAACGCCTCGGCGAGCTCGCGGGCGGGCACCTGGCGGCCGCGGCCGACGAGCCACCGGGTGAGCGGCTCGAGGCGGTCGAGGCGTGCGGGGTCGTCGATCGGCACCGCGGACGCGCCCGCCATCCACAGGGTGCGGAACGCGGGGCCGTACGTCGGGTCGGGTTCGAGGGACAGGCCGTCCACCTCGTGCCCGAGCCCGGTGAGCGTCGCCACGCCGGTGTCGAGCGCGGCGCGCGCCTCGTCCGACGTCGAGATCGCGTAGAAGTCGTCCCAGGCGGAGTCGGTCGTGACGGCGATCCGGAAGCGGCCCCGCACGTCCTCGCCGCCCACTCCCGCCACCTCGCCGCGGCGGGCCGCGGCCAGGTACTCCCCGGCCCGGGCCGACGGCGCGCGCAGCGTCAGCGGGTGCGCCACCCGCCCGTCGGGCGTCCGGGTGAGCATCCCCTCGAGCAGCAGCGCGGTGTCCTCCGTGGTGCGGGCGAGAGGCCCGTCCACGACCAGACCGCCGAGCGACTCCTGCCCCGACCCCGCGGGGACGAGGCCGCGGCTCGGCTTGAGCCCGACGACGCCGCACGCCGCGGCGGGGATGCGCACCGAACCGCCGCCGTCCGACCCGGGCGCGCACGGCAGCAGGCCCGCGGCGACGGCGACGGCGGCGCCGCCGCTCGACCCGCCCGCCCCGAGAGCCGGGTCCCACGGATTGCGCGCCACCGGCCCGGCCAGCGGCTCCGTGTACGCGGGGAAGCCGAGCTCGGGCGCCGTCGTGCGGCCGAGGCTCACCATGCCGGCGGCGTCGAGGACGTCGACGATCTCGTCGCTCACCGGAACCACCACGGCGTCGTCGCCGGCGAAGGCGCGGGAGCCGAACCCGGCGGGCACGCCGGCCCGCAGCCACAGGTCCTTGTCCCCGCCGGGCAGCCCCCACAGCACGCCCCGGGCCTCCGCGCCGTCGCGCTCGAGGCGCGCCGCCCGCTCGCGCGCCGCCTCGGGGGTGACGCTGACGAAGGCCCCCAGGGCGGGGTTGGCGCGCTCGATCCGGGCCAGGAAGTGGTCGGCCACCTCGGTCGGCGTGAGCTCGCCCGCGCGCAGCAGGTCACGCAGCCGGGCGGCGGTCATCTCGTGCAGGGCGTCGTCCATGACCCCCATCCTGCGCCGAGCATGCAGATGTGCTCGGCATGCGGCGCGAGAACGTGCACAGGTGCAGGGTCGGCGAGGATGGGTGCGTGACCCACGACCTCGTCCTCGCCGGCCACGGCGTGCGCCTGGAGCCCCTCGGCCCGCAGCACGCCGCGGCGCTGCTCCCCCTCGTCGACGCCGACCTCTGGTTCGGCATGACCTCGCCCGTCCCGACGACCGTCGCGGACCTCGAGGCGTGGATCGACGCCGGGGTCGCCACGCCCGGCACGATGGCGTTCGCCGTCGTGGGCGACGACGGCGCGGTCCGCGGGTCCACGCGCTTCTACGAGCTGGCCCCCGGGCCGCGCCGCGTGGAGATCGGCACCACGTTCTACGGGCGCGACTGGTGGGGCGGCACGACCAACCCCGCGTGCAAGCTCCTGCTGCTGCGGCACGCGTTCGAGGAGTGGGGGATGCGCCGCGTCGCGCTGCGCGCCGACTCGCGCAACACGCGCTCGTGCGCGGCCATCCAGCGCCTCGGCGCGAAGCCCGAGGGCGTGCTGCGCAAGCACCGCGTCGCCGCCGACGGCACGGTGGGGGACACCGCGTACTTCTCGATCGTCGACGACGAGTGGCCGGACGTCCGCGACGGGTTGCGGCGCCGGCTCGCGGCGGCCTGACGGTTCGACGGGTCCCACCGGCCGGGCGGTGAGACCCTGGCGGGAGCACGACAGGTAGGGTCGACGGCCGGCCCGGGCCAGGCGTGACGTGGCCGGCTCGCGGCCAGACCTGTCCCCGAACCCTGGAGAGCCCGTGACCACCGAGGACGCCGCCGCCGTCGAACCGACACCCGAGCGCGAGCCGCACGACAGGTCGTTCTTCGGCCACCCGCGCGGCCTGGCCACGCTGTTCAGCCTCGAGGTCTGGGAGCGGTTCTCGTTCCTCGGGATGCAGGCCATCCTCGTCCTGTACTTCACCGCCTCGGTCGCGGACGACGGGCTCGCGATGGAGGCCGGCAACGCGGCGTCGATCGCGGCCGGCTACGGCACCATGGTCTATCTGGTGTCCGTGGGCGGCGGCTGGATCGCGGACCGGGTCCTCGGCTCCTACCGGAGCGTGCTGTGGGGCGGCATCCTCATCGCCGCGGGCCACTACACGATGGCGATCCCGGCGGAGTTCTCCACGTGGGTCGGCCTGGTGCTCATCAGCCTCGGCACCGGGCTGCTCAAGCCCAACGTGTCGACGCTCGTGGGCAAGCTCTACCGGACCGACGACGAGCGGCGCGACGCCGGCTTCGCGCTCTACTACATGGGCATCAACGTGGGGGCGTTCTTCGGCCCGCTGGTCACCGGGTGGCTGGGCGCGGAGGTCGGCTGGCACTGGGGCTTCTCCGCCGCCGCGATCGGCATGACGGCCGGGCTGATCCAGTACGTCGTGGGCCGACGCGGCATCCCCGGCTACGGCCGCGGGGCCGAGGCGGCGCTGCCGCCCGACGTCGCGCGCCGCACGCGCTGGATCCTCGGCGGCTCGGCGGCCGCCGTGGTCGTCGTCCTCGTCGTCCTCGCCCTCGTCGGACGGCTCAGCGTGGACGGCGTCGTCGACGCCCTCACCGTGATCGCGATGGTCGCGCCGATCGTCTACTTCACCGTGATGTTCCGCAGCCCCCGCGTGACGGGCGAGGAGCGTGGGCGGCTGCGTCCGTTCCTCGTGCTGTGGATCGCGTCGGTCGCGTTCAACTTCGTGCTCTTCCAGGCGTACTCGGTGCTCATCCTGCTGGCCGAGGACCACGTGGACCGCACGATCTTCGGCTGGGACGTGCCCTCGTCGTGGTTCAGCTCCTACCTCGGCGCGGCGGAGGTGCTGGTCGCCCCGCTCGTCGCCGCGCTGTGGACCTGGCTCGGGCCGCGGCAGCCGCACGCCTCGAAGAAGGTCGCGTTCGGCGCCCTGCTCGGCGGCCTGTCCTACCTGGTCCTCGTCCCCGCCGTGAGCGGGCAGTCCGGCGACTGGCGGATCGCCGTCTGGTGGATGCTCGTCTCGCTGCTCCTGCTCGGCCTGGGCGACGTGCTGCTGCAGACCACCGGCCTGTCCGCCACCACGAAGCTCGCACCGCTCGCGTTCTCCAGCCAGTCGATGGCGGTGTGGTTCCTGTCCATCGCGCTGGCCAACGGCATCCAGGCGCAGACGGTCCGCTTCTACGGCGAGGTCCCCGACGGGGTCTACTTCGCCGTCAACGGCGCGGTGCCCGTGATCGTCGCCGTCGTCGTCCTCGCCCTGTCGCCGTGGATGAAGCGCACCATGCACCCCGTCCACTGAGCCCGACCGCGACCTCCCGGAGGACACCATGCGATACGTCACCGACCTGCCTCACGAGACCCGCGTCGAGGACCACTGGATCCCCCTGGCGGACGGCACGCGCCTCGCGGCCCGCGTCTGGCGGCCCGTCGACCCCACGCCCGTCCCGGCGATCCTGGAGTACCTGCCCTACCGGCTGTCCGACTGGACCGCCCCCCGCGACGCCCAGCGCCACCCGTACTACGCCGGGCACGGCTACGCGTCGGTGCGGGTCGACATCCGTGGCAGCGGCAACTCCGACGGTTTCCAGGACGACGAGTACTCGCCCACGGAACTCGCGGACGGGGTGGCCGTCGTGGAGTGGCTGGCGGCGCAGGACTGGTGCGACGGCTCGGTCGGCATGTTCGGCATCTCGTGGGGCGGCTTCAACTCGCTCCAGATCGCGGCGCTCGCCCCCGAGCCGCTCAAGGCGATCGTCACGGTGTGCTCCACCGACGACCGCTACGACAACGACGTGCACTACACGGGCGGCTCCGTGCTGGCCGTCGACATGCACGCGTGGGCTGCCACGATGCTCGCGTTCTGCTCGCGCCCGCCGGACCCGGCGTACGTGGGGGAGGGGTGGCGCGCGCAGTGGCTCGAGCGGCTCGAGCGCACGGAGCCGTTCGTCCACACCTGGCTGGACCACCAGACCCGCGACGACTACTGGCGGCACGGCAGCGTCATCGAGGACTACTCGACGATCTCGGCCGCGGTCCTCGCCGTCGGCGGCTGGAACGACCCGTACCGCGACACGGTGCTGCGGCTCGCCGCGGCGGGGGACGACGGCGCGCTGCGCGCCCCGGTGCGCGGCATCCTCGGCCCGTGGTCGCACCAGTACCCCGACCGCGGCCTGCCGCCCGGGCCGGCCATCGGCTTCCTGCAGGAGACGCTGCGCTGGTGGGACCACTGGCTCAAGGGCGCCGACCGCGGCGTCCTCGACGACCCGCCGCTGCGCGCGTGGATCAGCGAGTCCGTGCCGCCCGCCACCGTCTACGACGAGCTGCCCGGCCGGTGGGTGGGCGAGCCGACGTGGCCGTCGCCGCACGTGTTCGCCCGCGAGCTGCCGCTCGTGGCCGCGGGCGCCGACGACCCTCCCGAGGGCGGCCTGCGGACGACGGCGCCGACGGTCGGGGCGCTCGCCGACGGGCACCCCGTCCCGACGTCGTGGCTGGTGGACTCGCCGCCGCACACGGGCGTGGACGCGGGCCGGTTCTTCCCGTTCGGCAACGACGCCGACCTGCCGCCCGACCAGCGGGAGGAGGACGGGCGGTCCCTCTGTTTCGACTCCGACCCGCTGACCGCCCCGCTGGAGATCCTCGGCCGGGCGCGCGTGCGGCTGCGGCTCACGTGCTCGGCGGCGAAGGGGCAGGTCGTGGCGCGGCTGTGCGACGTCGGGCCCGACGGCGCGTCGACGCTGGTCACGCGCGGCGTGCTCAACCTCTCCGCCCGGCACGGCCGCGACCGGGCCGTGCCGTGGACGCCGGGCGCCACCGAGGAGGTGACGTTCGAGCTCACCGGGACCGGCTACGCGCTGGCGCCCGGCCACCGGCTCCGTCTGGCGGTGTCCTCCGCCTACTGGCCGTGGGTCTGGCCGCAGCCGGGTGACGCCGTGCTCGCCGTCGCGGTCGGCGACGGCGCGCTCGAGCTGCCCGTGCACGACCGCGCGTCGTCGCACCCGCCCGTCGTCTTCGAGGAGCCGGAGCAGACGCCGCCGCTCGGCGTCGTCTTCGGCGAGGCGGACGAGGCCCGCCCGGAGCGCCGTGTGGTGCGCGACGTCGCCGAGGGCCGGTGGCTGCTCGAGGTCGACCCGCGCTACGGAGGCACCCGCACCTACCCCGACGGGCTCGAGTTCACCGAGGACGCGCTCGAGCGGTACTGGATCGGCAGGGAGGCCACGAGCGCGCGGACGCGCTCGGACTGGACCGTGCGGCTGCGCCGCGGCGCCGGCGACCCGCTGCCCGCGGGGATGACCGACGGCTGGGACGCGAGCGTCGTCACCCGGTCGGAGATCACCTGCGACGAGCACGCCTTCCACACCGAGAACGAGGTGGTGGCGCGCGACGGCGACGAGGTCGTCTTCGAGCGGCGGTGGACGCGGACGATCCCGCGCACCGCCGGCTGACGCCTACCGCAGCAGGGGCGCGACCTCCTCGCCGAGGAACGCCGCGAAGCCGTCGAGGTCCGGCTCGTCCAGGGTCGGCTGCGCGACGACGGTCGTGGCGCCGAGCGCGACGTAGCGGCGCAGCCCGTCGGCGACCTCCTCCGCGGACCCCCAGCTGGCGTGGTCGGCGAGCGCCTCGTCCGACGACGCGTCGACGTCCCACCGCGCGAGGGACCGGCGCAGGCGGTCGGCCGCGCCGTCCCCGGTGGCGACCTGGGCGAACGCGACCGTCCGGAACGGGTGCTCGCCCTCGGGCGCGGACTCGGCGACCGGCGGCAGGCCGGCGGCCGCGCGCCCCTCGTCCACGAGCACGACCGCCTGACGGGCCCCGGAGACGCCCGTGTCGCCGTCGATGACCACGCCCTGGGCGACCTCGCCCACCAGCCGCAGCGTCTTGGGCCCCTTCGCCGCCGCGACCACGAGGGGCGCGACGGCGGGCGGCCAGTCGAGCGCGACGTCGTCGAGCGTCACGTAGCGGCCGGACGTCGTGACCCGCTCGCCGGCGAGCAGCGCGCGCAGGGCGCCGACCTGCTCGCGCATGAGCGTCAGCGGCGACGCCACCCGGGCGCCGACCTGGCCCATCCAGCTCTGCACGCCGTGCCCGACGCCCGGCACGAACCGGCCGGGGAACATGCCGTCGATCGTCGCCGTCTCCATCGCCGTGAGGGCCACGTTGCGCAGCGGCAGCGGCATGACACCGATCCCGACGCGCAGGCGTTCGGTGGCGCTCAGCATCGCCGCGGCCGCGGACGGGCCGGACTCGAGGAAGCAGTCCTCCCACAGCCACACCTCGTCGAGGCCCGCGGCCTCGGCGGTGCGGGCGAACGGGACGAACCGCGAGGGCGGGTTGCCGTAGGGCGCGAGGATGCAGCCGAGGGTCACCATGACCCGATCCTGCACCAGCCCCGCGCGCCGAGGTAGTACCGGACCCCGCGAGGTAGTACAGCTCCTGCTGAGGTAGCACCGGATCCCGCGAGGTAGTACGGATGCTGCCGAGGTAGTCCCCGATCAGCGACGGCGGACGCGCAGGACGGCGGAGTCGACGCGCCGCGGTGGCCGCACGGCTTGTCCGCCCGGGACGCCGGACAGGCGGTCGACACCTCGGGCCTCGTCGGGCCCGAGGTGTCGACCGCCTGTGCGGCAGCCACGGCGCCCGGTCAGAGCGGGGTGACCGTGCCCCGGAAGTGCTGGCGGCGTCGGCCGCCGTTCCAGCCGACGTACGCGAAGCCGTCGTCGTCCGGGGTCACGGCCACGTCCACCGTGCCGGGCAGCAGGACGGGGGAGGCGAACTCGACCGTCCAGCGATAGGCATCGCCGCGCGCGTGGCCGACGTCGGCCAGGGCGCGCGCCGCCGTGTACATGCCGTGCGCGATGGCGCGCGGGAAGCCGAACGCCTTCGCGGACAGCGCCGACAGGTGGATCGGGTTCCGGTCGCCCGAGACGGCGCCGTACGCGCGGCCGGTGCCCGGCCCGAGCGCCCACCGGCCGGTGGGCAGCGGCGGGGTCCACGTACCTGCGGGGGCGCGGTCCTCGGCGTCGGCGTCCGCCGGCTCGTCCCGCGGGGCGTCCGCCTCGTCGGACCAGGGCAGGTGGAAGCCCTTGGCGAGGTAGGTCGACACGCCCCGCCACACGGGGCCGGCGTCCGGGTCGGCCTGCGGGCGCACCTCGGCGACGAGGTCCACCTGCACGCCCCGCTTGTGCGGGCGCAGGTTCTCGGCCCAGGCGCGCACCTCGAGCACGTCGCCCACGACGACGGGCCCGCGCAGCTCGACGTCGTTCGCGAGGTGCACCATCCCGAGCAGCGGCAGCGGGAAGTCGTTGCGGACCATGACCGCGGTCGCCAGCGGGAACGCCAGCACGTGCAGGTACCCCGCGGGCAGCACGTCGGTGACCGGCTCGTGCAGCAGCCGCTGGTAGTCGTGCAGGTGGTGGGCGAGCTCCGCCGTCGGCACGCGGGTGACGCGGTACGCGACGTCGGGCAGCGTCAGGGGTGCGGGCTCGCCGTCTCCCTCCGACCGGCCCTGGCCGATCACGGGCAGGCCCGGCATCGCGCGCCCCGCCGCGATGCGCCCCGAGGCGGCGGCGCCGCGCGCGTAGAGACTGCCGAGGCCCGGCAGGGTGGGCAGGGTCTCGACGCGCAGCGGCTCGCCGGCGCTGGTGGCCGGCGCGGCCGCCGTCACCGCCCCACCAGGTTCTGGCCGCACACGCGCAGCACCTGCCCGTTGACCCCGGCGGACGCCGGCGACGCGAGGAAGACGATCGCCTCGGCGACGTCGACCGGCCGGCCGCCCTGCTGCAGCGAGTTGAGGCGCCGGGCCACCTCGCGGGTGGCGAAGGGGATCGACGCCGTCATCTCGGTCTCGATGAAACCGGGCGCGACGGCGTTCGCGGTGCCGCCGCGCGCGGCGACCAGCGGGGCCGTGGCACGGGTGTGCCCGATGACGCCGGCCTTGGAGTAGCCGTAGTTCGTCTGGCCCTTGTTGCCCGCGATGCCGGAGGTCGACGCGAGCGACACGATGCGGAGCCCGTCCACGCCCTCGCCCCCGTCGAGGCCGAGCAGCTGGTCGTTGATCCGCAGCTGGGCCTCGAGGTTGACGGCGATGACGGCGTCCCACTGGGCGGGCTTCATGTTGGCCAGCAGCTTGTCGCGCAGGATTCCCGCGTTGTGCACCACGACGTCGAGGCCGCCGTGGCGGGTGCGCGCGTGCTCGAGGATGCGTCGTCCGGCGTCGTCGGACGTGACGTCGAGCTGGAGCGCCGTGCCGCCCACCGCGTTGGCGGTGCGCGCCAGGCCCTCGCCGGCTGCGGGGACGTCCACGCACACGACGGTGGCGCCGTCGCGGGCGAGGGTCTTCGCGATGGCGGCGCCGATGCCCCGGGCCGCACCGGTGACGACGGCGACCTTCCCGGCCAGCGGCCGGTCCCAGTCGGCGGGGGCCGCGGCGTCGGCCGGGCCGACCGGCAGCAGCTGGCCGTCCACGTACGCGGACCGAGCGGACAGGAAGAACCGCAACGTGGCGAGGACGGACGTCGAGTCGACGGCGGCGCCCCCGGTGAGCACGATCCCGTTGCCGGTGGCGCCGGCGCGCAGCTCCTTGGCGAGCGAGCGCAGGAAGCCGTCGACGCCGTTGCGCGCCGCGGCGAGCGCCGGGGCGTCGCCGTCGGCGGCGGCGCGCGAGACGGTGACGACGCGCCCGTTGGTGGCGAGCCGGCGCAGGACCGAGCCCGTGGCCAGCACGGCCGCGGAGACGTCCGTCGGGCGCCGGGTCTCGGTGAGCACGAGCAGGACGGCGCCCCAGCGGGCGTCGTCGCTGGGCTGGCGGCGCACGTCGAGGCCCCAGCCGAGCAGCACCTGGGCGATCCTGTCCGCGTCGCCGGTGGAGGCGTCGTCGGAGACGACGAGCACCGGCCCGACGGTGAGCGGGTCACCCGCGCGGAAGCGGCGCAGGATCGCGGGGCGGGGCAGGCCCAGCTTCTTCGCGAGCGTCTTGGTGAAGCCGGAGTTGACGGCCTTGGTGTAGGAGTCGGTCACGGGTTCCTCTCAGACGGACTCGACGACGGCGGTGGCCCCGAGGCCGCCCGCGGCGCAGATGGAGATCAGGGCACGCGCCGGCCGGCCGGTCTCGGCGGCCTTGGCCGCGACGAGCTTGGCGGCCGTGGCGAGGATGCGGCCGCCCGTCGCGGCGAACGGGTGGCCGGCGGCGAGCGAGGAGCCGTTGACGTTGAGCTTCTCCCGGTCCACGCTGCCGAGCGGCGCCTCGAGGCCGAGCTCCGCCTTGCAGTAGTCGGCGTCCTCCCAGGCGGCGAGCGTCGTGAGGACGGTCGACGCGAACGCCTCGTGGATCTCGAAGAAGTCGAAGTCGTCGAGGGTCAGGCCGTTGCGGGCCAGCAGGCGCGGCACCGCGTGCACGGGCGCCATGAGGAGTCCGTCGTGGCCGTGCACGAAGTCGACGGCGGCGGTCTCGGCGTCGACGAGCCGCGCGAGCACCGGCAGGTCGCGCTCGGCGGCCCACGCGGCCGACGACAGCAGCACGGTGGAGGCGCCGTCGGTCAGCGGCGTGGAGTTGCCGGCCGTCATCGTGGGCTCGGCGGGCTCGGCGAGGCCGCGGCCGAACACCGGCTTGAGCTTCGCGAGCTTCTCCAGCGAGGTGTCCGCGCGCAGGTTGTCGTCACGGGTCAGGCCGCGGAACGGCGTGACCAGGTCGTCGAAGAACCCGGCGTCCCACGCGGCGGCGAGGTGCTGGTGGCTGGCGAGCGCGACCTCGTCCTGCGCGGCGCGGGAGATGCCCCAGCGCGCGGTGGTGACGGCCTGGTGCTCGCCCATCGACAGGCCGGTGCGCGGCTCGTCGGTGGCGGGCGTGAGGGGCTTCAGGTCGGCCGGGCGGATCTTCGCGAAGGCCTTGAGGCGCGCCTGGAGCGTCTTGGCGTGCGACGCGTCGAGCAGCGCGCGGCGCAGGCCCTCGCTCACGGCGACGGGGGCGTCCGAGACGGTGTCGGAGCCGCCGGCGACGCCGGACTCGATCTGGCCGAGCCGGATCTTGTTCGCGACGGTGATCGCGGCCTCGAGGCCGGTCGCGCACGCCTGCTGCAGGTCGAAGGCGGGGGTCTGGGGCGACAGCGAGGAGCCGAGCACCGACTCGCGGACCAGGTTGAAGTCGCGCGAGTGCTTGAGGACGGCCCCGCCCACGACCTCGCCGAGGCGCTCCCCCTGCAGGCCGTACCGGGCGACGAGCCCTTCGAGCGCCGCGGTGAACATCTCCTGGTTGGAGGCGTCGGCGTACTTCTTGCCGGCGCGCGAGAACGGGATGCGGTTGCCGCCCACGATCACGGCGTCGCGCACTCCGGCGGGGGCGGACGGGTTCGCTTCGCGGGTGTTCCGGGAGGTGCCGGACGGCTTGCGTGTAGCCACAGGGGTAGATCCTTCACTCCGTCGGTCAGGTAGGACTCACAGTACCTGATACTCTCAGTCTCGTGAGACGAGTCACAAGGTGCGGCCGATGACGGCCGCGGAACAGCTCGACGCCCGTTCGGCTCCGGGTGCTCGTTCGGCCCTCGACGGTCGTTCGACACGGTGGGACGACCATCGTGCCGCGCGCCGGGCGCAGCTCGTGAACGCCGCGCGCAAGGCCGTGCACCGCGCCGGGCCAGGGGTCTCGATGGACGAGATCGCGGGCGAGGCGGGCACGTCCAAGTCGATCGTCTACCGGTACTTCGAGGACAAGGCGGGCCTGCGCCTCGCCGTGGCCGCGCACGTCGTCGCGACGATGCACGACGCCCTCCGCGAGGCCGCCGAGGCCGCGCCCACCCCGCACGCGGCCCTGCGCGCGATGGTCCGGGTGTACCTCGAGATGATCGAGCACTCGCCCAACGTCTACTGGTTCGTCACCCGCACCGCCATCGGCGGCAACGAGCCCGCGCCCGGCACCGCCGGGACGGGACAGGTCGAGGCGCTCGGCGCCTACCTCGACTCGGTGATCGAGCTGGTGGCCGAACCGTTCGCCAAGGCCGTCCAGGTGCCCCCGGCGCTCGCCGCCGCCTGGGCCGCGGGGGCCGTCGGCTTCGTGCGCGGCGCCGGCGAGTGGTGGCTCGGCCACGCCGCGGACCAGGGCGGTCCCGACCGGCTCACCCGGGAGGACCTCACCGAGAAGGTGACGCTCTGGCTGTGGACCGGCCCCGTCGGCGTCCTCCACCACGAGGAGTCCGCGCCCTTCGACCTCGCCGGGTCCTCCCACCCCTTCGAGACCTCCAACCCCGCACAACCGCAGGAGAACCGATGACCACGACGTCCGACCGTCCCGCGACGACGCAGGCCGCGCCCGCCCCCAAGGCGACCCCGCGCGTCGACGTCGCCGGCCTGTCCGAGCAGCTGCTCGGCCGGTGGCCGGAGTGGCGCCGCCACGCCCGCGCGCGCTCGACCGACCCGACCTTCTGGAAGGACGAGTCGCTCTCGATGGCGGAGCACCGTGAGCGGGTGCTCGAGCAGATGAAGCTGCTCGCGACCGACCCGAAGCACCAGGTGTGGCTCGGGTACCCGACGCGCCTCGGCGGGGCGGACTCCCCGGGCGCGAACCTGGCGGGCTTCGAGGAGCTCGCCGTCGCCGACCCGTCGCTGCAGATCAAGGCGGGCGTCCAGTGGGGCCTGTTCGGCTCGGCCATCCTGCACCTGGGCACGCCCGAGCAGCAGGACCGCCTGCTGCCGGGGGCGATGGACCTGTCCGTGCCCGGCGCGTTCGCGATGACGGAGATCGGGCACGGCTCGGACGTCGCGTCGGTGGCCACCACGGCCACCTACGACCCGGAGACGGAGGAGTTCGAGATCCACACGCCGTTCCGCGCGGCGTGGAAGGAGTTCCTCGGCAACGCGGCGGTGCACGCCACGGCGGCCACCGTCTTCGCGCAGCTGATCACGAACGGCGTCAACCACGGCGTGCACTGCTTCTACGTGCCGGTGCGCGACCCGGAGACCATGGAGTTCCTGCCCGGGATCAGCGGGCACGACGACGGGCTCAAGGGCGGCCTGCGCGGCGTCGACAACGGGCGGCTCGCCTTCGACCACGTGCGCATCCCGCGCGCCGACCTGCTCGCCCGCTACGGCGCGGTCGCCGCCGACGGCACGTACTCGTCGTCGATCGACAGCCCCGGCCGCCGCTTCTTCACCATGCTCGGCTCGCTGGTGCAGGGCCGGGTGTCGCTGGACGGTGCCGCGTCGACGGCGTCCAAGCTGGGCCTCGCCATCGCCGTGAAGTACGGCGCCGAGCGCCGCCAGTTCACCTCGTCGTCGCCGATCGAGGAGACGGTGCTGCTGGACTACGCGACCCACCGCCGCCGCCTGTTCCCGCGCATCGCCGAGACGTACGCGACGCACTTCGCGCACGACCGCCTCCTCGACCTGTTCGACGACGTCTTCTCCGGGGAGAAGGACACCCCGGAGAACCGCGAGGACCTCGAGACGATGGCGGCGGCGCTCAAGGCGACGTCGACCACGTTCGTGCTCGAGACGCTGCAGGAGGCCCGCGTGGCCTGCGGCGGCGCCGGCTTCATCACCGAGAACCGCATCACGAGCCTGCACCACGACATGGACGTGTACGCCACGTTCGAGGGCGACAACACGGTGCTGCTGCAGCTCGTCGCCAAGCGTCTCGTGGGCGACTACGCCAAGGCCCTCAAGGGCGCGACGTCGACGCCGGCCGGCATCGCCCGGTTCGTCGTCGACCGCGCCGCGGACGCCGCGCTGCACCGCACCGGCCTGCGCCGGGCCGGCCAGGCCCTCGCCGACGCGGGCGACCCGCGCCGCGCCGCCGGGCACCTGCGCGACGCCGAGACGCAGCGCGAGCTGCTGGCCGACCGCGTCGCGACCATGGTCGAGGAGGTCGCGATGGCCCTGCGTCCCGCGCAGAAGGCGGACCCCGTGACGGCTGCGCGGATCTTCGACGAGAACCAGGTGCAGCTCGTCGAGGCGGCCAGGGCGCACGCGGACCTGCTGCGCTGGTCGGCGTTCACCGACGCGCTCGAGCAGATCGACGACCCGGGCACCCGCCGCGTCATGACGTGGGTGCGCGACGTCTTCGGGCTCACCCTCATCGAGCGCAACCTCGCCTGGTACCTCATCAACGGGCGGCTCTCCGCGCAGCGCGCGCGCACCGTGACGTCGTACGTGGACCGCCTGCTCGACCGCCTGCGTCCGCACGCCGTCGACCTGGTCGACGCGTGGGGCTACGGGCCCGACCACCTGCGGGCGGTCATCGCGTCCGGTATCGAGGCGGAGCGGCAGGACGAGGCCCGGGCCTACTACGCCCGGCAGCGCGCCGACGGCACCGCGCCGATCAGCGAGAAGGCGCTGAAGAAGCAGAAGCGCGCCTGACACGGTGAGAAGCCCGGGCCGGGCCGCACCTGCTGCGGTCCCGTCCGGGCTTCTCTGTGTCTCGCGGACCCGCCTTCTCGGCGTCCCGTCAGGCGGCGGCGGGGGTCGGCTGGGCCGCGCGCACCGGCTGCGGGTAGTCCTCGACGACGGCGGGCGGGGTCTCGACCGTGCCCGCCGTCGTGCCCGGCACCGGGGCGGGCACGACGGCCGCCTCCTCGGCCGCCCGCTCGTCACGCAACGGCAGGCCGAGCGTGACGGTGGCCGGTCGTGCGACGCGGGCCGGCGGGACGGACATCGCCACCACGGCCGCACCCCCGAGCCCGGCCAGGAGGGCGGCCCACGCCACCCACGTCCAACCGAGCGCCGCCGACGCGCCCAGCAACGCCCCGTCCATGACCCCCACGACGAGTCCGACGACGAGCACCCGTCTCATGCCTACCTCCCACGGTCCGCCTCATCCGTGCCTTTCCAGGAGACGACACGACGGCCGGTCGTGCATCTGCTGGGCGGACCGTGCAGGTCACAGGTGGGTCACGGTCGCCGGTCGTGCCCTGCCGTGTCCCAGGCGAGGGCGGTCGCGGACATCCGGGGGTCGGCGTGCCCGAGCAGCAGGGGGGACGGCGACGGGTCCAGCGTGGTGCGCAGCTGGTGGTGCATCTCCCCGGTGAGCCGCAGCGCCAGCTCGAACCTCAGCGGTGCCACGTGGTCGGCATGGAGCCGGCCGCCGATCGCCGGGTGCGGGGAGAAGGCGAGCACCTCGTCGGGTCGCGGGTGGATGCCGGCGTCGAGCACCTCCCGGCACAGGTCCTCCAGCAGGAGGTCCGCGCGCCCGTCCGCCGAGTCGAGCTCGGTGTACATCTCGACGGCGGTGGCCCAGCGGAGCTCGAGCGTCCCCTCGATCGTGTCGAGGAACCACCAGCCCTCCAGGGACTCGAGGAAGACGTCGCCGAAGACGGTCGTGAAGCGGGGCGTCTTGCCGTGGACCCCCAGCCACGACCAGGACGCCAACCCGTACGCGAACGCGCCGGGAGCAAAGGTTCTGAGCAGTTCCACGTGCGCATCAAACCACCTTGTGGTAAGCGGCGAAACCCCGACTCTGCCGGGGCGCCACATGGCCCCGCTCACGCAGAATTGTCACCTGGTGATGATGTCGGTCAAGGATCCGAGCGTGCAGGTCAAGAAATAGTCATCCATGCAGGTCGGCGTCGCGCCGGCCCGGAGTCGCGGAACTCTGCCCCGGTGCCGCCCGTTGACCCACGGGTGGCCCGAGGACCTCGGCGCCGCCGCCGCACGAGCCCCCGACCCGGAGGTGGACCCATGGAGACGCCCGCCGCGCGCAGGCGAGTCGACGCCCGGAGCGTCGCGATCACCGGACTCACGACGCTCGCCTGGTACGCCGTGCCCGACGTCGTCGGCCCCCGCTGGGCGCGCGCCCTCGCCAAGGCGGGCGTGCTGGCCGGCGGGCTCGGCCTGGGGATGGCCCTCACCGCCGAGGGCCGCTCCGCCGTCGACGGCGTGCGCGAGGCGCGCGACGAGGTCCGCGACCTGCGCGACCTCGCCCGGCGCGTGGAGGCGCCGCCCGAGGGCGACGACGGCGACCTCGGCGACGCGGGCCTCGACGATGCCGGGGTGGCCGACGTCGATCTCGAGGACAACGTCCTCCTGGGCGACGCGGAGCTCGCGGACGCCGACCCGCTGCCGGACCCGGCCGTCGCGGGAGCGGCCGCGGCGGCCGCGGTCGCCCTCGCGGTGACGGTCGCCGTGGCGGGGGAGAAGTGGGCCTACCGGCGCGGCGAGCGGTGGCGCGCCCAGGGGCGGCGGCTGCCGCACACGCGGGTCGGGCTCGTCCTCGGGGCGCTCGCGGCCGTGGCGACCGCCCTCGACCCGTCGATCTCCATGGTCCGGCCGGCCGAGGGCGAGACGCCCGCGAGCTGACGCCGCCCCGGGCTCAGGAGTCCCCGGCCGTCGAGCCCCGCACGACGAGGCGTGGGGGTGAGAGCTCCGTGCCGTGCGCGGGGCGACCGTCGATCGCGGCGAGCAGGAGCTCGGCGGCCCGCTGCCCAAGCCGGTCGAGCTGCGGGTCCACGGTGGTCAGCGGCGGCCTGCTGGCGAGGGCCATGACCTCCCAGTCGTCGTAGCCGGTCACGGCCACGTCCTCGGGCACCCGCACGCCGCGGTCGCGCAGGCGGTCGCAGCCGCCCCTGGCGAGCTGGTCGGAGGCGAACACGATGGCGTCGACCGGCAACGGGTCGCCGGCCCGGTGGTCGCCGAGCACGACGTCGACCGCGAGACGGCCCCAGCGCTCGGACCACTCGCCGAACTGCGGCTCGCCGACGATCCTGGCGCCGTGCGCCGCGAGGGCGGCGGCCAGGGCGGCGTGCCGCTGCACGGAGGCCGCCTGGTCGCCGCGACCGCCGACGTAGGCGACCCGGGTGCGGCCGAGGGAGAGCAGGTGCTCCGCGACGGCGGTCATGCCGGCCGCGTCGTCGGGCACGACGGACGCGTCGTCCGGGTCCTGCGACGGTGCGAAGGCGTAGACGACCGGCATCGGCACCCGGATGGGCGGCCGGGGGTCGGTGGTGCGGCCCGTGACGATGATCCCGTCCACGCGCCGCGCGACGAGGCTGCGGACGTGGTGCTGCTCACGGACGGCGTCGTGCCGGGCCGTGGCCAGCAGCGCCGAGATCTGACCCCCGACGAGCGCGTTCTCGGCGCCGAGCACCACCGGCAGCGAGAACCGGCCGGCCGAGTCCGTGCTCAGCAGGCCGACGGTGAAGCTGCGCCGCGCCGACAGCGACCGTGCCTGCGCGTCGGGGACGAAGCCCAGCCGTTCCGCCGCCTCGCGCACGCGGGCCCGGGTCGCGGGTCGCAGGGAGCCGGTGTCGTTGAGCGCCTTCGACACGGTGCTGGGGGACACTCCCGCCAGCGCGGCGACGTCCGTGATCCGCACGACGCCCGGAGTCTCCGCCATGAGGCCTCCTCGAGATTCCTGCCGTTCCGCAGGATGGCGGGCGGCGCTGCCGATGGTACGCGATTCCCCCTGTCGGGCAGGTGCTTGACGACTCGCACAACGCTCCCTACCGTGAGGAAAACGGATTCCTAGTTTCCTTCCTCGAGGGAGAGGTGCATGACGACGACGACGCTCCGGACCGCTCGCGGCCCGGCCGAGCCCACAGATTCGGCGATCAGCAGCCTGCGGCCGCTGCCGCCGGGCAGCGCGACCCTCCACGGCGGGCTGTGGGGCCACCGGCTCCGCGTCAACCGCGACGCCTCGGTGCCCGAGGGCCTCGGGCACCTGCGCGAGTACGGGAACCTGCGCAACCTCGAGATCGCCGCCGGGCTGGCCGAGGGCGAGGCGCAGGGGCCGATCTTCGCGGACTCCGACGTGCACAAGTGGCTCGAGGCCGCGGCCTGGGAGTACGGGCGCGAGCCCGACGAGGCGCTGCTCGCCGACATCCTCGAGGTCACCCGGGCCGTCGCCGGCGCCCAGGCGCCGGACGGGTACCTCGACTCGGTGCCGCAGCTGCGCGGCGTCGAGCGCTACTCCGACCTGCCGTGGAGCCACGAGCACTACTGCGCGGGCCACCTCATGCAGGCCGCGGTGGCGCAGGTGCGGGCGACCGGCCGGCGCGAGCTGCTCGACGTCGCCGTCCGCCTGGCCGACCACCTCGTCGAGACGTTCGGCGACGGCGAGGGACGGCGGCGCGAGGTCGACGGGCACCCGGTGATCGAGACCGCGCTCGTGGAGCTCTTCCGGGAGACGGGGACGCGGGCGTACCTGGACCTGGCGTCGTGGTTCGTCGAGGCCCGCGGCACGGGGATCATCGCGGCCCACGGCAAGCAGCCCACCTACTTCTCGGACCGGGTGCGCGTCCGCGAGGCGACGACGGTCGAGGGGCACGCCGTGCGCGCCGTCTACCTCGGCGCGGGCGCCACCGACGTCGCGGTCGAGACGGGCGACCGCGAGCTCCTCTCGGCGCTCGAGGCGCAGTACGCGGCGATGGTCGACGGCAAGCAGTACCTCACGGGCGGGCTCGGCTCCCGCTGGGACGGCGAGGCGTTCGGCGACGCGCACGAGCTGCCGAACGACCGGGCGTACGCGGAGACGTGCGCGGCCATCGGCGCCGTGCAGTGGGCCTGGCGCCTGCTGCTCGCCACGGGCGACGCACGCTACGCCGACCAGATCGAGCGGATGCTGCTCAACGGCTTCCTCTCCGGGCTCTCCCTGGGCGGCACCGAGTACTTCTACGTCAACCCGCTGCAGGTGCGCACGGGCGCCCACGCGGAAGAGGAGCGGAACCCCGCCGCCGGACGACGGCCGTGGTTCGGCTGCGCCTGCTGCCCGCCCAACATCATGCGGACGCTGTCGAGCCTCGAGGGGTACCTCGCGACGGTCGCCGACGACGCGCTCCAGGTGCACCAGTACGCACCCGGCACGATCGCCGCCGACCTGCCCGGCGGCGTGCTGCGCGTGCGTGTCGAGACGGGGTACCCGTACGCCGGCCGCGTGACGCTGCACGTCGAGGAGGCGCACACGGGAGCCGGGCTCGCGCTGCGGGTGCCGGGCTGGGCCGAGGGCGCCACGCTCGACGGCGCCCCCGTCGCGGCCGGTGGCTACGCCACCGTGGACCGGGCGCTCGCGGCCGGGGACGTCGTCGTGCTGGAGCTGCCCGTGGCGCCCCGCCTCACGGCCGCGGACCCGCGCGTCGACGACTCCCGTGGCTGCGTCGCGATCGAGCGCGGCCCGCTCGTGTACGCGCTGGAGCAGGAGGACCAGGACGCGGGCGCCGTCGTGGACGACGTCCTGATCGACGTCGCCGGGCCCCTGGGCGAGGAGGACCGTCCCGACCTGCTCGGCGGGACGGTCGTGGTGACGGCGACCGGGTCCGTGCGGTCCCGGCCCGCGTCGCCCGCGGGCGACGGCCCGTACCGGCCGGCGGAGACGCCCGCCCCGCCCGTGACCGGCGCGGTGACGCTGCGGGCGGTCCCGTACCACCTGTGGGCCAACCGCGGCCCCCAGGCCATGCGGGTCTGGATCCCCGTGGCCTGACCGGCAGCACCTCACGCGGGGCGCCCGACGCGGGCGCCCCGCCCCCCGCAGGCACCGCCGCCCGCGGGCAGTACACGGAGGACACGGCGCCCGAGGGGCGCGGAGGAGGAGAGCGATGGAGCTCACCAGACGGCAGCTGCTCGCGCTGCTCGGCGCGGGCGGCGCCGCCGCCGCCGGCGTGGGACTGGCCGGCTGCGCGACGCCGGCCACCGCCGTCGACGTCGGCGCCCCCGGGTTCGGGGACGGCGCGCGCGGCACGGTGGAGATGTGGTGCCGCTCGGACACGGTCAACGGCGTCCAGGCCGTGGTCGACGCGTTCCACACGGCGCAGGACCGCGTCCGGGTGCGGCTCACGCCGATCCAGAACGGTCAGTACGTCACCAAGGTCGCCACGGCGATCCGCGGCGGCCGGGTGCCCGACGTCATCGACATCGACGACATCTACTCGACGATGTTCGCCTTCCGCGACGTGTTCACCGACCTCACGCCGCTGGTGGAGGACCTGGCCCTCGGTGACGCCCTCAGTCCCGGCCACCTGGCCCTCGCCACCAAGGACGGCAAGCACTACGGGGTGCCCTTCCTCGGCGACTTCTCGGTCCTGTTCTGCAACACCGAGCTGTTCGACCGCGCCGGCCTGGACGTCGACGAGCACACCGCGTCGTTCGAGGGGATCCTCGAGGCCGCCCGCGCGATCGCGGGGCTCGGGGACGACACGTACGGCTGGTCGTTCCCCGGCAACGCGTCCGGTGCGCTGGGGTTCACCGTGCAGCCGCACGTGTGGGCCACGGGCGCCGACCTCATCGCCGGCGACGTCGGCGACCAGCGGGGGAACGTCGCCGGCAACGACGCGCTGCGCCGCACGCTCGACCTCGAGCGCACGCTGTGGGAGGAGCAGCTGGTGCCGCCCGGCTGCTTCGCCGACGACGCGTCGCGCTGGTCGGCCGACTACGTCGCCGGGAAGCTCGGGATGTTCCCCGCCGGGTACGGCGTCGTCGCCCCCAACGCGTCGCCCGAGCTCCTGGAGCGCAGCCGCGTCGTGCTGCTGCCCGGGCCGGACGGCGGCCGCGCGTTCTTCGACGGCGGCGACAACCTGTGCATGCCCGCGGGCGGGAAGAACCCGGAGGGGGCGGCCGAGCTCATCCGCTTCGCCGTCGCCCTGGAGCAGCAGGCACGCATGCCCGACGGGTTCTACTCGCCGATCCGTTCCGACGTCGTGACGCCGGAGTTCGCCCGCGAGCACCCGCTCGTCACGCCCACGCTCGAGCAGCTCGACTCGGGGTACGCCCCCACCACGCTCGCCTACAACCTCATCTACAACCAGCAGGACGGGCCCTGGCTGCGCATGTTCCGCAGGGCCGTCTTCGACGGGGAGGTCGACGCCGCCATGGACGAGGCCCAGACCACGTACGACCGCATCCTGCGGCAGGCCCAGGCATGAGCGCCCCGGCCGTCGCCCGGCCCGCACGACGTCACGGCACCCTCACGCATCCCGCCCGCACGGGGGTGCTGCTCGTCGCGCCGGCGGTGGCGTTCGTCGTCGTCTTCGTGCTGGTGCCGCTCGTCTCCGCCGTGGGGATCTCGTTCACGAACCTCCCGCTCATCGGGACGTGGCGGTTCGTCGGCCTGGAGAACTACGCGTCCGTGCTCACGGATCCCACGTTCTGGCGGGCCGTCGGCTACACGCTGCTCTACACCGCGATCGTCACGCTGCCGATCCTCGTGCTCGGCTACACGCTGGCGGTGGTCGTGCGGTCCAACCGCCGCGGCGCCACGGTGCTGCGCACGATCTTCTTCGTCCCGTACGTCATCGGCCTCACGACGCTCAGCTTCCTCATGCTGCTCGAGGCGCAGCCGAACAGCGGCATGGTGAACGTGGTGCTCAAGGCCCTCGGGATCACCGACGGCTCGACGGCGTGGCTCGTCGACGGGCCGCTCGCCACCGGGCTGCTGTGCGTCATGGTGATCTGGGCGGTGTCCGGGCTCACCATGGTGCTGCTCATGTCGGGGATGCAGGGCATCCCGCGCGAGGTCTACGAGTCGGCCGAGCTCGACGGCGCCTCGTGGTGGGTGCGCGAACGATCGATCACGATCCCCATGCTGCGGCGCACCATCGCGATGACCGTCGTGCTGTCGGTCATCGGGTCGCTGCTCGCGTTCACGCAGTTCTACATCCTGACCCAGGGCGGCCCCGGCTCCGACACCACCACCGTGGTGATGGCGATCTACCGCCGGGCGTTCGTGCAGCTGCAGCTGGGCGCGGCGACGGCGATGTCGCTCGTGCTGGTCGTCATCACCGGACTGGTCACCGCGGCGCAGTTCTGGCTGCTGCGGGAGAGGAGCTGATATGGCGGTCACGACGAGCGCACCGGGCACGACCGGGCTGGGCGCACCGGGCGGGAGCTCCCGCGGCACGAGCCCGGGCCGCGGGTCCTCGCCCGGTGCGGCGGGGCCGGCGTCGGGCCCCGAGCGCGACACGCGCGTGCGCCGCACGCTGTACGCCGTGGGCGGCATCCTCGCCGCCCTCGTCTTCCTCGTGCCCCTGGCGCTGGCGCTGGTGCGGTCCGGGCAGCCCGGCGACGTCGTCGTGGCCGCGCCGGACGGGCGCTTCCTCGACCTGTCGTGGGTCAACTTCCGGCTGATCCTCGACCAGCCGGAGATCTGGCGCGGCATCGTGAACTCGGTCGTCGTGTCCGTGGCGACGGCCGTGCTCACCGCGGTCCTCGCGACCCTCGCCGGGTACGGGTTCGCCAAATTCGGCTTCCGCGGCCGGGGCCTGCTGTTCGGGCTGGTGCTGGTGACCCTCATGGTGCCGTTCCAGGCGATCCTCACCCCGCTGTACCTGCAGATGAACGCCATGCGGCTCACGGACAGCCTGTTCGGCCTCGTGCTCTTCTACACGACCGTGAACCTGCCGTTCTGCGTGTTCGTCATGCGCAACGCGTTCGAGTCGGTGCCCGGCGAGATCGAGGACTCCGCGCACGTGGACGGCGCGGGGACCGTGCGCATGATCGTGTCGGTGCTCCGGCCGCTCGTGCTGCCCGGTGCCGCGACCGCAGCCCTGTACGCGTTCCTGGCCTCGTGGACGGAGTTCCTCGGTGCGCTGACGTTCCTCACCGACTCGTCGCTCTACACGCTGCCCGTGTCGCTGGTGAACCTGCAGCAGGGGGCGTACGGGCAGGTGAACTTCGGGCTCCTGGCCGCCGGGTCCGTGGTCGCGATGATCCCGTGCGTCGTGCTGTACGTGGCCCTGCAGCGGTACTACGTGGCAGGGCTCGCGTCGGGGTCGGTGAAGGGCTGACGGTGCGCGCCCGACCGGGCTAGTCGTCGAAGACGTCCCAGCAGATCGCGGAGCGCGCCCGCTGGTCGTCGAGGACCAGGGCGAGCAGCTCGGCGGGCACCCGTTCCCGTTGCCAGTCCCGCTCGGCGAGCCGGGCGGGCTCGGCCCGGCCGGCGGGGGCCGCGGCGCTCGCGGCGCGGATCGCGTAGGCGGCGGCGCCCAGGTCGTGCGCGGCGACGTGGGCCACGGCGACCGCCTGGCCGGCCGCGAGCGCCGCGAACCGGGCGGGGTCGGGACGGCCCTTGCCGGCGGCGTTCGCGACGAACGCGGTGCGGTGCGCCTCGCGCATCGGCACCTCGCCCCGGATCCACCCGCGGGCGACCTCGAGCGCCTGCCGGGGGCGGTCGTCGTCCGGCGCCTCGCGCTCGAAGCAGGGCAGCACGTGGTCGGCGCAGGCCACCGCCCACCCGGCCAGCATCCGGTGGTGGTCGTCGGTGAGGGTCCCGCCCCGGCGGACGGTGATCAGCCGGGGGTCGCGATCGGTCGGCAGGATCGGCACGGCACCATCCTGCCCGCATCCGCGCCCGGCCGGGAGGTCACGACCTGCGCGTCAGCGCGACGACGCCGACGACGGCCACCCCGACGCCCCGTCCCGGCAGGCCGGCGGCCGTCAGCGAGCGCTCCTGCGGCCAGGAACAGCACCGCCTGCACGACGAGCCGCCACGGCTGGCGCGGTCGTGCGCGCACCCTGGCGGCGTCGTCGGGAGAAGCGGCGCGCGCCGGTAGACTGGCGGCGCGCCGCAAGGCGCCCCCGCACGGACCGACGCCGGATGCCGGCACCCCGCGGTGCGGTGATCACCCGGTCCGAGCCCTGAGCTCTGCAGTACTCGCGCGACCCGAGGGAAGTTGATGACCGCCGCTGCCGACCGTGCCGAAGCCGTGTCCGCCCCCCGCCCCCAGCTGGACACCGTCGAGACCGCCGCGTCCACGCCGGACGAGGTCCAGCCGTACGCCGAGCTCGGCCTCAAGCCGGACGAGTACCAGCGCATCCGCGACCTGCTCGGGCGCCGCCCGACGGCCGCCGAGCTGGCCATGTACTCGGTGATGTGGTCCGAGCACTGCTCGTACAAGTCGTCCAAGGTGCACCTGAAGAAGTTCGGCGACCGGGTCACCGAGGAGATGAAGGAGCACCTGCTCGTCGGCATCGGCGAGAACGCGGGCGTCGTCGACGTCGGCGACGGCTGGGCGGTCACCTTCAAGGTCGAGTCGCACAACCACCCGTCGTTCGTGGAGCCGTACCAGGGCGCCGCGACCGGCGTCGGGGGCATCGTCCGCGACATCATCTCGATGGGCGCGCGCCCCGTGGCCGTGATGGACCAGCTGCGGTTCGGCGCCGTCGACCACCCGGACACCGCACGCGTGGTGCACGGGGTCGTGAGCGGCGTCGGCGGCTACGGGAACTCGCTCGGCCTGCCCAACATCGGCGGCGAGCTCGTCTTCGACGGTTCCTACCAGGGCAACCCGCTCGTCAACGCGCTGTGCCTCGGGGTGCTCCGCCACGAGGACATCCACCTCGCGAACGCTTCCGGGGTGGGCAACAAGGTGGTCCTGTTCGGCGCCCGCACGGGCGGCGACGGCATCGGCGGTGCCTCGATCCTCGCGTCCGAGACGTTCGAGGACGGCGTGCCGGCCAAGCGGCCGAGCGTCCAGGTGGGCGACCCCTTCATGGAGAAGGTGCTCATCGAGTGCTGCCTCGAGCTCTACGCCGCGCAGGTCGTGGAGGGCATCCAGGACCTCGGCGCCGCGGGCATCTCCTGCGCCACGAGCGAGCTGGCGTCCAACGGCGACGGCGGCATGCACGTCTGGCTCGACGACGTGCTGCTGCGCGACCCCACGCTCAACGCCGGCGAGATCCTCATGTCGGAGTCGCAGGAGCGCATGATGGCGGTGGTCACGCCCGAGAAGCTCGAGCAGTTCCTCGCGATCACCGGCAAGTGGGACGTCGAGACCGCCGTCATCGGTGAGGTCAACGACTCCGGCCGACTCACCATCGACCACCACGGCCAGCGCATCGTCGACGTCGACCCGAAGACGGTCGCGCACGAGGGCCCCGTCTACGAGCGCCCCTACGCCCGCCCGGCGTGGCAGGACGGCCTGCAGGCCGACACCACGGTCGCCGCGGGCCTGGCCCGCCCGACGTCGGCCGACGACCTGCGCGCCACCGCGCTGCGCCTGCTGGCGTCGCCGAACCTCGCGTCCAAGGCCTGGGTGACGAACCAGTACGACCGCTTCGTCCAGGGCAACACCGCGCTCGCGCAGCCCGACGACGGCGGCGTGGTCCGCGTCGACGAGGCCACCGGCCGCGGCGTCGCCCTCGCCACCGACGCCAACGGCCGCTACGGCAAGCTCGACCCGCGCACGGGCGCCCAGCTCGCGCTCGCGGAGGCGTACCGGAACGTCGCGACGGCCGGCGCGAAGCCGCTCGCCGTGACGGACTGCCTCAACTTCGGCTCGCCCGAGCACCCGGACTCGATGTGGCAGCTCGTCGAGGCGATCGAAGGCCTCGCGGACGCGTGCCAGGAGCTCGGCGTCCCGGTCACGGGCGGCAACGTCTCGCTCTACAACGGCACCGGCGAGCCCGGGCAGATCGACTCCTCGATCCACCCGACGCCTGTCGTCGGCGTCCTCGGCGTCATCGACGACGTGCGCACCGCGGTGCCGTCGGGCTGGCGCGCCGAGGGCCTGTCGATCCTGCTGCTGGGCCGCACGGCCGACGAGCTCGACGGCTCCGCGTGGGCCGACGTCGAGCACGGGCACCTGGGCGGCCTGCCGCCGCGCGTGGACCTGGCGGCCGAGCGCGCGCTCGCCTCGGCGCTGGTCGAGGCGCGCGAGCAGGGCCTCGTCGCCGCCGCGCACGACCTGTCCGAGGGCGGCCTCGCCCAGGGGCTGCTGGAGGCGTCGCTGCGCTACGGAGTCGGCGCCGACGTCGCGCTCGACGGCGTCACCGGCCGCGACGGCGTGACGCCGTTCGCCGCCCTGTTCAGCGAGTCCACCGCGCGCGCCCTGGTGGCCGTGGACCCGGAGCACGAGTCCGAGCTCGTCGCGGTGGCCGAGGCCGCCGGCGTCCCGGTGCTGCGTCTCGGCCGCACCGGCGGCGAGCAGCTGGCCGTGGCCGGCGGCTTCGACGGCGAGACCTTCACGGTGCCGCTCGCCGAGGCCCGCGAGGCGCACGAGGGCACCCTGCCGCGCATCTTCGGCTGACAGGAGGGGCGCGGGACAGCACCGGTCCCGCGCCCCACCGTGCGGCGCCGGGTGACGCGCGGCGCACGCCGGTGACCGTCTCGACGCGTGAGATCACGTCTCGCGGACACATACCCTGCAAGGGACGTGCGTGTGCCGTGCCGCCCTCCGGGCCTTGCGGGCGCGCTCCCCACCAACCGGGAGGAGCCCCGATGGAAGACCGTCTGCAGCCTGTGTTCGCCGAGGTGCTGCGCCGCAATCCGGGCGAGGTGGAGTTCCACCAGGCCGTGCGCGAGGTCTTCGAGTCGCTGGGCCCGGTGCTGCGCAAGAACCCGCAGTACGTCGAGGCCGCAGTGCTCGAGCGCATCTGCGAGCCCGAGCGGCAGATCATCTTCCGCGTGCCGTGGGTCGACGACACGGGCCGCGTGCGGATCAACCGCGGCTTCCGCGTCGAGTACAACTCGGCCCTCGGCCCGTACAAGGGCGGCCTGCGCTTCCACCCCTCGGTGTACCTGGGGATCGTGAAGTTCCTCGGCTTCGAGCAGATCTTCAAGAACGCCCTCACGGGGCTGCCGATCGGCGGCGGCAAGGGCGGCTCCGACTTCGACCCCCGCGGCCGGTCCGACGGCGAGGTCATGCGGTTCTGCCAGTCGTTCATGACCGAGCTGTACCGCCACATCGGCGAATACACGGACGTGCCCGCCGGCGACATCGGCGTGGGCGCCCGCGAGGTCGGCTACCTGTTCGGCCAGTACAAGCGGATCACCAACCGCTACGAGTCCGGCGTGCTCACCGGCAAGGGCCTCACCTGGGGCGGCTCGCTCGTGCGCAAGGAGGCCACGGGTTACGGCGCCGTCCTCTTCGCGCAGAGCATGCTCGGCACCCAGGGCGAGAGCCTCGACGGCCGTCGCGTCTCCGTGTCCGGCTCGGGCAACGTCGCGATCTACGCGGCGGAGAAGGCGCAGCAGCTCGGCGGCCGCGTGATCACGTTCTCGGACTCGTCGGGCTACGTCGTCGACGAGGCCGGCATCGACCTCGACCTGCTCAAGGAGGTCAAGGAGGTCCGGCGCGGCCGCGTGGCCGACTACGTCGACCTGCGTCCCGGCGCCCGACTGGTGTCCGACGGCAGCATCTGGGACGTCCCCACCGACGTCGCGCTGCCCTGCGCCACCCAGAACGAGCTCTCCGAGGCCGACGCCAAGCAGCTCGTCGCGAACGGCGTGCGCGCCGTCGCGGAGGGCGCCAACATGCCGACCACCCCGGAGGCGGTCGCCCTCCTGCGCGAGGCCGGCGTGCTGTTCGGCCCGGGCAAGGCCGCGAACGCGGGCGGCGTCGCGACGTCGGCGCTGGAGATGCAGCAGAACGCGTCGCGCGACTCGTGGAGCTTCGACCACACCGAGTCCCGCCTCGCCGAGATCATGACCGGCATCCACGACAGCTGCCTCGCCACGGCGGAGGAGTACGAGGCACCCGGTGACTACGTCGTCGGCGCCAACGTCGCCGGCTTCACCAAGGTCGCCGACGCGATGATCGCCTTCGGCGTCATCTGACGGCCGCAGCACGCACGACGACGGCGCGGCCCCCCGCTGGGGGACCGCGCCGTCGTCGTCAGCAGGCGACCGGACCTCGGCTCCTGAGGTAGGGCCGAGCCTGCGCCCCGGCTCAGACCTCGGTGTTCTCCGACGAGATCATCCAGGCCTGCTTCTCGAGGTCGGTGATGATCTCGTGCAGCAGGTCGGCGCTGGTCGGGTCCTCGGCGTCGACGTCGTCGTGCACCTCGCGCGCGACCTCGACGGTCTGCGCGACGCGCTCGACGATCGCGTCGACCGTGTCCTCCACCGACACCAGGCCGGCGGGGTAGGGCGACAGGTCGGTCGTGGTGGCGACGGTCTCGGTGCGGCCGTCGGGCACGGCCTGGAGCGCGCGGAGGCGCTCGGCGACGGTGTCGCTGTGCTCGCGGGCGACGTCGACGAGCTCGTCGAGCTGGAGGTGCAGGTCGCGGAAGCCGCGGCCGGTGACGTTCCAGTGGGCCTGCTTGCCCTGGACGTGCAGGTCGACCAGCGCGACGAGCACGCGCTGCAGGTGAGCGCGGAGCTTGTCGGAGGCCTCGGCGCGGGGAGTGTTGCGCTTCATCGTGGGAGTGGTCATGGGTGAACCTTCCTTCCGGTGACGATCGCTCTCTTGAACCATTCCAGGTTAAGGAGCCTTCCCGGGCGCCGCCAGCAAGGGCAGGCGAGCCTTGGTCGTCGTCAGCGCGCGCCCGTGACGAGGTCGAGCAGCGCCGTCGCGAACGCCGGGGCGAGCGAGGGGGAGTGGTCCGCGCCCGCGATCGACCACAGCCCGACCTCGGCGCCGCCCGTGCACCCGCCCCACGTCGTCACCCTGGTCTCGGCGCCGGGCACCGCGCTGTCGAGGTCGCGCCGGTCGGGAGCGGTGACGGGGGCCGCCGCGCAGCCGTCGTGACGCGCCCAGGCAGCGGCCGACTCCGCCGCCGCCGGGTAGGCGTGCCCGTCGCGGACCCCGCCGCCCGCGCGGATCACGGGGTCGTCCGCGCCGTGCGCCTGCACCACGGTCACCGGGCGCGACGGGCGGCAGGCGCCGTCGTCCGCCGGCATCGCGCCCGCGAGCGACACCACGACGGACACGAGGTCGGCGTGGTCGCACGCCGTGCGATAGGCCATGAAGCCGCCGTTGGAGTACCCGACCACCGCGACCCGCGCGGGGTCCACGGCGTAGGTGGCCGCGAGCGTGCGGATCACCTGCGCCAGGTACGCGGAGTCGTCGACGCCCGCGCGGTCGGCGCCGCAGCAGGCGTCGGTCGCGTTCCAGAACCGGCGCCCGTCGGGCCCTTCGGTGCCCTCGGGGAGGGCGTAGAGCACGCCGCGCGCGAGGGCCTGGTCCCGCAGCCCGAGCATGGCGTCCGCGCGCGCCGCGTCGGACCCGAAGCCGTGCAGGACGACGAGGAGCGGGGCGGGGAGGTCGGGCTGGTACGCGGGCGGCACGTGGAGCTGGACGGGCCGCCCGCCGACGTCGACGACGCCCGTCGTGCCCGCCGGCATCGCCTTGGCGGCCGCGAGCACCAGGGGCTGCTCGTCGGCCTGCGGAGGCGCGGCGGAGCCGCAGGCCGTGAGCAGCAGGGTGACCAGCGCGACGAGGGTCGCCAGGATCGGGCGGTGCGCCGGCATGCCGTCGATTGTCGCGTGCGAGCAGCGCCCGGCATAGGCTGAAAACGGTGCGGAGGTGGTGCTCCGATGACGTGGCAGCTGGCGCTCCTGACGGCGGCGTTCGCGCTGGTCGCGACCGTCGCCGCCCGGTCGTGGGCGCGTTCCGACGCGCACTGCGACGCCGTCGCCCGCCGAGCGCTCCGTCGTCGTGCCCCCGCCGCCGACCCGCTGCTGACGCTGACCGTCCAGGTGCGCCTGGGGGAGCTGGCCCGCGAGCTGCGCGCCATCGACGACGACCCGCAGGTCTTCGCCCGCGCCCACCACGCGCGCGCCGCGCAGGGCGCCTACGACGCCCTGCTGCGCGAGGCGTGCCGCCTCGCCGGGCTGAGCGTCGTCGACCTGCCCATGCGCGCCGGCGAGCGTGCCGAGTCCGCCGAACGGCTGCGCGAGGAGCTGGAGCTCAGCTCCCGCGGCTGGTCCTGGTAGCTGCCGAGATAGAGAAGGCGAACCCGCGAGATAGAGAAGCCCGGACGGGCCGCAGCCGGTGCGGCCCCTCCGGGCTTCTCTATCTCGCGGGTTCGCCTTCTCTCTCTCGGCGTCAGAGGGCCTCGAGCGCCGTGTTGAAGGTGGCGGACGGGCGCATCACCGCGGCGGCCTTGGCGGCGTCGGGGCGGTAGTAGCCGCCGATGTCGGCGGGCGAGCCCTGGACGCCGACGAGCTCGTCGACGATCGTCCGCTCCTGCTCGGCGAGCGACGCCGCGAGCGGGCCGAACGCGGCGGCCAGTTCGGCGTCGTCCGACTGCGCGGCGAGCTCCTGCGCCCAGTACAGGGCGAGGTAGAAGTGCGAGCCGCGGTTGTCGATGCCGCCGACGCGGCGCGTCGGCGACTTGTCCTGGTCGAGGAACGTGCCCGTGGCGCGGTCGAGCGTGTCCGCGAGCACCTGGGCGCGCGCGTTGCCGGTGACGGTCGCCAGGTGCTCGAACGACGCGGCCAGCGCGAAGAACTCGCCCAGCGAGTCCCAGCGCAGGTAGTTCTCCGCGAGGAGCTGCTGCACGTGCTTCGGGGCGGAGCCGCCGGCGCCGGTCTCGAAGAGGCCGCCGCCGTTCATCAGCGGCACGACCGACAGCATCTTGGCCGACGTCCCCAGCTCGAGGATCGGGAACAGGTCCGTGTTGTAGTCGCGCAGCACGTTGCCCGTCACCGAGATGGTGTCGAGGCCCTGGCGGATGCGCGCGAGGGAGAACGCCGTCGCCTCGGCCGGCGCCATCACGTGGATGTCGAGGCCGTCGGTGTCGTGGTCGCCCAGGTACTCCTCGACCTTGGCGATGAGCTGTGCGTCGTGGCCGCGCTGCGCGTCGAGCCAGAACACGGCGGGGGAGCCGGTGGCGCGGGCGCGGTTGACGGCGAGCTTGACCCAGTCGCGGATCGCGACGTCCTTGGTGGTGCAGGCGCGCCAGATGTCGCCGGCCTGGACGTCGTGGCTCAGCAGCACGTCGCCGGCCGCGTCGACGACCTCGACGGTGCCGTCGGCGGGGATCTCGAACGTCTTGTCGTGCGAGCCGTACTCCTCGGCCTTCTTGGCCATGAGGCCCACGTTGGGCACGGAGCCCATGGTGGCCGGGTCGAGGGCGCCGTTCGCGCGGCAGTCGTCGATGACGGTCTGGTAGACGCCGGCGTACGACGAGTCGGGGATGACGGCGAGCGTGTCGTGCTCCTTGCCGTCGGGGCCCCACATGTGACCGCCGCCGCGGATCATCGCGGGCATGGAGGCGTCGATGATGACGTCGGACGGCACGTGCAGGTTGGTGATGCCGCGGTCCGAGTCGACCATCGCGAGGGCCGGGCCGTCGGCGAGGCCCTGCTCGACGGCGGCGCGGATCTCGGCGCCGTGGGGCAGCGTGTCGACCGTGGACAGCAGGTAGCCGAGGCCGTCGTTGGGGGAGATGCCCGCGGCCTTGAGCTCGTCGCCGTACTTCTCGAACAGGGCGGGGAAGAACGCCTGCACCACGTGGCCGAAGATGATCGGGTCGGAGACCTTCATCATCGTGGCCTTGAGGTGCGCGGAGAACAGCACGCCCTCGGCCTTGGCGCGGGCGACCTGCTCGGCGAGGAAGGTGTTCAGCGCCGCGACGGACATGAAGGTCGCGTCGACGACCTCGCCGGCCTCGACCTTCAGGCCGTCCTTGAGGACGGTGGTGCCGGCCGGGGTGACCAGGCGGATCGTCAGGGTGTCGTCGGCGGGGACCACGACGGACTTCTCGTTGGAGAAGAAGTCGTTCTCGCCCATCGTCGCGACGTTCGTCCTCGAGTCGGCCGACCAGGCGCCCATGCGGTGCGGGTGCGCCTTCGCGTAGTTCTTCACCGAGGCGGGGGCGCGGCGGTCCGAGTTGCCCTCGCGCAGCACCGGGTTCACCGCCGAGCCCTTGACCTTGTCGTACCGGGCGCGCACGTCCTTCTCGGCGTCGGTCTGCGGGTCCTCGGGGTAGCTCGGGACGTCGTAGCCCTGGGCCTGCAGCTCGGCGACGGCGGCCTTGAGCTGCGGCACGGACGCCGAGATGTTCGGCAGCTTGATGATGTTGGCGCCGGGGGTGGTGGCCAGCGCGCCCAGCTCGGCGAGCGCGTCGCCGATGCGCTGGTCGTCGGTGAGCCGCTCCGGGAACTGGGCGAGGATGCGGCCCGCGAGGGAGATGTCGCGCGTCTCGAGCGTGACCCCGGCCTGGGCGGCGTACGCCTCGACGATCGGGAGGAACGAGTACGTCGCGAGCAGCGGCGCCTCGTCGGTGTGCGTGTAGATGATCGTGGCGGCCTCGGGCCGGGACTCGGTGGTCATGCGGCGATGCTCCCTAGGCAGGGCAGTGGTGGACGAGAGATTGTTTGACATCAAGATATCTGGCCGCGGCGGAGCCTGTCGAAACCCCGGGCGACCGCCGTGCCGTGCCGTGCCTCACGGTCGGGTCCCTCGCCGCGCGGCCCCCGGCGTGCGCCGTTACGGTCGAGCGGTGCCGACGCGTCAGCTCCATCTCGCCCAGGCGGGCCCGGCCGAGGTCGCCGACGCCCTCGCCGCGCTCCGCGCCGAGGCCGGCCTGCCCGCGATGTTCCCCGCCCAGGTGCGGGACGAGGCGGAGAAGTCCGCCGCGGACGGCGGGTCGGCCCTCGGGGGCACGGGAAGGAAGGGCCGTCAGGACCGCCGCGACGTCGAGCTCGTGACCATCGACCCGCCCGGCTCGATGGACCTCGACCAGGCGGTGCACGTCGCGTCGTCGGGCCGCGGGTACATCGTCCGGTACGCCATCGCGGACGTCGCCGCGTTCGTCCGGCCGGGCGGCCCGCTCGACGCCGAGACCCACCGTCGCGGCACGACCGTCTACGGCCCGGACGTGCGCACCCCGCTGCACCCGCCCGTCCTCTCCGAGGGCGCCGCGAGCCTGCTGCCCGACGAGGACCGTCCGGCCGTCCTGTGGACGATCGGGCTCGACGCGGACGGCGAGATCACGAGCAGCTCCGTGACCCGCGCGACCGTGCGGTCGCGCGCCCGCCTCACCTACGGCGAGGTCCAGGGCCAGCTCGACGCGGGGACGGCGTCGGACTCCCTGTCCCTGCTCGCAGACGTGGGCCGCCTGCGGCAGGAGCGCGAGCGGGACCGCGGCGGGGTGTCGCTGGAGGTCCCCGAGCAGGAGATCGCGTCCGGGCCCGACGGGTCGTTCACGCTCGAGCTGCGGCGCACCCTTCCCGTCGAGGGCTGGAACGCGCAGATCTCGCTGCTCACCGGCATCGCCGCGGCGGCCATGATGCGCGAGGCGGGCGTCGGCCTGCTGCGCACGCTGCCCCCGGCGGACGACCGCGACGTCGTGCGCCTGCGCCGGACCGCCGCGGCCCTCGGCATCGACTGGCCCGAGGAGGTCTCGTACGCGCAGCTCGTCCCGACGCTCGAGTCCCGTCGTCCCACCCACGCGGCCTTCCTCGCCGAGGCGACGTCGCTCTTCCGGGGCGCGGGCTACCTGGCGTTCGGCGTGCCGGGGCCCGACGGCGGGCCGCCGGTCGCGCTGCCCGCGGACGCCCGGCACGCGGCGATCGCGGCCGAGTACGCCCACGTGACGGCGCCGCTGCGGCGGCTCGCCGACCGCTACGCCACGGAGGTGTGCCTCGCCCACGCCGCCGGCAAGGAGCCGCCCGCCTGGGTGACCGAGGCGCTCCCCACCCTGCCCGAGACGATGGCGGCTGCCTCCCGCACGGCGGGCGCGTTCGAGCGCGGCTGCGTGGACGTCGTCGAGGCGGCGCTGCTCGCCGGCCGCGAGGGGCAGGCCTTCGACGGCGTCGTCGTCGACGTGCGCGGCGACGACGAGGACGGCACGGCGGACAACCCGCAGCGCGGCGAGGTCATGCTCGAGGCGCCGGCCGTGCGGGCGCGCATCGAGGGCGCCGGGCTGCCGCTGGGCGAGCGCGTCCGCGCGACGTTGGCCGAGGCGTCGGTGCCCGACCGGCGGGTGCTCTTCACGCTGGGCTGACGACGCGGCCGTGCCGGCCCGGCTCTCCCGGGTCAGGGCTCGAGGTCGACGGCCGCGGCTCCGGTGCGCACGTCCACGGGGACGGACACCTGGTCGTGAGCGACCAGCCAGCGCTCACCGTCGCGACGCAGGCCGAACGTGCCGCGGACCCACGTCCCGGGCACGGGCGTGCCGTCGGCGAGGGTGCCGCTGAGCCGGCCGAAGGCGTGCCCGAAGGCGACGTGCTCGTCGACGGTCAGGGCGAGGTCGCGCAGCTCGTAGTCGACGGTCGCGAAGGCGTCGAACACCTGCACCCGGTTCCGCAGCTTGGCGTCGATCCCGACGTGCTGCAGCGGGGGCTCGACGTCGAACGAGACGACGTCGCGTGCGTAGATCTCGCGCACCGCGTCGAGGTCCTTGGCGCGCAGGGCGCCGACGAGCGACCCCAGCAGCTGCCGGATCGCGTGCTCGTGGTCGTGGGTCGCGGACATGGTCGCCCCTCGGGGTCGGGGGCAGGGGGCAGGGGGCAGGGGTATCGGTCGAGGCGAGGATCTGCCTCACCCCGACCGACGACGGTGGCTGCGGGGACGTGACGGTCCGCGCCCTGCCGTGGCCGGCTCCGTCCACGCGGAGCCCGGCTCCCCGGGCAGGAGCCCCAGGTGACGTTTTGATAACACTCCTGCCTTATAACGATTCAAGGTCTAGCGCCGGCCCTGTGACTATTCGTTAAGGTTCCTTCCCTAAGCGTGAGCGATCGCGGCGTGAGGGTGCGCTGCCGACTGGAAGGACCAACGATGATCCGAGGGAAGATCCGCGGACGGTGGCTCGCAGCCGCCGCCGCCCTGACCAGCGTGACCCTCTTGGCCGCCGGGTGCTCCGGTTCCGCCGAGGGCAACGACGGCGGCGACGGCACCAGCGCCCCCGCGGCCGAGGGCCAGGCCACCGACCAGGAGCTCGTGATCTGGGCGGGCTCGCAGACCCCGATCACCCCCAACTTCAACCCCTACGCGGTGGGCGTGCTGCACCTCGCCAACGGCGGCATCTACGAGTCGCTGTTCGCGTACAACAAGCTCCAGGACGTGGACCCCACGCCGATGCTCGCCGAGTCGTTCGAGTGGAACGAGGACGGCACCGAGCTCACGGTGAAGCTCCGTAGCGGGGTGCAGTGGAACGACGGCCAGCCGTTCACCGCGGACGACGTCGTGTACTCGTTCACGAACGACACCGCCAAGCCCGTCTACCTCAAGGACGCGGTCGCGCAGGACGAGTCCACCGTGGTGTTCTCCTTCGACGAGCCGGCGTTCGCGAACGAGTTCGCGATCCTCGGCAGCACGTACATCGTGCCGAAGCACGTGTTCTCCGAGCACGAGAAGGACTCCGGCGAGGACGCCGAGGGCAACGCCCTCACCGGGCTCGTGGCGTGGGACAACGCGGAGTCCCCGGTCGGCACCGGCCCGTACATGCTCGACACGGCGTCCAACGCCGCGTACACCGCGAAGGCCAACCCCGACTACTGGGGCGGGGCGCCGAAGGTCGCCTCCCTGCGCTACGTCGGCATCGACGCCAACCAGTCCGCGGAGGACCTGCTCACGACCGGGCAGATCGACTGGACCACGATGTTCGTGCCGGATCCCGAGCGGATCACCTCGACCGGCGGTTTCGGGTACGTCAACACGCCCGTCGACCCCGTCGTGCTGTACACGTGCTCCAACACCGACCTGGGCTGCAAGGGCGCCCAGACGGACGTCGCCGTCCGCCAGGCGCTCGACGCCGCCATCGACCGCTCCGCGATCACCGAGAAGGCGTTCGTCGGGCTCGCCAAGCCGATCTCGCCGACGTTCGCGCTGCTCGGCCGCGACGACAAGTGGATCGCGGACGGCATGCCGAAGGAGTCGCCGCAGAGCGCCGACGCCGCGGCCGCGGGGAAGATCCTCGAGGAGGCCGGCTACACCAAGGACGCCGACGGCTTCTACGGCAAGGACGGCACGCCGATCGACCTGACGCTGACCTCCGTCGACGGGTGGTCGGACTTCAACAACGCCGCCAAGCTCATCGAGGAGCAGGCCAAGGCCGCGGGCCTCAAGGTCACCGCGTCCACGATCTCCTGGAACGAGTTCGCCGACGCGCGCGTCTCCGGCGAGTTCGAGCTGATCATGGGCGGCGTCGTCGGCACCTCGCTGGCCGACCCGTTCCAGATCTACCGCGAGTGGTTCACCGGCGACTACACCCAGAAGGTCGGCACCGCGCTCGAGCCGGGCGAGTGGAACATCTCCCGCTACGACGACGACGAGGTGAACGCCGCCGTCGAGGCCGCGTCCCAGACGAACGACGAGGCCGCCAAGAAGGAGGCCTACGCCACCGTCCAGGAGAACATCGTCGAGGACCTGCCGTACATCCCGATCGTCGTGAACGGCACGCAGACGTTCTTCAACACGACGAAGTTCGCCGGCTGGCCCACGGAGGACGACATGTACATGTTCCCGCCGTCGTGGCAGGGCCCGTCCTCGGGCGTCATCCTCGGCAAGCTCGGCGGCGCCCAGTAACGCGCTCCCGACCCGGTGACCGGCGGGTCCCCAGCCCGCCGGTCACCCGCACGACCCGCACCACGACGCAGTGACGCACCGAGCGAGGAGGAGCCGCATGCCCGCGACACCGAAGGGCGGCCCGACCCCATGAAGTTCTACGCCAGGCGGATCGCCTTCTATGCGGTGACCTTGTGGGCCGCGATCTCGCTGAACTTCTTCATCCCGCGCATGCTGCCGGGCGACCCGTTCTCGATCCTCATGGCGAAGCTGCAGCGCGCCGGAGGCATCCCGGCGGGCACCGAGAACAGCATCCGGCTCCTCCTCGGTGCGGCCGAGGACCAGTCCCTGTGGGAGCAGTACGTCACGTACTGGAAGAACGTCCTCACGGGGAACCTGGGCGTCTCGGTGACGAACTTCCCGACGCCGGTGACCGAGCTCATCGGCGACGCGATCCCGTGGACCCTCGGCCTCGTCGGCACGGCGACGATCATCTCGTTCGTCCTCGGGATCGGGCTGGGCGCGCTCGCCGGCTGGAAGCGCGGCACCTGGGTGGACAGCCTCGTGCCGAGCACCACCATGCTGCAGTCGCTGCCCTACTTCTGGGTGGCCCTCGTGCTCATCTTCGTGTTCGCCGTGAGCCTCCAGTGGTTCCCCATCATCGGCGCGTACGACGTCTTCCACTTCAACGGACCGGAGTGGAGCTGGGCCTTCGTCGGCTCGGTGCTCTACCACGCGTTCCTCCCGGCCGTCACGATCGTCATCTCGTCGGTCGGCGGCTGGCTGCTCGGGATGCGCAACATGATGGTCTCCACGCTGTCGGAGGACTACGTCACGACCGCCGAGGCCAAGGGCCTGCGCCCGCGCCGCGTGTTCACCACCTACGCGATGCGCAACGCCGCGCTGCCGTCCCTCGCCGGGTTCGGCGTGTCCCTCGGGTTCGTCGTGGCCGGCTCCCTCGTCATGGAGCAGGTCTTCACGTACCCGGGCGTGGGCAAGCTCATGATCACGGCGGTACGCAACAACGACTACGCGCTGATGCAGGGCGTCTTCCTCGTCATCACGCTCGCGGTCCTGGCAGCACTGTTCCTCATGGACCTCATCTACGGCTTCCTGGACCCGAGGACGCGCCACAATGACTGACACCGACACCACCGCACCCGCCACCACGCCGGACACCGAGCCGGCCACGCCTCCTACGCCGCCGGGCAAGAAGTCCGGCGTGCGACAGATGCTGCCCTCCATGTCGGGCAAGCTCCTCGCCGGGCTCATCCTCATCGGCGGGATCGTGCTGTTCGCGATCGTGGGCCCCTTCGTCACGCAGGATCCCCGCAGCTCCGCCAACGACCCGCTGCTGCCGCCGCAGCCCGGCCACTGGCTCGGCACGACCAGCCTCGGCTACGACGTGCTCGCCCAGCTCGCCGAGGGCGCCCGCGGCTCGCTGGTCGTCGGCGTGACCGCGGGCCTCGTCGCGATCGTCCTCGCGCTGTTCTTCGGCGTCGTCGCCGGGTACCTGCGCGGCTGGACCGACGAGTTCCTCTCGCTGGTCACCGGCATCATGCTCGTCATCCCCGGCCTGCCGCTGATGATCGTCGTCGCCAGCTACCTGCAGGTGCGCAGCCTGTGGGTCGTCGCGCTCATCCTGGGCGTCACCGCCTTCGCGGGGCCCGCCGTCGTGCTGCGGTCCCAGGCCCGGTCGCTGCGGGTGCGCGACTACGTCTCCGCGGCCCGCGTCGCCGGGGAGAAGACGCCGCGCATCATCGGCGTCGAGGTGCTGCCCAACCTGCTGCCGCTGCTGGCGTCCCAGTTCCTCTTCGCGATCGTGCTCGCCATCCTCGGCGAGGCCGGCCTGTCCTACCTGGGCCTGGGTCCCAACGGGTCGATCACCTGGGGCACGATGCTCAACGAGGCGCAGGGCGGCGGCGCGCTGACCCGCGGCGCCTGGTGGTGGTTCGTCCCCCCGGGGCTGATGATCGCCCTGTTCGGCACCGGGCTCTCCCTCGTCAACTTCGCCATCGACGAGATCGTCAACCCGAAGCTGCGGCTCGCGCCCGCCGCCGCCAAGAGCGTCCGCGAGGCGCGCAAGGCGGGCAAGGACAAGCTCGGCCGCCGAGCCGCGGCCGAGACCGTCGCCGCCGACAAGGAGAGGGTCGACGCATGACCGCCACCACCACCGGCCCGCTGTCGTCGCCGACGCACGACGACCACGTGGCCCGCCTCGAGCCGGTCCTCACCGCCCGGAACGTGTCCATCGAGTACCAGGTGGACCCGCCCGTCCGCGCCGTGGACGACGTCTCCCTCGCGCTGCACCGCGGCGAGATCCTCGGGCTCGCCGGCGAGTCGGGGTGCGGCAAGACGACGCTCGCCTACGGACTCAACCGGCTCCTCAAGCCCCCGGCCATCCTCCGCTCCGGCGACGTGACGTTCCACGACGCGAACGGCACCGACATCGACGTCGTCAGCCTCACCGGTGACGCGCTGCGTGCCTTCCGCTGGGACAAGGTGTCCATGGTCTTCCAGGGGGCGATGAACTCGCTCAACCCGGTGATCAGCGTGCGCAAGCAGCTCGGCGACGTCCTCACCACCCACAGGCCGCAGATGGGCACGAAGGAGCGTGCCGCGCGTTCCGCCGAGCTCCTCGAGCTCGTGGGGGTCGACCCGACGCGCCTCGACAGCTTCGCCCACGAGCTGTCCGGCGGCATGCGCCAGCGCGTCATGATCGCCATGGCCATGGCGCTCAACCCGCAGGTCATGATCATGGACGAGCCGACCACCGCGCTCGACGTCGTCGTCCAGCGCGGCATCCTGCGCGAGATCATGCGGCTGCGCGAGCGGTTCAACTTCGCCGTCGTGTTCATCACCCACGACCTGCCGCTCCTGCTCGAGATCAGCGACCGGATCGCCGTCATGCGCGCCGGCCGGATCGTCGAGCTCGACACCTCGGAGTCCATCTACGCGCGGGCCCAGCACCCGTACACGCGGCAGCTCCTGGACTCCTTCCCGAGCCTCACGGGCGACCGTGGCTCGTTCGTCCGCACCGGCGTCACCCGCGACGCCGCCGAGGAGGAGGCGTCATGAGCAGCCTCGAGGTCCGCAACCTCGTCAAGGAGTTCAAGGTCCGCAGCGGGCTGCGCAGCGGCACCCTGCGTGCCGTGAACGACGTGTCGTTCACGCTCGAGCCCGGCAAGACCCTCGCTCTCGTCGGCGAGTCCGGGTCCGGCAAGTCGACCGTGGCCAAGATGATCTCCCAGCTGGAGACCCCGACGAGCGGCGAGATCCTGCTCGACGGCAGGCCCATCGGGCGCCGCGGCCGCGCGCTGTCGAGCTACCGCCACCAGGTGCAGATGGTCTTCCAGGACCCGTTCGCGTCGCTCAACCCGTACCACACGGTGGCGCACCACCTGGAGCGTCCGTTGAAGCTCCACGGTGTCGCGAGCGGCGACGCCCTCGGGCCCGCGGTCCACGACCTGCTGGAGCGCGTCAACCTCACACCGGCCGACCTCTACGGGGTCAAGCGGCCGCACGAGATGTCCGGCGGTCAGCGGCAGCGGGTCGCCATCGCCCGGGCCCTCGCACCCGGCGCGAGGTTCCTCGTCGCCGACGAGCCCGTCTCGATGCTCGACGTCTCCATCCGGCTCGGGGTGCTCAACCTGCTCGCAAGGCTGCAGCGCGAGGAGAACCTCGGCGTCCTGTACATCACCCACGACCTCGCCACGGCGCGGCACTTCAGCGACGAGATCATCGTGATGTTCCGGGGGGACATCGTGGAGCGTGGGCCGTCCGACGAGGTCATCCTCGACCCGCAGCACGAGTACACGAAGACGCTGCTCGCCGCCGCCCCCGAGCCGTCACGGCACGGGCGGCTGCGGGAGGAGGTCCGGGCGGAGCTGGCTGCTTCCTAGCCGCTGTTCCGCGTCGGTGCGGTCGCGCGGAGCGACGCCGTCGGACGGTGGGTGGGGAGGCTTAAGGTGCTGGCGTGCCTGCGCGACGACGGACCGAACCTGCTGCTGGACGGGCGGCCGTGGCCGCGTGGCTGGGCGGCGACACCTCGCGGCCCGTCATGACGACGGCGGTGCGGTTCACGCTGGAGGAGCTGGCCGACGTCGCGCCCGGGAACTCGGTGGAGGTGCGGGTGCCGCCCGCCGGGGCCGTGCAGGCCGTGGCGGGGCCGCGGCACACGCGCGGGACGCCGCCGAACGTGGTGGAGACCGACGTCGAGACCTGGCTCGCGCTCGCCACCGGCCGGCTCTCGTGGGCCGACGCCGTCGTGTCCGGGCGGGTGAGCGCGTCGGGGGAGCGGGCCGACCTGTCCGCCCTCCTGCCGCTGCAGGCAGCACGCCCGCGCCCCTGACGAGCTCCGCCGAGGTAGCACGCATCCCCGCGAGGTAGTACCGATCCCTGCGAGGTAGTACGTGAGGCGCCGAGGTAGTACCTGATCCGGCGGGCGCGCGGGTGTCGGCCGGTTCCGCTACGTTCGGCGCACCGGGCAGGCACGCATCCCGACGGCCGGACGACGACGTCCGGTGACGTGGGGTTCAACAACGGTTCACGCGGGTCTGCTGAGGTGACGTCACCCACGTCCGCCGCGAAGGAGCCACCGTGAGCCCCACCCGTCCCTCCCGCCGTCGAGCACCGCTCGCCGCCGCCACCGCGGCCGCGCTCGTCCTGCCCGTCGGCGCCGCCCTGGCCGTCCCCGCGACGGCCGCCGTCTCGCCCGACGCCCCCGTCGTCATCGACGAGCTGTACGGGGGCGGCGGCAACAGCGGCGCCGCGTTCAACCAGGACTTCGTCGAGCTGTACAACCCGACGGACCAGCCGGTGTCCCTCGAGGGCTGGTCGGTGCAGTACGCGTCCGCGACCGGCACCTGGGCCAACGGGGCCCAGACGAACCTCGCGGGGTCGATCCCGGCGGGCGGGTCGTTCCTCGTCGCGGAGGCGCTGGGCGGGAACACGTCGCTGCCCGCGCTGCCGGCCCCCGACGTCACCGGCACCATCGCGATGTCCGGCACGGGCGCGAAGGCGGCGCTGGTGCGCTCGACGGACCGCCTGACGTGCGCGGGCGCGGACTGCGCGGCGGCCGAGGCCGTCGTCGACCTCGTCGGCTGGGGCCCGACCGCCAGCGCCTTCGCGGGCTCGGGGCCGGCGCCGGCGACGACGAACGCCACGTCGGTCGCACGCCGCGACCACGCGCACACCGCCGACAACGCCGCGGACTTCACGGCCGGTGCGCCGACGCCGACCGCGAGCGGCACCGACCCCGGCACGGACCCGGGCCCGGCAGAGGACGCGACGATCGCCGAGATCCAGGGCACCGGCGCCGCGTCGCCGCTGGTCGGGAAGACGGTGACGACCACCGGCGTCGTGACCGCGACCTACCCCACGGGCGGCTTCGACGGCCTCTACCTCCAGACGTCAGGTACGGGCGGCGACCCCGCGTCCGACGCCACCCCCGGCGCCTCCGACGCCGTCTTCGTGTTCTCCCGCGCCGCGGCCGCCGAGCTCGAGGTGGGCGACCACGTGGAGGTCACCGGCGAGGTCAGCGAGTACTCCGGCCTCACGGAGCTCACCGCGGACTCCTGGACCGCGCTGGACGAGCGCGGCGCCGTCGAGCCGCTGGCCACGACCTGGCCCGCGACCGACGCCGAGCGCGAGGCGCTCGAGGGCATGCTGCTCGCGCCGCAGGGCGACTTCACCGTCACCGACAACTACGACACGAACTTCTACGGCACGATCGGGCTCGCCACGGGCGACGCGCCGCTCGTGCAGCCCACCACGGCCGGCCGGCCCGGCTCGGTGGAGGCGAAGCAGCAGGCCGAGGACAACGCGGCCCGGGCCGTCCTGCTGGACGACGGCGCGTCGACGAACTACGGCTCGGCCGCCAACTCGTCGCAGCCGCTGCCGTGGCTGACGGGCGGCGACCCCGTGCGGGTCGGCGCCGCCGTGACCTTCACGCGGCCCGTCGTGCTCGACTACCGGTACGACGCCTGGGGGCTGCAGCCGCAGCACCGGCTCACGCCCGACGTGGCCGACGCCGTGCAGCCCGCCACGTTCGAGAACACGCGCGAGGCCTCGCCGCAGGACGTCGGCGGCACGCTGCAGGTGGGCACCTTCAACGTGCTCAACTACTTCACCACCACGGGCGACCAGCTTGACGGGTGCACCTACTACACGGATCGCGCCGGCGACCCGGTCACGGTGCGCGGCGGCTGCGACGCCCGCGGCGCGGCCGAGGCCGAGGACCTCGAGCGGCAGCAGACCAAGATCGTCGCGGCGATCTCGGCGCTGGGGGCCGACGTCGTCGGCCTCGAGGAGATCGAGAACTCCGCCGCGTTCGGCAAGGACCGCGACCAGGCCCTGGCCGACCTGGTCGACGCGCTCGACGCGCACGACGGCGCGGGCACCTGGGCGTACGTCGCGTCCCCGGCCGACCTCCCGGAGAGCGAGGACGTGATCCGCACGGCGTTCGTCTACCGGACCGCGGGCGCCGAGCCCGTCGGGACCTCGCGGATCCTCGACGACCCGGAGGCGTTCGGCAACGCACGCCAGCCGCTGGCGCAGGTGTTCCAGCCGGCCGGCGGGGTCGACGCCGACCCGGGCGACGACGTCGTGGTGATCACCAACCACTTCAAGTCGAAGGGGTCGGCGGGCCCGTGGCCCGGGGACGAGGACACGGGCGACGGCCAGGGCGCGTCCAACGAGTCGCGCGTGCGTCAGGCGACCGCGCTGGTGGCCTTCGCCGACGACGTGGCCGCCGACGCCGGGACCGACGCGGTGCTGCTCGTGGGCGACCTCAACTCCTACGAGCAGGAGGACCCGGTCGTCGTCCTCACCGACGCGGGCTACACGGACCTCGGGCCCACCACGGGCGAGTACACGTACGCGTTCGACGGCGCGGTCGGCTCGCTCGACCACGCGCTCGCGTCGTCGGGTCTGATCGCCCGGGTGACCGGCACGGACATCTGGAACGTCAACGCGTACGAGCCGGTGGCGAACGAGTACAGCCGCTACAACTACAACGCGACGATCCTCTACGACGAGACGCCGTTCCGGTCGTCGGACCACGACCCGCTGCTCGTCGGGCTCGACCTCACGCCGTCCGCACCCGCGTGGGACGCGAAGGACACCTACGGCAAGGGGGACCGGGTCGCCTTCGAGGGCGGGCTCTTCGAGGCGCTGTGGTGGTCGCGCGGCGACCGGCCCGGGGCGTCGGCGTACGGGCCCTGGGCCGAGGTCGGGGCTCCGGTCGCCACGTCGGCCGGGACCTTCTCCGCCTGGACCCGCACCTGGGTGTACGGGAAGGGTGACGTCGTCGTGCACGACGGGCACCGCTGGCGGGCCCAGTGGTACTCCCGGAACGACGAGCCCGGCGCGACGCCGTGGGGCCCCTGGAAGGACCTGGGAGCCGCCTGACGGGCGGCCGTCGGGTGCCGGCGGGTGGCTTAGGCTCGAGGGGTGAGCAGCTCGACCCCCGACCAGGACACCCCGGCACCCGACGGCACCGCGCCCGACGCCACGCCGCCCGCCGGCGAGGCGCCGGCGGAGACCGTCGAGTCCGCCGCCGGCACCGACGCCACCCCGGACGGCGCCTCGGACGATGCCGCGGACGAGGCGTCGGACAAGGTCGAGGCGCCGCAGGACGTGACGCTGCTGGTCGACCCCGAGCGGGTGCGTCGCGCCCCCAAGTTCCCGGTGTTCCTGTGGATGGGCGCGCTGGTCGGCGGTGTCGTCGGGCTGATCTTCTCGACCTGGCTCATCGACGCCGCCGATCCGGAGGTCGCTGCGGCCCTGCTGAAGCCGGGCGTCTACGTGTCGGTGATGATCCTCGGCGGGATCGCCCTCGGCCTGGGCGTCGGCGGGCTGGTCGCCGTGATCTCCGACCGGCGCAGCCTGCGTCGTCGCTGACGCGTCCGGGCAGGTCGACGCACCGGGGCCCTGTGGGATACTCGAGGCATGCCCTTGCGCCCTGACGGCCGCCTGAACCATGACCTCATGCCCGGCGAGAAGGGCCCCCAGGACGCGTGCGGCGTCTTCGGGGTCTGGGCCCCCGGCGAGGAGGTCGCCAAGCTCGCCTACTTCGGCCTGTACGCCCTGCAGCACCGCGGACAGGAGTCCGCGGGCATCGCCACCAGCAACGGTGAGCAGATCCTCGTGTACAAGGACATGGGCCTCGTGTCCCAGGTCTTCGACGAGACGGCGCTCGACGCCCTCACCGGCCACCTCGCGGTGGGCCACTGCCGGTACTCCACCACCGGCGGCGTGACCTGGGAGAACGCCCAGCCGACCCTCGGCGCGACCGCGGGCGGCACCGTCGCCCTCGGGCACAACGGCAACCTCACCAACTCCGCCGAGCTGGTCAACCTCGTGGCCGAGCGCTACGGCGCGCAGCGCCGCGGCGAGCTCGCACGCGGCAACACCACCGACACGGCGCTCATCACGGCCCTGCTGGCCGGCGACGCCGACCACACCCTCGCCCAGACGGCGCTCGAGGTGCTCCCGAAGCTGCGCGGCGCGTTCTCCCTCGTCTTCATGGACGAGGGCACCCTCTATGCCGCCCGCGACCCGCAGGGCGTGCGCCCGCTGGTCCTGGGCCGCCTGCAGCGCGGCTGGGTGGTCGCGTCGGAGACGCCGGCCCTCGACATCGTCGGCGCGTCGTACGTGCGCGACGTCGAGCCGGGCGAGCTCCTCACCATCGACGCCGACGGCCTGCGCTCCGAGAAGTTCGCCGAGCCGGAGCGTGCGGGCTGCGTCTTCGAGTACGTCTACCTCGCCCGCCCCGACAACACCATCAACGGCCGCTCCGTGCACGCGTCGCGCGTCGAGATGGGCCGCACGCTGGCCCGCGAGCACCCCGTCGAGGCGGATCTCGTCATCCCGACGCCGGAGTCCGGCACGCCGGCCGCCGTCGGGTACGCCGCGGAGTCGGGCATCCCGTTCGGGCAGGGCCTCACCAAGAACGCCTACGTGGGACGCACGTTCATCCAGCCGTCCGACACGCTGCGCCAGCTCGGCATCCGCCTCAAGCTCAACCCGCTCAAGGAAGTGATCCGCGGGAAGCGTCTCGTCGTCGTCGACGACTCGATCGTGCGCGGCAACACCCAGCGGGCCCTGATCCGCATGCTCCGCGAGGCGGGCGCGGCCGAGGTGCACGTGCGCATCTCGTCGCCGCCGGTGAAGTGGCCGTGCTTCTACGGCATCGACTTCGCGTCGCGGGCCGAGCTCATCGCCAACGGCCTCAGCCCGGACGAGATCGGCCAGTCCCTGGGCGCCGACTCCCTCGGCTACATCTCGACCGAGGGCATGATCGCGGCCACCGAGCAGCCGGCGTCCCAGCTGTGCGCCGCCTGCTTCACGGGCAAGTACCCGATCGAGCTCCCCACCGCCGACCAGCTCGGCAAGCACCTGCTGGAGCAGGCCGAGCTGCCGCTCGGCGCCCCCGAGGACGGGCTCCGCACGGTCTCCGTGGGGGCCGGTGGCGGCACCGCGCTCGACCACCCGTGACTGACAGCCGACCCCGCCTGACAGCCGACCGACACAGCCGACGAACGGTGAGCCCCACGTGACGAACGAACCCCTGACCTACGCCGCGGCCGGCGTCGACACCGAGGCCGGCGACAAGGCCGTCGAGCTGATGAAGGACGCCGTGCGTCGCACGCACGGGCCCGCCGTCCTCGGGGGCGTGGGCGGCTTCGCGGGGCTCTTCGACCTGTCCGCGATCCGCGAGTACCGCAAGCCGCTCCTCGCGACGTCGACGGACGGTGTCGGCACCAAGGTCGCGATCGCGCAGGCGCTCGACAAGCACGACACGATCGGCTTCGACCTCGTCGGGATGGTCGTGGACGACATCGTCGTGGTCGGCGCCGAGCCGCTGTTCATGACGGACTACATCGCCACCGGCAAGGTCGTCCCCGAGCGCGTGGCCGACATCGTGCGTGGCATCGCGCAGGCCTGCGAGGTGGCCGGCACGGCCCTCGTCGGCGGCGAGACGGCCGAGCACCCGGGCCTCCTCGCCCCCGACGAGTACGACGTCGCCGGCGCGGCCACGGGCATCGTCGAGGCGGACGCCGTCCTGGGCCCCGAGCGCGTGCGCGCCGGCGACGTGCTCGTCGCGATGGGATCGAGCGGCCTGCACTCCAACGGCTACTCGCTGGTGCGCGCGGTCGTGAAGCACGCCGGCTGGTCGCTGGACCGCCACGTCGAGGAGTTCGGCCGCACCCTGGGTGAGGAGCTCCTGGAGCCCACCCGCGTGTACGCGCGGGACGTGCTCGCGCTCGCCGAGGACCCGGCCGCGCAGGTGCACGCCGTCACGCACGTGACGGGCGGCGGGCTCGCGGCGAACCTCGCGCGCGTGCTCCCCGCCGGCACGGTGGCGACGGTCGACCGGGGCTCGTGGGAGGTGCCAGCCGTGTTCCGCACGGTGCGCGAGCTCGGCTCGGTGCCGCGGCGGGACCTGGAGAACACGCTCAACCTCGGTGTCGGCATGGTGGCCGTCGTGGGCGCGGACGGCGTCGACGCGGCGCTGGCGACCCTCGCGGCTCGCGGCGTGCCGGCGTGGGTGCTGGGCTCGGTCGAGGATCTTGACCCGGGCGTGCCGGCCGAGGACCTGGTCGCCGGGACGAAGGGTGTGCAGGGCGGCGCGGTCCGCCTCACGGGCGACTACCGCTGACGTCCTGCGCGGGGGAGCGGGCCTCCCCCGCGCCCGACCTCGCGCATGGCGAAGGGCCGGACGGCTGCTGCCGTCCGGCCCTTCGCGCGCGGCGTCGGAACCCGTGGGTCACGGGGTCCGACGCTGGGGACTCAGCGCTCGTCGCCCCAGGAGTTGTATCGGTTGTCGTACTCGTCGTCGTCGGAGAAACGATCCTCCGTGGCGACATCCGTGCGACCGCCCTCGCTGCCCTTGAGCTCCTGCTCGAGCGCGTGGTAGTTCGTCTCGGGGCTGTAGTACTTCAGCTCGCGAGCGACCTTAGTCTGCTTTGCCTTCTGACGGCCGCGGCCCATGGCTGAGACCCCCTCAACGTAGGAGCGGGGCTTGCGCCGTCCGTGACGGCGGCCCCGTGCGTAAGTAGTCTGTTCAGACCCCAACGGTACATGCTCGCGCGCCATTCCCTCCACTCCGCGACGCGTGCCGTATGCATCGACGGACGTGGGAGCGGGTGATCCTCGTCCGATGGTGTCTCAGGTCACGAGACCGATCGGTGCGCGGAGCGGTCCGGAGGCGCCTGACGCCCCGGCAGAACGGACGCACGCGTACGACTCGGTCCATGCCAGGACGATCCGGACGATTTCATCCGGCTCCCAAGTCGCCTCAATCCCGCTTTCTGCACACAATGGATGAGCGAGACCGTGTCCGCACACCGGGCGCCGCCCGGGCCGGTCCGTACCAGGAGGTGCAGGGGATGTCGCTCCACGGAGACTCCGAGGTTCTGCTGACGCCTGCCGAGGTGGCCAGCCTGTTCCGCGTCGACCCGAAGACCGTGACCCGCTGGGCGAAGGCGGGCAAGCTCTCGTCGATCCGCACGCTCGGTGGTCACCGCCGCTACAAGGAGTCGGAGGTGCGCGCGCTGCTCGGCGCCGCCTCCGAGGAGGCGACGCCGGACAAGTAGGGCGCCCCGGGGGCGCCGCGGCGCCGCTCGAGCGCGGGGGCGCTCAGTGGCGCCGCGCTCGCACCACGACCATCACGACCAGCGCCAGCCCCGCCGCCGCGGCGCCGAGGAGCACCTGCGCGTTGCGCTTGCGGCGGGGGTCGGTGGCGGGGAGCCCGCCTCCCGTGACGAACGTGCCGGCGTCGCCGGCGGCCTGCTTGGTCGCCCGGGCGAGCTGGTTCGCCTGGTACTTCGGCGAGAGGCGCGTCGCGAGCTGGTCGAGCGTCGCGGCGAGCTCCGCGCGGGTGCGGGCCACCTCGTCCTCGAGCTCGCGGGCCGTGGGGGCCGGGGTCCTGTTCTCGGGCGTCGTGGGCTCGGTCACCGGCGCACCCCCTTCTTGATCGTCTCCACGTCCTCCTTGACCCGGTCGATCGTCTCGGGCCGCCGGGCCGCCTTCTTGAGCTGGCGCACCGCGATCGCGACGGCGAGGCCGGCGACGAGCAGCATGGCGACCCCGACGACGAGCGCGGAGAGCCACAGCGGCCAGACCGTTGCGAGGCCCGTGATCCCGGCCCAGATGAGGACGCCCACCGCGTAGAGCACGACGACGAGGGCTGCGGCGATGAGCCCGATCCCGATGCCGGAACGCTTCGCCTTCTCCGTCAGCTCGGCCTTGGCGAGCGCGACCTCTGCGCGCACGAGCCGCGTCGTCTGTTCCGACAGCTGCTCCACGAGCCGCCCCATGGAGGGTGGCTGCTCGGCGGGCGGGGTGCGCCCGTCGTCCCAGTCCGTCATCGGCTGCTCCGATCCTGCGTGAGGTGATCGTCCGTGCGGTCCCACTCAACCCGTCCCTGCTGGTCCAGGCAATTCCTGGCGGAAAGACGACGAGACCCCCACGCCCGGGGCGTGGGGGTCTCGATGGTGGCTCCGACCGGCGTCGATCCGGTGACCTTTCGATTTTCAGTCGAACGCTCTACCAACTGAGCTACAGAGCCTGGACACGAACGCCCGGGCGCCGTTTCCGACGAACCGGGCGCATCATGCGCGACCCTGACGGGACTTGAACCCGCGACCTCCGCCGTGACAGGGCGGCGCGCTAACCAACTGCGCTACAGGGCCAAGGTGGGGAGTGGACTCCCACCGAGGAAGCTCGTTTCGAGCCGAGAAGAAGCGTACCCCATGCTCGCCGGGATCTTGAAATCGGATCCTGACCAGCAAGGACGCGCCGTTTTGCGGGGCTGCCGACGCTGCCGGCGTCCTCGCGGAGTACCCCCAACGGGATTCGAACCCGTGCTACCGCCGTGAAAGGGCGGGGTCCTAGGCCGCTAGACGATGGGGGCTGGACCCGGCAAGCATACCCAGCCGGCAGGGACGGCCCTCGCCCGTCCGTGGGCGAGGATGGGACCCGTGGTGGAGATGACGCGCGAGGAGTTCGAGGAGGCCGTCCGGGACGGCCTCGACCAGGTCCCGGCCGACCTGGCGGCGATGATGGACAACGTCGTCGTCCTCGTCGAGGACGACGCCCCCGCCGACGACCCCGAGCTCCTGGGGCTGTACGAGGGCGTGCCGCTCACCGAGCGCGGGCAGTTCTGGGCCGCGGGCTCGCTGCCCGACCGGATCACCGTGTACCGCAACCCGACCCTGGCCATCTGCGACACGCGTAACGACGTCGTCGAGGAGGTCGCCATCACCGTGGTGCACGAGATCGCCCACCACTTCGGGATCGACGACGAGCGGCTGCACGAGCTCGGCTGGGCCTGAGCCGCGCTCCGGACCGACGACGACGGACCCGTGACGCACGGGGCGTCACGGGTCCGTCGGGGTCGTGCTGCGGGGCGTGGAGCCTCAGGACGGGCGGTACTCCCAGTGCCACGCCTCCGGCTTGCGGCCGTCCGCCTGCGCCCAGGCGGGGTTGCGCCACCCGAACTTCGCGGCGTTCGCGACCAGCCACTGGTGCTGGGCGCTCGAGCGCTCCTCGACACCGCCGTTGATGTCGACGGCGATGCCCCAGCCGTGGTCCGAGTAGCCGGGCACGGCGGCGAGGTAGCCGCGGCTCGCCTTGACGGACACCTGCGACTCGTAGGAGCGGTAGGAGTCACGGATCTGCAGGTGCTCGCCGAAGCGCGCCTGGTAGGCGGCGTCGAGGCGCTCGAGCTGCTCGGCCGCGTCGCGACGCAGGGACTCGCCCGACGCGAAGGACAGGCCCTCGAGGTCGGCGGACGCGAGGCGACCGTTCCCGTACCCCTCGGTGTCGTCCGCGAACTTCTTGAGGGAGGGGGCGGCCTTGCGGGCCGCCGCGGCCTGCGCGTGGAGGATCTCGGCCGGCGTCGCGGGTGCGGGCGTGATGCTGATCGCCGTGGTGTCGGTCTTCTCGATCAGGGTGGTGAGGTCCTCGGTCGCGTCGGCGACGTCGGCCGCGTCCTGCCCGCGGACGTCGAGCGCGGTGCGCTCGCCGGCGCGCGACGCCGCCTCTCCTCCGGCGCGGTCGGTCACGACGTCGCGCAGGTGCGCCGCGCTCTTCGTGACGGCCTTGCGCTGCTTGGCGGGGATCCCGATCGTCTCGGTCGTCACCTGGTCGGCGCGGGCCAAAGCCTCCTGGGCGGCGGTGAGCGCCTCGTCGCCGGACGGGGCGGCGCTCTTCGCGGCGCCCTTCGACGACGCCTGCTCGGTGTCGGCCTTCGCGGTGCCCGTGCTCGCGGTGCCCGAGCCGACGGCGCCCGACGTCGCGCCCGCGGCGCCGGACAGCGCGGGCCGCACGATCGCCGTCGTGGCCGAGGCGGTCGGGGAGACGGTGCCGAACGTGCCGGTCTCGATGGTGCCCACGGACGACGAGCCCGCGTCGGTCGACGCGGCGGTCCGCGTCTCCCCGGACGCGGTGGAGTTGCCGGTGAGGACCACCCCGGTCGTCAGCGCCATCACGGTCAGCGCGACGGGGACGCCGGCGCGCACGGTGCGGCGCCCGAGGCGCGGCGTCGTGGGACGGGCGGCGTGGACGTCGGCGCGGCGCTGCCGGGACGGGTGGTGGATGTCGCGGCGCCGGGGCAGCGGCGCAGGGGCGTGCTCGGTCACGTGGGGAAGTCCTCGGGGTAGGGAAGGCGGGGAGCTCGAACCTCTCGGGAGCTCGCACCGGTCGGAAGCTCATTCCATCTTCAACCGTTTCGACGGGTGCTCCGGGCCAACGAGGCGACCAGACGACACGAATCCCGTGCGGGGCGTAGGGACGAGATGTGAAGGCCGGGACATCCCGGCGATCCTCGGGCGCCCGGATCGTGGGACGCGTCGTCCCGCCGGGCCGGGGGCAAGGGGCGCGACACCGGGACGCGGCCCAGGATGCTCGGATGACTTCCGCACCCGTGACCGTCGCGGTCCACCGCGCCGTCAGCCCCGACCGCGTCCCGGAGGTCACCGCCTGGGTGCAGTCCGGCGTCCGGCTCGCGAACCGCTGGGACGGCTTCCTCGGCTCGGGCTGGATCCGCGCCTCCGAGGGCGCCGCGGACTGGATCATGCTCTACCGCTTCGCCGACGCCGCCCGCCTCGAGGCATGGGAGGAGTCGCCCGAGCGCCGGCGCTGGCTCGCCGCCGGGGAGGGGCTCGTGGAGGAGCGGCGGGTGGAGAGGCGCACCGGCATCGAGGGCTGGTTCGACCCGCCGGTGCGGCAGGACGAGCCCACCGGGCCGCCGCTGCTGGCCGCGCCGCCGCGGTGGAAGCAGTCCGTGGCCATCTGGCTCGGCTTCTTCCCCGTGAACCTCGCCTTCACCGTGCTGGTGGGGTGGCTCGTGCCGCCCTTCGCGGAGCTGCACGTGCTGCTGCGGGTGCTCGTCTCGACGCTGGTGCTCACGCCGATCATGTCGTTCTGGGTGCTGCCCTGGGTGACGGGGCGCCTCTCGGGCTGGCTGCACGCGCCGCGGCGCTGAGCGGGCGCCCGGCCCGGTCAGCCCTGGGCGGGGGACGCCGTCGACCCGAGCCAGTCGCGCAGGGCCGCCGGACGGTCGGTGATGATGCCGTCCACGCCCGCGTCGACGAGCGTGCGCCACGCGGGCTCGTCGTTCGCCGTCCAGCCGAAGACCCGCAGCCCCGCGGCGTGCGCCGTCGGGACGAGGTCCGGGTCGTCGGCGATCAGCGCGACCCCGGGGCTGACGGCGGCCGCGTGGAGCGCGGCGAGAAGGGCGGGCAGGCCCTCGCGGGGGTGCTCCACCAGCAGGGAGCGCGGCACCTGCGGCGCGACGTCGCGCAGGGCCGCGACCGTCTCCGGGACGAAGCCCTGCACGATGAGCCGGCCGTCCATTCCCGGGTCGTCGAGCACGCGCATCGTGACCGCGACGTCGTCGGCGCTCCAGCGGCCCTTGTACTCGCACAGGACGCCGAGGCCCGGGTGCCGTGCGACGACGTCCAGCACCTCCGCCAGCGTAGGGATGCGCTGCCCGGCGAACTCCGGGCCGAACCACGAGCCGGCGTCGAGGCCCTGCAGCTCGTCCCGGGTGCGGCTCCGCACCTCGCCCGTACCGTCCGTCGTGGCGTCGACCGTCCCGTCGTGGATGACCACCGGGACGCCGTCGGCGCTGAGGTGGACGTCGATCTCGACCATCGCGGCGCCCACCTCCCCGGCGAGGTCGATCGCGGCCAGCGTGTTCTGCGGGGCGTCGGCGGACGCGCCGCGGTGGGCGACGACGGCGGGGACCTGGACGCGGACGGGCACGGGGCTCCTTCGGGCGGCGAGGGCCTGCGACGGTGTCGTGCAGGAGTGGGCCCCGTGGGGATCGAACCCACAACCCGCGGATTAAAAGTCCGCTGCTCTGCCAGTTGAGCTAGAGGCCCGCCGCCGTCCGCCCGGAGGTCGGTCGCCAGCTGCGGACAGCGTACGCGGGGCCGCGGGCGGCCCGTGCGCACCGGGTCCCGGCAACGCCCGTGACGCCGCCCGCAAGGTCACGATCCGGTCACGGAGGGCAACCTATCGACGCGCCGGCACGGCTGTCACGCGGGGTCTCACCCACCGGGAGATCTCGTCCCGATCGCGTCTCATCGTTGCGTCGGGCCCCAGGTCCTGTTTCGGTGGACGGGTTCGCAAGGACCGACGAGAGGAGCGTCCATGCTCACCGTGACCGACAACGCCCGTACCGCCGTCCAGGACCTCGCCCAGCAGGCGGGGGTGCCCGACGAGGGCGGGCTGCGGATCGCGCAGTCCGCCGGCCAGCCCGGCAACTTCGAGCTCGCGCTCGTCCCGGCGCCCCAGCCCGACGACCAGGTCGTCGACGAGGAGGGAGCCACGCACGTGTTCGTCGAGGCGCAGGCCGCGCCCGCCCTCGACACCCTGACCCTCGACACCGACCCTGCCGCGCAGGGTCCCGGGTTCGTGCTCACGCCGCAGGCGTGACGTCCGGGCGGGGACGCGGCGCCTCCTGAGGGCGCACCGCCCCCGCCTGACCGGTCCTCCGACGGCCGGGTACGGAGATCGCTCCGTGCCCGGCCGTCGTCGTGCCGGGAGCGGGCGCGGCGCGAGTGGCGTCCAAGGCCCGGTTGCGCCATCGTGTGGTGCCGCGACCCGCGCGGCACCGACGGAGGTGACCTGTGTCCGACCCCGCCCGCGCCGCCCGACGCTCCTCGCGCAGCGCGAACGACAGCACCGCACTGCTGGCGCTCGCGCGTGCCGGCTACGTCGCGTCCGGCGTGCTGCACCTGCTCCTCGGCTGGTTGGCCGTCCGCCTGGCCTTCGGGTCCTCAGGGGGGAACGCCGACCAGCAGGGCGCCCTGCGTGAGCTGGCCGACGCCCCGGGCGGCGCGCTGCTCCTGTGGCTGACGGCGGTGGGCTTCGCCGGCCTCGCCCTGTGGCAGCTCACCGAGGCCGTGGCGGGCGTGCCCGGGACGGACAAGGCGAAGCAGGTCGGTGCCCGGGCCAAGGCCGCGGCGAAGGCCGTCCTGTACGGGGTGCTCGCCGGCACCGCGGTGCGGGTCGCGACCGGGTCGTCCGGCGGCGGCTCCGAGGAGGGGCTCACCGCCGACCTCATGCGCGCCCCCGCGGGCCGGTGGCTCGTCGCGGTGGTCGGCCTCGTGATCGTCGGGGTGGGCGTCTTCCACGTCGTCAAGGGGTGGCGGAAGTCGTTCCGCGACGACCTGCGCGCGACCGGGGGCGGCGCCGTCGGGCAGGCGGTCGTGCGGCTCGGCCAGGTCGGCTACGTGGCCAAGGGGATCGCGCTCGGCGTCCTCGGGGGCCTCTTCGTGGCGGCCGCCGTCACGGCCGACCCCGAGAAGGCGGGCGGTCTGGACGACGCCCTGCGCACGATCCGGGAGCAGCCGTTCGGGGTGGTGCTGCTCGTGGCGACGGGCCTGGGCATCGCGGCCTACGGCGTGTACTCGTTCGCGCGGGCCCGGTACGCGCGGCTCTGACGCGCCGGCGGGGAGCCGTCGTCAGGTCGCGGGCTCCACGATCCACGTCGCGCCGAGCAGCAGGCAGCCGACGGTGACCAGCAGGAAGACCACGACCCACAGGATGCCCGTCGTGCGGGTCAGCGCCGCGAGCTGGTCGGCGTCCGACCGTCGCGCGCGCCCCCGGGAGCGCTGGGCCTGGAGCTCGAGCACGGGCCGCACGGACCCGATCAGCAGGAACCACGTCACCGCGTAGGCGACGGTCGCCTGCGCGGCGGGCTCGAGCCACCACGAGACGGCGACGAGGGCGGCGCCGGAGACGAGGATCGACCAGAGGCCGAACCAGTTGCGGATCTTCAGCAGCAGGAGCGCGAGCAGCAGCACCAGCAGCCACAGCAGCCCGACGGCGTAGCCGTGCCGCAGCAGCCAGGCGGCGCCGAGCCCGGTGAGGCCGGGGCCGACGTACCCGGCGAACGCCGTGACGATCATCCCGAAGCCGCGTGGGCGCCCGGCGGACACCGTGAGCCCGGAGGTGTCGGAGTGCAGCCGGATGGCGTCCAGGCGTCGCCCGGTGAGCATGGCGGCGACGGCGTGCGCGCCCTCGTGTGCGATCGTCACGACGTGCCGTGCCACCCGCCACACGGGGGTCACCAGCACGACGGCGAGCGCGGCGAGGCCCGCGGCCAGTACCACCGGCTGCGCCGGCGGCGGCACGGGGGTGGTGGCGGCCGTCCAGATCTGGGTCAGCACGTCGCCGACGGTGGTGAGGAAGTCGTCCACGGCGGCAATTCCACCACGGGCCCCTGAGAGGCCGGTCGGTCGACCCGGGCGCCGGTCGTGAGAGAATGGGGGCAGGTGGCTGCGCGTTGCGCGCCCCGCGTCGTGGAGATCCCCCCGGATTGCGTGCGGCGGACCCCGACCTCGACGTCCGAGACGTCCCTGCCCGAGAGGCCCTTTTCCTTGACTACCTTTGCCGACTTCGGCCTGCCTGCCCCTGTCGTCCGTCAGCTGACGGACCAGGGCATCACCACCCCCTTCCCGATCCAGACGGCGTCGCTGCCGGACACGATGGCCGGCACCGACGTGCTCGGCCGCGGCCGCACCGGCTCCGGCAAGACCCTGGCGTTCTCGCTGCCCGTCGTGACGCGGCTCGCGACGTCGGCGGCGAAGGCCGCGGCCGCCGGCCGCCCGCGCCGTCGTCCCGGCCGCCCGCGGGCGCTGGTGCTCTGCCCGACCCGCGAGCTCGCCAACCAGATCAACGCCACGATGGAGCCGCTCGCGAAGGCCCTCGGCCTCGTGACGACCACCGTCTTCGGCGGCGTCGCGCAGTCCCGCCAGGTCAACGCCCTGAATGCCGGCGTCGACGTGCTCATCGCGTGCCCCGGCCGCCTCGAGGACCTGCTCGGCCAGAAGCACCTCACCCTGGACGACGTCGAGATCACGGTGCTCGACGAGGCCGACCACATGGCCGACCTCGGCTTCCTGCCCGGCGTCAAGCGGATCATGGACCGCACGCCCACGGTGGGCCAGCGCCTGCTCTTCTCGGCGACGCTGGACAACGGCGTCGACGTGCTCGTGAAGCGCTACCTCAAGAACCCGGTGACGCACTCCGTGGACGAGGCCGCCGCCCCGCCGCCGCAGATGACGCACCACATCCTCGCCGTGGCGGACGCCGACGCGAAGAAGCACGTGGTGCACGCGCTCGCCTCCGGCACCGGCCGCCGCGTGCTGTTCACGCGCACCAAGCACCAGGCGAAGAAGCTCGCCAAGCAGCTCACGGGCGCGGGCGTGCCTGCGGTCGACCTGCACGGCAACCTCGGCCAGGGCGCGCGCGAGCGCAACCTCGCGGCGTTCTCCTCCGGGGACGTCAAGGTGCTCGTCGCCACCGACATCGCCGCGCGCGGCATCCACGTCGACGACGTCGAGCTCGTCGTGCACGTCGACCCGCCCGCCGAGCACAAGGCGTACCTGCACCGCTCGGGCCGCACGGCACGCGCCGGGTCCGGCGGCGACGTCGTCACCGTGATGCTGCCCGAGCAGCGCGGCGACGTCCGCGACCTCACGCGCAAGGCGAAGATCGACGCCCGCCCGCAGCCCGTGGCCCCGGGCGACGCGACCGTCGCCGCGCTGGTCGGCGAGGTCGCGCCGTACGTGGCGCCCGCGCCGGCGGCGCCCCCGCAGCCGCAGCGCCGCAAGGGCGGCGGCCCGCAGCAGGGCGGCAGCCAGCGCGGCCGCACGTCGCACGGCCAGGCGCCGCGCGGCGAGGCACAGCGCGGGCAGGGGCAGCGCGGCCAGCAGGGCCAGCGCTCGCAGGCGCAGCCGGCGTCGTCCGGCGGCCACGCCCCGCAGGCGGTCCGGGCCGACGGGTCCGCACCCGCCCGCCGTCGTCGGCGTCGTGGCGGCCGCGGCCGCGGGCAGGGCGGCTCGGCACCCGCGGCCTGAGCCGCCGCAGGGCAGGAACAGTCGCACGCCGGTCCGGGTTGAGCACGACGGAGGTGTCAGATGACGTACGAAGTCACCAAGTCCGACCAGCAGTGGAAGGTCGAGCTGAACCCGCAGGAGTTCGCCGTGCTGCGGCAGGCGGGCACCGAGCGGCCCTGGACCGGCGAGCTGCTCGACGAGAAGCGCGTCGGCGTGTACCGCTGTCGCGCGTGCGGCAACGAGCTGTTCCGGAGCGAGACCAAGTTCGACTCGCACTGCGGCTGGCCGTCGTTCTACACGCCGCTCGCCGGCGACGCCGTCGAGCTGCTCGAGGACCGGTCGCACGGCATGGTCCGCACCGAGGTGCGCTGCGCCCGGTGCGGCTCGCACCTGGGGCACGTCTTCGACGACGCGCCGCAGACGCCCACGGGCGACCGGTTCTGCATGAACTCGCTCAGCCTGACGTTCGAGCCCGCCGAGGGCTGACCGCCCGGTCGTCGCGCCCTGCCCGCAGCGCTTCGGGCAGGGCGCGGCTAGGGTCGGTCGGGTGACCGACTCCGCGCCCTCTGCGCCCTCTGTGGCCGACGCCGCCACGGCCTGGACCGCCGCGCCGACGTCCGTGCCCGACCATCTCGTCAACGTGCGCGACGTCGCGACGGCCGCCCCGGGCCTGGTGCCCGGGGCGTTGCTGCGTTCCGACGCGCCCCGGTCGGGCGACGTCGCCCCGGCCGACGTGGTGTGGCCGCCTCGCACGGTGCTCGACCTGCGCGACCCGGGGGAGAACGGCGAGCCGCACCCGCTGACGGGCGTCGCGCACGTCGTCCCGCTGCCCCTGCTGGACGGCACGGCGATGCAGGGCGCCACCGCGCCGGCGCCGGTGCCCGGCCTCGGGGAGCTGTACCTGCAGATGCTCGACGGCGTGGGCGCCGGGCACCTCGTGGAGGCGGTGCGGCTGATCGCGGTCGACGACGCGCCGGTGCTCGTGCACTGCACCGCCGGCAAGGACCGCACGGGGGTGACCGTCGCGCTGGTGCTGGCCCTGCTGGGCGTGGACCGTGCCGCGATCGTCGCCGACTACGAGCGGACCGGTCCCCACATGCGAGAGGTGCTGGCCCGCGCCGCCGTCACGGCGAACCTCGCCGTCCCTGACGCGCACGTGCTGGCGAAGCTGCCGCCCGAGCTCGTCACCGCTCCGGGCTGGGCGATCGAGACCGTGCTGGACCGGTTCGCCGAGCACGACGGCGGCGCACCGGGATGGTTCCGTGCGCACGGCGGCGGCACCGAGACGCTGGACGCCCTGCGGTCCCGTCTCCTCGAGGGCTGACCCGGCCCCGGACACGCGTCGAGCCTGCCGGGACGGGTCCCGACAGGCTCGACCGGCGACGTGGGCCCAGGCCCACGACGTCTCAGGAGCGCGTGTCGCGCCAGCGGACGAAGTCCTCCGAGTAGCGGTGCAGCAGCGTCGCGAGCTGCGCGACGTCCGCCTCGTCCCAGTCGCCGAACGCGTCCTTGTACATCTCGATGCGACGGTCGCGGGCCCGGGCGAAGCGCTGGGCGCCGTCGGCGGTCAGGGTGATCCGCTGGCCGCGGGTGTCCTCCGGGTCCACCTCGCGGTGCACGAGGCCGAGCTCCACCAGGCGGCTGAGCTGTCGGGACACGGTGGCACGGCCGACGCCGAAGTGTGCGGCGAGGTCGGAGCCGCGGATCCCGGGATGGGAGTCGATGTGCGCGAGGATCGGGTAGGCCGACGCCTCGAGCTCGGGGTGCACCCGCCGGGCGGTCTGGGCCGCCGACGACTGGGCGCGACGGATCAGGACCCGGATCTCGCGTTCGAGGGCACCGAACGGGTCGGTGGCCGGGTCGGGCAGGGGCTGGGCGGCGACGTCGTGCATGCGCCCATCATGAGGCTTCGCCGAGGCAAACGGGAGTGGCGTAGCAGGCGAACTTGCACCCGGACGGCGTCTCAGCGGGTGAAATCGACCCCGTCCGGGTGCTGGGCCGGTGTCAGGCCCGTTCGGCGACCGGAGCGGCGACGTCCTGCTCGGCCGACTTCTCCTCGTCGAGCACCTGCTCGATGCCGGAGCGCTGGCCCAGCGGGATCTCCTTCATGAAGAGCACCGCGATCAGCGAGACGACGGCCATCGGCACGGCGTACAGGAAGATCGTCGTGATGCCGTCGGCGTAGGCACCCTCGACCACCGTCTGCACGGGGGCGGGAAGGGCGGCCAGGTCCGGGACCGCGCCCGAGCCGGCACCCATCGCGTCCGAGGCGATGCCGAGCTTCGCCAGGCCGGTGGAGAGGTCCGTCTTGATCTGCGCGGCCATCACGGCGCCGAGCGCCGAGACGCCGATCGCGCCGCCCAGCGAGCGGAAGAACGCGACGCCGGAGGTACCGGCACCCATCTCGTGCACGTCGAGGGTGTTCTGCGTGGCGAGCACGAGGTTCTGCATCAGGGCGCCCACCGACAGGCCGAGGCCGAACAGGAAGACGGAGATGAGCACGAAGCTCGTGTCCACCTCGATGGTCGACAGGCCGAACAACGAACCGGTGAGGAGGACGGCGCCGCCCACCATGATCGCCTTGTACCGGCCGGTGTTCGAGATGATCCGGCCGAGCACGATGCCCGCGAGCATCGTGCCGACCACCATCGGGATGGTGAGCAGGCCGGACTCGGTCGGCGTCTTGCCGCGGGCGAGCTGGAAGTACTGGCTGAGGAAGACCGCGGTGCCGAACATGGCGACGCCGACGGACGCCGAGGCGACCACGGCGAGCACGAACGTGCGGTTCTTGAACAGGTGCAGCGGGATGATCGGCTCGGCGGCGTTCTTCTCGACGAAGCCGACGACGACGAGCGCCAGCAGGGCGCCGCCGACCATCGCGCCGGTCTGCCACGACAGCCACTCGAACTGGTCGCCGGCGAAGGTGACCCACAGGAGCAGCAGCGCGACGGCGACGGCGATGAGGCCGGCGCCGGCGTAGTCGATCTTCACCTCCCGCTTGGCCAGCGCGGGCAGGTGCAGCGTCTTCTGCAGCACGATGAACGCGGCGACGGCGAAGGGGACGCCGACGAAGAACGTCCAGCGCCAGCCGATCGAGTCGGTGAGCACGCCGCCGAGCAGCGGGCCGCCGATCTGCGCGACGGCCATGACGCCGCCCATGAGGCCCATGTACTTGCCGCGCTCGCGCGGGCTGATGATGTCGGCCATCAGGACCGTCGCGAGGGCGGTGAGGCCGCCGGCGCCGATGCCCTGCAGGGCGCGGAAGCCGATGAGCATCTCGATGTTCTGCGACAGGCCGGCAGCGGCGGCGGAGACCACCGTGATCGCGAGGGCGACCTGCATGAGCACCTTGCGGTTGGTCAGGTCGGCGAGCTTGCCCCACAGCGGGGTCGAGATCGTCATCGTCAGCAGCATCGCGGTGACGACCCAGGTGTAGGAGTGCTGGGAGCCGCCGAGCTCGCTGACGATCTTGGGCAGCGACGTCGAGACGATGGTGGTGGCCAGCAGCGAGACGAAGACGCCGAGGAGGATGCCCGAGAGGGCCTCGAGCACCTCGCGGCGGGTCATCGCCGGGGCCGGAGCGGCGGAGAGGTCCGGCGCGGTGGGCGCCGGGCTGGGGGACTGACTCATCGGGCGGGGATCTCCTCCTGCGCCGTGGCGCGGTCGTGGGTCGTGGTGAGTGCGGCCGCGACGCTGCGGATCCGGGAGATGGCGTCGGCGAGGTCGTTCTCCGACCAGTCGGAGAACGACTCGGAGACGAGGTCGTCGATGCGTTCGAAGGAGGCCTCCGCGAACTCGCGGCCGGCGTCCGTCAGGGCGAGGTAGCGGGCGCGCCGGTCGTCGTCGTCCACCGTGCGCTCGACGAGACCGGCGTCGACGAGGGCGCTGATCTGGCGGCTCGCGACGGAGACGTCGACGCGGAGCTTCGCGGCGACGTCGGTGATCTGGACGCGCCCGCACCGCGTGAGCAGGTGCAGGGCCCCGAGGCCGGCCCGGGGGAGGTCCAGGTCGCGCGCCACGCGCATGGCGGCCTCGCGCTGGGCGCGGGAGAGCTCCTCGAGCGTCTCCACGAGCTCACGGGCCGCGGTGCGGTCAACGGGCATGGCAGGGCCTTTGCTGAAAGAGGGTGGGTGCTCGGGGCCGGACGGCCGGAGCGGTGCGGCCCGGGGCGCGGGCCGAGTTGTTGCAGGGTGCAAACATACGCCTGGTGCTTGCAGCAAGCAAGTGTCCTGGTGGGGAGCTCACCCGGCGGACGACGACGGCCCGTGACGCCCCGGGCGGAGCGTCACGGGCCGTCGTCGTGTCGGCGCGACTCGGGCGTGCGTCAGGCGCGCTTGTACGCCTCGCCCGCCATGTCCTCGAGCTCGACGCCCTTCGTCTCCGGGATCTTGCCGAGCACGAAGAAGAACGACAGCACCGCGAAGACGGCGTACATGAGGTAGGGGATCGCCGGGCCGAACGTGTCGAGCATCGGCGGGAACGTCAGCGTGATGACGAAGTTCGCGATCCAGTTGGCCGCGGCGCCGACACCGAGGGCGGCGGCGCGGATCCGGTTCGGGAACATCTCGCCCAGCAGCACCCACATCAGCGGGCCCCACGTGGCGCCGAAGAAGACCACGAAGGCGTTCGCGCTGACCAGCGCGATGATGCTCCACGGATCCGGGAGGCTGATCGAGTCGCCCGAACCCGTGGCCTGCGTGAAGCACACCGCCATCAGGCCCAGCGAGACCGCCATGCCGGCCGAGCCGATGAGCAGCAGCGGGCGCCGCCCCACCTTGTCGATGAGGGCGATGGCGATGAACGTCACGGCCACGTTGGTGACCGCCGTGATCGTCGAGACGAGGAACGCCTGGGACTCGTCGAAACCGACCGCCTGCCACAGCGTCGTCGAGTAGTAGAAGATCACGTTGATCCCGACGAACTGCTGGAAGATCGCCATCACGATGCCGACCCAGACGATGGGCTTGAGCCCGAACCGGTCGCCCTTGAGGCTGCCCAGCTCGGCGTTCTTCTCGTCGACGGCGATCGAGCGGCGGATCTCGCCGATCCGGTCGTCCGGGTGCTCGTCGGGGCCGAGCACGGACGCCAGGACGGACCGCGCCTCGTCGTCGCGTCCCTTCGTCACGAGATAGCGCGGGGACTCGGGCATCCGTAGCGCGAGGATGCCGTACACGGCCGCCGGGACCACGGCGACGAGGAACATCCAGCGCCACGCCTCCCAGCCGAACCACAGCTCGTTCGCGGCGCTGCCGGCCGCCGTCGCGAGGATCTGGTCGGACAGCAGGGCCGCGAAGATACCGACGGTGATCGCGAGCTGCTGCAGCGAGCCGAGGCGCCCGCGCATCGCGGCCGGGGCGATCTCCGCGATGTACGCGGGGGCGATCACGGACGCGATGCCGATGCCGACGCCCGCCATGAACCGCCAGACCGCCAGGTCCCAGGCGCTCCACGCGATCGCCGACAGGATCGACGAGACGAAGAACAGCACCGCGCCCAGCACCATCACGTGGGTGCGGCCCCAGCGGTCGGCGAGCTTGCCGCCCGACCATGCGCCCAGGGCGCAGCCGAGGAGGGCGATCGCCACGACGAGCCCCGTCACGGTGGAGTTGAGGTCGAACTGGCCCTCGATCGCGTCGACCGCGCCGTTGATCACCGACGAGTCGAAACCGAAGAGGAACCCGCCGACCGCCGCCGCGAAGGCGAGGGCCGTGGCCTTCCGGTGGGCGCTCTGCGCACCCGCCTGACCAGGTGTGGAGGTGGACATGTGTCTCCTAAGTCCGTGGTTGCTTCGATGCTAGGTCCGCGATCGTGTGTCGGCTCGGGGAGCGACAGGCGCGGGAGACCTCGGGCGCCGGGTGGGCGTCGCCGGACGTGCCTGCAGGGCGCGGACCGCGGGAGACTGTACCGGTGAGCAACGAGCCGGAACCACGCAGGCACCGCCGACCGGCGATGCTCGACCCGCAGACCGCGGAGCAGATCCCCGGCTCCCTCGACCCCGCGCTGCGCGACGAGGTCGCGCACACCACCGCGCGCGCCGTCGTGCACCGGGCGCGGGCCGCGGAGGACCCGGAGGTCGTGGACCGCCTGGTGCGCCTCGTCGAGCGGGAGGGGCTCGACGTCGTCGCCGCCCTGTGGTCCGACGCCGCGCCCGCCTCGCTGCCCGGCGCGTTGTGGCGGCTGTACGTGCTGCGCGAGTGGGTGCGCCGCGACCCCCGCACCGTGGGGCTGCGCTACCGGCTCGGCGTCGACGCCGCCCCGGTGCACGAGGCGGTGGCCGGCGTGCCCCGCCCGCCCGCCCCCGAGGACCTGCGGACGCTCGCGGACGACGTCCTGTCCGGCGTCTACGCCGGCGACCTGGCCGTGGCGCTGGAGCGGGCCGCGTCGTTCTGCCGCATCCTCGCGACCGGTGCGGCGTTCGACGCCGACGCCCGCGAGGTCGCGGACCCCGACGGGGCCACGCGGATGACCCGCGGGGCCGCCGACCTCGTGCGCACCGCCGAGGAGCTGGAGCGCGCGGCCACGGGCTGGCGGGCGGGCACCCTCGACTGAGTCGCTCCGAGCCCGAACGGCGGCGCTGACCTGCGTGTTCGGAGCACGCCGACACCCGGGCTTACGATGTTCGGGCGACGTCGGGCCGCGGTAGCCCCGGGCTCCATCTTCAGCCGCTACGAGCGGCCACGCGCCGAGAGGCGCTCCCGGTCCGGCGTCGCACCTCACCCGAGTTTTCCCGCAGCCGCGAGGCGGATCGTTCAGCGCGCGTTCAACTGGTCGCGCCAGGATGGCCACCTCTAGTCTGTGAGAGTCTCAGCGTCCTCGATCCGGGAGCCACACGTGCGCCTGCGCCTGACACCGCGCGACACGACGTATTTCGACATGCTGGCGACGCTCGCGCAGCACAACGTCACGGGGGCCTCGCTCCTGGCGGAGCTGCTCGGGGCGTCCCGGCAGGAGCGGGAAGGGATCGTCCGCAGGCTCAACGAGGCCGAGCACGTGGCCGACGACGCCGCCCACTCGATCATGCGGCGCCTGAACCAGACGTTCGTCACCCCGTTCGACCGGGACGACATCTACGGCCTCGCGTCCGCGCTCGACGACTGCATGGACGCCATGGAGGAGGCCGGGGACCTCATCGTCCTGTACAAGGTCGACGAGCTGCCCCTGCGCGTGTCGGAGCAGGTGCAGGTGCTGCAGCGCTGCGCCGAGCTCACCGCCGAGGCCATGCCGCGCCTGCGCTCCATGGACCAGCTGTCCGACTACTGGGTCGAGATCAACCGCCTCGAGAACCAGGGCGACAAGCTGCACCGCGAGCTCATCGCGCAGCTCTTCGACGACACCACCGACCCGATCCTGCTCATCAAGCTCAAGGAGATCGTCGACATGCTCGAGGAGGGCGCCGACGCCTTCGAGCGGGTCGCGAACATGGTCGAGACCATCGCCCTCAAGGAGTCCTGACGGTGGAGGCGGCTCTCGTCGTCCTCGTCGTCGCGATCGCGCTCGGCTTCGACTACACCAACGGCTTCCACGACGCGGCCAACGCCATCGCCACCTCCGTCTCGACCCGTGCGCTGACGCCGCGGGTCGCGCTGCTGATGGCCGCCGTGATGAACTTCGTCGGCGCGCTGCTGGGCACGGAGGTCGCCGAGACGATCGCGACGTCGATCGTCGACCTGCAGGACGCCTCGAACCACACCGCGCTCGTCGTGGTGCTGTGCGCCCTCATCGGCGCCATCGCCTGGAACCTCATCACCTGGTGGTTCGGGCTGCCGTCGTCGTCCACGCACTCGCTGATCGGCGGGCTGGTCGGGGCAGGCCTGGCGGCCGGGCTCCCGATCTACGGGCAGTCGATCATCGACAAGGTCGTGCTGCCGATGGTGTTCTCCCCGCTCATCGGCTTCGTCGGCGCCTACCTGGTGATGGTCGCGGTGCTGTGGATCTTCCGGAACGCGGCCCCGTCGCGGGTGACGCGCCGGTTCCGGCTCGCGCAGACCGCGTCGGCGGCCGCGATGGCCCTCGGCCACGGCCTGCAGGACGCGCAGAAGACCATGGGCGTCATCTACATGGCGCTCGTGACCGTGGGGTGGGCGGCCGCCGACGGCAGCATCCCGCTGTGGGTCAAGCTGGCCGCCGCGAGCGCGATCTCGCTCGGCACCTACTCCGGCGGCTGGCGCATCATGCGCACGCTGGGCCGCCGCATCATCGAGCTCGACCCGGCCCGCGGCTTCGTCGCCGAGTCCGTGTCGGCCCTGGTGCTCTACGCCAACGCGTTCATCCTGCACGCGCCCGTCTCCACGACGCACACGATCACGTCGGCGATCATGGGCGTCGGTGCGACGCGCAGGCTGTCCGCCGTCCGCTGGGGCGTGGCCAAGAACATCGGCGTGGCCTGGGTGCTCACCATCCCCGCCGCCGCCCTCGTCGCCGCGATCACGACCTGGATCCTGCACCCCTGGCTGACCTGACCACCAGCCGCGGCGGTCAGTAGACCGGGGGCGTGACCTTCTCGACGGCGACGACGCGCGGGCCCTTGCCGGTGGTCGCGACGTGGGCGACGAGCAGGTCGCCCGGCTCGAGGAACGGGTCGCGCGACGGCAGGACGTTCGCGACGGCGCGGCGGGAGTGCTGGCCCAGCACGTCCAGCACGGTCGGCAGCACGGGGCGGTGCGTGCACAGCACCGACGACCGACCCGACTCGAGCAGGTCGAGCACCGTCGCGGCGACGCGGGACGGCGACCGCTCGTGCTCGGCCTCGCCCAGCTGGTCGCTGAGCTCCGGTCGGGCGCGCGCCGCCTGCACGTACGGCTCGATCGTCGCCGCGCAGCGCTCCCAACGGCTCGACACCACGGACGTCACGCCGTAGGCCGCGAGGACCGGGACGAGCGCCGCGCCCTGGGCGTGCCCCACCGGCGTCAGCGGCCGGTCGTGCTCGGCGCCGTGCCAGGCCGCCCGGGTGACGGCCTTGCCGTGCCGGACGATGACGACGGCGTGCGTGGCGAGCCGGCCCTGGCCGTGCGCCTCCACGAGGGCCTCGAGCGGCCCGCGGTCGGCGCGGCGCGTCAGGCGCGCGGCGGCGTCGTCGACGTCGAGCCACGCCTTCTTGTCGACCTCGTCCGTCGACGGCGGCTGCACGGGGGACCGTGCGGCCAGCGCCGCGGCGTCGTCGGACCGCGAGGCACGGCGTGCCGCCCAGTAGTGCACCCGCTTCACGCGGCCCTCGGGCGTCAGGTACTGCAGCCCCGGCAGGGGGACACCCAGCACCACGGGCTTGCCCGTCTCCTCCGCCACCTCGCGCGCGGCGGCCGTGTTCAGCGACTCGCCCGGCTCGAGCTTGCCCTTCGGCCAGGACCAGTCGTCGTAGCGCGGCCGGTGCACGAGCTGCACCTGCAGCCGCCCGTCCCGCTCGCGCCACACGAGCGCGCCCGCCGACTCGATCACCGGGGCGTGCTCCACCGACGTCGCCCCCAGCCTGTCCACGAGCGGCGACGCCGTGGTGCCCGCCGCCCGGCGCACCCGTGCCGCCCTCACCGCGCCCTCATCGAGCCCGCTCGGGCCGACGGCGGTGGCGGTCGACGAGCTGCGCCTGCAGGTCCACGAGGGGCACGCCGTCCCGCCCGACGGCGTGCCGCACCCAGGTGTCGTCCGGCTGCAGGTGCCACGTGGAGGTCTCGTCCGACATGGACGCGTCCATGAGGTCGAGGAGCTCCGCGACCTGGCCCTCGTCGGCGATCCGGACCAGCGCCTCGACGCGCCGGTCGAGGTTGCGGTGCATGAGGTCGGCCGAGCCGATGTACACCTCCGGGCCGGACTCCGGCCCCTCGCCGATGGCCGGGCCGGCCGCGTTGGCGAAGGCGTAGATCCGGGAGTGCTCCAGGAACCGGCCGAGGATGGAGCGCACGCGCACGTTCTCGCTCAGGCCCGGCACTCCCGGTCGCAGCGCGCAGATGCCGCGGACCACCAGGTCGACCTTCACCCCGGCCTGCGAGGCGCGGTACAGGGCGTCGATCGTGGCCTCGTCGACGGCGCTGTTCACCTTGATGCGCACCCAGGCGTCGTGCCCGGCACGGGCGGCGGCGGCCTCCCGCTCGATGCGCTCGACGAGGCCCGCGCGCACGGCGCGCGGCGCGACCAGCAGCCGGTGGAAGCGCGACTGCGGGGCGTACCCCGAGAGCTGGTTGAACAGGCGCGTGAGGTCCTGGCCGACGTCGCGGTCGCACGTGAGCAGCCCGTGGTCGGTGTACATGCGGGCCGTCTTCGGGTGGTAGTTGCCGGTGCCGACGTGGCAGTACCGGCGCAGCCCGTCCGCCTCCTGGCGCACCACGAGGGACAGCTTGGCGTGCGTCTTGAGGCCGACGATCCCGTACACGACGTGCACGCCCGCCTCCTCGAGCTTGCGCGCCCAGGAGATGTTGGCCTGCTCGTCGAACCGCGCCTTGATCTCGACGAGCGCGAGCACCTGCTTGCCCGCCTCGGCGGCGTCGATCAGGGCGTCCACGATCGGGGAGTCGCCCGACGTGCGGTACAGCGTCTGCTTGATCGCGAGGACCGCCGGGTCGGCGGCCGCCTGCTCGAGGAACGTCTGCACCGACGTCGAGAACGAGTCGTAGGGGTGGTGGAGCAGGATGTCCCGCTCGCGGATCGCGGCGAAGACGTCGCGCGCCGTGGCGGACTCCACCTCGGCGAGCTGGCGGTGCGTCGTCGGGACGAAGGGCGGGTAGTGCAGCGACGCGCGCTCGATGTCGGCGATGACGTTGAGACCGGTGAGGTCGAGCGGCGCGGGCAGCTCGTACACCTCCTCCTCGGCCACGTCGAGCTCGCGCACCAGCAGCTCGCGGATGCGCGGCGAGATGCCGTGCGCCAGCTCGAGCCGCACGGGCGGGCCGAACCGGCGGCGCAGCAGCTCCTTCTCCATCGCCTGCAGGAGGTTCTCGGCGTCGTCCTCCTCGACCTCCACGTCCTCGTTGCGCGTGACGCGGAACGTGTGGCTCTCGCGCACCTCCATGCCCGGGAAGAGGTGGTCGAGGTGCTGGGCGATGACCTCCTCCAGCGGCACGAACGACGTCTGCGTGCCGCCGCCCTGCGTGGGCGTGGGGGCCGACGGGCGGCCGCGGTCGTCGACGGCGATGAACCGCGGCAGCAGCGGCGGCACCTTGACGCGGGCGAAGTGCTCCTTGCCCGTGAGCGGGTTCGCGACGACGACCGCCAGGTTGAGCGACAGCCCTGAGATGTACGGGAACGGGTGCGCCGGGTCCACCGCGAGCGGCGTGAGCACGGGGAAGATCTGCTTGCGGAAGAACTTGTGCAGACGCTCCTGCTCGCGGACCTCGAGCTGGTCCCAGTGCACGATCGTGATGCCCTCGGCGTCGAGCGCCGGCTGCACGTCGGAGCGGAACACCTCCGCGTGCCTCGTCATGAGGCGGTGCGCGCCCTCGCCGATCGTCTCCAGCACCTGCCGCGGGCTCAAGCCCGACGCCGCGGTGACGGCGATGCCCGTGGCGATGCGCCGTTTCAGGCCCGCCACCCGCACCATGAAGAACTCGTCCAGGTTGGACGCGAAGATCGCGAGGAACCGGGTGCGCTCCAGCAGCGGCAGCGACGGGTCCTCGGCCAGCTCCAGCACCCGCTCGTTGAACGCGAGCCAGCTCAGCTCCCGCTCCGCGAACCGGTCGTCGGGCAGCGGCTCGAGCTCGACCGCGGCGGCGACGCCGTCGGACTCCGGCTCCTCGGCGATGTGCTCGGCGATGTGGGCCGCGAGCTGCGGGTCCAGGGGGCGGGACGGCGCGACGGCCGTGGAGCGCGGGCGGCTGTCCGTGACCTCGGCGGCCACGACGGCGGTGTCCGGCGCGGCGGAGGGGCCGCGTCCGTCGCGGGACCGGGACGTTCGGGGGCGCGACGCTGTCATGCCCCCCATCGTGGCACCGATAGGTGAACGGCGGGTGACGAAGTCCGCCGCCCCGTCGCTACGCACCCGTGGGTCGCGCGTACTGGACGTCCACGGCGGCGCGCTCGAAGCCGGCGCTCGCGTACGTGGCCAGCGCCGGCGCGTTGTCCCCGTCCACGTAGAGCACCGCACGGTCGCAGCCCACGCGCGCCAGGTGGCGCAGCCCGACGGCGGTGAGCGCGCGGCCCAGACCTCGGCCCTGCGCGTCGGGGGAGACGCCGACCGCATAGATCTCTCCGGAGCGGCTCTCTCCGTCCCGGGAATTGTCCGGCTGGTCGTTCTCGACCTTGGTCCACAGGAAGCCGAGCGGCTCGCTGCCCGGGCCGGCGGCGTCGTCGCCGGGCACGACGAGGAAGAAGCCGTCGGCGTCGAACCAGGGCTCGCGCCGCCGGTCGTGCAGGTCGTCGACCGTGAGGCGGCCCTGCTCCGGGTGGTCCGCGAACGCGCGCGCGTTCAGCCGCACCCACGCCTCGTCGTCGGCGTCGGGGCGGAACGTCCGCAGGGAGAGGCCGGGCAGGTCCGGTACGTCGCGCGCCGCGTCGTCGGGCCCGAGGGGGCGCGCGAGCACGAGCAGCTCGCGCGCGGCCTCGTAGCCGTGCGCCGCGGCGAACGCCCGCGCCGCGGACAGGTCGCCGTGCGCCCACACCCGCAGTGGCTTGCCGCGCTGGCCCGGCGCGCCCGAGAACATCGGCAGCCGCGCGTCGCGCTCGGCGGTGCGCAGCAGGACGCCCCCGACGCCCCGGCGCCGGTGGTCGGGGTGCACCACGAGCTCGGCGCTCGCGTCGTCGCCGCCGCGGTCCACCTGGAGGTAGCCGACGACGGCGCCCTCGTCGTCGCGCGCGACGACGTGCGTGAGCCAGTCGGCGTCCGTGCCCAGCCGCAGCAGCGGCTGCTCCGACAGCGGGGCGACGCCGTCGTGGGCGGACGCCGCCGCGGCGAGGGCGCGCACGGCGTCCTGCGCGGTCGCGTCGAGCGCGTCGAAGGACAGGGTGGGCTGGACGGGCGAGGTGGGCACGACCCCATTGTCGCCGAGGTGGCGCGGATCTTCGTGAGGTGGTGGACCGACCCCCCACGTCACGAGAATCCGTACTACCTGGCGGAGATCCGCACTACCTCGGCGGGGTGATGACTTCCGCGCCGCCGGGCGCGCCGTCGCACCGGGGGGAGTGGGCGGGTGGGGAGAGTGCGACAGGGTGGGACGTCCTCGTCTCTCGTGCGACTCGGCACGCGCTGCGCGTGCGGTCCCCGAGTGGTCGAGGCGTCGCCGCCGTTCCGAGGGCCGAAACGGCCAAGCCGAGCCTGCCGGGGTCGTGAGGACCCCGACAGGCCCGGCCCGTCGTACCGCTGTCAGTCCTCGTTCGCCGCCGACGGCTTCGCGAGACCCGCGGAGATGAGGTCCATCACCGAGGAGTCGGCGAGCGTGGTCGCGTCGCCCACGGTGCGGTTCTCGGCGACGTCGCGCAGCAGGCGGCGCATGATCTTGCCGGACCGGGTCTTGGGCAGCTCCGGCACGACGAGGATGCGGCGCGGCTTGGCGATCGGGCCGATCTCCTTGGCGACGTGGTTGCGCAGCTCCTGCTGGACCTCCTCCGCGCCCTCCGGCGTCGAGGCGCGGTCCGCGTGCTCGCCGCGCAGGATGACGAACGCGACGACCGCCTGGCCGGTGGTCTCGTCGTTGGCGCCGACGACGGCGGCCTCGGCCACGACGTCGTGCGAGACGAGTGCGGACTCGATCTCCGTGGTCGACAGGCGGTGGCCGGAGACATTCATGACGTCGTCCACGCGGCCGAGCAGCCAGATGTCGCCGTCCTCGTCCTTCTTCGCGCCGTCGCCGGCGAAGTAGAGGCCCTCGAACCGCGACCAGTACGTGTCCTTGAAGCGCTGCAGGTCGCCCCAGATGCCGCGCAGCATGGACGGCCACGGCTCGGAGAGCACGAGGTACCCGCCGCCGCCGTCGGGCACGGAGCGGGCCTCGTCGTCGACGACGTCGGCCACGATGCCGGGCAGCGCGACCTGCGCCGAGCCGGGCTTGGTGGCGGTGACACCGGGCAGCGGGCTGATCATGATGGCGCCCGTCTCCGTCTGCCACCAGGTGTCGACGATCGGCGCGGTGTCGCCGCCGATGACGCGGCGGTACCACATCCACGCCTCGGGGTTGATGGGCTCGCCCACCGAGCCGAGCACGCGCAGGCTCGACAGGTCGAAGCCGGCGGGGATGTCCTCGCCCCACTTCATGCAGGTGCGGATCGCGGTCGGCGCGGTGTAGAGGATCGACACCTTGTACTTCTCGACGAGCTCCCACCAGCGGCCGCGGTGCGGGGTGTCCGGGGTGCCCTCGTACAGCACCTGGGTGGCGCCGTTGGTCAGCGGCCCGTAGACGACGTACGTGTGCCCGGTGACCCAGCCGATGTCGGCGGTGCACCAGTAGACGTCGCTCTCGGCCTTGAGGTCGAAGACGTTCTTGTGGGTGTACGCCGCCTGCGTGAGGTAGCCGCCCGTGGTGTGCAGGATGCCCTTCGGCTTCCCCGTCGTGCCCGAGGTGTACAGGATGAACAGCGGGTGCTCGGCGTCGACAGGGACCGGCTCGTGGAAGGTGTCCGCGCGCTCCAGGGCGTCGTGCCACCAGACGTCGCGGCCCTCGGTCCAGTCGACGTCCTGCTCGGTGCGACGGACGACCAGCACGTGCTCGACAGTCGTCGCCGGCTCCCCGTCCTTGGGGCCGATCGCCTCGTCGACGGCCGGCTTGAGGGCGGACGGCGCGCCCCGGCGGTAGCCGCCGTCGGCCGTGATGACCAGCTTGGCCTCGGCGTCGGCGATGCGGCTGCGCAGCGCGTCGGCGGAGAAACCGCCGAACACCACCGAGTGCGGGGCGCCGATGCGGGCGCACGCCAGCATCGCGACGACCGACTCGACGAGCATCGGCAGGTAGATGACGACACGGTCGCCCTTCGTGACGCCCAGCGACGTGAGCGCGTTCGCGGCCCGGGACACCTCGCGCTGCAGGTCCGCGTAGGTGACGGTGCGGGTGTCGCCCGGCTCGCCCTCGAAGTGGATGGCGACCCGGTCGCCGCGCCCGGCCTCGACGTGCCGGTCCACCGCGTTGTAGGCGGCGTTGAGCTGCCCGTCCGCGAACCACCTCGCCACGGGCGCCTCGGACCAGTCGAGGGTCTGGGTGAACGGCGTGGACCAGCTGACCAGCTCCCGAGCCTGGTCGGCCCAGAACCCGAGCCGGTCGGCCTTGGCCTCCTCGTACAGGGACGGCTGGGCGTTCGCCTGCGCCGCGAAGGCGGGGCTGGGCGGGAACGCTCGCGTCTCGTGCAGCAGGTTCTCGAGGCTGGGGGCGGTGGTCTCGTTCTCTGGCACGCTTACCTCCGGTGCGCATCGTCGCTGGTGCGTTCCCCGTCGGGACGACGGCGCGTCGCGACCCCGGGGACGGCGGCGCCCCGCGGGGCCCCGCCGTCGGGAGTCTAGACCTCGCGCGTGACCGTGGTCACGCTGTCCCACGGTTTGGCCGCACTCCTTGCAAAAGTGGTCCCCGGACCCCTCGTACGTCGCACCGCGACGTCGACCGGGTGCAGGCGTGGCACGACGAGCTGGGCTGGGTGGACGGGTACACGGACGCCGTCCTCGCCGACGAGTGGGCGGGTGCGCCTGAGCGGCAGCCCGCGGGCTGAGGCACCTGGCCCGGGCACGAGGACGGCGCCCGGGTTGCAGGACACCGAGCGCCGTTCTCGCCAGCCCGGACGCGGGTAGCAGGCGCTTGGTCCGATCACTGGGTGGGGTCGTTCCCACCGAGTGGGTCCTCAACCGGGGACTTCCTTAGCGTGGGTCCCGGCGTCCGGCTGTCTCCCTCCATGGAACGCCCGCCCGGGCGGGCGTGCAAGCGCTCAGGCGTGCCGACGCCGCCACCAGCGGCGGAGCAACCAGGCGGCCACGACGGCGACGACGACGCCGCCCGTGGCGAGAGCCACGGCGGGCGGGCGGATCGCGGAGCGGAGGGCCACGGGACGGGAGAACGTGAGCACGCCCCAGCCGTTCTCGGCGGCCACGCGGCGCAGCGTCTTGTCCGGGTTGACGGCGAAGCCGTGCCCGACGGCGCCCAGCATCGGCGCGTCCGTCACGGAGTCGGAGTAGGCGTAGCTGCGCTCGAGGTCGTAGCCGCGCCGGGCGGCGAGCTCGCGCACGGCCTCGGCCTTCTGCTCCCCGTACGCGTAGAACTCGATCTCGCCGGTGTACCTGCCGTCCTCGACCGCCATGCGGGTGGCGACGACGTGGTCCGCGCCCAGCACGGTGGCGATCGGCTCGACGAGCTCGGTGCCGGAGGCAGAGACGATGACGACGTCGTGACCGAGCTCGTGGTGCTCGGCGATGAGCTCCACGGCCTCGGCGTAGACGTACGGGTCGATGAGCTCGTGCACCGTCTCGGCGACGATCTGCTGCACCTTGCTCACCTCCCAGCCGGTGGCGAGCTCGGACAGGTGCTTGCGCATCCGCTCCGTCTGGTCGGCGTCGGCGTTGCCCGCGTAGAAGAGGAGGTGCGCGTACGCGCTGCGCAGCACGTCGCCGCGCGTGATGAGGCCCCCGGCGTAGAACGGCTTGGAGAACGCGGCCGACGAGCTGGTCGCGATGATCGTCTTGTCGAGGTCGAAGAACGCTGCGACGCGCGACCGCGACGTCGTCGTCGCGGGTGGTGACGTCTCGCGCGGTCCTGGTCGGTCGGTCACGGGCCAGAGCCTAGCCGGGAGGATCGCCGCGGTGTCCGGGGTCTCATGCACAACTCTTGTGCAGAGATATTGTGCACAAGAGTTGTGCATGGTTATTGTGCACGCATGGAGCCGACGCCGGAGCGCCCGTACACCCACCTCGAGCTGACCGCCGAGGCCGCCAAGGTCCTTGCCCACCCGCTGCGCTCCCGGCTGCTCGGCGCGCTGCGTCGTGGCGGCCCGGCGTCGGCGACGGCGCTCGCGGCCGAGCTGTCCACCAACACCGGCGCCACCAGCTACCACCTCCGCAAGCTGGCGTCCGTCGGCCTCGTGACGGACACCGAGGAGGGGCGCGGCAAGGAGCGGCTCTGGGCGGCGGCCACGCAGAGCCACGGCTGGCGCGACTCCGACTTCGGCGGCGACGAGGACGCCCAGACCGCGCTCGGTTGGTTGGTGCGCGACTACCACCGGCAGTTCGACACGAACTACGCCCACTGGCTCGACGTGCAGGAGAGCTGGCCGAAGGAGTGGACCGACGTCGCCGGCATGACCGACACCTGGGTGGACGTCACGCCCGAGCAGGCGGCCGCGATGGCGGACGAGCTCGAGGCCGTCGTCAACAAGTACCTGCGCGTCGGCACCGGCGACCCGCGCGCGCGGCGCCTGCACCTGTGGCGGTTCCTCTTCCCGCTCGACGCCGACGACGTGCCCGACGCCGACGCCAGGACCGCCGCCGTCGACGACGGGCCCGAGAGCGAGGACGACGAGTCATGAGCCCGCAGCGCGTCTTCCTCCTGCTCACGGCCACCCGGTGGTTCCCGGTCGGCCTGGTCGTCACGGTCACCACGCTGCTGCCGATCGAGCGCGGCCTCACCGTGGCCCAGACCCTCAGCCTCGCCTCGGTGATGGGCCTCGTCGTGTTCGCGCTCGAGCTCCCGACCGGCGGCACCGCCGACGCCGTCGGGCGGCGTCCCATGCTCGTCGCCTCCGCCGTGGTGCAGGTGCTGGCGGCCACCACGTTCCTGCTGGCGCAGTCCTTCTGGGCCTTCCTCGTCGCGTCGGCGCTCATGGGCATGTTCCGGGCGCTGGACTCCGGCCCGCTCGAGGCGTGGTTCGTCGACGCCGTGCACGCGAAGCACCCGGGCGCCGACGTCGACCGCACGCTCGCGCACCAGGGCACCGTGCTCGGGGTGTCGATCGCCCTCGGCGCGCTCGTGTCGGGCGGGCTGATCTGGTGGCACCCGTTCGCCGCGTGGTCGGCGCTCGCGCTCCCGTACACCACGTACTGCGCCCTCGCCGTGGTGCACCTGGTGATGGTCACCGTGCTCGTCCGGGAGGCTCCGCGTCGCCCGGCCGACGCCGCCACGGTCGTGCCCGTCGGACGACGGCGGTGGCGCGCGGCGGTCCGGTCCACCGTCGCATCCGCGCGACAGATGCCCGCGGTCGTCGCCTCCGGTCTGCGGCTCGCCCGGGACAGCCGCGTGCTGCGCGGCCTGCTGCTGGTGGAGCTCTTCACGGCGACCGCCATGGTGGTGTTCGAGTCCCTGCAACCCGTCCGGATGGCGGAGCTGCTCGGGGGCGAGGCGCAGGCGGCGGCCGTCATGGGCCCCGTCGCCTCGGTCGGCTGGGGGACCTTCGCCCTCGGCGCCGCGCTGTGCGGACTCACCAGCCGCCGGTTCGGGGTGGCCCGCACGGCGATGGCGTCGCGGGTCCTCAACGGGCTCGGCGCGGTGTGGATGGGGCTGGCCGGCGGGCCCGGGATGCTCGTGGTCGCCTACCTCGTCACGTACGGGCTGCACGGCAGCTCGGGGCCGAGCTACAACGCGCTGCTGCACCGCGAGGCACGGCGGGACAACCGGTCCACCGTGCTGTCCCTGGCATCGATGGTGGGCTTCGCGTCCTACGCCGTCGCGTCGCCCGCACTCGGCTGGGTGGCGCAGACGGCGTCGACGTCGCTCGCGATGGTGCTCGGCGGGGCGTTCAGCGTCCTCGGCGTCCTGTGCTTCCTGCCGGCGCTGCGCGCGGAGCGGGAGCGGGGGCGGCGACCTGTCGACGAGGTGGACGACGTTCCGCAGGACGCCGCCGCGGCCTGACGCCGCACGGAGGCCGCCCCCAGGCGAGCGTCGTCCACAGATCCTCGCCCACCGCCCCGACGGGTGAGCGCTGCGGACCAGCCTGGGCGCATGGACGACGCACCCATCCGCACGCTGCCCCGGCCGACGGACACCAGGCCGACGACCGCCTGGCCCCCAGCCGGGCCTGCGGCCTGGCCACCGGGGCCAGCACGCCGCACGGTCGCCGTCGTCGGCGCGTGCGGCGGCGCCGGGGTGAGCGCCCTGGCGGCGGCCCTGGCCCAAGGGCTCCGGCGGGCGGGGGAGGGCGCGGTCCTCGTGGACCTCGACCTGCCGGGCCCCGGCGTCGACGTGCTGCTCGGCATCGAGGACGAGCCCGGGGCCCGCTGGCCCGAGCTCGCGGCCGCCCGAGGGGAGGTCGACGGCGTCGGCCTGGTCGCGGCGCTACCCCGCTGGCGCTCGGTGCCCGTGCTCTCCGGTGCCCGCCTGAGCCCCGCCCGCCCCGACGACGCGGTGGTCGTGGACGTCTGCACCGGCATGCTGCGTAGCGGCGAGACCGTGGTGCTCGACCTGCCACGACCCGCGGCCTGGACCGCGGCCGCGCGGATGCTGGTGGCCTCCGCGGACGTGGTGGCGCTCGTGGCCCCCTGCACCGCTCCCGGTGTGGCCGGGGCGCTGGCGACCTGGGGCGAGCTCGTCGAGCTCGGCGTGCGGGACCCGTGGCTCGTCGCGCGGCGGCCTGCGCCCGGCCGCGTCGACGCGGCCGCCCTGGGCGACGCCGTCGGGCTCCCGGTGGCCGCGACCGTGCGCGCGGACGCCCGCCTCCCCCGCCGCCGTCGACCGTGGCGACGGGCCGCCCGTCGGTCGGCGTACACCGCTCGGTCGTGCCGCGGCCTCGCTGGTGGCGGCGCTGGCGGGTGCGTCGTGACCGCCCGTGCGCTCGTCGACCGCGACCTGCTCGACGACGTGCGGGCCCGGGTCGGCACGTCCGGGACGGCGCTCGACGACGCCGCGGTCCGCGACGCCCTGCGGGCCACCGGGCGGGTGTTCGGGTCGGCGGCGCTGAGCGACCTCGCGCGCGCGGCGCGGGCCGAGCTCACCGGCGCCGGGCCGCTGCAGGAGCTGCTGGACGCGCCCGACGTCACCGACGTGCTCGTCAACGGCCCGCGCGACGTCTGGGTGGATCGCGGCGACGGGCTCCGGCGGGTGGACCTCGACCTCGGCACCCCCGACGCCGTGCGGGCGCTCGCCGTGCGGATGGCGGCCGTCGCCGGGCAGCGGCTCGACGACGCGGCCCCGACGGTGGACGCGCGCATGCCCGACGGGACCCGGCTCCATGCCGTCGTGGAACCCGTCGCACCGGCCGGCGCGGTGATCGCCCTGCGGGTGCTGCGGCAGGCGGCGCACTCCCTGGAGTCCCTGGTCGCCGGGGGCGGGCTGCCGCCGCAGTGGGAGGCCGTGCTGCGCGCGCTCGTCGCGGGCCGGGCCAACCTGCTCGTCACGGGCGGCACCGGCACCGGGAAGACCACGCTGCTCGCCGCGCTGCTGTCCCTGGTGCCGCCCGCCGAGCGGGTGCTCGTGGTCGAGGAGGCCCGCGAGCTCGCCCCCAGGCACCGGCACGTGGTGTCCCTCGCGGCCCGGCGCCCCAACGTCGAGGGCGTCGGGGAGGTCACGCTCACCGAGCTGGTGCGCGGCGCCCTGCGGATGCGGCCGGACCGGATCGTCGTCGGCGAGTGCCGGGGCGCCGAGGTCCGCGAGCTCCTCCTCGCCATGAACACCGGGCACGACGGCGGCATGGCCACCGTGCACGCCAACGCCGTCGAGCATGTGCCCGCGCGCCTGGAGGCGCTCGCGGCGCTCGCCGGGATGCCGCGAGACGCCGTCGCCGCGCAGGCGTCGGCCGCGCTCGACGTGGTGCTCCACCTGCGGCGGGGCGGCGGTCGTCGGCACCTGGCCGAGATCGGCCTCGTCGGGCGGGACGACGACGGCCGGCTGTCGGTCCGTCGTGCCGCCGTGTGGGCGCCGGGCACGGACCCGCGACCCGACGGCGCGTGGGAGGAGCTCGTGCGGCGGTGGGCGTCGTGACGGGGCTCGGGGCGGGGGCCGGCGCGGGGATCGCGGCGGGGCCGGCGGCCGTCGGGCTCTGGGTGGCGCTCGCCGCGTGGCTGGTGCTGGCCCGTGGCGGGCGCCGCGCGGACGTCCTCGCTCGCCCCACGGTCGCGCGCCGCACCTGGTCGAGGGCGCTGCGGCGCCGGGGGCGGGACGCGTCGACGGGGGCGGACGCGGTGCGGGTCGCCGTCGCGCAGGTGGTGGCGCTGCTGCGGGCCGGGGCGCCGCCGGCAGCGGCCTGGTCGCGCGCGCTCGCGGTGCCCGTCGACGCCACCGGGGTGCCCGACCCGGCGGCTCTGGCACCGATGGTCGGCGGGGCCGGCCACGCTCGGTCGGTCGTGGCCGCCGCGGTGCTGTCCCGGGACACCGGGGCTCCGCTCGCGTCCGTGCTCGACGCCGTGTCCGGGGCGCTCGTGGCCGAGGCGGAGGCCCGCGGGGAGCGGGAAGCGTCGTTGGCCGGGCCGCGAGCCACCGCGCGCGTCCTGATGTGGCTGCCCCTCCTGGGCGCCGCGCTCGGCTGGGTGCTCGGCGCCGACCCGCTGGCGACGGCGCTCGACGGCGGCGTCGGCTCCGTCGCGGTGTGCCTGGGGCTCCTGCTGCTCGCCGCCGGGTGGGCGTGGACCCGCCGGCTGGTCGCGGCCGCGCGGGCGGCGGGGGAGGAGGCGGCATGAGCTCGCTCGCCGCCGGTGCCGGCGCGGTCACCGTCGCGGGGGCCGCGTGGACGGTCGTGGTGACCGTGCTGCTCGGCGCAGGGCCGTGGTGGCTGGCGCGCGGTGCCGCCGACCGGCGGGTGGCGCGCCTGGCCCTGGACGGTCGTGCACCCACCCGCGCCGACGGGCCCGCGGCGGATCCCGTGGACGTGCCCGTCGTGCTGGAGCTCCTCGGAGCGGCGCTCCGCGCGGGAGCCGGCGTCCCGCGGGCCCTCGAGGCGACGGGCGCGGCGCTCGCCGGCGCGACGTCGCCGGGGGCCTCCGGGGTGTCCGGCTCGAGCTCGGCCGACGGCGTGGCCCTGCGAGCGGCGGCGGACGCGCTGCGGCTCGGCGCGGACTGGGACGGCGCGTGGCGCGACGCCCCCGGCCGGCTCGGCCCGGCACACCGGGCGCTGCGCGGGGCCTGGACCGACGGAGCGTCTCCGACAGGCGCGTTACGGGCAGCGGGGGAGGAGCTGCTGCGTGCCCGTCGGTCCGCCGCGCGCACGGCCGCGGCCAGCCTCGCCGTGCGGCTCGTGCTGCCGCTCGGCGCCTGCTACCTGCCCGCGTTCGTGCTGATCGGCCTCGTGCCCGTGCTGCTCGCGCTGGGCGTCGACCTGCTGTCCGGGTGACCGTGCCCGGCCCACGACGACCCGGGCGCCGCCCGGGTCCGCCGCGCCCGCCCGGCCGGGCGGACGCGGCACGACCCGCCCGGACCGTCCGGCGCAGGTCGCGAGAAGGACACCGCAAGGAACGACCGAAGGAACACGGAGGAGCCATGACGAACGAGGACGACGGCCGCGTGGCGGCCGAGCGCGAGCGGGAGCCAGGGACGGCACCGGACGGTGGCGTGATCGCTGGCCCGGACACGGGAGCGGGGTCGGAGCCCGCGCCCCTGGACCCGGAGGCCGGGCTGGCCACCGCGGAGTACGCCGTCGCCACCGTGGCGGCGGTCGGGTTCGCCGGCCTGCTCATCGCGGTGCTCAAGAGCGACACCGTCCGAGGCCTGCTGGAGAACATCATCAGCTCGGCGCTGTCCGTCTGATGCGCCCGCACCGCAGCAGGGGCACCCGCACGACGCGGGCCCCCGGGGAACGGTCACGGGGGGCCGACGGAGAGCGTGGCGCGGTGACGGCCGAGCTTGCCGTCGGGCTGCCGGTGGTGGTCCTCCTGCTGGTCGCGGTGCTCAGCCTCGCGGCCGCGTCCACGGCGCAGATGCGCGCCCTGGACGCGGCCCGGGCCGGGGCGCGCGCCTACGCCATCGGGGAGGACGACGCGGCGGCGCGCCGGGCTGTCGCGCAGGTCGGCGGCGACGACGCGGAGCTGACCGTCACCCGGGACGGCACGTGGGTGCGGGTCTCGGTGACCCGGCCGGTGGTGGGCGGGTGGTTCGCGGACGCGCCCGTGCGGGCGTCCGGGGACGCGACGGCGTGGGTGGAGCCGTGAGCGCCGCGTGCGGCGGGGTGCACGAGTCCCGGCCGGACCTGCGCGAGAGCTCCGTGAGCCGGGAGCGGGGCGCGGGGACCGTCGTCGTGCTCGCGCTCGCGGCGGTGGTCGTGCTGCTCGCGCTGGCCGTCGGCGCGCTGGGCGCCGCGCAGCGGGCACGAGGGGCGGCCCAGGCCGCGGCGGACCTGGGCGCGCTCGCCGCCGCGACCGCATGGCGGCAGGGCGCCGACCCGTGCGCGACGGCGACCGAGGCCGTGCGCCGCAACGGCGGGCGGGTGGTGGCGTGCGTCCCGGAGGACGGCGGCACCGTCGGCGTCCGGGCGACGCGCGCCGCGCTCGGCCCGGAGGTGGTGCCGTGGGTGGGCTCGCTCGGCGACGCCGCCGCGCACGCCCGCGCGGGGCCACGGCCCGGTCCTGCTCCTGGGCCCGCGCGGCAGCCCGGGGCCGAGCCGCCATCCCGACCCGGACCGTCGCCGTGAGGCGCGCCCGGGCCGGACGGCGGCGGGGGATCAGGAGGGGTTGACGTTGAACAGCGCGGCGCGCTCGCTGATCTTGCGGGCGCGTGCCAGGCGGGGCTTGTCCGAGCCGTCGCGGATCACGGAGCCCGACGCCTCGAAGTCGGCCAAGAAGTCGATCGCCCACGCGACGTCCGCGCTGGACGGACTGAACGACTCGTTGATGACGGCCGGCGTCTCCAGGTCCAGGCAGAGCTTGCCGGTGAGGCCGAGGGCCACGCCGTCCGCCGACTGCTCGCGCAGCAGCGAGTGGCTGGTGCCGACGGTGGGGCCGTCGATCGGCCCGGGCAGCCCGCCGATCCGGCTGGCGGTGACGAGGCGCGAGCGCGGGTACGCCATCGCGAGCGACTCGTTGGCGGTGCCGGTGTCGCGACGGTAGTCGCCGGAGCCGAACGCCAGGCGGAAGGCCCCGGGCGCGCGAGCGATGCTCACGGCGTCCTCGATGCCGAGCGCGGACTCGACCAGCGGGATCACCGGCACGCTGCCGCCGAGCCGCTGGGCCGTGTCGATCACCTGGTCGGGCGACTCGGTCTTGGCGAGCATGACGCCGCGCAGGCCCTTCGAGTCCCACAGCGCGCGGACGTCGTCGGCCCAGGCCTGCGAGCCGCGCTCGTTGATGCGCACCCAGGCGCGACCGCCCGCAGAGAACCAGTCGAGCACCTTCTGGCGTGCCTCGTCCTTGCGGCTGTCGTCGACCGCGTCCTCGCAGTCGAGGATCACCTGGTCGGCGCGGGAGAGCTGGGCGGCGTCGAACATGTCGTCGCGCAGGGCCGACAGCAGCAGCCACGAGCGGGAGTTGGCTGGGTCGACGCGCGTGTCCTCGCGGGAACGGCGGCGTTCGGCGAGGTCGATCTCGGTAGTCACCTCACGATGGTAGGTTCCGCCGGCGCGTGGCTCAGCACGGCATCCAACAAGCGCAGGGCCGCGGACTTGTCGAGGGGCGCGTTGTCGCTGCCGCACTTGGGCGACTGGACGCACCCCGGGCAGCCCTCCGCGCAGGCGCACGCGGCGATCGCGTCCCGCGTGGCGCGCAGCCAGCGGGCGCCCAGCTCATACCCGCGCTCGGCGAAGCCGGCGCCGCCCGGGTACGCGTCGTACACGAAGACGGTGGCCTCCCCGGTGTCGGGGTGCACCTCGGTGGAGACGCCGCCCAGGTCCCACCGGTCGCACGTCGCCAGCAGCGGCAGCAGGCCGATCGACGCGTGCTCGGCCGCGTGCAGGGCGCCCGGCGTCTCGTCGGGGGAGACGCCCGCCGCCCGCAGCACGAAGTCCGGCACCGACCACCAGACGGCGGTCGTCGCGAGCGTGCGCGACGGCAGGTCGAGCGCCTCCGTGCCGAGCACCTGCATGTCCGGCAGGCGGCGGCGCTGGAAGCTCACCACCTGGCTCGTCACCTCCACCGGGCCGAGGCCCCACCGCACCGGGCCCCAGTCGCGGCCCTCCACCGGCCGGTGCCCCTCCTCGTCGATCGCGATCTCCATGACCTCGTGCGACCAGGTGCCGTGCTCCACGTCCTTGCGCACCACGAGGGCCACGTGCTCGGCGAGGTCCAGGTGGTCCACGACGAACGTCGCGCCCTGGTGCACGTACACCGCGCCGTCGTGCACCTGCCCGTCCGCCGAGCCGGCGTCCACCGTGCCGAGCATCCGGCCCGTCGTCGCCTCGACGACCCGTACGGGCCGTCCTCCGGAACCGCGCAGGTCGGCCATCGACGACGCAGGCTGCGCGTGCGTCCAGTACCAGCCCGACGGCCGGCGCCGCAGCGCGCCGCGCGCGACGAGCACGTCGAGCACCTCGCGCACCGCCCGCGGGTCGCCGAACGCGGCGAGGTCCTCGGCGCGCAGCGGCACCTCCTGCGCGGCGGCGCAGAGCTGGGGCGCGAGCACGTGCGGGTTGGCCGGGTCGAAGACGGTGGCCTCGAGCGCGGCGTCGAACACCGCCTCGGGGTGGGTCACGAGGTACGTGTCGAGCGGGTCCTCGCGCGCGACGAACGCGACCAGGCCCTCGGCGCCCGCGCGGCCGGCCCGCCCGGCTTGCTGCCAGAGGGACACGCGCGTCCCCGGCCACCCGGCGACGAGCACGGCGTCCAGACCGGAGATGTCGACGCCCAGCTCGAGCGCGTTGGTCGTGGCCAGCCCGCGCAGCTCGCCGGTGCGCAGGGCCTGTTCGAGCTCGCGCCGCTCCTCCGGCAGGTACCCGCCCCGGTAGCTCGCCACCCGGGACTCCAGCCCCGCGGCCACCGGCCGCAGGTGGTCGCGCGCCTGCTGCGCCACCGACTCCGCACCCCGCCGCGACCGGGTGAACGCGAGCGTGCGCGCGCCGTGCGCCGTGAGGTCGGCGAGCAGGTCGGCCGCCTCGGCGGTGGCCGACCGGCGCGGGTGCTCCGCGGCACCGCGGGTCGTGAGCACGGCCTCGGCCTCGTGCTCGGTGTGCGTCGCGTCGAGCGGGTCGGGCAGCGCCCAGGGGTCGTCGTCGTGCGTCGGCGTCTCCCCGGTGGCCCGCGACCGGTCGAACCCCGCCACCTCCGGCGGCTGCCACAGCGCAAAGGTGCGTCGTCCGGCGGGCGACGCGTCCGCCGTGACCGCGACGACCTCCTCGGGCGCCACCCCCACCAGCCGCGCCGTGCTCGCCGCGGGCTCCGCCGTCGTCGCGCTGGCCACCACGAACACCGGCGACGTGCCAGACCGTGAGCGCACCCCGGTGAGCTGGGCGTCTGACAGGTCCGGAGCGTCGGGCGGCGTGTCAGACGGACGGAGCACCCCGGCGAGCTGAGCGTCTGACAGGGGACGGTAGTGGGCGGCCAGCCGGGTGAGCCGCCGCAGCACCAGCGACACGTGCGCCCCGAAGACGCCGCGGTAGGCGTGCCCCTCGTCGACGACGACGTACCGCAGCCCGCGCAGCAGCCGCGCCCAGCGCCGGTGGCCGGGCAGCAGCGAGAAGTGCAGGAAGTCGGGGTTCGTGAGCACCACGTCGGCGTGCTCGGTCACCCAGCGGCGCTCCTCGGTGGGGGTGTCGCCGTCGCAGGTCGCGACGCGGGGGCGGGCACCGGGCATCCCCGCGACCAGCCGCTCCAGGCCGGCGAGCTGGTCGGCCGCCAGCGCCTTGGTGGGGGAGAGGTAGAGCACGGTGGCGGGCTCGGCACCGCGCACCGCAGTGAGCGCGGGCAGCCAGAACGCGAGGGACTTGCCCGAACCCGTCGACGTCGCGAGCGCGACGTGCCGCCCGGACCGGGCGGCGTCGGCGGCCTCGACCTGGTGCGCCCAGGGTCGGTCGACGCCGAGCGCGCGGTAGCCGTCGACCACGCCCGGGTCCGCCCAGGCCGGCCAGTCCGTCGTCACGCCGGCGCGCGCCGGGAAGGTGCGCACGTGCGTGAGCCGGTCCGCCCGCGCGCCGTGCGCGGTGAGCACGTCGAGCAGCGGGTGCTGCTCGGGCTCGAGGGCAGGGACGGCGGGCACGGCCGACAGTCTTGCACCGCGCGGAGGCCGTGCGTCTCGTGCGTACGAAGGCTCCGCCGTGGGGAATCTGTGTCCTGACATCAGGGTGAAATCACCCGAAAGCAGTATTTCTCCGCACCATCGATCGAGGATCTCCCGCGCTGCCGGCACCTCCGTCCCCCGGAGCCGGGCCGCGCTCCCGACGCCGACGAAGGACGCCTCGATGCGCCATGCCACCGTGGCGGCGACCGCCGCTGCTCTCCTCCTGATCTCGGCCGGCCCGGCCGTCGCGGGCGGACGACGAGCCGCCCTACCAGGTCACCCAGGTCACCCCGGTGCACCCGGTGGCGACGCCGGCCACGCCCGACGCCGAGGAGCCCGCCCCCGAGACCTCGTCCCCGGCGACGCCCTCGGGGGAGGAGACGACCGACACCCCTGCCCGTGTCCCGGGCGACGAGACAGGGACGCCGGCCGCCGGCGCGGCTACCGCCGTCGAGCAGCTGCCGCGCACGGGCGCGGCGGTGGCGGGTCGGGTCGTCCCCGCGGCGGCGCTCCTCGGCGCGGGGGCGGCGCTGCTCGTGCGCCGTCGACGCCGCGCCTGAGGCTCAGATCGGGCATGTCGGGCCTGGCCTGAAGCGCGCGGAACCGGCGGGATATCGCGGTTCGGCACGGAATGGCGTCGGCATCCGGTGAAGAGGGTGTGACCATCCCCGCACCGGTTTTGTTATCCGATCGTGACATCGTTCCCTGGTACGCATGCCTCTTTCCATCGCCCGTCGTTCCGTCGTGGCCGCGGTCGCCGGCGCGCTCGTCACCTCCGCCCTGGTGGTGCCGGCCGCGGCCTCCGCGAGCCCTGCCTCCGCGGCCCCCGCGTCCGCCGTCACGCAGTCCGTGCGCACCGCCGCCGGCAGCAGCGGCGTCCGCTGGGTGAAGTGGAACAAGGCACCCCTGACGAAGACCTCGTCCAGCCGGTCCCGGACCGTCGCCCGGCCCGACGACGGCACGCGGCTGCGCGTCCTCGACCGCGGCACGCACCGCCTCAAGGTGCGCACGCCCGCGGGCAAGGTCGGCTGGGTGTCGAAGAAGGCGGTCACGGCGACCAAGCTCAAGGACGTGTCCGGCACCCGCTACACCAAGGGGAAGGTCACGCTGACCAAGGACATCGGCTCGGGCTCGAAGAAGGTCACGAAGGCGCGCCTCGGCACCAAGGTCACCGTCCTGGCCCGCACCACCGGCCGGGACAGCAACCGCGTCAAGGTGCGCGTGCCTGGCGGCAGGACGGGCTGGATCTCCACCAGCCGCATCTCGAAGCGGAACGTGTGGGGCCAGCTCGCGCGCTGCGAGTCCGGTGGCAACCCGCGCACCAACACGGGCAACGGGTTCTACGGCATGTACCAGTTCACCGGCCGCACCTGGCACGCCGTCGGCGGCAAGGGCCTGCCGCACCGCCACGGCAAGTCCGAGCAGACCAAGCGCGCGCAGATCCTGCAGGACCGTGCGGGCTGGGGCCAGTGGCCGCACTGCACCCGCAAGCTCGGCCTCCGCTGACCACGACAGGTGGTGGTCAGCCGGCCAGGACCGCCTGCATCGCCCGGGACAGGTACCAGGGGTCGACGACGGCGGTGAGCTCGCGCGCGGAGTGCATCGACAGGATGGCGGCGCCGACGTCGACGACGCGGATGCCGAGGCGCGTCGCGGTGATCGGCCCGGTCGTGGAGCCGCAGGGCACCGTGTTGTTCGAGACGAACTCCTGGCTGGGCACCCCGGCCGCGGCGCACGCGGCCTGCCAGCGGGCGGCCCCGTGCGCGTCCGTCGCGTAGCGCTGGTTGGCGTTGATCTTGAGGATCGGGCCGGCGCCCGCGTGCGGGTGGTTGGCCGGGTCGTGCCGCTCGGGGTAGTTCGGGTGCACCGCGTGCCCGACGTCGGACGACACGCACAGCGACGCGGCGAAGGCGCGGGCCCGCTCGTCCTCCGACGCGCCCAGACCGGCCGACACCCGCCGCAGCACGTCCTCCAGGAACGGGCCGGCGGCGCCCGAGCGCGACCCGGACCCGATCTCCTCGTGGTCGAACGCCGCGACGACGCCGATCCCCGCGAGGTCCTCGGGCGCGACGGCGAGCAGCGCCGCGATCGCGGCGTGCGTCGAGAGCTGGTTGTCCAGGCGCGGCGACGCCCACAGCGCCTCGCCGATGCCGAAGGCGCGCGGCGGCTGCGTCTCGGCCAGGACGACGTCGTAGCCGAGGACGTCCGCGGCGTCGACCCCGTCGCCGGCCGCCGCGGCGAGCTCCGCCAGCACATCGGACTGCGACACGTCGCCGAGCCCGACCACGGGCTGCGTGTGCCGCTGCTTGTCGAGCGTCAGCCCCTCGTTCGCCGACCGGTCCAGGTGGATCGCGAGCTGCGGGATGCGCGCGATCGGGCCGGTGCGCACCAGGTGCTCCACCGTGCCCCCCGAGCCGTCCGACGTCACCAACCGTCCGGCGAGCTCGACCTCGCGGTCCAGCCACGAGTTGAGCAACGGCCCGCCGTACACCTCGACCCCGGCCTGCACCCAGCCGTCGCGGCCGGTGGTCGGCCTCGGCTTGAGCTTGAACCCGGTGGAGTCGGTGTGCGTGCCGAGGATGCTGAACGGCGTCGTCGCGCCCGCCGTCGGCGGCACCGCGACCGCGATCGCGGAGCCGTCGCGGACGACGACGTAGCGTCCGCCCGGCACGACGTCCCACGCGGCCGTCTCGTCCAGGCGCACGAAGCCTGCGTCCTCCGCGCGGCGGGCCACCTCCCGGGCGGCGTGGTACGACGACGGCGAGGCGGAGACGAACGCCCCCAGGTCCTCAGTGTGGGCGCGGGCGGCTGCGGGGACGACGTCGGGCATGACCGTCATCCTCCCACGCGGCCGGTCGTCAGTCGCCGCGCGGCGGCCCCAGGTACCCGTCGACGAACTGCATCCAGCCGCCGTCGCCACGGACGACCAGCCGCCAGCCTTCGTAGTCCGGTCGCGGGCCGTCGTTCCACTCCTGCGCCTCGCGTTCGGTGAGCGCGCCGGCGTCCACGGCGTCCCGCCAGTCCTGGGCGGTGGCCTGGCACAAGCCCCCGTCCATGCGCGGCCAGGCGTACGCGCGGTCGACGTCCTCGCTGCTGTCCGCTCCCATCTCGCAGGGCGTCGTGCCGGACAGCAGCCGGCCGAGGATCGCGTAGACGTCCTCGTCGTCCTCGGCCCCGGGCAGCCCCAGGAGCTCGGCCGGCGGCTGCCCGCCCCAGTTCAGCTCGTGCCGGTCGACGGCCTCGGCGAGTGCGGTGAGCCCCTGGTCGTCGCAGTTCACGGCCGCCTCGAAGAGCGTCAGCACCGTGTCCCGCACCGGTCCGGGGAGCTCCGCGACGTCCGGCTCCGGAAGGGTGAGACCCGCCGCCGAGCAGGTGCCGTCCCCGGACGAGGGCTCGGCCTCGGAGGCGGCCCCCGGAGCGACGAGCGTCGCGCCGTCGGCATTCACGCGGACGTCGAGCCAGGGGCCGGCGACGACCACGGACTCCCGGAAGTCGTCCGACCACACGACGTCGTAGGGCGTGACCTGGTACTCGCCGTCGGGCAACGACGTGGCGTACGCGGTCGTGCCCTCGGCCTCGCCGTCCGGCGCGCACGTCGTGAGGGTGGAGTCCTCGGCCGTCCGGTCGAGCCTCCCGGGCCGGATGTCGACCAGGTCCTCGGTCATGTCGATCCCGAGGTCGACCACCTGCCCGTCCTGCGCCCACAGCAGGGACGGGCCGACGAGGACGCCGTCCTCGGGCGGGGTCTCGTCGACCACGGTCCAGGTCGGCAGGCGGAGGGTCGCCGGCTCGTCGGTAGCGGGACCGCCCAGGTGCGGGTCGTCCCCGGCGACGAGGATCTTGTAGCCCTCCGCCCGGGTGGTCGGCACGTCGTCGGCCGCCATGCCGCACGTCAGCCCGGTGCCCTCGAGCCAGCCCGGCTGGTACCCCGGCCGGATCAGGTCGGCGGCGCGCGCGCCGTCCGCCCGTGTGTCGTCGCCGGACGGCGAGGGCGACGGCGACGGGCTGGTCGCGGGGCCGGGCAGGGGCTGCGGCGCGTCGGGCAGCAGCGCGGCGCCGCCCAGCACCAGCCCGGTGGCGACGGTGAGCGCGGTGGCGCCGATGCCGGCCTGCTTGGCGGTGCGCCGGCGGCGTACGCGGTGCCGCACCGATCCCATCACGTCGTCGAGGGCCGACGCCGACGCCCCCAGGCCGGCGAGGGCGTCCAGCTCGCGGCGCAGCGTCTCGTCCGTGCGGGCGTCCGCCCAGCCGTCCCGCGCGTGGTGCGTGCTCATCGTCCGGCCCTCCGTCCTGCCGTGGTGGTCGTGGTGCTCGAGGTGGCGTGCCCGGTTCCGTCGTCGGCCACCCGCAGCACGTCGCGCAGCGTCGCCGTCGCGTCGGCGAGGTAGCGCTTGACGGTGCCCTGCGCGAGGCCGAGGGCGTCGGCCACCTGCGGCACGGTGAGGTCCTCGAAGTAGCGCAGGACCACGCACGCCCGCTCACGCGGGGCCAGGCGCCCCAGCGCGGCGGCGACGTCCGCCCGCGCCGTCGCGCCCGAGGCGGCGCCGCGCACCCGGTCGTCGCTGGCCACGAGCGGCCGCGCCGCCGCCCACCGCTTCGTGCGCCGGTGCTCGTCGAGGAAGAGGGTCAGGATCGCGCGCCGCACGTACGCCTCGCTCGTCCCGCCCCCGTCGAGCGGGTGCACGCCCGCCCCGCCCCGCGCCTCTCCGGAGCCCCGGCGCAGCCGCGCGAACACCTTGACCAGCGCGTCCTGCACCAGGTCCTCCGCGAGCCGCTGGTCCCCGCAGAGCACGTAGGCGTACCCGACCAGGGCACGGCCTCGCGCCCGTGCGAGCTCGGCGAGCTCGTCCTCCCAGCGACTCATCGTGCGACCACCAGTCCCTCCCGTGCCGTCCTCACCCGCTGGGACGGCCGGGGGACGGGAATCGTTGGGGTCAGGATTCCACGGTGGTTCGTGACGGCCGTCACATGTGGGTAGACTCCCCGGCATCCCGCCGTCAACGGCGACGGCGGGACCTTACCGACGGGCGGTCACCGCCGTCCCGCCGGGTCGAGGAAGCACGTCAAGGAGGACGGATGCTCACGTTCGGTTCCAGCAGCATCACGATCGTCGCGGTCATCGCCGTCATCGCGCTGGCCGCGCTCGTGTGTGCGGGCACCCTGCGGCGGCAGGTGCTCGCCGCCCCCGAGGGCACGCCAGGCATGCAGGAGATCGGGCGGGGCGTCCAGGAGGGGGCCTCCGCCTACCTCAACCGCCAGTTCCGCACGCTCGCGATCTTCGCCGTCGTGGTGTTCGCCCTGCTCTTCCTGCTGCCGGGCGACGGCGGGGTCCGGGTGGGCCGGTCGATCGCGTTCCTGTTCGGGGCCGCGTTCTCCGCGGCCATCGGGTACCTGGGCATGTGGCTCGCCGTGCGCGCCAACGTGCGGGTGGCGGCAGCCTCGACCCGTCCCGACGGGCGCGCGGAGGGTGCGCGGATCGCGTTCCGCACCGGTGGCGTCGTGGGCATGTCCGTGGTCGGGCTCGGGCTGCTGGGGGCGGCGCTCGTCGTGCTCGTGTACCGCACGGAGGCGCCGGCCGTGCTCGAGGGCTTCGGCTTCGGCGCCGCGCTGCTGGCCATGTTCATGCGGGTCGGCGGCGGCATCTTCACCAAGGCGGCCGACGTCGGCGCCGACCTGGTCGGCAAGGTCGAGCAGGGCATCCCTGAGGACGACCCGCGCAACGCCGCCACCATCGCGGACAACGTGGGCGACAACGTCGGCGACTGCGCCGGCATGGCCGCCGACCTCTTCGAGTCGTACGCCGTCACCCTGGTCGCCGCGCTCATCCTCGGCAAGGCCGTCATGGGGGAGCAGGGCCTCGTCTTCCCGCTGATCGTCACCGCCGTCGGCGCGTTCGTCGCGCTGCTGGGCGTGCTCGTCACCCGCGTGCGGGGCAGCGAGAACGGCCTCAAGGCCATCAACCGCGGCTTCTACCTGTCGGCCGTCGTCGGGGCCCTGCTGGCCGCGGTCGCCGCATTCGTCTACCTGCCGTCGTCGTTCGCCGACCTGTCCGGCACCGCCGAGCTCGGCGAGGTCACCGCCGACCCGCGCGTGGTCGCGTCGCTGGCCGTCATCATCGGCGTCGTGCTCGCCGGGATCATCCTGTGGATCACCGGCTACTTCACCGGCACGACGTCGAAGCCGACGCTGCACGTCGCGGCGACGTCGCGCACCGGCGCGGCCACCGTGGTGCTGTCCGGCATCGGGGTGGGCTTCGAGTCCGCCGTCTACACCGCGGGCGTCATCGCCGCCGCGATCTGCGGCGTCTTCCTGCTCGCCGGCGGCTCGCTCTGGCTGTCCCTCTTCCTCGTGGCGCTCGCGGGCTGCGGCCTGCTGACGACCGTCGGCGTCATCGTCGCGATGGACACCTTCGGGCCGGTGAGCGACAACGCGCAGGGCATCGCCGAGATGTCCGGCGACGTCGACGACGAGGCCGCGCAGATCCTCACCGACCTCGACGCGGTGGGCAACACGACCAAGGCCATCACCAAGGGCATCGCGATCGCGACGGCGGTGCTCGCCGCGACCGCGCTCTTCGGCTCGTACGCCGACGCCGTGTCGACGGCGCTGGGCGAGGTCGCGGAGCGGGGTGCGGGCCTGGTCCCGGCGATGCTCAGCTTCGAGATCGTCTCGCCGGTGACGCTCGTGGGCGTGATCCTCGGAGCCGCCACCGTGTTCCTCTTCTCCGGCCTCGCCATCGACGCCGTGACCCGCGCGGCGGGCGCGATCGTCTTCGAGGTGCGCCGCCAGTTCCGCGAGCACCCCGGGATCATGACGTACGAGGAGCGGCCCGAGTACGGCCGTGTCGTGGACATCTGCACCCGCGACTCGCTGCGCGAGCTCGCCACCCCCGGCCTGCTGGCCGCGTTCGCCCCGATCGCCGTCGGCTTCGGCCTCGGTGTGGGGCCGCTCGCCGGGTTCCTCGGGGGCGCGATCGGCGCCGGGGTCCTCATGGCCGTCTTCCTCGCCAACTCGGGCGGCGCCTGGGACAACGCGAAGAAGATCGTCGAGGACGGCGCCTACGGCGGCAAGGGCTCCGAGGCGCACGCCGCCACCGTCATCGGCGACACCGTCGGCGACCCGTTCAAGGACACCGCCGGCCCCGCGATCAACCCGCTCATCAAGGTGATGAACCTGGTGTCGGTGCTCATCGCGCCCGCCGTGGTGATGCTGAGCGTGCCGGCCGACGCGAACCAGGCGGTGCGCATCGTCATCGCCGTGGTCGCGGCGGGCATCGCCTTCGGCGCGGTCATCATGTCCCGCCTCCGCGCGGCCCGCGTGGACCGCGAGCAGGCGGACGAGGCGGCGAGCGTCCCCGCGCGGTAGACCGCGCCCGGACGACGAGACGGAGAAGCTCGGGCGAGGCCGCATCCACGTGCGGCCGCGCCCGAGCTTCTCCGTCTCGCGGGGGGCTACTGGCCGGTGCGGCCGTCGATGCACTCCCGCAGCAGGTCGGCGTGCCCGGCGTGGCGGGCGTACTCCTCGACGAGGTGCTCGAGGATGTCGCGCACCGTCGAGGTGGTGCCGTCGAACGGGACGACCCGCCCCATGTCCGCGTCGGTCAGGGTCGCGAGCCACTCGTCGGCGGCCGCCGTCTCGCACCGCCAGGCAGCCCACGCCTCCGCGACGACGTCCGGGTCCGCGACGGCGCCGTCGAAGTCCCAGTCCGGGCCGCCGTCGGCGACGTAGAGCTTCGGCAGGTCCATCGCGCCCTGCAGGACTCGGCGCGACCAGGAGTGCTCCACCTTCGCCAGGTGCCGCACCAGCCCCAGCAGGGACAGGGCCGACGGCGGCACGGAGCGGCGGGCGAGCTGCTCGGCGTCGAGCCCCTCGCACTTCATCTCGATCGTGGCGCGGTAGGACCGCAGGTAGGACCAATGGGTCTGCAGCTCGCCGACGGGGTCGGCCCACTGCTGGCGAGGGTCGTCCTCGGGGTCCACCCACAGGTCGGGGAACCGGCGTGCCTCGGGCGTGGGGGCGGGATCAGTCATGGCGACATCCGACCTCTTCGGGGGAGACGCACGCAAGCGGATAGTCCCCGTCGCCTGGCGTCCCCGGTGAACATCGTGTTTCCGGCCGTGCCGACGCCCCCGGGTCACGACATGCTGGTCCGGGACCGGCGCTCGGCGTCGGCTCCCGGGCGGGACGACGGAGTCCACGCCGACGACGACGAGAAGGAGACCCATGAAGCTCCCACGCACCGTCGCGGTGCTCGGCACCCTCACCCTCCTGGCGACGACGCTCGTCGGCACCGCCGCCGCCGACGACCGCCCCGACCGCCCGGGCCGCGGCCCCGAGCGGGACGCGGCCGCGGTCGGGGCGGCGTCGTTCGCCGAGCTCGCGCGCACGGCACAGCGCTCGGGGCCCGGCCACGGCGGCGGGACGACGAGCGGCGCGATCGACATGCCCCGCGCCTACCCGTCCCAGCCCGACCTGACCGTGTACCCGCCGGAGGACGACGACGCGACCGACCTCAACGGCACGATCAGTCACGCCGAGATCGCCCCGCGGCTGGCGGCCCTCATGGCCTCGAGCGACCGGGTCTCGACCCAGGTGGTGGGTCGCTCCACGGCGGGTCGCGACCTGTACCTGGTGACCGTGACGGCGCCGGAGTCCCGTCGCGAGACGGCGCAGCAGACCCGCTGGCGGGAGGAGATCCGCACGTCCCCGGAGCGGGCCGCGGCCGACCGCCGCCTCGCCGAGGGCTACAAGACGCCGCTGTGGATCAGCGCCAACATCCACGGCAACGAGTGGGAGGGCACCGACGCCGCGATGCAGGTCATCGACGACCTGGCGACGTCGGACGACGCGGCCACCGCAGCCCTGCTCGAGGACCACCGGCTGTACTTCTCGCTGACCCTCAACCCCGACGGGCGCACCCTCGGCACCAGGGCGACGAGCCTGAGCCTCGACGCCAACCGCGACATGATCACCGGGGCGACTCCGGAGTCGCGGTCCTTCGTCGCGACGGCGCAGGCGCTCCAGCCGCTCTACGCGGCCGACTTCCACGGGTACACCGGCGTGCTGCAGGTGGAGCCGTGCGGGCCGCCGCACGGCGAGAACTACGAGTACGACCTGTTCATCCCCCACGGGTTCGCGATCGCGCGCCAGGTGGAGGACGACGTGGTCGCGGCCGAGATCCCCGGGAACACCTACTACGACCCGGCCACGGACGAGGCGGTCGACGAGAACACCGGCTTCATCAAGATCCCGTACCGCGACACGCCGTCCGGGTGGGACGACTACCCGCCGATCTTCACCGCCCAGTACGCGGCCTTCCACGGCGCCACGACCAGCACCGTCGAGCTGCCGAAGGGCCGCACCGGCCCGGCCACCACGCCCGAGGACGCCGCCATCAACACGGCGGTGGCGAAGCGGACGATGACCTCGATGATCGACTACGTGGCCGGCCACGACGACGCCATGCTGGCCGACCAGATCGAGGCGTTCCGCCGCGGCGCGGCCGGGGAGCCGAAGGACGCGCTGACGGTCGACGACGTGGCGGCCGTGCCCGGACCGGACGAGTGGAAGCAGCACTGGGACGTGGTCGACGACCAGGACCCGGTCGACCTGCCGCGCGCCTACGTGATCCCCGTCGGCGACGGGCAGCGCTCCGCCGCCGACGCCGAGACGCTGGTGGACCAGCTCCTGTTCCACGGCGTGGAGGTGGGCACGCTGACGCGCAGCACCCGCGTCGGCGGCACGACGTACCCCCGCGGGTCATTCGTCGTCGACCTGCACCAGCCGCTGCGCGGCCTGGCGAACGCCCTGCTCGACCTGGGCACCGACATCTCGGCGAAGGTGCCGTCGATGTACGACATCTCGGCGTGGAGCCTGTCGTCCCTGTGGGGCGCGACGGTCGACAGCGTCGGGTCGACCACGGACCGGCCGGTCGGGAAGGTGGTGCCGCTGCGCGGTGAGCCGTCGGACGCGCGGGTGCCGCACGGGGCGCGCCACGTCGCGTTCGACGTCGCGGGCGTCGAGGACTACCGCGCGCTCAACGCGCTGCTGGAGGAGGACGTCCCGGTCTGGCTCCTGGACGACGGGCGTGCCGTCGTCGGGCGCGCCGACGGCCGGACGGTCCGCGAGGTCGCGCGCGAGCACGACGTGCCCTTCGAGGCTGCGACCCGGCAGGAGCTGCGCCGGCTCGACGAGGCGGCGGAGCTCGACGACCTCACGGTCGCGTACGCCGGCACCCAGGACGACCTGCTGTCCCTGACCGAGCTCGGCTTCGACGACCTGGTCCGGGTGTCGGCCGGCGGCATCGAGGCCGGCGCGGCCACCGGGACGACGGGGCTCGAGGACGCCGACGTCCTGTGGGTCGGGTCGTCGCTGACGCTCCCGGCCGGGAGCGCGGGCCGGGCGGCCGTGCAGGGCTGGGTGGACGACGGCGGCTCGGTCGTGGGCCGCACGGCGGCCGCGTTCGCCGTCGCCGAGACGTACGGGCTCGTGGAGGGCTCGGCGGTCACGGGCAACCGGTCGGGCAACGGGATCGTCGACGTCGACACCGCGGGTTCGTCGTTCCTGTCCGCGCACCCGCAGGACCAGGCGTTCGTCTACCCGGCGACCTGGTTCACCGACCTCGGCGAGGGCACCACGGCCGAGCAGTCCTACGACGCGGACCGGCCGCTCCTCGCCGGCCACTGGGCGCCGTCGGACACGGGGTCCGGGGGCCCCGACGCGGCGGCGGGCCAGGCGGCCGTGGTCTCGGGCGAGGCGCAGTCGGGCGCGCGGGCCGTCGTCTTCGGCACGTCGGTGTTCTTCCGCACCCACCCGAAGGGCGGTCTGGGCCAGGCCGCCCAGGCCCTCTTCTGGGCGACCTCCGGCGACTGACCCGCACCTGCCGCCCGGGCCGACGCCCGGGCGGCAGGTCCGGGCCGAGGATCAGGCCGCGCGGCCGCGGCGCAGCACGCCTGCTGTGACCCCCGCGCCGACCCCCACCGCCGCGGCGATCCCGAACGCCCACCACAGCTGGGTGCGCAGCGGCACCAGCAGGGCGTCGACGGTGTCGTCCAGCACCTGGCGTCCCGCCTCGCCGACGTCGAGCCCGGCGAAGCCCGCCTGCACGGCCTCCGGCAGCAGCACGAGGAGCACCAGCATCGCGACGGCGGTCAGCGCCCCCGTGGCGGCGACCGTGCGCAGGCGCCGGCCCGGCCGGGCGGCGAGTGCCGCCAGCACGGCGAGCAGCACCGTCGCCGGCAGCGCCCAGGGGGTCCACCGGTCCAGGACGGCGACGGCCGACTGGGCGGTGGCGAGGTCGTCGGACGCGTACAGGACGACGTCGGCGCCGGTCGACGCGAAGCCCTCGGGGACGGGCAGCCCACGGTCGCGCAGCGCCTGGCCGATCGACTCCAGGAACGGGTCGAGGGGCAGCGTCACCACGCCGTCCGCGGCGTCGACGACGTCGCTCTCGTCGCGCAGCACCGCCACGGTCGCGGCGTGCCCCTGCCGGGTGGCCTCCTCCCACGCGGGCGGGAAGGCGTCGGAGCGGACGAAGAGGTCCGCCACCTCGCCGATCACGGGCCGCAGCGCGCCGGCGAGCACCCCCGAGTCGATCTGGCCGACCACGGTGCCGGTCAGCGCCTCGGCGACGGCGTCCTGCGTGGTGATCTCGTCCGCGAGCGGCGCCGTCGCCGCGACGTACGCCTCGGTGTCCAGCAGCGTGCCCTCGACGTACCGGGCGGGCACCGTGACCACCGCCGCCAGCACCGCGAGCAGGACCAGGACGCCGCTGAGGAAGCTCCGCACACCCGCCATGGTCGGCACGCTACGCGGCCCCGGGCGGGGCCACAGCGCGGGCTACAGCCCGGTGCGCCCGTCGATGCACTCGCGCAGCAGGTCCACGTGGCCCATGTGCCGGGCGTACTCCTCGAGCACGTGCAGCAGCACGTCGCGCGCCTCGACGGTGCCGCCGTCGTAGGGCACCTCGCGGCCCAGGTCCTCGCCGGCGAAGCAGTCGTCGGCGACCTCGACGGCGCGGTGCCAGGCATCCCACGCCTCCTCGACGCAGGTCGCGTCCGGGAGGGCGCCGTCGAAGTCGACGTCGGGGTAGCCGGGCAGCTCGAACGGGCCGCGCTCGTCGCGGCTCTGCAGCACCCGGCGGAACCAGTGGTGCTCGACGTTCGCGAGGTGCCGGACGAGCCCGAGCAGGGAGAGGGTCGACGGCGGCACGGCGCGGCGCGCGAGCTGGGAGGCGTCGAGGCCCTCGCACTTCATGACCAGGGTCATGCGGTAGCGGCAGAGGTACTCCCAGAGGGTCTCCTTCTCACCGACCGGGTCGACGCCCGTCGCTCGCGGGTCATTCTCGGGATGCACCCACAGGCCGGGCGTGGTAGAGGTCACGCGCGTAATCTGGCCGAACGCCCGCCACGGGTCAAGCGGCGCCCTCCCACCTGCGGCGACGTTCCGGCGCCGAGCGCTCTCCCGGTACCCTTCGGCAGCATGAGGGCCAGGACGAGACGCGCTTCCGGCGCCTCGCGCGGCCTGGTCGGTCGCCTGAGGCGACCGGTGCCGGGGCCCTGGCGCCGTCGGTCCTCCCTCGCCGCGGCGGGGGCGCTGTCCCTGCTCCTGGGGCTCGGCGTCGGGGTGGCGGCCGGCTTCGTGGCGGACGCGGGCGCCCCCGCGGAGGCCGTCCTCGCGGCCGGCCCGCCCGACGAGTGCCCGGTGGTGCAGGCCGCATGGTCGCGGTCGGCATCCCTGCAGATCGGGATGACGGCCGACGACCCGGCCACGCTGCGGCGCGGCTTCGTGGGCGCCCGCGACGCGCTCGCCGAGGTCCGTCCGCCCACGGAGGTGCGGGACGACTGGCTCACCGTCGCGACCTACGTCGGCGCGGTCGCCGACGAGATCGAGGCGGCCGGCGAGGACGAGGTCGCGTCCGCCGTCGCGGACGCGCTCGCGGACCTGGACACGGCGGCGATGACGGCCGCGTCGAACCGCGTCACGACCTACCTCAAGGCCGGCTGCGGCGCGGCCGACGCGCCGACCGACGCGCCGACCGACGCGGAGGGTGACGCGGGGGACGACACGGACGACGACCCCCAGGGCGACGTGCCCGCCGGCTGAGCGGTGATTTCCGCGCGCGCGGGCGGGTGACGCACCATAGGGGGATGCGCCGTGCCCGCCTCCTGCCCCGCCAGCTCCCGGTCGTCGTCGTGGGGATGCTCGTGACGGGCGCCGCGCTGGCCGGCTGCGGGCAGTCCGACGGCGGCGCGGAGCCGGTCGCGGAGCCCGCCCCGGCGGTCTCGATCCCGGGCGACCTCTCGATGGGCGTCGAGGGCGAGCCGAGCCGGTCGAAGGACTCCGGGTCGGCGTCGCCCGACCCGAGCGCGGACGCGACGGACGGCGGCAAGGACGAGTCCGGCCTCGACCACGAGACGTGCGCGGGGCTGCAGCAGGCCTGGTCCACGACGAACCGCGCGCTCGTGGACCTCAGCCCCGAGCATCCGCGCGCGCTGGTGCAGAGCTTCCGCACCGCGGACGAGGCGATGGCCGCGGTGGAGGCGCCCGAGGGGGTGGCGAAGCCCTGGGGCGTGATGGCCGACTACCTGGGCAGCGCGGAGACGGCGTTCGACGACGTCGACGAGGACGACGCGGACGCGGTCAGCTCCGCGATGGCCGGCGCGATCACGGCCGACGACACCGCCGCCGCCACGGCCGCGGCCAAGGACATCACCGTGTTCCTGTCGACGGAGTGCGCGGGCCGATGACGACGCGCGGCACTGCCTCGACACCTGCCTCGGCGCCCGTGCCCGGCGCGGCGGGGCACGCCGCGCCCCTGGTCGACGCGCTGCGGTCGGGCCTGACGGCGGCGGGCTACACCGTCGACGGCGTGGGCGAGGCGCTGGGCGAGGTCGCGTCCGCGGCGCTGCACCGCGAGCAGACCGTGCCCGCCCGCCGCGCCCTCGCGGACGTCGCCGCCGCGCACGAGCCGCGCGCGGCGCTGGCCCGCCTCTTCCTGCTCGGCGACGACGTGCCGCGCGCGGCGCTCGACCGCGCGCTGCCCGGCCTCGGCACCGCCGGCGCCGCGCGCCTCGGCCTGGTGGCCGCCGCCGGCGAGGGTGACGACGACGCCGTGCGCGCCGTCGTCGACCTGCGTCCGTACGCCGCCGTCGACGCGGCCGGCGACGCCTCGTGGTGGCTGGCGAGCGACCTCGCCGAGCTGGCCACGGGCGGCCGACTCGCGACCGACCACGTGCTCGGCGCCGGCGGCGCCTCGACGACGCTGGCCCAGGTCACGGCCCGCACGCCCGTGGGTCGCGTGCTCGACCTCGGCACGGGTTGCGGCATCCAGGCGCTGCACGCGGCGCGGCACGCCCGCCACGTCGTGGCGACCGACCTGTCCCGGCGGGCGCTGGGCTTCGCCCGGTTCAACCTCGTGCTCAACACCCCGGCGGAGGGGGTCGATGTCGCGCTGCGGCACGGGTCGATGCTCGACCCGGTGGCGGGGGAGAGCTTCGACCTCGTGGTCTCCAACCCGCCGTTCGTCATCACCCCGCACGCCGGCGCGGCGGGCGCCGCGGTGGCGGAGGCGCTGGGCGACTACGAGTACCGCGACGGCGGCCGCTCGGGCGACGACCTGGTGCGCGACCTGGTGCGCGACGTCGGCGGCGTGCTCGCGCCGGGCGGCGTCGCGCAGCTGCTGGGCAACTGGGAGCACCGCCGCGGCGAGCCGTGGGACGAGCGGGTGGGTGCCTGGCTCGACGCGGCCGGCCTGGACGGCTGGGTGATCCAGCGCGAGGTGCTCGACCCGGCCGAGTACGCGGAGACGTGGATCCGCGACGGTGGCACGACCCCCGAGCGCGAGCCGGGCGCCTGGGCCGCCGCCTACGGCGCGTGGCTCGACGACTTCGCGTCCCGCGACGTCGAGGCCGTCGGCTTCGGCATCGTCACCCTCCGCCGGCCCACGGGCGGCACGCGCCCCACGCTGCGCCGCCTCGAGGAGCACACCGGGTCCGTGCACCAGCCGCTCGGCGCGCACGTCGCGGCGTCGCTCGTGGCGCACGACTGGCTCGAGGCGCGCGACGACGCCGCGCTGGCCGAGGCCCACCTCGTGGCGGCGGACGACGTCACCGAGGAGCGGTTCCACACGCCCGGGCAGGCCGACCCGAACGTCGTCGTGATCCGGCAGGGCGACGGGCTGGGGCGCGGGGTGCACGCCTCCACCGGCCTCGCGGCCTTCGTCGGGGTGTGCGACGGCGAGCTCGCCGTCGGGCAGATCGTCGGGGCGCTGGGCGCGCTGCTCGACGTCCCCGCCGACGACCTGCGCTCCGAGCTGCTGCCCGCCGTCCGCGGCCTGGTGCGCGACGGCTTCCTCCGTCCTGCCGACTGACCTCCTGCCGGGCCGACCTCCCCGCCTGGGAGCCTGCCGTCCGTGGGCTGTGCCACATGGGGAGCTCTCCCCGTCGTGCCGGGGCGCGTGAGCGACGCCGGTCGGTCACCATGGTCACCATGCGCAACCGACTGACCATGACCCGTGCCGCCGCCGTGGCCGCCGCCGCCCTGCTCTCCCTCGGCCTGGCCGCCTGCAGCGGCTCGGGGGACTCGGGTTCCGGCGAGGGCACGCCCGCCGCCGAGGAGCAGGCGGCCGAGGAGAGCCCGGCCGAGGAGAGCCCGGCCGAGGAGAGCCCCGCCGAGGAGGCCCCGGCCGACGAGGCGGCCGGCGGCGACGTGTGCGGCGCCGTCCAGGCCCTCACCGAGGCGTCCTCGGCGATGGGCGACGTCGACCCCGCCGACCTGCAGCCCACCGTCGACAAGCTCGAGGAGCTCACCACCACGCTCGAGGGCGTGGGCGAGCCGCCCGCGGAGATCGCCGACGACTGGGAGACGCTGACCACGTCGTTCCGCACCGCGACGGACGGCCTGAGCGCCGCGGCCGAGGACCCCACCGACGCCGAGGCGATGACGAAGCTGCAGGACGCCATGTCCGCGATGACCGGCTCGGAGTTCCAGGAGTCCGCTCAGGCCGTCGGCACGTACGCCGGCACCCACTGCTGACGCCCTCCGAGGCCCGGGGCGGTCGTCAGCCGATGACGACGGCCGCCTCCGGGCGCCGGTAGAGGCGCTGGCGGTCGCGCATCGCGAGGCCGGTGCCGAGGGTGATGGGCCCGAGCCGGCCGAGGAACATCAGGGCCACGAGCACCAGCTGGTGCCAGGGCTGCATGTCCGCGGTGATCCCGGTGGACAGGCCGGTGGTGCTGAACGCCGAGATCACCTCGTACAGCACCTGGTCCAGCGTGAACAGGCTGGTGGAGAGCGTGATCGCGAGCGTCGGCACCACCACGGCCGCGACGCCGACCAGCGCGACGGTGAGCGCCTGCCGCTGGGTGCTGGGCGTGAGGCGCCGGTCCCAGAGCGTGGCGTCGGGGTCGCCGCGCAGCTCCGACCAGATCGCGACGGCGAGGACGGCGAACGTCGTCACCTTGATGCCGCCGGCGGTGCCGCCCGACCCCGCGCCGACGAACATGAGCATGTCGGTGAAGAACCAGGTGCCGTTGTTGGCCTGCGACAGGTCCACGGAGTTGAAGCCGGCGGTGCGGGGCATCACCGCCTGCGTGAACGCGGCCAGCACCTTCGCCGGCGGGTCGAGCGGGCCGAAGGTGCCGGGGTTGCGCCACTCGGCCGCGAGGAAGAACAGCGTGCCCACCACCAGCAGCACCGCCGTCATCAGCACGGTGAGCCGCGTGTGCACGCTCCAGCGCGACAGCCGGGCGAGGTCGGTCGGGCCCTCCTCGGTCCGGCGGGTGCGGTGCAGGCGCCACAGCTCGAGCAGCACGGGGAAGCCGAGGCCGCCGATGATGATCGCGGCGCAGATCGGCAGGCACACCCAGGGGTCGGCGACGAACGGCACGAGGTTCTGGCTGTAGATCGAGAAGCCCGCGTTGTTGAACGCGGACACGGCGTGGAAGACGCCCGACCAGACGGCGTGGCCGAGGGGCTCGTCGTAGGCGGCGGCGAACCGCGCCGTCAGCACCGCGGCCACCACCAGCTCCGTCACGACCGTGAACCGCAGCACCCCGAGCAGCACGCGTCGCACGTCGCCCATCCCGACGGACCGCGTCGACTCGGTCGCCACCAGCCGGGTGCTGAGCCCCAGGCGACGGGTCAGCAGCAGGCCGAGCAGCGACGCCAGCGTCATGACCCCGAACCCGCCCACCTGGATGAGCAGCAGGATCACGACCTGCCCGAACGGCGTCCAGAACGTCTCGGTGTCGACGACGGCGAGCCCGGTCACGCAGGTTGCGGACGTCGCGGTGAACAGGGCCTCGACGAAGCTCGCGTTCCTCCCCGTGGCGCTGACCGGCAGGCTCAGCAGGGCCGTGCCGGTGGCGATCGTCGCGAGGAAGGCGAGGGTGACCACCTGGGCCGGGCGGCGGCGCAGGCTCGCGGGCGACGTGGGGGAGTTCGCGGGCACCCGGTGCGGGCGCAGCCACGGGATCGGGTGCACAACGGATCAGTGTGCACCCGCGCGGCAGCCTGGGCGCGCCCTGGCCGGGGGCTGGTCGTCCCCGTAGCGTGTGGTGCGCCGGGCAACCGTCCGGTACCTGACGGAAGGAATTCTCCGATGAGACGCACGACCTTCAGGACGATGGCCGCCACGGCCGCCGGGCTCACGCTCGCGGCGACCGCGGCGACGGCCCAGGCCGCCGGTCCGGACCCCGACGACGACGTCGCGGGCGCGGACCGATACCCGGCGGGGCTCCTGCAGGCCATGACGGACGACCTCGGCGTGTCGAGGGAGCGCGCCGTCGAACGGCTCGACTTCCAGGACGACGCCGCGGCCGCGCAGGACCGGCTGCGGGAGCAGCTCGGTGACGACTTCGCCGGCACCTGGCTCGACCCGGAGCGGGACCGGTTGTACGTCGCCACGACGAGCGGTGCCGCGGACGCCGCGGTGCGGGCGGCGGGCGGCCGGGCCGTCGACGCCCGGTACTCGCTCGACCAGCTCGAGGGCTGGGCCGCGGACCTGGGCGACGACGCCGCCGCGGCCGCCGGCGTGACCGGCTGGCACGTGGACGTGCGGGACAACACGCTCGTGGTCGAGACGCTGGCGGGCTCGGACGCCCGGGCCGGCGTCGACGACGCGCTGGCCGCCGCGGGCGTGCCGAGCGGCGCCGTCACGGTGAGCACGACGACCGAACGGCCGCGCGTGCTGGACGACGTCGTCGGCGGCAACGCGTACTACATCGACGGGGCCTCGCGCTGCTCGGTGGGCTTCGCCGTCACCGACGGCTTCGTCACCGCGGGGCACTGCGGCTCCGCGGGGGACCCGACGTCGCAGCCGGAGGGGACGTTCGCCGGGTCGAGCTTCCCCGGCGACGACTACGGGTACGTCCAGGTGGGGCCCGGCAGCACGCCCGTCGGTGCCGTGAACGACTGGGCCGGCGGCCAGGTCGCCGTCGCGGGCGCCGAGCCGGCGCCGGTGGGGGCCCAGGTGTGCCGCTCGGGATCCACGTCGGGCTGGCACTGCGGCACGGTCGAGGCGCTCGACGTCTCGGTCTCCTACGCCGAGGGCACGGTCGACGGGCTCATCCGCACCGACGTGTGCGCGGAGCCGGGCGACTCCGGCGGCTCGCTGCTGGCGGGCGACCAGGCGCAGGGCGTGACGTCGGGCGGTTCCGGCGACTGCACGTCCGGCGGCACGACGTTCTTCCAGCCCGTGGGCGAGATCCTCGACGCCTACGACCTCACCCTGGTGACCGGCTGACCGCCGCGGGGTTCTCTATCCCGTGGGGACGACGCGCGGGGCGGCCGGCCCGGCGAGGACGGCGGCGAGGATCGCCTCGATCGCGAACGCCGTCTCCTGCGCGAGGTCGACGGCGTCCGGGTCCAGGAGCCACTGCACCTGCAGGCCGTCCATGACGCCGATGACGGCGCTCGCGGCGCTGCGGGCCCGGGCCTCCTCGAGCGCCACGCCGCGCTCCTGCGCCACCTGCAGGAGGGCCGTGGCGATCTCGCCGCGCAGCACCGTGAAGCGCTCCGTGACCCACGCGGCCGCCGGGTGCCCGTCGGTGACGGACTCGCCGGTGAGCACCGAGTAGGCCTGCACGATGCCGCGCCGGTCGGCGTTGATCCGCGCGGTGGTCATCAGGTGCCGGAACAGGTCGAGGCCGCCGGGGATGTGCTGCCCCTCGAGGTGCTCGACGTCCACCCGGTCGCGGTACTCCAGCACCGCCCACAGGAGCTTGTCCTTGCTGCCGAAGTGGTGCAGCACGCCCGCGTGGGTGATGCCCACCTGCTCCGCGACGTCGACGAGCGACCCCGCGTGGTAGCCCTTCGAGCCGAACACGCGCGTCGCCGCCGCGAGGATCTCCTCGCGCCGCTCCGCCTTCGAGGGGCGGGTCCGTCGCGGGGTGCTGCCGTCTGCCATGGCGTCACCATACTGTGACCTTGCGCTACTTACTTACCTGTCAGTAACTGTGCTTCACTGGGCGCAGTCGACGCCGACCAGGACGAGGGAGTACCGCCGCGTGTCATCGCAGACCGCTGTCACCAGCACCGACGCCAGCACCGACGCCAGCGCCGACGGGCAGATCGACGCGCTCGTCGACCTCCTCGGCGTCGACGAGAAGGCCGCCCTCGTCGTCGGCGCGTCCATGTGGGCGACCCGCGCCGTCGAGCGGATCGGGCTCGAGCCCGTCGTCATGTCCGACGGTCCCGTGGGGGTGCGCGACCCGTACGGCCGCGGCACCTCCGCGATGCTGCCCGCGCCGTCGGCACTCGCGGCCACGTGGGACGTCCGCCTCGCGCGCCGGGCGGGGGAGCTGTTCGCGGCGGAGGCCCGCCGGCACGGGGTCGACATGGTCCTGGCGCCGCAGGTCAACCTGCAGCGCACGCCCGTCGGCGGTCGGCACTTCGAGTGCTACTCCGAGGACCCGCACCTCACGGCCGAGGTCGCCGTCGCGCTCGTCGGCGCGGCGCAGGACCGGGGCGTCGGGATGTGCGTGAAGCACTACGTGGCCAACGACTCCGAGACCGACCGCACCCGCTACCTCGCCCGCGTCGACGAGCGGACGCTGCGCGAGGTGTACCTGGCGCCGTTCGAGCGGCTCGTCGCCGCCGGTGCGTGGAGCGTCATGGGCGCGTACAGCGGGGTCGACGACGGCAGCACCGCCGCGCCCGCCCTCGAGCACCGCCCCCTGCTCACCGGCGTGCTCAAGGACGAGTGGGGTTTCGACGGTCTGGTCGTGAGCGACTGGGTGGCCACGCAGTCGGTGGTCGCGGCCGCGCGCGGCGGGCTCGACCTGCAGATGCCCGGCCCGGACGGGCCGTGGGGGGACGGCCTGCTCGACGCCGTCCGGTCCGGCGAGGTGACGGTCGCCGAGCTCGACGACAAGGTGCGCCGGCTGCTGCGTCTCGCGCACCGCGTCGGGCGGCTCCCGCTGCCGGGCGGCGGCGGCGCCGTCCCGGCGGCCGCGGCCGAGGACCCGGCGCCGCTGCTGCGCGAGCTCGTCGCCCGCTCCGTCGTCGTGCTCAAGGACGACGACGGCACGGTGCCGTTGGTCGACGCGGACGACGGCGCCGGTCCGCTGCGCGTCGCCCTGCTCGGCGCGCACGCGATGGAGCCGTTCTTCCAGGGCGGGGGCTCGTCGTTCGTGGTGCCCGTCCGCCTCACCTACCCCGCGGACGCGCTGCGCGACGCGCTCCCGGCGCGAGCGGTCGTGGACGTGGTCGCAGGGTCGCGCGTGCTGCGCAACCCGCCGGCCGTCGACCTCGCCCGCTGCACCGACCCCGTGACCGGCGCGCCCGGCGTGCGGCTGGAGTGGCTCGGGGCCGACGGCACCGTGCGCCGCGCCGAGACCCGGACCGCCTGGGACGGCTGGTGCGCCGACGTCGGCCCCGACGACGCCACCCTGCGGCTCACCGCCCACGTGCGCACCGACGAGCCGGGCACCCACGAGCTGGGGGTCGGCACGGTGGGCGTGCACCGGGTCACGGTGGACGGCCGGACGGCGTCCGCGGGGGACGTCGTCGTCGACGAGGACGTCATCCTCGCCTCGGGCCACAACCACCCCCTCGCCGCGACGCTGGCCGTCGAGGGCGGCGCCGGCGGCGCCCTGCTGGAGGCGGAGCTTCAGGTGGTGCACCCCGTCGGCTACGACCGGTTCGTGCGCGGTGCGCTGGTGCACCGTCTGCCCGGCCCGTCGGCCGAGGACGAGCTGGCGGCCGCGGCCGCCGCGGCCCGGGAGGCGGACGTCGCCGTCGTCGTCGTGGGCACCACGCCCGAGGTCGAGTCCGAGGGCTACGACCGTGCCGACCTGGCGCTGCCCGGCAACCAGGACGAGCTGGTGCGGCGCGTGCTGGCCGCCAACCCGCGCACGGTGGTCGTCGTCAACGCGGGCGCGCCCGTGCTGCTGCCCTGGTACGACGAGGCCCCCGCGGTGCTGTGGGCCTGGCTTCCCGGCCAGGAGGCGGGCACCGGGCTCGCGGACGTGCTCACCGGCGTCACCGAGCCGTCCGGCCGCCTGCCGTGGACGCTGCCCGCGCGCGCCGAGGACGTCCCGGTGCCGCACGCGATCCCCGTCGCCGGCGTCGTCGAGTACGCCGAGCGGCTCGACGTCGGCTACCGGGCCTGGGAGCGGCGGCTCGGTGCCGGCACGGGCCCCGGTGGCCCGGCGCCCGCCGCCCCCTTCGGCCACGGCCTCGGCTGGACGACGTGGGACTACGAGGCCGCGGGCCTCGCCGCCCCCGGGCTCGCCCCGGGCGACGCGGACGTCGTCGTGCGCGTGACGGTGCGCAACAGCGGCGCGCGGCCCGGGCGCGAGGTCGTGCAGGTCTACGTGACCCCGCCGCCCGGCACGGCGGACACCGATCCCGCACGGCCCGTGCGCTGGCTCGGCGGCTTCGCCGTCGTCGACGCCGCGCCGGGGGAGCGCGCCACCGCCGAGGTGCGCGTGCCGCGCCGCGCCCTCCAGACGTGGGACACCGCCGCCGGCGGCTGGACCACCCCGCCCGGCACCTACCGGCTCACCGCGGGCCGGTCGGTGCGCGACCCGCGGCTCGACGTCGACCTCGTCGTCGCGCCCGACACCCAGTCCTGACCATCCAGCACCGATCACCCGATCACCCACCCAGCGCCCCGCCATCGGCGGCGGGGCTCGTGCAAGGAGGCACACCGTGAGAATCCGCAAGCTCAGCACGGCGGTCGCGAGCGCCGCGGTCGTGGCCATGCTGGCCGCGGCGTGTGGCGGCGGCACCGGCGGGAACAGCCCGTCCGCCTCTTCCGGCGGCGTCGGCACCGAGACCCTGACCGTCGGCATGCCCAACGGTGTGCAGACGGAGAACCAGTCGCCGTTCGCGACCGGCTCGTCCGCGCTCTCGCTCGGCTACGCGTTCGTCATCTACGAGCCGCTCATGATGCGCAACCAGGCGAAGCCGTCCGAGGACCCGGAGCCCTGGCTGGCCGAGAAGATCGAGTGGAACGAGGACTACACGCAGGCCGTGATCACGCCGAGGTCGGGCGTGACCTGGTCGGACGGCGAGGACTTCACCGCCGACGACGTCGCGTTCTCGATCCAGCTGCGCATCGACCACGAGGGCCTCAACGCGGCCGCGCTGCCGTACGACAAGGTCGAGTCCGACGGGACGACGGCGACGGTGTCGTTCACGGCCCCGCAGTACGTCAACCAGTCCAAGCTCTACGACCTGCTCATGGTCCCGGAGCACCTGTGGAAGGACGTCGAGGACCCGACGACCTTCACGAACACCGAGCCGGTCGGGACCGGCCCGTACACGCTCGAGTCGTGGACGCCGCAGGCCGCGACCGTCACGGCGCGCGACGACTACTGGGGCAGCCGGCCCAAGGTACCCGAGATCCGGTACTCGTCGTACAACGACAACAACGCGCTCACCACGGCCCTCACCACCGGCGAGGCGCAGTGGGGCTGGACGTTCATCGCCGACTACGAGAACGTCTACATCGCGCAGGACCCGGAGCACTACCACCAGTACGCGGCGGCGGGCCTCGGCATCGACGCGCTCTTCCTCAACAACGAGAAGAAGCCGTTCGACGACGTCGCCTTCCGCCGGGCGCTCAACATGGTGATCGACCGGCAGGAGCTGGTGGACGTCGCCACCTCCGGCGTCAACCCCCCGCTGACCAACGCCACCGGCCTGCCGCTGCCCGCCGGCGAGCCGTACCTCTCCGACGCCTACGCGGACGCCGACCTCGCCGTCGACGTGGAGGGGGCCAAGGCGCTGCTGACCGACGCCGGCTACACCTGGGAGGGCGAGAAGCTCGTCGACCCGGACGGCGAGAAGGTCACCTTCGAGCTCACCGACCCTGCCGGCTGGAACGACTACCTCACCGCGCTCGACCTCATCAAGAACGCGGCCGCGACGCTCGGCGTGGACGCCACGGTCAACCCGGTGAACCAGGACGGCTGGTTCGCCGACGTCGTCCCGCCGGGCGACTTCCAGGCCACGCTGCACTGGACCGACGGCGGCGCCACCCCCTGGGACATGTACTCCGACCAGTTCGACGGCGCGCAGTACAAGAAGCTCGGCGAGCCGGCCACGTGGAACTTCGGCCGCTTCCAGGACGACGCCGCGACGAAGGCGTTCGCCGACTACGCGGCCGCGACCGACGACGCCGCGCGCGAGGCCGCGATGGACACCATCCAGCAGGTCTACGTGGAGCAGGTGCCGGCCATCCCGATCTGGTCGCGACCCGCCACCGCGCAGTACTCCTCGCTGAACTACGTCGGCTGGCCGTCGGAGGACGACCCGTACAACCAGCCGCAGCCCACCGGGGTCCAGGCGGCCCAGATCGTCATGCACCTGGAGCCCGCGTCCTGATGTCCCTCCACACCACCACCCCCGGGGCGCCGGCCGGCGCCCCGGGGGGCACCCCCCGCACCGACCCCGGCGCGCCCGTGCTCGAGGCCGTCGGGCTCACCAAGCACTACCCGGTCAAGGGCGGCGGCCGAGGCTCCGGGCGCGGCGCCGTCGTGCACGCCGTCGACGGCGTGGACCTCGCGCTGCACGCCGGCCGCGTCGTGGCCCTCGTCGGCGAGTCCGGCTCCGGGAAGTCGACCGTGGCGCGGCTGCTCGCCCAGCTCCAGCCCGCCACCGCCGGACGGTTGCTGCTCGGCGGTACCGACGCGCGGGCGCGCGGACGGCGCGCCTTCCGCCGCTACGTCAACCGCGTCCAGATGATCTTCCAGGACCCTTTCGCGTCCCTGAACCCGGTGCACCTCGTGCGGTACACGCTCACCCGGGCGCTGCGCATCCACCGCGGCCGCCTGCGCGGGGACGAGCTGGAGCGGGCGCTCGCCGAGCTGCTCGAGCGCGTGCACCTCACGCCCACCGAGCGGTACGTCGACAAGTACCCGCACGAGCTGTCCGGCGGGCAGCGCCAGCGCATCGCCATCGCGCGGGCGCTCGCCGCCGACCCGGAGGTGCTGCTGGCCGACGAACCGATCTCGATGCTCGACGTGTCCATCCGGCTCGGGATCCTCAACCTGCTCGCGGACCTCCGCGACCGGCTGCACCTGGCCATCCTCTACATCACGCACGACATCGCCTCCGCGCGGTACTTCGCCGACACCACCCTCGTGATGTACGCGGGGCGCGTCGTGGAGTCGGGGGACAGCGAGTCGGTCACCCAGGACCCGAAGCACCCGTACACGCGGCTGCTCCTGGCGTCCGCCCCCGACCCCGAGGACCTCGCTGAGCGGCCCGCGGGCGCCCCGCGCGGCGAGCCGCCCAGCCTGGTGCGGCCCCCGTCGGGCTGCCGCTTCCACCCGCGCTGCCCGTTCGCCACCGACCTGTGCGCCGCCGAGGCGCCGCCCCTGCTCGACGTCGGGCACGGGGCGGGCGGCGAGCCGCGGCAGGCCGCCTGCTGGGGCTACGCCGACCGCGCCGACGCCCCGGCCGTGCCGCGGACCGCGACGCCGACGGGAGGGGGCGCGTGAGGTTCGTCCTGCGCCGCGCGGCCTTCTACCTGTTCACCGCCTGGGCCGCGATCACCATCAACTTCTTCGTGCCGCGCCTGCTGCCGGGCGACCCGGTGACCGCCCTCATGGGGCGCATGCAGGGCCGGATCGACTCGAACGCCGAGGAGTCGCTGCGCGTCCTGTTCGGGCTCGACCAGGACATGTCCCTGTGGGACCAGTACGTGCACTACTGGCAGATGCTGCTGCACGGCGACCTCGGGCTGAGCTTCACCCACTTCCCGACACCGGTGGCCGACATCGTCACGCAGGCCCTGCCGTGGACGGTCGGGCTCGTGGGCATCGCCACGGTCATCGCGTTCCTGCTCGGGACGGCCGTGGGCACCGGCATCGGCTGGCGGCGCGGCACCTGGGCCGACTCGCTGCTGCCGATCACGACGTTCTTCTCCGCCGTGCCGTACTTCTGGCTCGGTCTCATCGCCATCGCGGTGTTCGCCGTGAACCTCGGCTGGTTCCCGTCGAACGGCAGCTACGACCGCGGCATGGTGCCGTCGCTGAGCTGGGAGTTCGTCGGCTCGGTGATCTACTACGGCACGCTGCCGGCGCTGACCATCGTCGTGTCGTCGATCTCCGGCTGGATCCTCGGGATGCGCAACATGATGGTCACCGTCTCCAGCGAGGACTACGTCACCGTGGCCCACGCCAAGGGGCTGCCCGCGCGGGCGGTCGTCGTGGGGTACGCGGCGCGCAACGCGATCCTGCCGCAGGTCTCCAGCTTCGCCCTGGCCCTCGGCTTCGTCGTCGGCGGCACGCTCGTCATGGAGATGGTCTTCAGCTACCAGGGCATCGGCTACACGCTCTACCAGGCGGTCTCCACCCACGACTACCCGCTGATGCAGGGCTGCTTCCTCGTCATCACGCTGTCCGTGCTGGTCGCCAACCTCGTGGCCGACCTGGCGTACGCGGCGCTCGACCCCCGCACCCGGCAGGAGGGCTGACATGGCCACATCGACCACCGCGATCGAGGTCGCGGCACCCACGGGGCCCGACGACGTCGGGCAGGGCGTCGCGCGCCCCGGCCGGCGCCGGCGGCTGCTGTTCCTGCGCAACTCCAAGGCGCTCGTCGGCATCGTGATCCTCGTCTTCTTCGGGATCCTTGCCGTCGTCGGGCCGTGGATCGCGCCCTACGACCCCGACCAGGTGAGCACAGCGCTGCTGCAGCCGCCGTCCGGCGCGCACTGGCTCGGCACCGACCACACCGGGCGCGACATCCTGTCCCAGATCATCGTCGGCACGCGCGGCGTGCTCGTCGTCGGGCTGGTCGCCGGGCTCGGGGCCACCGCGCTCGGCGTGATCGTCGGCGTGACGGCCGGGTTCGTCGGCGGCCTCGGCGACGAGGGGCTCTCGGCGCTGTCGAACGTGTTCCTCGTCATCCCGCAGCTGCCGCTGATCATCATCATCGCGGCGCAGCTGCCCAGCGCCGGCGGCATCACGGTGGCGCTCGTCATCGGCGTCACCGGGTGGGCCTGGGGCGCGCGCGTGCTGCGCGCCCAGACCCTGTCGCTGCGCAAGCGGGACTTCGTCGAGGCCGCGCGGGCCACGGGCGAGCGCACGTGGCGCATCGTGCTGGCCGAGGTGCTGCCGAACCTCACGGCGATCATCGCGGCGGGCTTCGTCGGCACCGTGACGTTCGCCGTCCTGAGCCAGGTGACCCTCGCGTTCATCGGCATCACGCCGGTGAGCGAGTGGAACTGGGGCACCATCCTGTTCTGGGCCCAGAACAACCTGGCGCTGCAGCGCGGCGCGTGGTGGTGGTTCGTCCCCGCCGGCCTGTGCATCGCCCTGCTCGGCATGGCGCTCACGCTGATCAACTTCGGCATCGACGAGCTGGTCAACCCGCGCCTGCGCAGCACCGGCATGCACGCCCGCACCCTGCGCCGCCGCGGCATCCGCCCGCGCGTCGGCTTCACCCCGGTGGTGAGGCCGACGGGGCCCGGGGTGCGCGACGTCGGGCGCCCCGCCCTGCACCACGCACCGCACACCGAGGAGGAACGATGAGCGAGCCCGTGCTGGAGATCCGCGACCTGCACGTGGACTACGGCTTCGGCGACGACCCGACGCACGTGCTGCGCGGCGTCGACCTCACGCTGCACCGCGGCGAGGTGCTGGGGCTGGCGGGGGAGTCGGGCTGCGGCAAGTCGACCCTCGCGTACGCCGCGACCCGGCTGCTGCCGCCGCCCGGCCTCATCGCCGGCGGGGAGGTGTGGCTCACCGACCGCGACGGCCGGCGCAGCGACGTCCTCGGCCTCACCGACGCGCAGCTGCGCGCCGCCCGCTGGCGCGACGTCGCCATCGTGTTCCAGGGCGCGATGAGCTCCCTCAACCCGGTCTTCCGGATCGGGCGGCAGCTCACCGACGGCATCCGGGCACACCGGCCCGGGCTGTCGCCCCGGGACCTCGAGGCGCGGGCCGCGGAGCTGCTCGAGATGGTCGGCATCTCCGCCGACCGCCTCCGCGCGTACCCGCACCAGCTGTCCGGCGGCATGCGGCAGCGCGTGATGATCGCGATGGCGCTCGCCCTGGAGCCGCAGGTGCTGCTCATGGACGAGCCGACGACGGCGCTCGACGTCGTCATGCAGCGGCAGATCCTCGAGCAGATCATGGAGCTGCGCGACCGGCTCGGGTTCTCCGTCGTGCTCATCACCCACGACGTCTCCCTGCTGGTCGAGGTCGCCGACCGCATCGCGATCATGTACGCGGGGGAGATCGTGGAGGAGGCCACCGCGCAGGAGGTCTACCGCAGGCCCCGGCACCCCTACTCTTCGGGGCTGCTCGGGTCGTTCCCGCCGTTGCACGGCCCCCGGCGCGAGCTGTCCGGCATCCCCGGCGCCCCGCCCGACCTCCAGCGGCTCGGCGCCGGCTGCCCCTTCGCGCCGCGCTGCCCGCACGCGATGGATGTGTGCCGGCAGGTGCGCCCCGTGCTGGGGCCGCCGAGCACGGGCGAGGACCGGCGCGTCGCGTGCCACCTGCACGACGCCGACCTGGTGGGCGCGGGCGCGCCGTCCGGCCTGCCGCCGGAGCTCGCCCGCTGAACCCTCCGTCGCCGCCCGCGGCGGCCTGCGCCCGCCGACGAGATACCCCAGGGGCGTATGAAGTTCGGCAAACTGGGCAAAGGTGCCCTTGGAGGGCTAGATCGGCGCCTGACCTGCCGCTATGTTCCACGCAGTCTCGACGGAGGGTGGTGTGCGCGTGGGCGCAGGAGTGCGGCGGAGGATGGGGGCGATCGGCGCGATGCTGACGCTCGCCCTGGTGTCGACCGGGCTGGCGGTGCCGACGGCCGTGGCCGACGTCGAGCAGGACAGCACGGTCATCGCACCCGCCGCCGAGCGGTGGTGGGCGGGCCAGGACGTCACCATCGACGTGGACGTGACGCGCGACGGTGCGCCGGGAACCGGGTACGTCGCGTGGCTAGAGGACGGCCACGCCGCGTACCGCTGGCGTGCCCCGTTGACGGACGGGCGCGCCACCATCGTGATCCCGAGCATGTACCTCCAGTCAGGTCGGCACACGGTCGAGGTACGGCACCTCGAGACGCCCGCCGCGGTCGACCCTGAGACCGGGCAGCTCCGGTACACCTCGTCCGACTCCGTCGAGTTCGAGGTCGCCACACCCGCGACCCCGGTCCTGGGTGCGGCGTCGTGGTACTACGGCGACGAGCACGACCTCCGGTTCGACCTCACCGGTACCGACGAGCCGCGCGACGGAACCGTGGGCGTCGTCTTCGAGGAAGGCGGCCCCGAACGGTCCGCGACGCTGGTGGACGGCGTCGCCACCTTCGCCCTCGACGGCACGGAGGTGAGCGGCGGCACGAACCTCAAGCTGACGCACACGAGCCCGACGGGGGCGCACGTGTCGAGCTGGACCGTCGGCGTCTACGCCAGGCGCAAGCCGGTGACGGTGAGTGCGACCGTGCCCTCCGCCGTGCGGGTCACCTCGCAGGTCGTCATCCCGGTCCGTGTGACGTCGTCGCACGGGACCCCGGAGGGTCGCGTCTACGTGGAGCGCGACATGGACGACATCCTGACCTCGGCGACCCTGTCCGACGGCCGCGCGACGCTCCGCTTCCCGGCGAGCAGACTCCCGCTCGGCAACAACCCCTTGGTGGTCCGGTTCAACGGGGCGCCGGAGTACGAGCAGAAGAGCCGGTCGTACCAGGTCGACGTCCGCCCGCGCGCCACGTCCGTCGCGGTGTCGACCGGGAGGACGTGGACCTACGGCAAGGGGCGTCGGATCGCTGTGACGGTCTCGTCGCCCGGCGCCACGCCGACGGGCCGGGTCGAGCTGTGGTCGTACGGCAAGAAGCTGCGCACCGGCACGCTCGCCAAGGGGAAGGCGTCCCTGTACGTCCCCGCCACCCGGGTGGAACCGCACGACGGCGACAGGCAGTCCATGGTGGTCAAGTACGTCGGGCCGTCCACCTTCGAGCGGTCGCAGCGGTCCTGGAGCCAGAAGGTCGCCGAGGCGCGGCCGAAGGTCACCTTCCGCATGGACCGTCGGTCCTTCCCCGCCGACTGGTCGGACCGGCGGTCGGTCCGCGCGACCGTCACGGTCACGACGGCGGGCCTCCCGGAGCGGGGCCGGCTGTGCCTCTGGACGCGCGACCCGCAGTCGCGCCACTCCAGGTGGGCCGGCTGCTGGACCAACTGGTCGTGGAAGGTCGACGACGGGCGGCGGACCATCCGGGTGCCCGGGGTGCTGCTGGCGGGCTCGCCCGGGAAGTCCTTCATCAAGGTCGAGTACATCCCCAAGGACCCCAACGTCCGCCAGGTCTTCTCCAACACGGTCACCCTGCGGCACACCGCCCCGTAGCGCTGAGAGGTCCCCACCCCGCGCATACGTTTCCGACACACCGGAGTCGGTAGCGTGGTCCCGTGCTCACGGAGACGCGCCCTCAGACGCCGCCGACCCCCTCGCAGGGGACGGCGGGCGTCGGTGCGCCGATCCTGCCGGTCGGCGCGTGGCGCGGACCGCGGGCCGTCCCGCAGGCGCGGACCGCGCCGCGGGTCGCGGCCGCGGTGGTCGCCGTCCTCGCCGCGTTCGGGGTGTGGCTCACCTGGCGGCTCTTCGTCGGCACCACGGCCGGACAGCGGGTCGACGAGCTCGCGTTCCTCGGCGCCACGCACGGCCAGGGTCGCCTGTGGCGCGTCGCCGAGCCGGTGCTCGACGTCGTCTCCGTGGCCTTCGTCGTGGCGGGGGTCGGGGCGGCGATGCTCGTCGCCCTGGTGCGGCGCCGCTGGGCGCTGGCGCTGCAGGTCGCGGTGCTCGTGGGCGGTGCGAACGTCACGACGCAGGTGCTCAAGCACGGCGTCCTCGACCGGCCCGAGCTGCTGCCCGGGTGGACCGGGCCCAACACGCTGCCCAGCGGGCACACCACCGTCGCGGCGTCGGTGTCGGTCGCGCTGCTGCTCGTCACGCCGCGGGCCTGGCGACCGGTGGTCGCGATCCTCGGGGCCGCCTACACGGCGGCCACCGGCGTCTCGACGCTCGTGGGGCAGTGGCACCGCCCGTCGGACGTCGTCGCCGCGCTGCTCGTCGTCCTGGCGTGGGGGGCCGCCGTGTGCGCATTCACGCCCGCGTCGTCGACGGACGAGCCGCGCCGCCCGGGCGGGTCGTACGCGGCGCCCGCGTCGTACGTCGTCGCGGGCCTGCTGCTGGCCGCGTCGGCGGTCGGCGTCGTCGTCTCCGGGGGCACGCTGGTGGGGCTCGTCACGAACGGCGACCCGGTGCCCCTGTCGCCGGACCTCACCGCGTACGCGGCGGGCGCCCTGGGCGTGCTCGCGGTGACCGCGGCGGCGTTCGCGGCGCTGCTCGTGCTCCGCCAGCTCACCGCGCAGCCCCGCCGCACGTCTCGGTAGAGTGCCGCCCGGCGGCCGTGTCGGGGAAGTGACGAGCAGATGTCGTACCGTGACATGACCGGTCGGCCGGCCACCATCACCACCTCGGCAGCACGCCGCCCGCACCGCCGCAGCACCAGGGAAAGCAGGAACGGATGCCCCAGCCACGCAAGCTCGTGATCGTCGAGTCGCCCACCAAGGCCCGCAAGATCCAGGGCTACCTCGGTGACGACTTCGAGGTCGAGGCGAGCGTCGGGCACATCCGCGACCTTCCGCAGCCGCGCGACCTGCCGACGGACATGAAGAAGGGCCCGTACGGCAAGTTCGCCGTCGACGTCGACAACGGCTTCGACCCCTACTACGAGGTGCACGCGGACAAGAAGCAGAAGGTCCGCGAGCTGAAGAAGGCCCTCAAGGAGGCCGACGAGCTCTACCTCGCCACCGATGAGGACCGCGAGGGCGAGGCCATCGCCTGGCACCTCATCCAGGAGCTCAAGCCCAAGGTGCCGGTCAAGCGGATGGTGTTCCACGAGATCACCCGCGAGGCGATCCTGCGTGCGCTGGAGAACACCCGCGAGCTCGACGAGGACCTCGTCGACGCGCAGGAGACCCGCCGCATCCTCGACCGCCTCTACGGCTACGAGGTGTCGCCGGTGCTGTGGCGCAAGGTGCGCCAGGGCCTGTCCGCGGGCCGCGTGCAGTCCGTCGCGACGCGGCTCGTCGTGGAGCGGGAGCGCGAGCGCATGGCGTTCGTCCCCGCCGACTACTGGGACGTCACCGGGCAGTTCGCGCCGACCGAGGGCGACGACGCCGGGCAGGCGTTCCGCGCCCGCCTCACCGGCCTCGGGGCCGACCGCGTGGCGTCCGGCCGGGACTTCGACGACCGCGGCCGCCTCAAGGTGCGCACCGGTGTGGTCCAGCTCGACGAGGCGTCGGCGCGCGCCGTCGTCGCGGGCCTCGCGGACGCCGCCTTCGCCGTCCGGTCGCTCGAGACCAAGCCGTACTCCCGCAAGCCTGCCGCCCCCTTCACCACCTCGACGATGCAGCAGGAGGCCGGCCGCAAGCTCCGCATGAGCGCGCGCCAGGCGATGCGCACCGCGCAGGCGCTGTACGAGAACGGCTACATCACCTACATGCGGACCGACTCGCCGTCGCTGTCCGCGGAGGCGACCGACGCCGCGCGCCGGCAGGCGGCCGAGCTGTACGGCCCGGAGTACGTGCCGGGCGCCCCGCGCCTGTACGCCTCCAAGAACAAGGGCGCGCAGGAGGCGCACGAGGCGATCCGCCCCGCGGGCGACTCGTTCCGCACCCCCGCCCAGGTGGCCCGCGAGATCTCCGGCGACCAGTTCAAGCTGTACGAGCTGATCTGGAAGCGCACCGTGGCCTCGCAGATGGCCGACGCCAAGGGGTCGACGGCGTCCGTGCGCCTCGCGGCCTCGCTGGCCGACGCCGCGGGCGGGCTCGCGGGCCGCGACGCCGTGTTCTCGGCGTCCGGCACCGTCATCACCTTCCGCGGCTTCCTGGCCGCGTACGAGGAGGGCACGGACGTCGCCGAGGGCGACGGCGCCGGCGCGTCGGGCAAGGACGCGCGGCTGCCGCGCATGGCCGAGGGCGACCCGCTGCGCGGCGACGACCTCGCCGCCGAGGGGCACTCGACCACCCCGCCCGCCCGCTACACCGAGGCGTCGCTGGTCAAGGCGCTGGAGGAGCTCGGCATCGGCCGCCCCTCCACGTACGCGGCGACGATCTCGACGGTCCAGGACCGCGGCTACGTGCGCACCAAGGGCCAGGCGCTGGTGCCGACGTGGCTCGCGTTCGCCGTCGTGAGGCTGCTCGAGGAGCACTTCCGCTGGCTGGTCGACTACGACTTCACGGCCGAGATGGAGGCCGACCTCGACCAGATCGCGTCGGGCAGCCGCGACCGCGTGGCGTGGCTGACGCGGTTCTACTTCGGCGACGGCTCGGGCGACAGCACCGGCTGGGGCCTGCACGAGCTGGTGGAGAACCTCGGCGAGATCGACCCCGTGGCGATCAACTCGGTCGAGATCGGTGAGGGCATCCGCGTGCGCGTGGGCCGGTACGGCCCGTACGTCGAGGACCTGGGCGCCGAGGTGGCGGAGGGGGAGAACCCGCCGCGCGCGTCCATCCCCGACGACGTCGCCCCCGACGAGCTCACGGTGGCGAAGGCTCGCGAGCTCCTGGCCGCGGGCGCGGAGGACGGCAAGGTGCTCGGCACCGACCCGGTGTCCGGGACCGAGATCATCGCGAAGAACGGCCGCTACGGCCCGTACGTGACCGAGGTGCTCGACCTGCCGGAGATCGACCCGAGCCTGTCAGCGGCGGCGCAGAAGAAGGCGAAGGCCGCGCAGCCGAAGCCGCGCACCGGGTCGCTGCTGAAGTCGATGACGCTCGAGACGGTGACGATCGACGACGCCCTGAAGATCCTGTCGCTGCCGCGCGTGGTCGGCACCGACCCGGAGTCGGGCGACGAGATCACCGCGCAGAACGGCCGCTACGGCCCGTACCTCAAGAAGGGCACGGACTCGCGGACCATCGCGTCGGAGGAGCAGCTCTTCACGATCACGCTGGACGAGGCGCTGAAGATCTACGCCGAGCCCAAGCGCGGCCGGGGCGCCCGCGCGGCCACCCCGCCGCTGCGCGAGCTGGGCGAGGACCCGACGAGCGGCAAGCCGATCGTGGTCAAGGACGGCCGCTTCGGCGCGTACGTCACCGACGGCGAGACCAACCGGACGCTGCCTCGCGACCTGACGCCCGAGAGCATCACGCCCGAGCGGGCGATCGAGCTCCTGGCGGAGAAGCGGGCCGCCGGCCCGGCCAAGAAGCGCACGACGACGCGCAAGCCGGCCGCGAAGAAGCCCGCGGCGAAGAAGTCCACCGCCAAGAAGTAGCGCCCCGCCACGAGGGCGGGGGTCAGTCCTTGCGCTCGACGAGGTACACGTGGCCGTCGGGGCGCGTGACGCGCTGCAGCGAGCTGCGGAGCGCGGCGTCCCGGGCCAGGTCCTCCGCGCTCGGCGGGATCGGCGGCGTGCGCCGGATGGACGCGGGCCCGAAGAACCGCAGCAGGCTCTCCGTGACCTTCATGCCCCAGGTCCGGTCGTCGTCCTCGCGGCGTGCCATGACACTCCCTCGCAAAACTTGGCGGGCCAACCATTGGTGCGCCAACTATATGTCGAACCGTAGGGTGGGCGCATGGACCTGCCCGCCGACCCGCTGCGCCTCGAGGCGCAGGTGTGCTTCTCGCTCTCCGCGGCCGCCCGGGCGATGGTGTCGATCTACCGCCCGATCCTCGAGCCGCTGGGTCTCACCCACCCGCAGTACCTCGTGATGCTCGGGCTGTGGCAGGACGACCGCGCCGGCGCGACGACGACGGTCACCGGGCTGAGCGCGCGGCTCCTGCTCGACCCGGGCACCCTCTCGCCGCTGCTCAAGCGGCTGGAGCGCCAGGGGCTGCTGGAGCGGCGCCGCGGCTCCGGCGACGCGCGCGTCGTCGAGCTGCACCTCACCACCCCCGGCCGCGCGCTGCGGGACCGGGCGGAGGAGGTGCCGGCGAAGGTGGTCGCGGCGAGCGGGCTGAGCCTGGTCGAGCTGGAGCAGGTGCGCGACGTCGCGAACCGGGTGGTCGCGGCGTCGCTCGGCGCCCCCGCATGAGATCGAGACGCCCCGCCGAGGTCGAGGCGGGAGGCTCGAGGTCGAAGTCCGTGACATCGACTTCGAGCGCTCGCCTCGACCTCGCGCCCCGGCGGGTACCGTGTCGGCCATGACCGACGTCACACCTGCCTCGTTCGCGCCCGGCCTCACCACCGACGACCTCGCCGGGACGGTGCCCGACCCGCGGACCGCGCCGGCCGTGCGCTGGGGCGTGCTCGGCGCCGGCAACATCGCCGGGTCGTTCTCCGACGGCGTCCGGCAGCACACGGCGGCGGCCGTCGTCGCGGTGGGCTCGCGCGACGTCGCCAAGGCGGAGGCGTTCGCCGCCGCGCACGCCCCGGGCGCCCGGGCGCACGGCGACTACGACGCCCTGGTGACCGACCCCGACGTCGACGTCGTGTACGTCGCGACGCCGCACTCGCACCACCATGAGCACGCGCTGCTGGCGATCCGCGCGGGCAAGCACGTGCTCGTCGAGAAGGCCTTCACCCAGGACGCGGCGCAGGCGCGCGAGGTGCTCGACGCCGCCCGCGAGGCCGGCGTCTTCGTCATGGAGGCGATGTGGACGCGGTTCCTGCCGCACGTTGCGGCGCTGCGGGGCGTGATCGCGCGCGGCGAGATCGGCCGCGTCGTCGGCGTGATCGCCGACCACGGCCAGCAGTTCCCCTTCGACCCGGCCCACCGGCTCTACGCGCCCGGGCTGGCCGGCGGCGCGCTGCTGGACCTCGGCGTCTACCCCGTCTCCTTCGCGCAGGACCTGCTCGGCGCGCCCGAGACCGTGACCGCCGTCGGCGCGCTCACCGAGACGGGCGTCGACGGCCAGATCGGCATGGTGCTCGGCTACCCCGGCGGCACGCAGGCCACGCTGTCCACCACGCTGTGGGCGCGCACCGCCAACACGGCCGTGATCTCGGGCACCGAGGGGCGCATCGAGGTGGCGCGCACGTTCTACGCGCCCACCTCGTTCACCGTCGAGAGGCACGACGGCGCCACCTGGGCGTACGACGGCTTCCGCGGCGAGGGCAAGCAGTACCAGGCGGCCGAGGTGGCCCGCCGGATCGCGGCGGGGGACGTCGAGAGCCCGCGGATGTCGTGGGACGGCACGCTCGAGGTCATGCGCACCATGGACGACGTCCGTCGCCAGGTGGGCGTCGTCTACCCGGGGGAGTGACCGGGGGGCTCGCGCCCGTCAGCGCAGGTCGCCCGGCACCAGACGGCGGCCGGAGACCTCGCTCGGCGTGATGCGGACCCAGATGGTCTTGCCGTCCTCGAGGTAGCTGACGAGTCCGGTCGCGCGGGCCTCCTCCAGGTCCTCCTCCCGCTCGAGGACCTGCGCGCGGCCCTTGACCACGACGCTCCACGCCCCGTCGTCGCCGATCTCGTCGGCCTCGAACGCGACGCGGGGGCTGATCGTCACCTCGGCGAGCTTGGTGCCGGGCTGGGTGCGCAGGAAGATGCGCTGGCCGGCGACCGCGAAGCTCACGGGGAAGATCTCGGGCTCGCCGGCCACCGACGTGGCCAGCCGGCCGGTCTTCTGCCCGGCGAGCAGCGCCCAGCACTCTTCCTCGCTGAGCACGGTCTGGGAGGGTTGCGGCTGGGTGGACATCGAACCTCCTGCGTGTCGAGGGATCACTGCCATCGTGCCCCCGCACCGAGCCGGGCGCTACGGCGGGCGGCGGTGTCGTCGGTCACGGCTAGGGTGTCGGGAGTGAGCAGCGCACCCGGGTACTTCGTCTCGTTCGAGGGCGGCGACGGCGCCGGCAAGACCACGCACGTGCGCCTGCTGGGCGACTGGCTGCACGAGGTCACCGGCCGTGAGGTGGTCGTGACGCGCGAGCCGGGCGGCACGGACCTGGGGGCCACGCTGCGCCGGGAGGTGCTGCACGGCGAGGACCTGGACCCGCGCACGGAGGCCCTGCTGTACGCGGCGGACCGTGCCCACCACGTCGCCACGGTGGTGCGGCCGGCGCTCGGGCGCGGGGCCGTCGTGGTGACCGACCGCTACCTCGACTCCTCGGTGGCGTACCAGGCCGGAGGCCGGGAACTGTCGGAGGAGGAGATCGAGGCGCTCTCCCTGTGGGCCACGGCCGACCTGCTCCCCGACGTCACCGTGCTGCTGGACCTCGACCCGCTGGTCGGGGCCGCCCGGTTGTCGGGCGAGCCGGACCGGCTGGAGAGCGCGGGGGACGAGTTCCACCGCCGCACCCGCGACACGTTCCTGCGGCGGGCCGCCGCCGACCCCGAGCGCTGGGTCGTGGTGGACGCCTCGGCGAGCCTGGACGACGTGCAGGCGCAGGTGCGCGTCGACGTCGCCGCCCGGCTCGACCTCACGCCCGTGGTCGAAGAGGCCGCGTCGTCGGGGGAGGGCCTCGAGTGAGCGTGTGGGACGACGTCGTCGGGCAGCCGGACGCCGTCGCCACCCTGCTCCGCGCGGCCACGGAACCGGCCGCGATGACGCACGCGTGGCTGCTCACCGGCCCGCCCGGCTCGGGCCGGTCGGTCGCGGCGCGGGCGTTCGCCGCCGCGCTGCAGTGCACCGGCACCGACGGCGAGACCGGCGGCTGCGGGAGGTGTCACGCCTGCACGACGACGCTCGCCGGCACGCACCCGGACCTCACGGTCGTCGCCACGGACAAGGTCGTCATCACCATCGACGAGGTGCGCGACCTCATCATGACCGCGGCGCGGACGCCGTCGTCCGGCCGGTACCGCGTGATCGTCGTCGAGGACGCGGACCGGATGGCCGAGCGCACCACGAACGTGCTGCTCAAGGCGATCGAGGAACCCCCGCCGCACACCGTCTGGGTGCTGTGCGCCCCGAGCGCGCAGGACGTGCTGCCCACCATCCGCTCCCGCTGCCGCGGCGTCGTGCTGCGGGTGCCGCCGGCCCGGGACGTGGCGGACCTGCTGGTGCGCCGCGACGGCGTCGACCCGGCGGTCGCGCTCACGGCCGCCCGCGCCGCGCAGTCGCACGTCGGTCTGGCGCGGCGCCTCGCCCGCGACGCCGACGCGCGCGAGCGCCGTGACGCCGTCCTCCAGATCGCGCGGCGCATCCGCGGCGTCGGGGACGCCGTCCTCGCGGCGGGGGAGCTCGTGGACGTCGCGAAGGCCGAGGCCGTGGCGGCCACCGCCGAGCGCGACGCCGTCGAGAAGGCGGAGCTGATGCGCGCCCTCGGCGTGCAGGACGGCGACACCCTGCCGCCCCGGCTGCGCTCGCAGCTCAAGCAGCTCGAGGACGACCAGAAGCGGCGCGCCACGCGTCGGCAGCGCGACGTGCTCGACCGGTCGATGGTGGACCTGCTGTCCCTGTACCGGGACGTGCTCGTGGTGCAGCTGGGCGCCACGGTCGAGCTCGTGAACGCCGAGCACGACGGCTCCGTGCGCGCGCTCGCGGCGGACTCGACGCCCGAGCAGACGATCCGCCGGATGGACGCGATCGGCGTCGCCCGCGAGCGGCTCGAGGGCAACGTGGCGCCGCTCCTGGCGCTCGAGGCGATGGCCGTCGCGCTCCGCCCCCAGGGCTGACCACCCCGCGCGTGTCCCTGCGGCGACAGTTGCCTCATCACCCCTTCATGCGGTGAGGTGTTCCGCGGCGGGGGCCATGGTGGCCCCGCGACCAGACTGGGGGTTGGCATGAGGATCCTGCTGCTCGTCTCGGCGTTCAACGGGCTCACGCAGCGCGTGTGGGGGCACCTGGCGGACCGGGGCCACGACGTGGGCGTCGAGCTGGCGCCGGCATTCGGCTCGCCGGAGGAGCTGACGGCGCGGGTCGAGGAGATCGGCCCGGACCTGGTCCTCGCGCCCTTCCTCAAGCACCGCGTGCCCGAGGACGTGTGGCGGCGGTGGACCACCGTCGTCGTGCACCCGGGCCCCGTGGGGGACCGCGGCCCCTCCTCCCTGGACCACGCGATCCTCGACGGCCGCGACCGCTGGGGCGTGACCGCCCTGTCCACGGTGGAGGAGATGGACGCCGGCCCCGTGTGGGCGACGTCGACGTTCGCGCTGCCCACGGGTCAGCAGGCGCCGATCGCCAAGAGCGCCCTGTACAACGGGCTCGTGGCGGACGCCGCGCTCGCGTGCGTCGAGGAGGTGCTGCGCAAGGTCGCGGCGGGGGAGGAGCCGACGCCCGCCGACCGCCTCGAGCGGGAGGTGCCGGGCACGGGCGAGCTGCCGCTGCTGCGCCGGGCCGCGTTCGAGCTCGACCTGTCCCGCCCCGCCGCCGAGCTGGCGCGCACGATCGCCGCGGCCGACGGCGCGCCCGGCGCCCCCGTGACCCTGCAGGGCGCGCGCTTCTGCCTGTTCGACGCCGTGGCCGTCCCCGAGCCGGTGGACCCGCTGGCCGCCCCCGGCACGGTGGTGGGGCGCGACGAGGACGCCGTGGCGATCGCCACCGGTGACGGCACGCTGTGGGTCGGGTACGCCGCGACCCTGGCCGAGAAGCGCGGCACCAAGCTGCCCGCGTCGTGGGTGCTCGACGTCGCCGGGGTGCCCTTCCGCCCGGCGCCGGCCGCCCTCGCGGAGTCCGTGTACGAGCGCGACGGCGACGTCGGCTACCTCACGATCCGGTCGTACAGCGGCGCCATGCACACCGCCCAGTGCCGCCGGCTGACCACGGCCGTGGAGAAGGCGCTCACGGAGGACACCCGGGTGCTGGTGGTGCGCGGCACCGAGCACGCGTTCTCCAACGGCATCCACCTGGGCGCGATCGAGGCGGCCGTCGACCCGGCCGCGGAGGCGTGGGCCAACATCCGCGCCATCGACGACCTGTGCGAGGCGATCGCCTCGGCCGACCAGCTCACCGTGGCCGCGTTCACCGCGAACGCCGGGGCCGGCGGCGTGATGGCGGGCCTGTGCGCGGACGTCGTCGTCGCGCGCGACGGCGTGGTGCTCAACCCCTACTACGACATGGGGATCTTCGGCTCCGAGCTGCACACGTGGACCGTCGCGTCCCGGCTCGGCGAGGTCGACGCCGACCGGCTGCTCAGCGACAAGCTGCCGGTGTCGGTCGCGGAGGCGGCGCGGACCGGCCTGGTGGACGCCGTGGGCCCACGCGACCCGGAGCGGTTCGCCGGGTGGCTGGCCGATCGCGCCGCCGCGCTGGCGACGCCGGAGGGCCGCGCGGAGGCCGCCGCGGCCGCCCAGGTGCGTGCACCCCGTCGCCCGCTGTCGTACTACCGGACCATCGAGCTCGCCGAGATGGCGCGGGACATCTTCGACGACCGGCGCGGCTTCGCGGCCAAGCGGCGGGACTTCCTGCGCAAGGCGGCCCCGCAGGAGACGCCGGAGCGGTTGCGTTTCACGGACGTCCGCGAGACGGTCGCCCCGTGACGGCTCGCCCCCTCCGCGCTCTCCGTGGCCCGCTGCTGGTGGGCGCCGCGGCCGCTCTCGCCGTGCTCGTGACGGCCTGCGCGTCCGGTGGTTCGCCGGGAAGCGGGCCGACGTCCGGGTCGCCCGCCCCGGCGTCGCCGTCGTCGAGCCCGTCGCCCAGCCCGTCGGTCAGCCCGGCACCGTCCGACGGCGCGGCCGCGCCGGCGCCCGGGGAGCACGCGCGCGGCCTGCCCGAGGGCGCGGAGGGGACGTTCGACAGCCCCGCCGGCGTCGCCTGGTCGCCCACGCCCGGCGTGCTGCTGGTCGTGACGTACGGGTCGAGCACGTGCCCGCGCCTGGCCGAGGCCGAGGCAGGCTGGGACGACGCGCACGAGGCGGTCGTCGTCGGCATGGTCGAGCCGGAGCCGGGCCCGTGCACGATGGACTACGCCCCGACGACGAGCGCCGTCGCCGTCCCGCCGGACGCCGACGCGGGGACGCCCGTGACCGTGCGCCTCGGCGACCTGGGCGAGGTCGAGGTGTCGCCGCGTGCGAAGGACGCCACCGCGGGCCCGGTGGCCTGGGTCCCGGCCGCGGGCTGAGCGCGTCGGGGCAGGGTCTGCGGCGACGGTAGGTTGGGCGAGTGATCTCCGACGAGCGCCGCCCGACCGCCCGCCGCACCACCCCCCGCCCGAGCCTCCGCCGCACGAGGCGTCTTCGTTCCGCCGTGCGCGGCCTGTCCGTCGTCGTCGCCGGGGCGGTGCTGCTCGCCGGGTGCACGGCGCCCGCCAAGGAGCAGTCGCCGGTGGGCTCGGCCTCCGGCCCGGCGGCGTCGCAGGCGCCGGACGGGTTCGAGCAGTACTACGGGCAGGCGCTCGAGTGGGAGGACTGCGAGGACGGCCTGCAGTGCGCGACGGCGTCGGCTCCGCTCTCCTGGCAGGACGCGGACGCGGGCAGCATCGAGCTGTCCCTGGTGCGCAACCCGGCGGACGGCAAGGACCCGGAGGGCTCGCTCCTGGTGAACCCCGGCGGGCCGGGCGCGTCGGGCGTCGACTTCGTGCAGAGCGACGCCCAGTCCGACGGGTCGATCTTCGGCAAGCGGCTGCAGGACGCGTTCGACATCGTCGGCTTCGACCCGCGCGGCGTGCAGCGCTCCACGCCCGTGGCGTGCTTCGACGACGCCCGCAAGGACGAGTCGTTGGCCAAGGACTTCGACCGCAGCACCGACGCCGGGCTGCAGGCGATGCAGGAGGAGTACGAGGCGTGGAACGGCGCGTGCGCCGAGAACTCGGGCGAGGTGCTCGGCCACGTGGACACGCAGAGCGCGGCGCGCGACATGGACATGCTGCGCGCGGTGCTCGGCGACGACGCCCTGAACTACCTCGGGTTCTCCTACGGCACCCAGCTCGGCGCGACGTACGCGGGGCTGTTCCCGGACCGCGCCGGCCGCCTCGTGCTCGACGGCGCGATCGACACCACGCTCAGCTCGGAGGAGATCTCCCACGGGCAGGCCGTCGGCTTCGAGAACGCCCTGCGGGCGTACGTGCAGGACTGCCAGGCGGGCGCGAGCTGTCCGCTCACCGGTGCGGTGGACGACGGCATGCGGCAGATCCGGCAGGTGCTGGACCATGCCTACGAGCGGCCGTACGAGACGTCGAGCTCCGGCCGCACGGTCACGCAGAGCCTCGCGTTCTACGGCATCGCCGTCACCCTCTACAACCAGGGCAGCTGGCCCGCGCTCACCCAGGCCCTGGACGAGGCGATCAACCAGGGCACGGGCAACGCGCTGCTCTACCTCTCCGACCAGTACTTCGACCGGAACGCGGACGGGAGCTACGCCACCAACTCGGAGGAGGCGATGCGCGCCGTGAGCTGCCTCGACGACCGGGCCACCACCGACGTCGAGCAGATGCGGGCGGACGCCGCCGCCATCGAGAAGGACGCGCCGACGATGGGCTCGTTCTTCGGCTACGGCGGGCTGACCTGCGCCGGCGCGGAGTACCCGCAGGTGAAGCAGGAGTTCGACCTGCACGCGAAGGGTGCCGCGCCGATCCTCGTCGTCGGCACCACCAACGACCCTGCCACCCCGTACGTCTGGGCCGAGGGCCTGGCGAGCACCCTCGACTCCGGGGTGCTGCTCACCTACGAGGGCGAGGGGCACACGGCGTACCAGCCGTCCCGGACGTGCGTGGCCGACGCCGTCGAGTCCTACCTCGTGGACGGCGAGGTGCCGGCCGACGGCGCGACCTGCTGAGCGCCCGTGCGCGACCAGTGCCGCAGGGCCAGCACGCCGAGCGCGGAGATGACGACCAGCCCGACCACGTAGAACACGGTCGACCAGGTGGAGGCGTTGTCGGCCGCGGCGGGCAGCAGCTGGCCGTACGCGAGCTCGTAGTGCACCCCGCCGGTGACCTTGATCGCGAGGTACGCGGAGATGAAGCCCATCGAGTCCCACAGGGCGTGCAGCGCGACCACGGTGAGGTAGGCGAGCAGGACGCCGCCGGTGAACCGGTACCTGCCGGCGGCCGACGCCGCGCCGAAGATCGCCGCGCCCAGGATCGCCGTCCAGAGGACGTGGCCCACCGGCGTCAGCAGGCCGCGGACCGCCTCCGTCTGCAGCAGGGAGTTCAGGTCGATCTGGCCCAGGCGGGTGAGGCTCGCGTTGAAGGCGTAGCCCGCGGACTCGAAGGCCGCGAACCCGGCGCCGACCGTCGCGCCGAGCAGCGCTCCCGTGAGCCCGGTCTTGTGCGCCACCCGGGCGCCGACCACCAGGAACACCGCGATCTTCACGGCCTCCTCGATCGCGCCCACGCCCACGTAGATCCACACCGAGGGCGACAGGTGCGACTCCAGGATCGACGCGCCCAGCACGCCGAAGATGCCGCCGAAGAAGAACGCGCCCAGCAGCAGCATGATGTCGATCGAGCCGTGGGCCTTCTCGACGACGAACAGCACCACGCTGAACGGGACGAGGAAGCTGCCGAGCAGGATCACCGTCGGGATGAGGTTCGAGTTCTGCGTGCTGAACGTCACGGCGGCGGTGACGGCCCACAGCAGGATGCCGAGGACGAGGGTCTTCCACCACCACCCTCGGCCTGTGGTGATGACGGTGCTCTGCGACGTCGTGGGCTGCATGGGCACGAGTATGCGGAGGTCAGCGCGTGCTGTCGCGCGGAACCGGCCGGCCGTTTTGGAGCCGGGCCCGGGCGTCAGGTACTGTAGGCGCGCTCGTTGATCCGGTTCCGCACCGGCGCACGGCACGCCGCCTTAGCTCAGTCGGTAGAGCGATTCACTCGTAATGAATAGGTCATCAGTTCGATTCTGATAGGCGGCTCAGGTCACGAAGGCCCGGAACCTCGCGGTTCCGGGCCTTCGTCGTCCCGTCACACGCGGGATGGCGGCGCTCGTCGTGCCGCTGTTCCTCCCGTCGAGGACGCCGAGGTGGAGGCCCCGCTCGGTCGTGAAGGTGCGAGCACCGGGTCGGCCAGGTCGTCCCGCCCCCTGTCCTGCGGCGTCGTCCGATCCCTCCAGATGCGGTCCCGATCCCCCGCCATGAATCGAGGCTCGCTGAGTCAGGGGCGAACCTGGCCAGGGTGCGGGCATCGCGGCCCGGAGCGACGGTAGGAGCATGGCCACGGTGAAATTCGTGGCGTCGACCAGGTGCCTGGTGTGCGGTCAGGGGATCGCGGCGGCGGTGGTGCATGCGGAGCCCGGCTCCAGCAGCGCCGCCAGCCACACGATCATCGCCAACACCGGGTGGCACCTCCCGTGCAGGGGGCACGAGGACGTGGTGGAGGAGCTCTCCGCCCAGTGTCCCGAGTGCGAGGACCGCTGACCGCGGACCCGCGCGAGGGGATCGACGCGACCGGCGGCGCGACGCAGAGGTCGTGCCGCGGGGCGCCGCCGTGCCAGGGTCAGGGCGTCCCGTGCGACGACGTCGGACGGTAAACCGTGCCGAGGCCGCCGGAGAGGGTGGCGAACAGGCCGGCGACGGCGCCGCCGACGGCGGTGACGGTCTGCGCGGCGTCCGGCGCCACGGCGGCGGTGATGGTGGACGCGGCGGTGGCGAGCGCGCCGACGACGAGCGCGACGACGTACGCGTAGGTGCGCAGCCGGGGCGACACCGTGGCGTGCCCGGTCCCGCCCGAGACCACGGGCGCGGGCGGCGCGGACGGGGTGGGGACGGGCGCCGGGACGGGGGCCGACGACGCCGGGGCGGCCGTCGTCGCGGCGGTGGCGGATGCGTCGATCGCGGACATCGGAGGGCTCCTCGGTGGTGCGTCGGGCCGGGCGCACCGGCCCCTGCTTGGAACGACGCGCGCGACGGCCGTCTGATACCCCACCGGGACGAGCAGGGCGAGACCCCTACCGCACGAGGCAGGGCCGCTTCGGGTCGAACTCCCAGCCCGGCACGAGGTACTGCATCGCGACGGCGTCGTCCCGCGAGCCCAGCCGGTGCTCGCGGTACAGCTCGTGCGCCTCGGCCAGGCGGTCGGGGTCGAGCTCGACGCCGAGCCCGGGGGTGGTCGGCACCCGGATCTCGCCGTCGACGATGCGCAGCGGGTCGGTGGTGAGGCCCTGGCCGTCCTGCCAGATCCAGTGGGTGTCGAGCGCGGTGATCTCGCCGGGCGCCGCGGCGCCCACGTGCGTGAACATGGCCAGCGAGACGTCGAAGTGGTTGTTGGAGTGCGAGCCCCACGTGAGGCCGAGCTCGTGGCACAGCTGCGCGACGCGGACGGACCCGGCCATGGTCCAGAAGTGCGGGTCGGCGAGCGGGATGTCGACGGCGTCGGACCGGATCGCGTGCCCCAGCTCGCGCCAGTCGGTGGCGATCATGTTGGTCGCCGTCGACAGCCCGGTGGCGCGCCGGAACTCGGCCATCACCTCGCGGCCGGAGAACCGGCCCTCGGCGCCGCACGGGTCCTCGGCGTACGCGACGACGCCCCGCATCCGGCGCCCGAGCCGGACGGCGTCGTCCAGCAGCCAGCCGCCGTTCGGGTCGAGCGTGATCCGGGCGTCGGGGAACCGCTCCTTGAGCGCGACGACGGCGTCGACCTCCGCGTCGCCGGCCTGCACGCCGCCCTTGAGCTTGAAGTCGCGGAAGCCGTAGCGCTCCCGCGCGGCCTCGGCGAGCCGCACGACGGCCTCGGGCGTCGTGGCGGCCTCGCGGCGCAGCCGGGACCAGGCGTCGGGCCCGTCGGGCTCGCGCAGGTAGGGCAGGTCGGTGGCGTCCGGGTCGCCCACGTAGAACAGGTAGCCGAGCATCGGGACGGCGTCGCGCTGCTGCCCCTCGCCGAGCAGCTCGGCCACCGGGACGCCGAGGGCCTGCCCGTGCAGGTCGAGCAGGGCGGACTCCAGCCCGGTGACGGCGTGCACGGTGGTGCGCAGGTCGAAGGTCTGGTTCCCGCGCCCGCCCGCGTCCCGGCCGGCGAACCTGGCCGAGACGCCACGCAGCACGGACCGGAACCGTGCGACCGGCCGGCCGACGACGAGGGCCGCGGCCTCCTCGACCGTCGCGCGGATCTTCTCGCCGCCCGGCACCTCGCCCAGCCCGGTCCGGCCCTCGGAGTCCTCGACGACCACGACGTTGCGGGTGAAGAACGGCGCGTGCGCGCCGGACAGGTTGAGCAGCATGGAGTCGTGCCCCGCGACGGGCACGACCTGCACGCGGGCGACGGTCGGGGCGCTCATCGGACCTCCTCCGCACCGGCGGCGGGCCGGAGCACGCCGTCGACGCGGCGCGTCAGGCGCCACGGGTTGTCAGGCCGTACGGGCTCCGGCAGCAGGAACTCCGGCAGGTCCTGGTAGGCGACGGGCCGCAGGAACCGCTCGATCGCCAGCGTCCCGACGGATGTCGTGCGCCCGTCCGAGGTCGCGGGGAAGGGGCCGCCGTGCACCATCGCATGGCCCACCTCGACGCCCGTGGGCCAGCCGTTCGCGAGGATGCGCCCGGCCGTGCGCTCCAGCGCGGGCAGCAGTCGGACGGCGGTGGCGCGGTCGGCCTCGGTGAGGTGCAGGGTCGCGGTGAGCTGCCCCTCCAGGCGGCCGACGGCGGCGAGCAGCTCGTCGTCGTCGCCGTACCGGACGACCAGGGACGCGGCGCCGAAGATCTCGTCCTCCAGCACCGGGTTGGCGAGGAAGGTGGCGACGTCGGCGACGAAGACGGACGGCGCGGGCGCGTTGCGCGTGGCGCCCGGGGCGCCGGTACCGGCGACGGCGACGCCGTCCTGCGCGGCGAGGGCGTCCACGCCGTCCTGCCACGCCCGCGCGATGCCGGCGGTGAGCATGGTCTGCCCGGCGGCGGCCTCGGCGGCCCGGCGGACGGCGTCGACGAACGCGTCGCCGTGCGCGGAGCGCGGCACGAGGACGATGCCGGGTGCCGTGCAGAGCTGGCCGGACGACCCGGTCACCGACGCCAGGTACGCCGCGGCGAGGGCGTCGACGTCGGCGCCTCCGTCCGGGTCGAGCGCGCCAGGCAGCACGATCACGGGGTTGACCGAGCTCATCTCGGCGTAGACGGGGATCGGCACGGGGCGGGAGGCGGCCGCGGCGACGAGCGCGAGACCGCCGGAGCGGGAGCCGGTGAACCCGACGGCCCGGACCACGGGGTCGCTCACGAGCGCCCGGCCCACCTGCGCGCCCGGGCCGTAGACCAGGGAGAAGACGCCGGGGTGCAGCCCCTCGGCGGCGACGGCGTCGGCGACGGCGCGGCCCACCAGCTCGCCGGTGCCCGGGTGCGCGCCGTGCGCCTTGACGATCACCGGGCAGCCCGCGGCCAGCGCCGAGGCCGTGTCCCCGCCGGCGACGGAGAACGCGAGCGGGAAGTTGCTGGCGCCGAACACGGCGACCGGGCCCACGGGGACCTGGCGCTGGCGGATGTCGGCCCGCGGCAGGGGCGTGCGGTCCGGCCGGGCCGGGTCGACACGGACGCCGCGGTGGTCGCCCTGGCGCACGACGGCGGCGAACAGGCGCAGCTGCCCCGTGGTGCGGGCGAGCTCGCCCGTCAGCCGGGCCTCGGGCAGGCCGGTCTCCCGCATCGCCCGCGCGACGATCGCAGGGCGGGCGGCCTCCAGGTTCTCGGCGACGCGGTCGAGGAAGCGGGCGTGCGGCTCGGGGGCGAGCGCGGAGAAGGACGCGACGGCCTCCTCCGCGGCGGCCGTGGCGTGCGCGAGCTGGTCGACGGAGAGGAGTGAGTAGGCGGGCTCGAGCGGTGCGTCGGTGGCCGGGTCATGGGCCACGGCCGTGCCGGCGGTGCCCTCCAGCGGCTCCCCGGCGACGATCGAGTGGCCGGTGAGGACGGCGGTGGTGGTCATGGAGTGCCTCCTGTGTCGTCGGCGGATGTCGTCGGCGGGGTCAGCGGGCGAGCGCGGCGGGGGCGGACCGGACCTGCGCGGCGTCGATCAGCGCGGCGAGGTCGTCGAGGTCGCGCGGTCCGAGGTCCTGCAGGGGCGGGCGGACGGAGCCCATGTCGCGGCCGACGGCGCGCAGGCCGCCCTTGACGATCGAGACGCCGTAGCCCTTCACGCGGTCGCGGATGTCGAGGTACGGCAGCACGAACCGCGTGAGCTTCTCGGTGACGGCGGCGCGGTCGTAGGCCCGCACGTCGCGGTAGAACTCGAGCGCGAACTCGGGCACGAAGTTGTACATCGCCGAGGAGTAGGTGCTCAGGCCGAGCTGCAGCAGCGGCAGCGCGAACGTCTCCGCGGTGGGCAGCCCGCCGAGGTAGAACAAGCGGTCGCCGTTGGTGGCGACCACACGCGTGAGCTGCTCGATGTCGCCGAGGGCGTCCTTGAACCCGATGAAGTTGTCGTGCCGCTCGGCGAGCCGCGCCACCGTCTCCGCGGAGTACACGGCGTTCGCGCGGTTGTACACGATGACGCCCACGCCCGTGGCCGAGCAGACGGCCGACGCGTGCGCGAGCAGGCCCTCCTGGTCGCACTCCGTGAGGTAGGGGGGCAGCAGCAGGACGCCCTCGGCGCCGGCCTCCTCGGCCGCGCGCGCGTTGCCGACGGCCTGTGCCGTGTTGCCGGCGGCGCTGCCGAGCACCGGCGTCGCGCCGTCGGCCGCCTCGACGGCGAGCGCCACCACGCGCGCGGTCTCGGCCGGCGTGAGGCTGAAGCCCTCGCCCGTGCCGCCGGCGGCGAACAGCCCGCCGATCCCGAAGCTCGTCTGCCACGCGATGTGCTCGGCGTACCGGACCGCGTCGACCTCGCCGTCCGCGGTGAACGGGGTGACGGGGAACGACAGCAGGCCCTCCTTCAGTGTGTCGGCGAGCTCCGCGGGTGAGTACGTGGTCACTGGCCCTCCTGGTCAGACGTCGGCGGTGACAGGTCCGTCGACGGTCAACCTAGGAAGCTCTGACGATGCTTGTCCAAGCCTCTATTGGCATCAATTCATGCTAATCAGGCATCGTGGTTCGGTCTGACGCAGTGCCGCGCGGTCGCGACGCGGATCCAAGCGATCTCAGGAGCTCGTGGAGCGCCGGGTTGCGGGAGCTGCGATCCCAGATGGCATGCAACTCGACGATCCCGTCCGGCACGTCCGCGAGCCCGACGAAGCTCACGCCCGGAGGGTCGAGCCGGCGGACCGACTCCGGGACGAATGCGACGCCCCGGCCCGCGCCCACCAGCGAGCACATCGTTAGGATCTGACTCACGACATGCACCACGTTGACGTGCTCGACATCGACGTAGCGCACCACCATGTCGTAGAAGTAGCGCGCCTTGATCGGGTCGTGCCCGATCAGCGGCACGTCGCGGAGGTCAGGTGTCCGAACGGGTCGATGCAGCGCGGCGAGCGGGTGCCCGTCAGGCACCACCAGCACGAGATCCTCCGACAAGAGCAGACGAGAGTCGAACTCTGCGGGATCGAACGGCAGGCGCCCCAGGGCGAGGTCCAGCTCTCCGCGCCGGATCGACTCGATCTGCTCGCTCGTCACGAGTTCCTGGAGGTCCAGGTCCACGTCCGGCAGGAGCTCGCCGATTTGCTGCACCAGGGTGCCGAGCAGGCTGAAGCCGGTGGCGGCCGTAAAACCGAGCCGGATCATGCCAGCCCTCCCTGCCGCGATCCGCCGGGCCAGCGCCGGCGCGCCGTCGGCCGCCACAAGCAACCGTCGGCATTCGGTGAGGAACACGTCTCCCGCCATGGTCAGCTGCACGTGCCGGTTGTCGCGATCCAGAAGTGAGACGCCGATCGCCTTCTCGAGCTTCTGGATCTGGCGGCTCAGCGGCGGCTGGGTCATGTTCAGCCGCGCGGCCGCGCGGCCGAAGTGCAGCTCCTCAGCCACGGCGACGAAGCACCGGACCTGTTCGAACGTGTACATGCTGCTGCTCCTACATCGTCGCGTGATGCATTTCCTGGATCAGGCAATGTCCTTTGGGGGTTGGACTGGCATCGTATGGGGTCCTAGAGTCGACGCCCGACCGGAGGCCGCGGTGATCGGACCGCGTGGTCTGGAGGCGCTCGGTCCCGTGGGACGAACTGCGACCCATCTGGCGGGCGCCGGTCGCAGACCTCCGCTCGACGACGTGAGGAGTCCGGAGATGACCACTCGGAGGCGATACCTCATCACGGGGGGTGCGGGCGCAGCGGCCCGTGGGATTCGTCCCCTCTTGCGTGACCGAGGTGCCGACATCGTCCTCCTCGACGTCCTCCCGGTCGATCCGCAGCCAGGCGAGACGGAGGTCCTGGCAGACCTGACCGACGCCGACGCCGTGCGGCGGGCTGTCCGCGGGGTGGACATGGTGGTCCACTTGGGCGGGTTCAGCCGTGAACGGTCATGGTCGGAAATCGCGCGGGTGAACGTCGAGGGCACCAGGACCGTGCTCGAGGCGATGGTCGAAGAGAAGGTGCGACATGGTCTGATCGCCAGCTCGACACATGTGGTGGGGTTCTGGCCAGTCCCGGACGAACCGATTGAGGCGCTCCCGCCCCGTCCGGACTCGCTCTACGGTGTGAGCAAGCTTGCCATGGAGGGCCTTGCCTCGGCGTACGCCGACCGCCACGATCTCGTCCTGACGCTGGCTCGCATCGGCACCGTCGAATCGGTGCCGACCTCGCTGCGGTCTCTGGCTACGTGGCTCTCGCTGCCTGACCTCGTACGCCTCATCGAGGCCGCGGCAGGGCACGACGTCCCGGGTGCCCACCCCGTGTGGGCGATCTCGCGCAACACCCGAGCCTGGTTCTCCCACGCGCCGGGCCGTGCCATCGGCTTCGAACCGCATGACGACGCGGAGCGGCACGCGGGCGCGATCCCGCACCCGGGCGACGCGGGGAACGGCCTCATCGGCGGCGCCTTCGCCGACGGCGCCCACCCGCTCGGGGTGGCCTGGTGACTGCGACTTTCTGCGCCTACCCGTGGGACCTGATCGATGATCACGGGGCGACCGACCGCGTCCGAGACGCTAGGGCCGATGGCGTGGCGATCGCCGCCGCGTACCACTCCGTACGTGCCGCCACCCCGCTGCATCCGCATCGTGCCGTCGTCGACGCCGAGGCAGCCTCCTACGTGCCGCTGCACGACCGACTCTGGTCGGGCGCCCGATTGAGGCCACGCACGGACACGCCGTGGGTCGGCCCGGACGCCTTTGCCCGTGCCGCGCGTACGGCGCGCGCGACGGGGCTTCGGGTCGAGGGATGGGTGGTGCTCACCCACAGCACGCACGTCGGTGCCGGAGCACCCGACGTGACGGTGCAGAACGCGTTCGGCGAGAGGTACCCCTACGCGCTGTGCCCGGCTGCCCCGGACGTCCGCGACTACGCACGACGGCTGGTCGCCGGTGTGGTCCGGTCCTTCGACGTCGACGGCCTGATGCTCGAGGCCCTGGGCCCGTTGGGCGTCGGCCACCTAGGCCGGCACGAGAAGACCCAGGGCGCCGACTGGACCCCGGCGGCAGAGCACCTGTTGTCGGTCTGCTTCTGCGACGCATGTCGGGGTCTGCTGGACGACCACGCGGTCGACGTGGCGCGCCTCCGGCTTGAGGTGCGAGCGGGGCTGGCGGCCGAGCAGGCCGGCGACCATCGCACCGTGGAGGAGCACCTCACGCAGGCCGCCGCGGTCCTTGCTACCCGGCAGGAGGCCCGGTCTCGGCTCGTGGCAGATGTGAGGGAAGCGTGCGACCAGGTCCCTCGGGTCGTCGTCCATGCCCAGCCGGACCCTTGGGCGACCGGGCCGTTCGCCGCGCTGGACGACTCGGTCGCGGCGTTCGACGGCGTCGTCCTGCCTGGTCACCTGGTGACCGATGATTCCGGCACTGTCGAAATGCTGCGGGACCAACTGCCCGGCAGCCGCGTCGGTGGCTACCTCTCGGCCCTGCCTCCGGCGACGCCCGACTCGATCGTGTGCGAGTGGCCGGCCGGGCTCGCCCACCTCGACGACGTCTACGTCTACCACCTCGGCCTGCTGTCGCCGGCGCGGCTCGCAGCGGCTGCGTCGGCTCTGCTGTCCCACCACGGCGAAGGCCCCGCCCGGCGATGATGCCGAGCGGAGCCCATGACGCGCGACGACCCGTCAGTACCGCGGGCGTGCGTCGGTGAACGTCGGGTCCCATCGGCGCATGTAGCCGCCGTCGTCGCGCGTGCGATGCCCGGACTCCACGTACCGCTCGTGGAGCTCGGCCACCCGGTCCGGGTCCACCTCGACGCCGAGCCCCGCGCCCGTTGGCACCTCGACGGCGCCATCGACGATCTCGATCCCGCCTTCTGGCACCACATCGTCGACGCGGTTCCAGGGGAAGTGGGTGTCGCAGGCGTGGCTCAGGTTGGGGATCGCTGCCGCGACGTGCGTCATTGCGGCGAGCGAGATCCCCAGGTGCGAGTTGGAGTGCATCGACACCCCGATGTCCATCGCCTCGCAGATGGCGGCGAGCTCCTTGGTGCGACGCAGGCCGCCCCAGTAGTGGTGGTCGCTGAGCAGGACCTGCACCGCGTCTGCCCGGATGGCCGGGTGCAGATGCGCCGTCTCGACGACGCACATGTTGGTCGCGAGGGGCACTCCGGTCTCCGCATGCACCCTGCTCATCCCGTCGATGCCCAGCACAGGGTCCTCGAGGTACTCGAGCATGCCCTCGGTACGGCGCGCGACCTCGAGCGCCGTCTCGTGCGTCCAGGCACCGTTGGGGTCGATGCGCAGGGGCATGCCGGGGAACGCGTCCGCGAGCGCACGCAGCGACTCCACCTCGATGTCGGGGTGCAAGGCGCCGGCCTTGAGCTTGAACGACCGGAATCCGTAGCGGTCGACGAGGAGCTTCGCCTGACCGACGATCCCGTCGGGATCCAGCGCCTCGCCCCACTCGTCGGGCTCGCCGTCCAGGTGTCCGGCCCACTTGAAGAAGAGGTAGGCGCTGTAGTCGACGCGTTCGCGCAGGGCGCCGCCCAAGAGTTCGCTCACGGGACGCCCGAGCAGCTTGCCCTGGGCGTCGAGAGCTGCGACCTCGACCGGGGCGAACGTCACCAGCCGTGCCTGGGTGCCCAGATCCGGGCGGAGCCGGCGCATCACGGCGTCGACCGCGGCTTCGATCCGTGAGGTGGCGAAGACGTCGAGGCCGAGCACAGCCTCACGCAACGCAGGGACGACCTCGCCAGGCAGCGCGTCGCCGCGCCCTTCTCCCCACGCCACCACCCCGCCTGCCTCCAACCGGACGATCGTGCGCAGGGCCAGCGGCTCGTGCACGCCCGCCGCGTTCAGCAGCGGCGGGTCCGAGAACGCCAGCGGGTAGACCCGCAGGTCGGTGATACGGCTGTCCATGGTCGTCATCCCTTGATCGCCCCCGAGGAGATCCCGCGCATGAAGGAACGCTGGAACCCGAGGAAAGCGAGGATCGACGGCAGCATCGCCAAGGTCGAGGCGACCAGCACGATGCCGATCCCGACCTCCGGGTCGGCCCGCAGGCTGCGCAACGCAAGCGGGAGCGTGTAGTTCTGTGGGTCCGAGGCAACGAGCAGCGGCAGCATGTACTGGTCCCAGATCATGGTGAAGCCGAACACCCCGATGACTCCCAGAGCCGGGGTCACACTCGGCAGGATCACCGACCAGAACACCCGGATCTCGCCGGCCCCGTCGAGGCGAGCCGCCTCCTCGAGCTCACGTGGAACCTCCTTCATGAACTCGATCATCACGATGATCCCGAACCCCCAGGCGACGATCGGCACGATCATGCCGGGGAGAGAGTCCGTGATGTTGAGGTGCAGCAGCGGGAGGTCTGAAAGGACGATGGCGAGCGGGATCGCCAGGATCTCCTCGGGCAGCATCATCGTCGCCATGATCAGCAGCAGGACGATCCCCGCACCGCGGAACTTCTTGCGGGCCAGCGAGTACGCAGCAAGCACCGACACCGCCATCTGGAGCAGGAGCCCGAACCCGACGACGATCAGCGAGTTGGCGAGGTACCGGAGAACGTCGCGGTCCACGGCGGCTCGCCAGTTCTCCAGGGTGAAGTCGCTCGGCCACAGCGAGAGGCGCGACGGGTCGTGCGACCCGGAGAAGGCGCCCACCAGGAGTGCGACCAGCGGCCCCGCGAAGAGCAGCACGACCGCGGTGCAGGCAAGCGCCGTGAGCGCGCGGAGCCAGCGCGGGTTCTGCGCCCCGAGCCCGAGGGCGGTGTCCAGATTGCGATTCATGACTTCCTCCTCTGCGCACCGGCGCGCACCACCAGCGTCAGGACGATCGTCGCTACCAGGAGCACTACCGAACCCGCGGCCGCCACTCCCAGCTCATTGCGCTCGAACCCGAGCTGGTACACCAACGTCATGAGCACCTCGCTCGAACCGTTCGGCCCGCCGTTGGTCAACAGGAACACTTCGGTGAAGATCCGCATCGCGCGGATCGCCGCCAGGGTCAGGAGGATCACCATGACCGGCCGTAGTGCGGGGAGCGTCACGTATCGCACCCGGCGCACCCAGCCGGCGCCGTCGAGCGCCGAGGCCTCGTAAAGCGATCGGTCCACGCCGACCAGGCCGGCGATGATGATGATCATGTTGTACGGGGCGTCCCGCCAGATCCCGACGACGATCACGGACAGCAGCGACGAGTCCGGCGAGTTGATCCACTGTGACGGCTCCATCAAGAAGAAGCCGATGATCTGGTTCGCGAGGCCGTCCTCGGTCGGGTAGTAGATGATGCGCCACAGTTCGGCGATCACCGCGACCGGCACCACCACGGGCAGGAAGGCCGCGGAGCGGACGAACCACAGCCGGCGAGCCTGGCCTTCGAGCAGCAGAGCGAGCGCGAACCCCAGCACGAGGGCGCCGGCGATCTGGAAGAACGCGATGATCGCGGTGTGCCAGGTCGCCGCGAGGAACTCGTCCGTGGTGAACAGCGCTCGGTAGTTGTCGGTGCCCACCCACGAGTTGCCGAGGTAGGGCTGGACATCCTGGAAGCTCATGACGAGGGCCTGGCCCATCGGGATGAACTTGAAGTAAAGGAAGAGCACGAGGGCGGGGGCCAGGAACACCCACGGGACCCACGCCCTCCCCTCGCGACGCGCCGGGCGTCGGCGGGGCAGTTGCACCCTGGGCGGGGCGGTCGTCTCGGGTCGGGTCAGGACGGTCACGGGGCCAGCACCTCCTGGCGGCCGAGCTCGGCCGTGAAGACGTCGTCAAGCGCCTCCATCTCGGAACGGACGTCGAGCGAGCAGTCGCTGATGAGCGCGTTGAGCGTCTTGGCCGACTCGTTGAGGAACGGGTTCCAGTTGGGGACGGCGGGCACGTAGCGACCGTTGTCGTCGAAGAGTTGTTGGAACATCGCCCAGTCCGAATCCTCGCGCGTGTCGGCCATGTCGACGGTGGAGTTCACGGGCAGCCGGACGAGGTTGCCGTCCCGGTCTCCGGCCATGCCCATCTCCTGCCCCTGGGCAGAGATCAGGTACTCGGCGAACTTTTCCTGTGCTGACTGGTTCGGTGAGCCCGCCATCAGGTAGGCGTTGTTGCCCTCCGCCAGCGTCACGAGTCCCGCCGGACCGGGAGGTGGCTTGATCACTTCGAGGTCGCTCCCCAGCGCTTCCTTGAGGGACGGGAGCTCGTACGGGGCCACGAGGAACGACCCTGCGCCCCCGGACTTGAACAGATCCTTGGTGGTGCCCGTGTCGTAGCTGCTGGCCCCCGGCTGCAGGACGTCCGCCTGGCACGCCAGGTTCCGGATCCAGGTCGCCGCACGCACGGACCCGGTGGTCGCGACCGCGGAGCGGTAGCCGTCCGGGGTCTCCTCGAAGTACTCGCCACCGCCCGACCAGAAGAAGGTCGACGTATTCCAGGAAATGTAGCCGCGCTGGGTGGTTCCCGGCAGCGCGAGCCCGGCCACGTTCTTGCCCGTGCCGGTGGGATCGTCTTCGGCGAACCCCTGCCACATCGAGACGAGGGAGTCCCAGTCGTCGGGCACGTCGAGCCCGAGGTTCTCCCGCCAGTCCTTGCGGTTGAAGAGCGCGACCGTGTGCGCGGTCACCGGGACGCCGTAGTAGTCGCCGTCATAAGCCCGTGCGCCGTCCCAGGCACGCTCGTTGACGTCGTCGGCACCGTCGATGTCGTCCCGGTCGATCTGGCGCAGGAGCCCCTGGCTCTGCAGGTTACCGAGCTGGGCCGTGTCGTTGATGACGACGTCGGGCAGGTTGCGCTGTACCGCCCGCTGCTGGAGCTTGACCTCGAACTCGTCCGAGATCGACGTCATGGTCGCGGGGATACCCGTCTCCTCGGTGAACGCCGCGACGAGCTCCTGTCCGATCTTGTCGGACGGTCCCCCGGGCGACTTGCGCTGCCAGATCTCCAACGTCTGCTCGTCCGGCGGTGCCTGCTCGACCTGCACGGCAGCGGTCGCGCCGGAACAAGCGGAGAGCGCCAGCACAGCCGCGACGCCCAGGAAGGCTGCGAATTGTCTAGTCATGATCTCCGTCGTTCATGAGTGTCTGTCTGACCCGACCTCCGTTCCGGCGGGCGAGGTGCGGTCAGCCTAAGAACGCCCAGCGATACCTGTCCAAAACTCATTCGGCATCGATTGATACCGGGCCCGCATGAACAGGTCGTGCCGGGTGGGGCGAACGGGTCGGTCTCAGCGCGGTCGTCGCGGCGAGGCGACCTTGTCGAGGACGACGAGGTAGCGGCACGCCGACCGCGTCGCGTTGACGAAGGTGCAGTCGGCCGGGGCGCCGAGCTGGAGGCAGTCGCCGGGGCCGAGGTCGTGCACCTGCTCTCCCTCGACGAACCGCAGCGCGCCGTCGAGCACCCAGATCTGCTGGTCGACGAACCGGTACGACTCGGCGGGGTAGGTCACCTCGGCGCCGGGCGGGAGCTCGACCTCCACGAGCTCCAGCGCGGCGCTCGCCGGCGGGGACACCGCGCGCCGGACGTACCCCGTCCCCGCATCGGTCCACGTCGGCTGCTCCGCCCGCCGGGCCAGCCGCCTCGTGTCGCCCTCGGCGCGGGCCACCAGCTCGGACAGCGTCATGCCGAGCGCGGCGGCGAGCCGCCCGAGGAGCGCGGCGGTGGGCTGGGCGTCCTCGCGCTCGATGCGGGAGATCATCGCGCGCGAGACGCCCGACGCCTCGGCGAGCGCGGCGACGCTCAGCCCGCGGTCGGCCCGGGCAGCCTGCAGGGCGTGGGCGAGGGCGGCGCCGAGGTCGTCCGTCACGCGCGGCCCGCGAATACGATAGTGAACACGATCGCTACTATATGCGCATGATCCTCCGCGACGCCGTCCACTCCGACCTCGATGCCCTCCTGGAGATCCACAACGCGGCCATCCGCACGTCGACCGCGATCTGGACGGACGACGAGGTGCCGCGCGGCGAGCGGGAGGAGTGGTTCGGCGCCCAGGCGGCGGCCGGCAACCCGATCCTCGTGGCCGACGACGACGGCACCGTCGCCGGGTACGCCACCTATGCGCAGTGGCGCGCCAAGGTCGGCTACCGCCGCACGGTGGAGGACTCGGTCTACGTGGCCGAGGGATACCAGGGCCGGGGGCTGGGCCGGGCGCTGCTGGTCGAGCTCGTCGCCCGTGCCCGCGCCGCCGGGCACCACGTCATGCTCGCCGACATCGAGGCCGGGAACGCCGCGTCCGTCCGGTTGCACGAGTCGCTCGGGTTCGCCCCCGTCGGGCGGCTGCCCGAGGTCGGCACCAAGTTCGGTCGGTGGCTGGACCTGGCGATCCTCGCCCTGCCGCTGGGCGGCACGCGGGCGGGCTGAGCCCGCGGTCAGCGGCCGCCCGACTCCGCCAGCAGCCGGCGCCGGGAGCCGGCCAGGTGCACGCGCATCGCGGCCGCGGCGGCGAGCGGGTCCCGGGCGGTCAGGGCGTCGAGGATCGCGCGGTGCTCCTGCGTGACGGTCGCGAACCGCCCTGGCGTGCCGTCCCCCGTGCCCGCGGACGGCGCGGCGGAGGAGCCCAGGCGCCCGCGCGGCATCGCGATCATCTGCGGGCCGAGGCGGTCCAGGGCGTCCAGGAGGTACCGGTTCTGCGCCGCCTCCGCGACGAGCCGGTGGAACGCGAAGTCGTGCTGCATCGCCGTCGCCGGGTGCCCCGGGGTGCCGTCGAGGTCGCGCAGGCGGGCGGCGAGCGCGTCGAGGTGGGCGTCCGAGCGGCGCTCCGCGGCGAGGGCGGCCGCCTGCGTCTCGACGCCCAACCGGAAGTCGATCAGGCCGAGCCGGTCCTCGAGCGAGCGCGCGACGGGCACGTCGTCGCCGTCCCCGGCGGGCGGCGCGAGCGCGTAGCTGCCGCTGCCGCGCCGGGTGTGGACCAGCCCCTCGAGGTTGAGGCGGGCGATCGCCTCGCGCACGACGGTGCGGCTGACCTGGTGCTCGACGGCGAGCGCGGTCTCGCTGGGCAGCTTCTCGCCGGGGGCGATGTCACCGTCGACGATCCGCGCCCGCAGCGCGGCGACGAGCGCGCCGCTCAGGGTCGGGGGCATGGGCTCATGCTTCCATCATCCGGCGCACCCCGGCCGGCGCGTCCTGACCGGGCCTCACCGCGACCCGACCAGCACGCTGTCCGTGGTCCACGCCCGCGCCTGCTCGGTGAGCGTCACGCCGAGCCCCGGGCGGTCGGGCACGAGCATCCGGCCGTCCTTCGTCTCCAGGCGCTCCTCGAACAGCGGGTCGAGCCAGTCGAAGTGCTCCACCCATGGCTCGCGCGGGTACGTGGCCGCCAGGTGCAGGTGGATCTCCATCGCGAAGTGGGGCGCGAGGTCCAGCCCGGCCTGGTCGGCGAGGGTGAGCAGGCGGAGGAACTGCGTGATGCCGCCGACACGCGGGGCGTCGGGCTGGATGATGTCGCAGGCCCGGGCGGCGATGAGGCGCTCGTGCTCGGCCACCGACGCGAGCATCTCGCCGGTCGCCACCGGCGTGTCCAGGGCGGCGGCGAGGGCGGCGTGGCCCTCGGCGTCGTAGGCGTCCAGCGGCTCCTCGATCCACACCAGGTCGTACGGCTCGAGTCGCCGCCCCATGCGCAGCGCGGTGGTGCGGTCCCACTGCTGGTTCGCGTCGACCATGAGCGGGACGTCCGGGCCGAGGTGCTCGCGCACGGCCTCGACGCGGGCCAGGTCGGCGCGGGTGTCCGGCAGGCCCACCTTGATCTTGATGCCGCCGATACCCTCGGCCAGCGACAGCGACGCGCGGTCCTTCACCTCGTCGATGCCGGCGTGCAGGAAGCCGCCGGAGGTGTTGTAGGTGCGCACCGAGTCGCGGTGCGCGCCGAGCAGCTTGGCCAGCGGCAGGCCCGCGCGCTTGGCCTTGAGGTCGTAGAGCGCGATGTCGATCGCGGCGAGGGCCTGCGTCGCGACGCCGGAGCGGCCCACGGACGCTCCCGCCCACAGCAGCTTCGTATACAGCCTGGCGATGTCGTTGGGGTCCTCGCCGAGCGCCGCGTCGGCGACCTCCTTGGCGTGCGCGTACTGGGCCGGCCCGCCCGCGCGCTTGGAGTAGGAGAAGCCGAGACCCTTGTGGCCCTGCTCGGTGGTGATCTCGGCGACGAGGAACACGACCTCGGTCATCGGCTTCTGCCGCCCGGTGAACACCTTGGCGTCGGAGACGGCGGTGGCCAGCGGCAGCGTGAGCGTCGAGAGCTGCACGGACCGGATGGCGTCGGGCTGGTAGGGCAGCTGGTGAGACATGGCGCTCCTTCGCGTCTGCGGGCCGCCGTCGCGGCCGGCCCGGGGTCGTCCCCGGGGTCGTCCCCGGCGACCCGAGTGAGCATACAAGTCTGAAACCTGTATGACTAGACGCGACGGGGGCGCCGCCACCACATGGTGAGCACCGCCTCGGCCGGCGCCCCGCCCAGCGCGCGGTACCCGTGCCGGGAGTCGGCGGTCCACTGCAGGGACTCGCCGACGCCGAGCTCGACGGTGGCGTCGAGGGGGCCGACCTCGGCCCGGCCGCGGGTGACCAGCAGGTGCTCGGTCACGTGGGCGCCGTGCGCCTCCGAGCGGTGCATCGGACCGCGGTCGAGCCGCAGCGCGAAGACCTCCACCGTGACCTCGTCCTCCTGCGTGGCGGCCAGCAGCCGGGTGTGGATGCCGGGGGAGGACACCTCGGCCCCCGCGCGTTCGGCGAGCAGCCACGACATCGGGACGTCGAGGGCTCCGGCGAGGGCGTAGAGGGTGGCGAGGTTCGGGTTGCGCGACCCGCCCTCGATCTCCGACAGCGAGCCCTTGCCGATCCCGGCGGCACGGGCGAGGGCCCCGAGGGAGAGCCCCCGGACGGCGCGGGCGGAGGTGAGGCGCTCGCCGATGAGCGCGGAGAGCTCGGCGGATCGCACGGCGTCATCCTAGCGTTCTGTTTGCGGAACGCGGCGGCCCGGGCCTACCGTTCCGTTCGTGGAACGTTCGCTCGCGCAGCCGGTCGGTGTCGGGATCGTCGCCGCCCTCGTCGGCTTCACCAGCTCGTTCGCGGTCGTCGTCACGGGCCTGCGGGCGGTCGGTGCCACGCCGGAGCAGGCGGCGTCCGGCCTCCTCGTGCTGTGCGTCGTCCAGGGGCTCGGGATGATCTGGCTCAGCCGCCGCCACCGCGCGCCCCTGACCCTGGCGTGGTCGACGCCCGGCGCCGCCGTCCTCGCGGGTGCGGGCGGGGTCGACGGCGGGTGGCCCGCCGCCGTCGGGGCGTTCGTCGTGTGCGGCGCCCTGATCGGGCTCACCGCGGCGTGGCCCGCGCTCGGCCGGCTCGTCGCGGCCATCCCCGTGCCCGTGGCCCAGGCCATGCTCGCGGGGGTGCTCCTCTCGCTGTGCCTGGAGCCGCTGGTCGCCGTCGCGGCCGCGCCGCTGCTCGTCGGGCCGGTGATCGTCGTGTGGCTCGTCCTCGCCCGCCTGGCGCCGCGGTGGGCCACGCCCGTCGCCTTCGGGCTCGGCGTCGTCCTCGTCCTGGCGGCGGTGGCCGCGGGGGACGCCACGCTCGGGCTCCGGCCGCCGGGCCTCGTGCTGACGCCGCCCGAGCTCACGCTGCCCGCCGTCGTGGGCATCGCCCTCCCGCTGTACGTCGTGACGATGGCGTCGCAGAACGTGCCCGGGGTCAGCGTCCTGGCCTCCTTCGGCTACGCGGTCCCCTGGCGCGAGACGCTGCTGGTCACCGGGGCCGGAACGATGGTGGGGGCGTTCGCCGGCGGCCACGCGGTCAACCTGGCCGCCATCACGGCGGCGCTGCCGGCGTCGGCCGAGGCGCACCCCGACCCCCGGCGTCGCTGGGTCGCGACGCAGAGCGCCGGGTGGGCCTACCTCGTCCTCGCCGTCCTGTCGCCGCTGGTCACGGCGCTCGTCGCGGCGTCCCCGGCCGGGGTGTTCGAGACGGTCGCCGGCCTCGCGCTGCTCACCACCCTCGGCACCGCCCTGGCGGCCGCCCTCCGCGACGAGTCGCACCGGGTCGCCGCGACGGCCACGTTCCTCACGGCGGCCAGCCCCCTCGTGGTGCTCGGCGGGTCCGCCTTCTGGGCCCTCGTCGTCGGGCTGGTGGTGTGGGCGCTGCTCGTCGCGCGGCCGCCGCGGCGCGCCCGTCGCCGGGTTGTTGGCGACCGGGCCGCAGGGGGACGACAGTGGGGGCCATGGCGAACAACGAGGTGAAGTTCAAGATCGACGTCCCCGCCGAGCTCGAGGGAGGTGTCCCGGCCGACTTCGCGTCGCTGTGGCACACGTCGACGTCGTTCGTCATCGACTTCGTCGCCGCCACCAAGCCGCCGCAGCCGGTGACCGACCCCGACACCGGGGCGGTCACCGGCCGCGTGGTGCCGGGCAAGGTGGTCTCCCGGGTACGCATCCCGCCACAGCAGGTGTTCGAGCTGGCGCGGGCGCTCACCCAGCAGCTCGACGCCTGGGAGCGGGAGACCGGGAAGAAGACCGACGGCTCCGCCGGCTGACCCGCGACGTCAGAGCGCGCGCTCGGGCCGGGCGAGGATCCCCGGCACGAGGCGGGCGCTGAGCGCCGCCGCGCCACGGACGGCGAGGAACCCGAGCGCGAAGACGGCCAGCGCGGTGACGATCGCGACGGGCTGGACGAAGATCGCCATCCCGACCAGCGGGAACAGCAGCACGGCCGCGCAGAGCGCCGAGCCGCCGGCCACCATCCACAGGGCCGACATCACGGCGCGCCGCGCGGCCTCGCTCATCACCTCGCGCGGCACGCCGAGCCGGTCGAGCGAGACGTGCACGGCGGCCCGGTCGAGCGTCGAGGCGGCCTGGTTGATGCCCACCGAGCACGCGACCATGAGGAACGACACCGCCACGGTGACGAGGACGCCGGTGGAGACGTCCTGCATGAGCCACCGCTCGTCGGGGTCCATGCCCTCGGTCGACGTCATGTCCGCCATGGCGAGCCCGACGGCGCCGAAGACGCCGACGAAGCTGGTCATCGCCACGCCGCTGACCTGCCGCCACGCCGCCTTCGGGTCCTCGAGCACCATGCGCGCGGCGAGCAGGCGAGGCACCGTCTGCGCCTTGCGCGCCTGGCGCCGCGCCCGCACGCGCACGAACCACGGGCCCAGGGCGTCGAGGGCGAGCAGCATGCCGCCGAAGATCGCCGCGAGCGTGCCGACGATCGCGACGATGCCGCCCATCTCGCCGAGCACGCCCAGCACCTGCATGAGCCCCAGCCCGACGAGGAGCACGCCGACGGCGATCACGACGCGAACCCAGTGCGCGGTGCCGGCCTTCTGCCGCGTCCGCACGCCCAGCGGCGTCACGACGACGGCGCGCAGGCCGACGACGGCGCTCGCCGCGGCCAGCAGCGCCACGCCGAGCACGGCGAGCGGCAGCCACCACCAGGGCACCCACATCTGCGCGCCGAGCGCCTCGCCGCGGAAGTGCAGCAGCCCCACGAGCGGCGCGAGGACCGCGTAGAGCACGACGCCGAGGACGGCGCCGGCCAGCGCCGTCACCGCCGCCTCGAGCACGGTGAGCGCGGTGATCGTGCCGGTGGTCGCGCCGAGCAGGCGCAGGGACGCGAGCCGCTCGTCGCGCCGTCGGGCGGCGAGGCGGGCGGCGGACGCGCCCACCGTGGCGAGCGGCACGAGGAGCAGCACGACGGCGATGACGGCGAGCGTCTCGTAGGTGGAGGCGAGCTCGTCGTCCCAGCCGAAGAAGGCCTGCGCACCGCCCAGCACCACGAGCAGCAGGGCCGTGACCACGGCGAAGCTCGCCACGGGCAGCGCGGTGGCCAGGCGGTCGTCGTCGCGTCGCCGCCGGAACAGCGGGGCGAGGTGGACGGCCGTCGCGAGGGCTCCGGTCGGCCGCGCGCCCGGCACGGCGGTCGGCGCGGGTGCCGGGGCGGTGGCGGTCATCGCGACACCTCGGCGGCGGGCGCGGGGGTGCCCGAGGTGGCGGCCGGGGCCGCCGTGTCGGAGACGACGCGGCCGTCGCGCAGGACGACGGTGCGGGCGCAGCGGCGCGCGACGTCGGCGTCGTGCGTGACGACGACGAGCGTGCGGCCCTGCGCGGTGGCGGAGAGCAGCAGGTCGAGCACCTCGACGGACGTGGCGGAGTCCAGGGCGCCGGTGGGCTCGTCGGCGAAGATCAGCCGGGCGCCCGTCACCTGGGCGCGCGCGATCGCGACGCGCTGCGCCTGGCCGCCCGACAGCTCGCCGAGGCGCCGCTGCTCCAGGCCCGCGAGGCCCAGGTACTGCAGCCACTGCGCGGCCTCCGCCTCGGCCTGGCCGCGCGGCACCCCGCCGAGCATCCGGGCCACGGCCACGTTCTCGAGCGCCGTGAGCTCGTCGAGCAGCAGGCCCTGCTGGAACACGAAGCCGAGCTCCTCGCGCCGCAGTCGCGACCGGGCCGCGTCGTCCAGCGACTCGACCCGCACCAGCCCCTGCCCCGACGCGAAGGTCACCGACCCGGCGGTCGGCCGCAGGATGCCCGCGAGGCAGTGCAGCAGCGTCGTCTTGCCGGAGCCGGACGCGCCCATGATCGCCACCGACTCGCCCGCGGCGATGTCGAGGTCCACGCCGTCCAGGGCGGGCGTGACCCCGCCGGGGTACTGCATCGTCAGGCCACGCGCGCTCAGCAGAGGTGTCATGACACCTACGGTGCCCGCGGCGGGCCGCCGGCCGCGTCGGACCATGAGCGGATTCCTCCCGGACCGGGGTCCCCCTGGGGTATGACGCGCCTCCGGGGGACCCCGGAGGTCAGGCGGTGGGGGGCCCGGCCCTGCCGCCCTCGCCTAGGCTCTGTCCCATGGCTTGGAGCTTCGGTCGACGTCGGCCCACCACGTACCTGCTGGGGGAGCCGGCCGACCCGTACCCGGCCCAGGCGCCGGAGGCGGCGCGCGGCCGCGTGCTGCGGATCACCGAGATCGGCGAGCCCGTGCTGCACGCGCCGGCGGCGACGGTCGAGGAGTTCTCCACCCCGGAGCTCGCGCGCCTGATCGACGACATGTTCGCCACGATGGAGAACGCCGAGGGCGTGGGGCTGGCGGCGCCGCAGGTCGGCGTCGGGCTCCGGCTGTTCGTGTACGACGTCACGGACGAGCGCGGCGACCGGCACGTGGGGCACGTGGTCAACCCGGTGCTCGAGGTGGACGCGGACGCCGACCCCGAGACCGAGGACGAGGGCTGCCTGTCCGTGCCCGGCGCGTACGAGCCGCTGGAGCGGCCCGGCGCCGCCACCGTGCGGGGCGTGGACCAGCACGGCGGCCCTGTGCAGCTGTCGGGCCGCGGGTTCCTGGCACGCGCCTTCATCCACGAGGCGCAGCACCTGGACGGCACCCTGTACTGGGACCACCTGTCGCCCGACCTGCAGGCCGACGCCCTGCGCCAGCGCGACGAGGAGCGCCCGGACATCCTCGCCGGCCGGCACGAGCTCGCCGTCGAGCTGGGCAAGCGACCCGCCGAGTACCCGGAGAAGCCCGCGGGCGGCCGCTGAGCGACCGTCCGCGGGCGGTCGCTCAGCCCAGCATCCCCGGGGCGATGGAGAAGAACTCCTTGACGCCGTCGTCCAGGCTCGTGCTGCCGAACCCGATGTCCTGCGCGATGCGGGTGAACTCGACCTCCACGGCGCCGGCGCCCTCGGGCGGCGGCGGGGGAGTGTCGCCGGCCACCTCGGACAGCTGCGTCCAGTAGTCGAGGATCTCCTTGTCGAGCCCCTCCGGCTCGAGCGCGTCGAGCGCCGGCTGCGAGATGGGCGCACCGCGCGACAGGCCGAACTCCTTGCTCACGGCGGGGTCGTTGGCGATGAAGTCGATGAACTTCGCCGCCTCCTGCGGGTGCTCGCTGCTCGCCGACATCGACAGCTCCAGCGACGGCTTGAGGTAGAGCCCGCGGTTGCTCGCGTCGTCGGCCGGGGGGAGCGTCATCGCGAAGTCGCCGGCCGCGCTGCCCTCCGAGAAGCGGACGAGGAAGTTGTAGAAGCTCAGCTCGCTGGCCGTGATGCCTGAGCCGAGGGGGTCCGCGCCGTTGAGCTGCTCGGCCCGCTTGGGGTCGATGAACCCGCCGTCCTCGAACAGGGGCGTCGCTCGCTCCCACCAGGTCGCGAGGTCCGCCTCGGTGAAGCCGAGCGCCCCGTCGGCGGTGAACAGCGCCTTGCCCTGCTGCGCGAGCCAGATCTCGAACACCGTCCAGATCTGGGTGTACTGCACCGAGCCGCTCACCTGCGGGTCGGCGTCCGCGCCGGCCTTGCCGACCTGCGACAGGACCGCGTCGTACTCGTCCCACGTCAGGTCGCCGGTGGGCACGTCCACGCCCAGGTCCCCGAGCAGCCCGGTGTTGAAGAAGGTCGCGATGCCGCCCGTGCTGGTCGGGATGCCGACGATCTTCCCGTCCACCTTGGCGGCCGGCATGACCGTCTCGGGGAACGTGGAGATGTCGATCGTGCCGTCCTGCGTGAACTCGTCGAGGGGCGCGATCTGGCCGCTGCTGCCGTACTGCGACAGATAGGTCACGTCCATCTGGAACACGTCCGGCAGGCTGCCGCTCGCGGCCTCCGTGTTCCGGGAGGTCCAGTAGTCGGCGAACGACGCGTACGACGACTGGACGGTGACGTGCGGGTTCTTCTCCTCGTACAGGTCGATCGCCTTCTCGTACCGCTCGGCGCGCGACGCGTCGCCCCACCACGCGAAGGTGAGGGTGACGTCCTCACCGTCGCCGCCCGAGGCGTCGCCGCCGCTGCAGGCGCCGAGCGCGGCGACGGCGCCGACGGCGAGGAACGCGACGCCGGGGCGTCGGAGCTTTCTCGTGGACATGAGGGCCTCCTTGCACACATGTGCCGTCGGTCGACGGTCGTGACGTGTCAGATGCTGGCAGGCCGACGGTCGTGCCGAGCGCGAGCGGACAAAAGCGCGCATCGGTGGACATGCGAGCGGGAGGGGACGGTCAGAGCGTGCGCGCCCAGTCCGCGACGGCGGCCGCGACGTCGTCGTCCTTGCCCCGGACGTCGTGCGCGCCGGGCAGGATGACGGCCGTGACGGGACCGGGGATGGCCGCGGCGTGCTCGGCCAGCTCGTCGGGGCTCCCGAACGGGTCGCGGTCGCCGGAGACGAACAGCACCGGCACCGCGAGGTCGGGGAAGTGGTCGACGCGCAGCTTCTCGGGCTTGCCCGGCGGGTGCAGCGGATAGCTGAGCAGCACCAGCCCTGCGGCGGGCAGGCCCTCGGCCACCGCCATCGAGCACATCCGCCCGCCGTACGAGCGGCCGCCCAGCAGGAGCGCGTCGGTCCCGACGCCGAGCGACCCGGCGAACCGTTCCGCCTCGGCCCGCAGGTGCGCGACGGCGACGGGAGGCCGGTCCGGCATCCGCTTGCCCGCCAGCCGGTACGGGAAGTCCAGACGCTCCGTGGGCAGCGGCGGGTCGAGCGCGGCCAGCCGCCGCTCCACCGCCACGAGCGTGTGGTGGTCGCGGCTCGCGCCCGCGCCGGGCGTCAGGACCAGGCCTCGGGGCGTCGTCGTGTCGGGCACGGGTCCAGTGTCACCCGCGCCGCCGAGGGACCACCCGTCCACCGCGGGGGAGCACGGGACCTGCCGAGGTAGTACGGGACCTGCCGAGGTAGTACGGAACCCCGCGAGGTAGTACCGGACCTGCCGAGGTAGTACGGAACCCCGCGAGGTAGTACCGGACCTGCCGAGGTAGTACGGAACCCCGTGAGGTAGTACTGGTGCCCGCGAGGTAGTCCCGGGCGGGCCGTGCCGTGCGCGCGATGTCGGACCGAGACGCGCGGTCAGGTACTACCTCGCCGGTTCCGGTACTACCTCGCCGGTTCCGGTACTACCTCGGCAGGTCAGGTACTTCCTCGCCGGTTCCGGTACTACCTCGGCGGGTCCGGTGCTACCTCGGCGGGTCCGGTGCTACCTCGGCAGGTCCGGTACTACCTCGCCGACTCGGGTGCTACCTCGCGGAGGCCCCTGGCCGGCTCGTGCAGGGGGTGTCGCCGGGGCGGGCTAGCGTGCGGGGATGAGCGACGTCGAGCGGGGGCCCGTACCGGACGCGATCGAGCCGGGCAGCACCGTGCGGGGAGAGGACTGGTACGGCCGGGACCTGTCCGGCGGCACCTTCGAGCGGGTGGAGCTCGTGGAGGTCGACCTCACCGAGGTGACGGCCACCGGCGCCACCTTCGTGGAGTGCACGTTCCGCGGTGCGCGGTTCAACGCCTCGGTGTGGCGCGAGACCGCGTTCACGGGGTGCACGTTCAGCCGCACCAACCTGTTCGACGCGTCGTTCGAGGGCTGCAAGCTCGTGGGTTCGCGCTTCGACGACTGCCGCTTCGACCTGCTGCGGGCGGAGCGCGGCGACTGGTCCTTCGTCACGCTGCGGCGGGCGGCGATGGACGGCGTCCACCTCGAGGGCCTGCGGATGCGCGAGGCCGACCTCGACGGGGCGCGGCTGGCCGGTGCCACCGTGATCGGGGTGGACCTGTCCGGCGCGGAGCTGGGCGACGTCGACCTGCGCGGCGCCGTCCTGCGGGGCACGGACCTCTCGGCGCTGGACCCGCGTGCGGCGCGCCTGACCGGTGCGGTGATCGACCACGCCCAGGCCGTGGTCCTCGCCGAGTCGCTGGGGCTCGTCGTCACGCCCTGAGCCGCCTCGGGCCCGCGCGACGCGTGGGCCTCGTCACACCGCGCTCCCCTTCGTCCAGGTCATGGAGCCGTTGTCGGCGCCGACGTCGCGGACGTCACTCCGGTCACTGGTTTACATCGTTTACATTCTTGGTGGAGCAGCGCTCGATGCGCTCTGCCGGACCAGTGCAGGACACCGGAGGATGAGACACCAATGACGGACCAGGTCACGGTCAACCCGATCGTGCTGCAGCGCGCCGACCCGTGCGTGCTCCGGCACGAGGGGACCTACTACTTCACGGGCTCGCACCCCCGGTACGACCGCATCGTGCTCCGGCGCGCCGACCGCCTCGAGGACCTGCAGAAGGCCGAGGAGGTGACCGTCTGGGAGCGGCACGCCACCGGGCCGCAGTCGCAGCTCGTCTGGGCGCCCGAGATCCACCGCGTGCACGGCGCCTGGTACATCTACTACGCCGCCGCCCCCGTGGACCACGGCACCGTGGACGCGCCGAGCGAGAACGAGACGTTCAACCACCGCGTCTTCGTGCTGGAGAACACCGCCGACGACCCCTTCGAGGGGGAGTGGGTGGAACGTGGCCAGGTCGACACCGGCTGGGAGTCGTTCGCCCTGGACGCCACGAGCTTCGTGCTCGGCGGCGAGCAGTACCTCGTCTGGGCGCAGCAGGACCTCACGGTGCGCGGCCACTCCAACCTGTACATCGCCCGCATGGCGAACCCGTGGACGCTCGCGACCCCGGCCGTCGAGCTGACCCGTCCCGAGTTCGACTGGGAGACCAAGGGCTTCTGGGTCAACGAGGGCCCGTCCGTCCTCGTGCGCGGCGGCCGCGTGTTCCTCACCTACTCCGGCGCCGCCACGGGCATCGACTACGCGATGGGCCTGCTCACCGCCGACGCCGACGCCGACCTCCTCGACCCGGCGTCGTGGACCAAGAGCACCGAGCCCGTGTTCGTCAGCGACCCGTCCGCGGGCCAGTACGGGCCCGGCCACAACTCGTTCACCGAGACGCCCGACGGCGACGCCGTCCTCGTCTACCACGCACGCACCTACACCGAGATCTCCGGCGACCCGCTGTGGGACCCGAACCGCCACGCCCGCGCGCAGGTGCTGCCCTTCGACGCCGACGGCGACCCCGTGTGGGGCACGCCGGTGCCCGACACCCGCCCCACCCCCACCTCGACCGAGGTCCTCCCCGCTGACGGAGCGTTCTGATGAGCACCACCACCGCGACGCCCGACGGCGCCACCGCCACGCCTCGCGCCCGCGACTCCCTGAAGAAGCTCGCGTTCTGGAACTTCGGCGGGCTGTTCTTCTTCTACTTCGCCATCTGGCAGCTCGTGATGACGTTCCTCGCGCCCTGGCTCGAGGAGCAGCTGGGGATGTCGTCGGGCAACATCGGCCTCCTCCAGTCGATGATGGCGCTCACGGCCCTGTGCCTGCAGCCGTTCTACGGCTACATCCAGGACCGGCTCGGGTTCCGCAAGAACCTGTTCGCGTTCGTCGTCGTCATGGGCGCGCTCATGGGCCCCTTCTTCGCGTTCGTCTTCCCGGCGATCGTGGACGCCAACCAGGTGCTGGGCGCGCTCGTCGGCGGCGTCTTCCTGTCGCTGGTGCTCAACTCGGGCGTCGGCGTGGTGGAGGCGTTCAACGAGCGCAACTCCCGGGCCAACGGGTTCGAGTACGGGCACGTGCGGCTCTTCGGCTCGCTGGCCGGCGCGACGGCGTCGCTCGTGGGCGGCTTCATCTGGGCGGCCAACCCTGACAACATCTGGTGGGTCGGCACGTTCTCCGCGATCGTCCTCGGGGCGCTGCTGTTCGCAGCCCGCACGCCGAAGGCGGACTCCGCGGCGCAGGCCCAGGTGGCCGCCGAGACCAAGGAGCGGCCGAAGGTCAGCAAGGACACGCTCAAGCACCTGCTGCGCGACCGCTCGTTCGTCGGCTTCATGGTGCTGATGTTCGGCACGGCCGCGCTCTACGACGTCTTCGACGGGCAGTACGCGATCTACTTCGGCCACCACGTGACCGGCTCGGGCGACCCGCAGGTGCTGTTCTCCCGCGTCGTGTTCGTGCAGATCCTGCTCGAGGCCGCCGTCATGGTGGCGATGCCGTTCATCATCAACAAGATCGGCGCCAAGCGGGGCCTGCAGATCTTCGCCCTCGTCCTCGTGGTCCGCGTGGTGGGCTCGGCCCTCTTCACGTCGACCGAGATGCTCATCGTGTGGCGCCTGCTGGCCTCGATCGAGATGCCGCTGATGCTGGTCTCGGTGATGAAGTACATCACCCGCATGTTCGACGTCCGGATCTCCGCCACCGCCTACATGGTCGGCTTCAACACGGCCAAGCAGGTCGGCGTCTTCATCTTCTCGTGGGTCTTCGGCCTGTCGTACGACGCGATCGGGTTCTCCTCGTCCTACCTCGTCATGGGGGCCGTGGCCCTGGCCGTCCTCGTCGTCGCGAGCTTCCTGATGCGCAACGACAAGGGGCGCCCCGACCCCGTGGGCCCCGCCGCCGAGCCGGCCGCCCTCCCCGCCTGACCGGGTCCGACCTGTTCGGCGTCGGCGGCGGCGGGCGGCAGAGGCCTGGCGGTGCCAGGGTGGGCGCATGACCGCACCGCTCGTCGTCCGCTCGCTGGCGCTGGGGGTGGCCGCGGGGTCGCGCGCGACGCTCGGCGTCGCCGGCCCGCTGCTCGGCCCGGTGCCGGCGCACCGGCCGCCCACGCACCGCCTCCGCCGACCGGCCACGCTGCCGCGCCTGCTCGCGGGGCTCGCCGTCGCCGGCGAGCTCGTGGGCGACAAGCTGCCCACGACCCCGAGCCGCCTCGACCCGCCCGGGCCCGACGTCCGGGCGGCGAGCGGCGCCACCGGCGGGCTGCTGCTGGCGCTCCGGCACCACGCCCCGGCGCCGTCGGTCGTGGCGGCGATCGTCGCCGGGGCGGCGGGAGGCGTCGTCGGCACCGGCGCGGGGGCGGCGTGGCGCGCCGCCGTCGCGCGCCGCGGCTGGCCGGACCTGCCCGCCGCGCTCGCCGAGGACGCCGTCGCCCTCACCCTCGCCACCTGGGCCACCCGCGCCTGACCCGCCCCGATGTCGACCATGCGGCGGCGCACGTCCTCCGCCATGAGAACGTGCGCCACCGCATGTTCGGCACGACGGGCCGGGGCCGGGTCCGGAAGAGTGGGCGCCATGGTGCGGGTGACGACGGGGCGGTCATGGACGCGGTAGGCGGCGTGGTGGGCGCGATCTTCGCGTTCGTGTCGACGGTGGCGATGCTGGCGCTGCTCGCCTGGACGGCGCGGCGGGTGATGGGCGCGCCGGTCGGCTGGGTCAGGGCAGGGCTCGTCTCGCTGGTGGCGATCTCGGTCGCGTCGGCGGCGCTCACCAGCGGGCTGCGCGCGGCGGGCTGGTGGAGCGGCGACGGCGCGCTGGAGGTCGACCCGTGGGTCGCTCTCGTCGGGATCGTCCTCGTCTTCTGCTGGGCGTTCGTGCTGGGCCTGTGCGTGCTGCTCGTGCTGGAGCTGCTGGTGCCCACGGGCACGCTGCCCACCCCCTGGCGCGCCGCCCGGCGGCTGCGGCAGGGGCGCCGCGAGACGCGCCGGTACGCGCAGGTCGTGGCGATCGGCGTCCGGCACGGCCTCGGCGGCGCGTTCGGCCGGAACCGGCGCGACGGCGCGACGTCGCGATCGGACGTCCGCCGCCTCGCGGTCGGGCTGCGCGACACCCTGTCCGACGCGGGCGTCACGTTCGTGAAGTTCGGCCAGATGCTCTCCACCCGGCGCGACCTGCTGCCCGACGCCGTCACCGAGACCCTCGCGACGCTGCAGAGCGACGTGCCGCCGGCGCCGTGGGACCAGGTGGAGGCCGTCGTCGAGCGGTCGCTCGGGCGCCCCGTGGCGGAGGTCTTCGGGTCCTTCGACCCGCAGCCGCTCGCCTCCGCGTCGGTAGGGCAGGTGCACGCCGCTCGCCTGCTCGACGGACGCGACGTGGTGGTGAAGGTGCTGCGCCCCGGCGCCCGCGAGCAGGTCGCCGTCGACCTCGCGATCCTCGGCCGGCTCGCCCGGCGCCTCGAGCGGGACACGGCGTGGGGCCGCAGCCTCGGCGTCGTCGCGCTGGCCGACGGCTTCGCCGCGTCGCTGCGTGAGGAGCTCGACTACGCCGTCGAGGCGGAGAACACGCGCGCTCTGCGCACCGCGCTGGACGTCGTGACGCACGACGGCGCGTCGTCGGGCCCGCTGGTCGTCGTGCCGCAGGTGGTCGACGGGCCGTCGAGCGACACGCTGCTGGTGCTGGAGCGCCTGGACGGCACGCCGGTCGGCCAGGCCCGGGAGGTGCTGGCCGGGCTCGACGACAGGGCGCGCGCCGCGCTCGCCGACCGGCTGCTGCGCGCCGCGCTCGACCAGCTGCTCGTGGCGGGCACGTTCCACGCCGACCTGCACCCGGGCAACGTGCTCGTGCTGGCCGACGGTGGCCTCGGCCTGCTCGACATGGGGTCGGTCGGGAGGCTCGGCGAGCCCGAGCGCATCGCCCTCGGCGCGCTGCTGCTGGCGATCGACGGCGACGACGCGATCGCCGCCACCGACGCCCTGCTCGAGCTGCTCGACGCGCCGCCCGGGCTCGACGCGCGCCGCCTCGAGCGCGAGGTCGGCCGGCTGGTGCTCCGGTTCCGGGCGGGAGCGGGGGCGGGCGCGGCGTTCGCCGGCCTGGTCCGGGTCGTGACGTCGGCCGGCATGGCGGTGCCGCCGCAGGTCGCGGCCGCGTTCCGCACCTTCGCGTCGCTGGAGGGCACGCTCGACCTGCTCAGTCCCGGCTACGACCTGGTGGCCGGCGCCCGCGACCACGGCCGGCCCCTGCTGCACCGGCTCGTCACGCCGGAGGCCGTGCGCCGGAAGGCCACGCAGCAGCTCCTCGGCTTCGCGCCCGAGCTGGAGCGGCTGCCCCGCCGCGTGACCCGCCTCGTCCGGGACCTGGAGGAGGGACGGTTCACCGTCACCGTGCGCGCGTTCTCCGACCCCGCCGACCGGGCGTTCCTGTCCGGCCTGGTGCAGCAGGTCATCATGACCCTCGTGGCCGTGGGCGCCGTCGTCGGCGCGGTGGTGCTGTTCGTCGCCGACGGCGGCCCGATGCTCGCTCCGCAGCTGCCGTGGTTCACGGTGCTCGGCGCCGCGCTGGGCTTCGTCGGCACCGTGCTCGCGGTGCGGGTGCTCGTCGTGGCGTTCCGCGGCACCACGCGGGACCGGTGGTGAAAGCCCCACGGAGGGGCATGATCGGCTCATGAGATACGCGGAGCACATCTCGGAGCTCGTCGGGCACACCCCGCTCGTGCGGCTCACCCGTGTCACGGACGGCCTCAGCGCGACGATCCTCGCCAAGGTCGAGTACGTGAACCCCGGCGGGTCGGTCAAGGACCGCATCGCGCTGAAGATGGTCGAGGCGGCGGAGGCGTCCGGGGAGCTGCGGCCCGGCGGCACGATCGTCGAGCCGACGTCGGGCAACACCGGCGTGGGCCTCGCGCTCGTCGCGCAGCGGAAGGGCTACGACTGCGTCTTCGTCTGCCCGGACAAGGTGAGCGAGGACAAGCGCGACGTGCTGCGGGCGTACGGCGCGCGCGTCGTCGTGACGCCGACCGCCGTCCCGCCCGACCACCCCGACTCCTACTACTCGGTCTCCGACCGGCTCGTGCAGGAGATCGACGGGGCCTGGAAGCCGAACCAGTACGCCAACCCGAATGGCCCGCTGTCGCACTACGAGTCCACCGGGCCCGAGGTGTGGACGGACACCGACGGCCGCGTGACCCACTTCGTCGCGGGCGTCGGCACGGGCGGCACGATCACCGGCACCGGCCGCTACCTCAAGGAGGTCTCGGCGGAGCGGGCCGACGGCGGCCCCGTGCGGGTCGTCGGCGCCGACCCGGCGGGCTCGGTCTACTCCGGCGGCGACGGCCGGCCGTACCTGGTGGAGGGCGTCGGCGAGGACTTCTGGCCGGGCGCCTACGACCCGACCGTGCCGGACGAGGTCATCGCCGTCACCGACGCGGACTCCTTCGCCATGACGCGCCGGCTCGCGCGCGAGGAGGGCCTGCTCGTGGGCGGGTCGTGCGGGATGGCGGTGGAGGCGGCGCTGCGGCTCGCGCGCCGGCTCGAGGACGAGGACGCGGCGGCCGCGGCGGAGGCCGTGATCGTCGTCCTGCTGCCCGACGGCGGTCGCGGCTACCTGTCGAAGATCTTCTCCGACACGTGGATGCGGTCGTACGGGTTCCTGCCCGACGAGGAGGGCGTCACCGCGGGCGACGTCCTGCGGGCCAAGGACGGGCGGCTGCCCGACCTGGTGCACACCCATCCCAGCGAGACGGTGCGCGACGCCATCGAGATCCTGCGGGAGTACGGCGTCTCGCAGATGCCCGTCGTCGGGGCGGAGCCGCCCGTGAAGATCGGCGAGGTCGCGGGGTCGGTCACCGAGCGCGCGCTGCTCGACGCCGTGTTCTCCGGCCGCGCCACCCTCGCCGACCGTGTCGACGCGCACATGGAGGCCCGCCTGCCGCTCATCGGCGCCGGCGAGGGCGTGGAGGCCGTGCGCGCCGCGCTCACCGACGCCGACGCGCTGCTCGTCGTCGAGGACGGCGACCCCGTCGGCGTCCTCACCCGCCACGACCTCCTCGGGTTCGTCGCGGGCCGGTGACCACGCTCGTGCGTAGTCTGACCGGGTGAGCAACAGCGAGCACAACGACTGGACCCGCACCGGCTTCTCGACCCGCGCCATCCACGCGGGCCAGGACCCGGACCCGACGACGGGCGCCGTCGTGCCGCCGATCCACCAGGTCTCCACGTACAAGCAGGACGGCGTGGGCGGCCTGCGCGGCGGGTACGAGTACTCCCGCTCCGCCAACCCGACGCGCACCGCGCTGGAGGAGGCGCTCGCGGCGGCGGAGTCCGGGGGCCTGGACCCGGCGCAGGGCTTCGCGTTCGCCTCCGGCCTGGCGGCGGAGGACACGCTGCTGCGCGCGGTGCTGCGCCCGGGCGACCACGTGATCGTGCCCGACGACGCGTACGGCGGCACGTACCGGCTCATCGCTCGGGTCTTCGGGCCGTGGGGGATCGCGCACACCCCGGTCGACCTCTCGGACGTCGAGGCGGTCCGGGCCGCGGTCCTGCCCGAGACCAGGGTGCTGTGGGTCGAGACGCCGACCAACCCGCTGCTCGGCATCAGCGACGTCGCGGCGCTCGCCGGCGTCGCGCGGGACGCCGGCGCGCTGCTCGTCGTCGACAACACCTTCGCCACCCCGTACCTGCAGCAGCCGCTCGCGCTCGGCGCGGACGTCGTCGTGCACTCGACGACCAAGTACATCGGCGGGCACAGCGACGTCGTCGGGGGAGCGCTCGTCGTCGCGGCGGGCGCGGTGCTGCCGGGCGGGCTCGAGTCGCCCGCGGGCGGCACGGACGTGGCGGGCGCCGTCGGCTTCCACCAGAACTCGTCGGGGGCCGTCGCGGGACCGTTCGACGCGTGGCTGACGCTGCGCGGGCTCAAGACGCTCGCGGTCCGGATGGACCGCCACCAGGCCAACGCGGCCGCGGTCGCGGCCTTCCTCGTCGACCACCCGGCCGTGACCGAGGTGCTCTACCCGGGCCTCGCGTCGCACCCGGGGCACGACGTCGCCGCCCGCCAGATGACCGGGTTCGGCGGCATGGTGTCGTTCCGGGCGGGCAGCGAGGCGAAGGCTCTCGACGTGTGCGCGCGCACGCAGGTGTTCACGCTCGCGGAGTCCCTGGGCGGGGTGGAGTCCCTGGTCGAGCACCCGGGGCGCATGACGCACGGCTCGGTCGCGGGCACGTCGCTCGAGGTGCCCGACGACCTCGTCCGCCTGTCCGTCGGGATCGAGGACGTCGAAGACCTGGTCGCCGACCTCGGGCAGGCGCTCGCCTGACGAGGGCGGGTACGGCGGTCAGCCGCGGACGACGGTGACGGGGCAGGGCGCGAAGTCGAGCACCTGCCGGCTGACCGAGCCGAGCAGCAGCCGGTCGAAGCCGCCGAGGCCGCGCGCCCCGACGACGAGCCGCTCGGCGCCCTGCGCCGCGAGCACGAGCTGCTTGGCGGCCTGGCCGTGCACCACCCGGCGGGTCAGCCGCTCGGGCGGCAGCGTCACGCCGGCCGCCCGTACCGCCTCGGCGAGCGAGTCGGCCGCGAACTTCTCGTAGTCGTCGACGGGCGGCGCCCAGCCCCACGACCCCGGCAGCGGGGCCAGCGTCGTGATCTGCCACGCGAAGACGGCGTCGATCGACGCCCCCGTGCGGCCCGCGACCTCGCACGCGTGCCGCAGCGCGGCGACGCTCGGGGCGGACGTGTCGACGCCGACGACGATGCGCGGCGCCGCCTCGGCGGGCACGTCGTCCTCCGGGGCGCCGTCGGGGTTGCCGTGGCGCACCACCGTGACGGGGACGACGGCGTGCTCCACGACCGTCGTCGACACCGAGCCCAGCACGGCCCGGCCGAGCCGGCCCCGCCGGCGGCGGCCGAGGACCAGCATGTCGGCGTCGGCGCCGAGCTCGAGCAGCCGGTCGGCCGCCGGGCCGGGGAGGGCCGAGACCGTCCCGTCGACGTCGACCCCCGTGCGGGCGCGGGCCGCGTCGAGCAGCCCCTGCGCCTCCTCGCGCACCGGGGCGAGCGCCGCCTCGTGCGCGGCGGCGTCGGCGCCCTTCCCGGCGCCCGCGTCGACCATGACCAGCGTGAGCGGCACGGCGGCCGCGGCGGCCTCCCGCAGCGCCCAGTCCAGCGCCTCGTCCGACTCGACCGAACCGTTGACCCCGACCACGATGCCGCGCATCGGCCACCCCGACTCTCTCGTCGTGCGTCCGCCGCCCCCGCCACGACCCGCGGGACGGCCCTGGCTTGCAGCATAGGTCGGGCGTCGTCGCCCGTCAGGGCGAGGTCACGGGACGTCGATCACGCGCCGCCGTCAGCACGACGTCGGCCCGACAGGAGGGCGTCGACGGGCCGGGTCACGACCGCCACCCGGTCGACGAGGTCGGCGGGGCCCGTGACCACGAGGGCGCGGTCGGCCGCCGCCACGTACACGGCGGTGGTCTCGCGGGCGGTGACGCGCACGCAGCCCGCGTCGTCGCCGTCCACGACGAACGTCCCCGTCGTCAGCGGGGCCTCGTCGACCTCGGCGACGAGGGCCCGCATGGCGCTGCGGTAGTCCTGGAACGAGTCCGCGAAGTCCGACCCGTCGTCCGCCGCGGCCTCGTCCCCGCCGTCGGACGGCGCGGCCTCGACAGGCGCGGCGATGTCGGCGTGCAGGGGTGCGGCGAGGGCGCCGCTGCACGCGGCGCGGACGACGTCCTCGACGTCGGCGTCCGCGACCCGGGTGCGCAGGGTCTCGACCTCCAGCGCCTCACCCGTGAACGACCGGTAGGCGCGCACGAACCGCTCGGACGTCGGGTCGTCGGAGTCGGCGGGCCCGGTGAGCGACTGGTCCTCCAGGTCGAGGCCCCAGGTCAGCGGGTCGTGCACCTCGCCGAGGACACCGGAGAACTGCGCCAGCCGCGCGTCGTCACCGTTCCAGGCCCGCCGGCCCGCGTCGTGGCCCGCCCCGCCCGTGGCTCCAGGCTGCTGCTCGATCTCGTCCATCGGTACCCCCTGGGTGGAACCTCTGCGGCGACCTCCGCGGCGGCGACCGCCTTTCCCCGAGCCTGGACCGCCTCGCCCGCGGCTGGCAATCCGGCACGCCGTCACGCCCCTGGCGAACATGGGCTTACCGAGGGGTGTCGGCGAGTTGGGAGCGCATAGAGTCGTAGCGGTCAGGCTGTAGCCGTCAATCCGACGGGGTGCAGGTAACGCCGCTCGTGAGGGAGCAGCACATGTTCGAGAGATTCACCGACCGAGCCCGTCGGGTGGTCGTCCTTGCTCAGGAAGAGGCAAGGATGCTCAACCACAACTACATCGGCACCGAGCACATCCTGCTCGGACTCATCCACGAGGGTGAGGGCGTCGCCGCGAAGGCCCTGGAGTCGCTGGGGATCTCGCTCGACGGCGTCCGCACCCAGGTCACCGAGATCATCGGCGAGGGCCAGCAGGCCCCGAGCGGGCACATCCCGTTCACGCCGCGCGCCAAGAAGGTGCTGGAGCTGTCGCTCCGCGAGGCGCTGCAGCTCGGTCACAACTACATCGGCACCGAGCACATCCTGCTCGGCCTCATCCGCGAGGGCGAGGGCGTCGCCGCCCAGGTCCTCACGAAGATGGGCGCCGACCTGAACAAGGTGCGCCAGCAGGTCATCCAGCTGCTGAGCGGCTACCAGGGCAAGGAGCCCGTGGCCGCCGGCGGCCCGCAGGAGGGGCAGCCGTCCGGCTCCGCCGTCCTCGACCAGTTCGGCCGCAACCTCACCCAGGCCGCGCGCGAGGGCAAGCTCGACCCGGTCATCGGCCGCTCGACGGAGATCGAGCGCGTCATGCAGGTGCTGAGCCGCCGCACCAAGAACAACCCGGTGCTGATCGGCGAGCCGGGCGTCGGCAAGACGGCCGTCGTCGAGGGCCTCGCCCAGGACATCGTGCGCGGCGACGTGCCGGAGACGCTGAAGGACAAGCAGCTCTACACGCTGGACCTCGGCGCCCTGGTCGCCGGCTCCCGCTACCGCGGTGACTTCGAGGAGCGCCTCAAGAAGGTGCTCAAGGAGATCCGCACCCGCGGCGACATCATCCTGTTCATCGACGAGATCCACACCCTCGTCGGGGCGGGCGCCGCCGAGGGCGCGATCGACGCGGCGAGCATCCTCAAGCCGATGCTGGCCCGCGGCGAGCTGCAGACGATCGGCGCCACGACGCTCGACGAGTACCGCAAGTACGTCGAGAAGGACCCGGCCCTGGAGCGCCGCTTCCAGCCGATCCAGGTCAACGAGCCGTCGCTCGAGCACGCCATCGAGATCCTCAAGGGTCTGCGCGACCGCTACGAGGCGCACCACCGCGTGTCCATCACGGACTCCGCGCTGGTCTCCGCCGCGCAGCTCGCCGACCGGTACATCAACGACCGGTACCTGCCGGACAAGGCGATCGACCTGATCGACGAGGCGGGCGCGCGCCTGCGCATCCGCCGCATGACGGCGCCGCCGGAGCTCAAGGCCCTGGACGAGGAGATCGCCGAGGCGCGCCGGGACAAGGAGTCGGCGATCGACGAGCAGGACTTCGAGAAGGCCGCCGGGCTGCGGGACAAGGAGAAGCAGCTCACCGCCCAGCGCGCCGACAAGGAGAAGGCCTGGAAGTCGGGCGACCTCGACTCCGTCGCGGAGGTCGACGACGAGCTCATCGCCGAGGTGCTGGCGATGTCGACCGGCATCCCGGTCGTCAAGCTCACCGAGGAGGAGTCCAGCAAGCTCCTGCACATGGAGGACGAGCTGCACAAGCGCGTCGTCGGGCAGAACACGGCCATCAAGGCGCTGTCCCAGGCGATCCGTCGCACGCGTGCCGGGCTCAAGGACCCGAAGCGACCCGGTGGCTCGTTCATCTTCGCCGGCCCCACGGGCGTCGGGAAGACGGAGCTGGCCAAGGCGCTCGCCGAGTTCCTCTTCGGGGACGAGGACGCGCTGATCCAGCTCGACATGTCCGAGTTCTCGGAGAAGCACACCGTGTCGCGGCTGTTCGGCTCGCCCCCCGGGTACGTCGGTTACGACGAGGGCGGCCAGCTCACGGAGAAGGTGCGGCGCAAGCCGTTCTCGGTTGTCCTGTTCGACGAGGTCGAGAAGGCCCACGCGGACATCTTCAACTCGCTGCTGCAGGTGCTCGAGGACGGTCGCCTGACCGACTCGCAGGGCCGGGTGGTCGACTTCAAGAACACCGTGATCATCATGACCACCAACCTCGGCACGCGGGACATCGCCAAGGGCGTCCAGACCGGCTTCAACGCCGGCGGCGACCTGGTGACCTCCTACGAGCGCATGAAGGCGAAGGTCAACGAGGAGCTCAAGCAGCACTTCCGGCCGGAGTTCCTCAACCGCGTCGACGACGTGGTGGTCTTCCCGCAGCTCTCGCAGGACGAGATCATCGAGATCGTCGACCTGGAGATCGCCAAGCTGGACAAGCGTCTGCGCGACCGGGACATGGCCATCGAGCTCACGCCCGCCGCGAAGAACCTGCTGGCGGAGAAGGGCTACGACCCGGTGCTCGGCGCCCGTCCGCTGAAGCGGGCGATCCAGCGGGAGATCGAGGACACGTTGTCCGAGAAGATCCTGTTCGGCGAGCTCAAGGCCGGCGACCTCGTGCTGGTCGACGGCGCGGGCGAGGGCATCCTCGGGGAGTTCAGCTTCCGCGGGGTCCCCAAGAGCGAGCACGAGCGCGGGCCGGTCACGGTCGGCGCGGCGGCGGCGCTCGACGCCCCCACCGGCGTCTCGGTGCACGACCTGCCCCCGACCGGGCAGATGCAGGCCGGCGCGGAGTGACGCGCTGAGCCCACCGACCTGACGGTCGACGACGAAGGCCCCGGACCCCCTCACAGGGTCCGGGGCCTTCGTCGTGCCCGCGGGCGTCGGGGGCGACGTCTTGAATTCTGGTCCCGCATCGTGAGACTTTCCGGGGAACTCTCGCGCGGGGCTCGCGCGGCGCCTACCTTCCCCGCCATGCACGCCGACACGAACGGACTCCGGTCCCCGGGCACCCGCGCCGCGGGGGCCGTCGAGCCGTGCGCCCGCCGGGGCTGTCGGCCCTGTCGCCGCTGTCGCCGCTGACCCGACGCACGCCGTCGCCTCCGCCTTCCCGGCAGCAGAACCCGCTCGAGACCACCGCCCCGTCCGCCGTCGCGCGGTCGGGTGACGTGGCGTACCCCCGCACGCCCCGAGAGGACCCCGCCATGCCCCGAACGATCCCCTTCCACCGCGCCCGCGGTGCCCGACGGACGGCAGCCGCCGTCGTCGGCCTCGTCGGACTGCTCGGCACCGCCGGCTGCGTCGCCGACGCCGCCGCGGACGGCCCGGGCGGCACGCTCGCCGCCTCCGACCCGCTGCCGTCCGCGGTGCCGGACGGCACGACGCTCGTCGTCGGCGACCCGACCACCGAGGTCGCGCTCGAGCTGGCCGGCGACGAGATCGAGCACGACTTCTCGTTCGACCTGGAGTGGGCCAACCTGTCCGGCGGCCCGCAGACCATCGAGGCGTTCCGCGCCGAGTCGCTCGACGTCGGCGCCGTGGCTGACATCCCGCCCATCCACGCGACGTGGACCGGCGTACCGGTGTCGATCATCGCGACCCAGTACCGGGAGAACTGGCAGGAGGCGCCGATCTACGAGCTCGCCGGGCGACCCGGCATCGCGCTCGGCTCCCTCGACGACCTGGCCGGCAAGCGGATCGCGTTCAGCCCCGGCCAGGCGCAGGGCGCGCTGGTGCTCAAGGCGCTGGCCGCGGCCGGCCTCACCCAGGACGACGTGGAGCTCGTCGAGCTGCCCAGCACCGGCGACGTGTACTCCACCGCGCTGGCAGCGGGAGAGGTCGACGTCGCCCCGCTGGGCGGCACGCAGCTGTTCCGCTACCTCACCAAGTACGAGGCCGACGGCGCGCAGTCGGTCAAGCACGGCCTGCGCGACGACGCCGGCCACCTGTACGCGCCGAAGGCCGTGCTCGAGGACCCGGCCAAGGCCGCCGCGCTCGACGAGTACGTCGAGGTGTGGGCCAAGGCGAAGGTGTGGGTCGCCGCGCACCCCGAGGAGTGGAAGCAGGGGTACTACGTCGAGCACGAGGGCCTGACCGAGGAGGACGCCCAGTACCTCACGGACCACGCGGCCGTGCCCGACATCCCTGCCGACCTCACCGACGGCATCGCCCGCACGCAGGAGACGGTCGACCTGCTCGCCGAGGAGCTGGGCGAGGACCCGCTCGACGCCGCCGACCTCTTCGACCAGCGGTTCGTCGCGGCGCAGACCGCCGGCGTCGAGGCCCAGGGCGGGGCGGAGGACGACCGATGACCGCCGTCGGCACCATCACCAGGGCGGGCACCGCGCCCCGCACGTCTCCGGGCGCGGCACAGATCGCCGGCGCCCGGCCCCAGGCACGGCCCGACGTCCGCCCCGCTGGTCGGCGGCTCGGGCTGGGCCGCCCGATCCCCGCGGCCGGGCTGCTCGGCGTCGTCGTCCTGGTCGGCGTGTGGGTGGCCGGCTCCGCCACCGGCCTCATCGACCAGCGGGTGCTCAGCGCCCCGTGGACCGTCGTCACGACCGCCGGCGACCTGATCGCCAAGGGCGACCTGCAGGAGAACCTGGGCGTCTCGCTGACCCGCGCGGCCCTCGGCCTGGCGTGGGGCGTCGCGGCGGGCGTCGTGCTGGCGCTCGCCTCCGGCCTGAGCCGGGTGGGCGACGCGCTGCTCGACGGCCCGATCCAGGTCAAGCGGGCCATCCCGAACCTCGCCCTGCTGCCGCTGCTCATCCTGTGGTTCGGCATCGGCGAGCCGATGAAGGTCATCACCATCGCGCTCGGGGTGTTCATCCCGATCTACGTGCACACGCACAACGGGCTGCGCTCCATCGACTCCCGGTACGTCGAGCTGGCCGAGACGGTGCGGCTGGGCCGGCCGCAGTTCGTGCGTCGCGTGGTGCTGCCGGGCGCGCTGCCCGGCTTCCTGCTCGGCCTGCGGTTCGCCGTCACGGGCTCCCTGCTGTCGCTGGTCGTCGTCGAGCAGGTCAACGCCACCGCGGGCATCGGCTACATGATGGAGCTCGCCCGCACCTACGGCCAGACCGAGGTCATCATCGTCGGCCTCGTGGTCTACGGCGTCCTCGGGTTCACCGCCGACGCCGCCGTCCGGTTGCTGCAGAGGAGGGCGCTCGCATGGCGACGCACGCTGGAGGACTGAGCGCCACGCCGGCCGCGACCGGCACGGACGTCGTCGCCGGGGCGCCCGCCGTCGCCGTGCGCGGCCTGGTGCGCGCGTACGGCGAGGAGCGGGTGCTCGACGACCTCGACCTGGAGCTCGCGCCGGGGGAGTTCGTCGCGATCCTGGGCCGCAGCGGCTCGGGCAAGTCGACGCTGCTGCGGGCGCTCGCGGGTCTGGACCACGGCGTCGCGGGCGCCGGCGAGGTGCGCGTGCCCGACCAGGTGTCCGTCGTGTTCCAGGACTCCCGGCTGCTGCCGTGGGCGCGGGTCCTCGACAACGTGGTGCTGGGCCTGGACGGCGTGGGCCGCCGGGACGCCCGCGACGCGGGCCGGGCCGCGCTCGCCGAGGTCGGCCTGGCCGGCCGGGAGCGGGCGTGGCCGAACGAGCTGTCCGGCGGCGAGCAGCAGCGCGTGTCGCTGGCCCGCTCGCTCGTGCGCTCGCCCCAGCTGCTGCTGGCCGACGAGCCGTTCGGCGCCCTCGACGCCCTCACCCGCATCCGTATGCACGAGCTGCTGCGCGACCTGTACGACCGGCACCGGCCCGCGGTCCTGCTCGTGACGCACGACGTCGACGAGGCGATCGTGCTCGCCGACCGCGTCGTCGTCCTCGACCGCGGCCGCATCGCCGTCGAGCGCCGCATCGACCTCGACGGGGCGCGGGACGCCGCCGATCCCCGCTTCGCCGCCATCCGCACCGAGCTGCTCGACGCCCTCGGCGTCGAGCGGAAGGACGTGACCGCATGACCCGCACCGCCGGCCGCGACGGCCACCGCCCCGGACCGTTCCACCTCAACGCGTTCCTCATGAGCACCGGCCACCACGAGGCGTCGTGGCGGCTGCCGGAGAGCTCCCCGGAGCACACGTCCACCAACATCGCCTACCTGCAGCGGCTGGCCCGCACGGCGGAGGAGGGGCTGCTCGACTCCGTCTTCTTCGCCGACGGCCCCGGCCTGCGCAGCGACGTCGGACGCCGCCCCGCCGGGTCGTTGGACCCGCTGATCGTGCTCACCGCGCTGGCGGCCGCCACGGAGCGCATCGGGCTCATCGCGACGGCGTCCACCACCTACAACTCCCCGTACAACCTGGCCCGGCGGTTCGCGTCGATCGACATCGTCTCGGGTGGCCGCGCCGGGTGGAACGTCGTGACGACGGCCGGGCCCGACATCGCGCGCAACTTCGGCCTCGACGACCAGCCCGCGCACGCCGTGCGCTACGAGCGCGCCGCGGAGTTCCTCGACGTCGCGGCCAAGCTCTGGGACTCGTGGGACGACGACGCCGTGCTCGGCGACAAGGAGCAGGGCGTCTGGGCGGACGCGGCGAAGATCCACGCGGCCCGGCACGTCGGCGAGCACTTCTCCGTCGCGGGCGCGCTCACCACCCCGAGGACGCCGCAGGCACGACCGCTCATCGTGCAGGCCGGGTCGTCGGAGGACGGCAAGGGGCTCGCGGCGCGGTACGCCGAGGCGGTCTTCACCGCGCACCAGACGCTCGACGACGCCCGGGCGTTCTACGCCGACCTCAAGGCCCGGACCGTCGCGGCCGGCCGCGACGCCGACGGGATCAAGATCCTGCCGGGCCTCGTCCCCGTGCTCGGGTCGACGGAGGCCGAGGCCCTCGCGGCCGAGCGTGAGCTCGACGAGCTCATCGTGCCCGAGTACGCGCGCCGCCAGCTCGCCGCGACCCTGCGCGTCGACCCCGACGACCTCCCGCTGGACCGGCAGCTGCCCGCCGACCTGCCCGACGAGGAGGAGATCGAGGGCGCCAAGAGCCGGTACACGCTGATCGTGGAGCTCGCGCGGCGCGAGCGGCTGACCGTCCGCGAGCTGATCGGCCGCCTGGGCGGCGGCCGCGGGCACCGCACGCTGGCCGGCACGCCCGAGCAGGTCGCCGACGCCCTCCAGGACTGGTACGACGCCGAGGCGGCGGACGGCTTCAACATCATGCCCGCCGTGCTGCCGCGCGGGCTGGAGGAGTTCACGGCGCACGTCGTGCCGATCCTTCAGGCGCGCGGCCTGTTCCGCACCGCCTACGAGGGCACCACGCTGCGCGAGCACTACGGGCTGGAGCGGCCGGCGAGCCGCTACTCGTCGTCGGGCGCGTCGGTCGAGGCCGTCGAGCTGGCGACCGCGGGGGTGGGGGCATGAGCGCCGACGTCCTCTGGTACATCCCCAACCAGGTGCGCGCCGGCCACCGCGGCGACGTCGTCACGGCGGACCACAACAGCCTGGACACGCTCACCGAGCAAGCCCGCGCGCTCGAGGAGCACGGCTGGGACGGCGCGCTGCTCGGCACCGGCTGGGGCCGCCCGGACACCTTCACCGTCGCGGCGGCGCTCGCCGCCCGCACGACGACGTTCAACCCGCTGGTCGCGATCCGGCCCGGCTACTGGCAGCCGGCGCATTTGGCGTCGGCGGCCGCCACGCTCGACCACCTCACCGGCGGGCGCGTCCGGATCAACATCGTGTCCGGGCAGGACGGCGTCGCGCAGTACGGCGACACGGTCACCGACCGGGCGGCGCGGTACGGGCGGACCCGCGAGTTCCTGCAGCTGGTGCGCCGGCTGTGGACGCAGGACGCCGTGACGTACGAGGGCGAGCACTACCGGGCGGACACGGCCTCGCTGCCCCTCAAGCCGGTGGTCCGCGAGGGGCGCGCGCACCCGACGCTCTACTTCGGCGGCGCGTCGCCGGAGGCGGAGGAGGTGGCGGCCGCCGAGGCCGATGTGCAGCTCTTCTGGGGCGAGCCGTTGGACGGCGTCGCCGAGCGGATCGACCGGCTGCGCGCGCTGAGCGAGCGGGTCGGCCGGGAGCACGCGCCGCTGCAGTTCGGGCTGCGCGTCACCACCTTCGTCCGCGACACCACCGACGAGGCCTGGCGCGACGCCGAGGCCAAGGTGGCGCAGCTCGCCGCGTCGTCCGGGGCGCAGGGGTGGCGGCGCGACGCCGACCACCGTGACGCCGATCATCGAGCGGCGGACCGGCCCGTCGCCGTGGGGCAGCAGCGCCTGCTCGACCTCGCCGCCCGCGGCGACGTGCTCGACGAGAACCTGTACACCGCCCCCGCCCGGGCCGGCGGCGGCGGCGCCGGGACCACGTGGCTCGTGGGCTCGCCGTCCGACGTCGCGAAGTCCCTGCGCCGCTACCAGGACCTCGGCGTCACGCACTTCGTGCTCTCCGACACCCCGTACCTGGAGGAGATCCGCCGCCAGGGCGAGCAGCTGCTGCCCCTGCTCCGCGACTGACGACTCTCAGGAGAGCCGGGCCAGGACGGTGTCGGTGAGGTCGGCGACGTCGTCCACCAGGGCGACGGCACCGGCGTCGACGAGCTCGCCGGGCGCGGCGTACCCCCAGGTGACGCCGACGCAGCGGATGCCGTGCTCGGCGGCGCCGTGCACGTCGTGCTCGCGGTCGCCGACCATGAGCGCCGGCCCCTCGGCCGGGTCGGCGGGGGAGGTGCGGCCGAGGGACGCGAGGGCCTGGGCGATCACCGTGGCCTTGGTCGACGTGCCCTCGTCGAGCGGGGCTCCGAAGACGCCGTCGACCAGCTCCGTGATCCCGTACCGGTCGCAGATGGGCTTCGCGTACACCTCGGGCTTGGACGTCGCGACGGCGAGCGTGCAGCCGGCGGCCCGCAGCGCGCGCAGCACCTCGGGGATGCCGTCGAACACCCGGTTGTCGTACATGCCGCCGGCGGCGTACGCCTCGCGGTACGCGCGCACCGCAGCGTCCACGCGGTCGGCGGGGACGCCGTGCGCGGGGAACGTGTCGGTGATCGGCGGGCCGACGAACGAGCGCAGCGTGGCGTCGTCGGGGACGGGCAGCCCGAGGGCGCCGTAGGCGTGGCGGATGCCCGCGACGATGCCGGGGGCGGAGTCGGTGAGCGTGCCGTCGAGGTCGAGCAGGACGAGCGGGGAGGGGGAGCGGGTCACCCCGGCAGGGTACGTGCCGGGGTGCCCGCGCCGGTGCCGGTGCCCGGGCGTCAGACGGCGCGCGCGTGCGCGACCAGGCGGTCGAACGCGGCGTCGAGGGCGTCGTCCACCCGCTGCGCCTCCGGGTGCGCGTCGTGCCAGGCGATCTGCTCGACGGCGGCCTGGTCGTAGGTGATCGTCGTGCCGAACTCGGGCACCAGGGCGCGCAGCTTGGCGCAGTCGAACACCATCGAGTGGGCCTTGTCGCCCAGCAGCCCGGGCCCGACGTCGGGCAGCGCGCGGGCGATCGTCTCGGACGCGACGTGCACGAGCTCGGGCTCGTCGACGCCCGCGGCGGCCGCGAGCCACCGGTAGACCTGGTCCCACGTCGGGGCGTGCGTCCCCATGATCTGGAACGCGTCGCCCACGGCGGCGGGGTGGCCGAGCAGGCCCACGAACCCGACCGCGAAGTCCTCCGTGTGGGTCAGCGTCCACAGCGAGGTGCCGTCGCCGTGCACGACGACGGGCTTCCCGGCGCGCAGCCGGGCGACGTCGGTCCAGCCGCCCGTGGTGGGCAGCAGCGTGCGGTCGTAGGTGTGCGACGGGCGCACGATCGTCGCCGGGAAGCCGCGGTCGCGCCAGGCCCGCACGAGGACGTCCTCGCCGGCGATCTTGTCCCGCGAGTACTGCCAGAAGGGGTTGCGCAGCGGCGTGGACTCCGTGACGGGCAGGCGCTCCGGCGGCGTCTGGTAGGCCGACGCGGAGGAGACGAAGACGTACTGGCCGACCCGTCCGGTGAAGCGCTCGACGTCGTGCGCCACGTGGTCCGGCCGGAACGCGCGGAACTGCGCGACGACGTCGAACTCCCGGCCCGCGAGGGCGGCGTCGACGGCGTCGTCGTCGGTCACGTCGGCCACGAGCGTCTCGACCTCCGGCGGCAGCGGCCGCGTCGTCGAGGTGCCGCGGTTGAGGACCGTGACGCGGTGCCCGAGGGCGGCGGCGCGGGTGACGCTCGCGGCGCTGATCACGCCGGAGCCGCCGATGAACAGGACGTCCTGAGGGCTGCGGATGCTCATGGGTCCATCGTGCCCGCCTCGCGGCCGCGAGGCCTCCGTCGGGCCCGCGGTTTGACAGGCAGCCCCGGCAACTGGTTCCGTACTGCAGAACTGAGTTCCGTGTGACGGACCATGAGGCACCGGGGGTGCCTCGCTCGACGAGGAGCAGAAGGAGGGGGCGATGAGGCTCAGACAGCTGGCCGCAGCAGGGGCTGCGGCGCTCGTGGCGGTGACGCTGACCGCCTGCGGCGCGGGGTTCACGACCGCGACGGCGGGGGGCGCGGCGTCCGACGGCGCGGGCGCACCGGAGGCGGACCGGGTCTTCAAGGTGGCGTTCAACCAGAACGCCGACCAGCCCGAGGCCGTGGCGATGACCCACCTGGGGGAGCGGCTCGCGGAGCGGACCGACGGCCGCTACTCGGTGGAGGTGTACCCGAACGAGACGCTCGGCGCGCAGAAGGACACCGTGGAGCTGGTGCAGTCCGGCGCGGTGGACCTCGCGCTGGTCGCCGGGTCGCTGCTGGAGAACATCAACGCGGACTTCGTGGCGCTGAACATGCCGTACGTCTACGACTCGCAGGCGCACCAGGAGGCCGTGCTCAACGACCCCGCGATCACCGGTGACCTGTACTCCTCGCTCGAGGAGCAGAACATCCGCGTGCTGGGGGGATTCTCCGCCGGCGTGCGCAGCGTCTACACGTCGGCGCACCCGATCGAGACGCCCGAGGACCTCGCCGGCCTCAAGATCCGCGTCATGGAGACCGACACCAACAGCCGGATGATGGACCTCATGGGCGGCGTCGGCACGCCCATGGGCCAGGGCGAGGTGTACACGGCCATCCAGTCGGGCGTCATCGACGGCGGCGAGAACAACGAGTCGATCTACCGCAACCTCAAGCACGACGAGGTCGCGCCGTACTACTCGTACACGAACCACCTCATGATCCCGGACTACCTCATCACCAACCCGGCCACCTTCGACGCCATGTCCGAGGCCGACCGCGCCGTGTTCCTCGAGGAGCTCCAGGCGGCCTACGACGAGTCGAGCCGCCTCACGACCGAGGTCATGACGGAGAGTCAGCAGGCCGCCGAGGAGGCGGGCGCCGAGTTCAGCTCGCCCGACGTCGCGCCGTTCCGCGAGGCCGTCGCCCCGCTGCTCGACGAGAAGCTCACCACGCCCACGTCGCGCGAGCTCTACGACCGCACGCGCGCCGTCGCGGAGCAGATGGCGGAGGAGGAGCGATGACCCGCGTCAAGAACGGGCTCGACGTCGTGCTGCGCTGGCTGTGCGTGCTGCTCCTGGGCGCGCTCGTGCTGGTCGTGGCGTGGCAGGTCTTCACCCGCCAGGTGCTGTCGGCGCCCAGCGTGTGGTCCGAGGAGCTCGCCAAGTACCTGTTCGTGTGGCTCAGCTTCTTCGGCACCGCCCTCGTGTTCGGCGAGCGCGGGCACATCGCCGTCGACTTCCTGGTGCGCAGGGCGCCCGAGCGCCTGCAGCGCGCGGCCGCCGTCCTCAGCCAGGTCGTGACGTTCGCGTTCGCCGCGCTGGTGCTCGTCTACGGCGGCTGGCAGCTCGCCCAGCTCACCTGGACCCAGGACGTGCCCAGCCTCCCGCTGATGGTCGGCTGGCTCTACCTGGTGCTCCCGGTCTCGGGCGTGCTCGTGCTCTTCTATACCGTCTACCACCTGGTGGCCGTCGTGCGTGGCGTGGAGAACGCCACGACCGACGGCGAGCCGGACGCAGTCTGAGGGGGCTCACATGGAGGTGGCAGCAATCGCCGGGCTGGTCCTGATCGTCGGGATCGTCGCCCTCCTCGCGCTGGGGATCCCGATCTCCGTGGCCGTCGGCACGTCGTCGGCGCTCGCCGCGATCACCGTGCTCGGCTTCGAGAACGGGCTCCTCACGTCCGCGCAGCAGATGTTCCGCGGCGTCAACAACTTCTCCCTGCTGGCGATCCCGTTCTTCGTGCTCGCCGGCGTGATCATGAACAACGGCGGGATCGCCCTGCGGCTCGTCAACTTCGCCAAGATGCTCGTGGGCCGCGCCCCCGGGTCGCTCGCCCAGACCAACGTCGCGGCGAACGCGATGTTCGGGGCGGTCTCCGGCTCGGCGGTCGCCTCCGTGGCCGCCGTCGGCTCGACGATGGGGCCGCTGCAGGCGAAGGAGGGGTACCCCAAGGACTTCGCCGCCGCGACCAACATCGCGTCCGCGCCGTCCGGCATGATCATCCCGCCCAGCAACCTGATGATCGTGTACTCCCTCGTGTCGAGCACGTCCGTCGCGGCGCTGTTCGTGGCCGGCTACGTGCCCGGCATCCTGTGGGCCGCGGTCTGCATGGTCATCGTGCACCTGTACGCCCGCAAGCGGCCCGAGCTGCGCGTGACCGAGAAGCTGTCGGGGCCGGCGAGGCTCAGGGTCGCCGGGCAGGCCGTGCCCGCGCTCCTGCTCATCGTCATCGTCATCGGCGGCATCCTGGCGGGCGTCTTCACGCCCACCGAGGCGTCGTGCATCGCCGTCATCTACTCGCTGGTCCTGTCGTTCGTGTACCGCTCGATCTCGGTGCGCGACCTGTCCGGCATCCTGCTCGAGTCGGCCCGCACGACGGCGATCGTCATGTTCCTCGTCGGGGTGTCCGCGGTCATGTCGTGGGTCATGTCGTTCGCGCAGATCCCGCAGCTCGTGACCGACGCCCTGCTGACCGTCAGCACCAACCCGTACGTGCTCATCGTGCTCATCGTGGTGCTGCTGCTGGTCATCGGGTGCTTCATGGACCCGACGCCGGCCGTGCTGATCTTCGCGCCGATCTTCCTGCCCGTGGTCACGGCGTTCGGCATGGATCCCGTGCACTTCGGGATCTTCATGGTGCTCGCGCTGTCCATCGGCACGATCACCCCGCCCGTCGGGCCCGTCCTGTTCGTCGGTGCCAGGGTGTCGGGCATGTCCATCGAGAGCGTCATGCGGCGCCTGGTGCCGTTCTTCGTGGCCCTGGTGCTCCTGCTGCTGGTCGTGGCCATGACGCCGGCCCTGTCGCTCTGGCTGCCCGGGCTCCTCGGGCTCGCCTGACCGCGCCGCCGGCACCGCCCACGCCCGTCCCACCGTCCACCACCGATTCGGAGGTTCCCATGGAACAGCGCTACGCCACGGCCCCGGAGCAGATCCCGGGCATGACCACCCAGGACCTGCGGGACCGCTACCTCGTGCCCGACCTGTTCGTCGACGACGAGATCCGCACGGTCTACACCCACCACGACCGCGTGGTGCTGGGGGGCGTCAGCCCGGTGTCCGCGCCGCTGACCTTGCCGGGCTTCCCGGAGATCCGCTCGGAGCGGTTCTTCGACCACCGTGAGGCCGGCATCGTCAACGTGGGCGGGCCGGGCACGATCACGGTGGACGGCACGGAGCATCGCCTCGCGCACGGCGCGTGCCTGTACGTCGGGCGCGGCGCGGCGGACGTCGTGCTCGCGTCCGACGACGCGGCGGGGGAGGCCGGGCCCGCCCGGTTCTACCTCTTCTCCGCGCCGGCGCACACCGCGTACCCGACCACGCTCGTCGAGCCCGGGCAGGGGACCGTGCGCGAGCTCGGCGACCAGGTCACGTCCAACCGCCGCACGCTCAACCAGTACATCCACGAGAACGGCGTGCGGTCGTGCCAGGTGGTCATGGGCGTCACGACGCTGCACCCGGGCAGCATGTGGAACACGATGCCCGCGCACACCCACGACCGGCGCACGGAGTGCTACCTGTACTTCGACCTGCCGGCCGAGGCGCGCGTCGTGCACCTGCTGGGCGAGCCCACCGAGACGCGGCACATGGTCGTGGCGGACCGCGAGGCGATCATCTCGCCCAGCTGGTCGGTGCACTCCGGCGTCGGCACCGCCGCATACTCCTTCGTGTGGGCGATGGCCGGCGAGAACCAGGCGTTCGACGACATGGACGGGTTCGACGTCGCGACCATGCGCTGAGGACGCGCGGACGCGCAGGGACGAGGAGGAACGGTCGATGAGCGAGGCGACGACGGCCAGCGAGAAGACGCTGCTGGTGCTCGAGGCGGCGATGACGCACGGGCGCTTCAGCGAGATCGTGGCGGCGGTGGACCTGCCCAAGGCGACGGTGCACCGCATCCTCGCCACGCTCGTCGACCGGGACTTCATCCGGGTCGCCGACGGCGGGACGCACGTGCCCGGCCCGAAGATCCTGTCCCTGGCCGGGGCGGCGTACGACCGGGTGGACGTCTCGACGATCGTCCAGCCGTACGTCGACGACCTCGTGCGCCGCGTGCAGTGCACGGTGCACGTCGGCGTGCGCAGCGGCGACGAGATCATCTACCTGGTCCGCACCGACTCGGACAAGCCGTACCGCATGCCGTCGCGCGTCGGCGCGTCGATCCCGCTGCACACGTCCGCGATCGGCAAGTCCATCCTGGCGCGGCTCGACGACGACGCCGTCGAGCGGTTCGTCAACCGCGCCGGGCTGCCGCGCCGCACGGCGCGCAGCCTGGCCACGCTGGAGGACCTGCGCGCGGAGCTGGCGGACATCCGCCGCGACGGGTACGCGTTCGACCGCGAGGAGAACGTGCCCGGCGTGGTGTGCATCGGCACCGCCGTCCGCGACCACTCCGGCCACTCCAACTACGGCCTGTCGATCTCGTCGCTCGCCCTCGAGCACACCGAGAGCCAGCTCGCCGCGATGGCGGACGACCTGCACAAGACGGCGGCCGACATCACCCACGCGCTCGGGGGCGACCGGTAGGGCCCAGCGCCCCGCCCGCCCCGGGCCCGACGAAGGAACGAGACACGTGAGCACCAGCACCACCGACCGCCCGACCGCCCAGGCGCCCGGGCTCGACCCCGCCGTCGCGCGCCTGTTCAGCCTCGAGGGCCGCACCGCGGCCGTGACGGGCGCCAGCAAGGGCATCGGCCTCGCGATCGCGACACTCCTGGCCCGCGCGGGCGCCGACGTGATCGGCATCAGCACGACGATGCCCGACGGCGACTCGGACACCCGCCGCGCGGTCGAGGCCGCCGGGCGCCGGTTCACCCCGGTCGCGACCGACCTGTCCGACCGGGACGCCGTCGCCGCCCTCGCCGCGACGCTCGTCGAGCGCGAGGTGGACGTGCTGGTCAACAACGGCGGCACCATCCGCCGCGCCCCGGCCGCCGAGCACCCGGACGCCGACTTCGACCACGTGCTCGAGGTGAACCTGCGGTCCGCGTGGACCCTCTCGCGCGAGGTCGGTCGCGCCATGCTGGCCCGCGGGCACGGCAAGATCATCGGCACCGCGTCGATGCTGAGCTTCCAGGGCGGCGTCAACGTGCCGGGCTACACGGCGTCGAAGTCGGCGCTCGCGGGCCTGACCAAGGCGCTCGCCAACGAGTGGGCCGGCCGCGGCGTCAACGTCAACGCCGTCGCCCCCGGGTACGTGGCCACCGCCAACACGGGCGCGCTGCGCGCCGACGAGGACCGCAACGCCGAGATTCTCGCCCGCATCCCCGCGGGCCGCTGGGCCACGCCGGAGGACATCGCCGGCGCGGTGCTGTACCTCGCCTCGCCCGCGTCGGACTACGTGCACGGCGCGATCATCCCCGTCGACGGCGGGTGGCTGGCGCGCTGAGCCGGGCACGGACCACCTCGACGTAGCGATTCGTCGTCGTCCCACACGGGGACGACGACGAATCGCTACGTCGAGGGCGCCGGAACGGTCAGGCCGGTCGGGAGCACCCGCGGCAGCAGGTCGCGGAGCGCAGCCACGCGGGCGTCGCGGGCGGGTCCGGTCATGCGCTCGACGGGCGCGGTGATGCTGACCGCCGCCACCGGCCGGCCCGCGCGCAGCAGCGCGACGGCGACGCACGCGATGCCGGGCTCGTTCTCCTCGGTCTCGGTGGCGTACCCGCGCTCCCGCGCCGCGGCGAGGGCCGCCCGGAGCATGACGTCGGGGGTGGCGTCGGGCTCGCCGCCGTACCCGGGCGACGGTGCGCCGTCCGGCGTGGCGGCCAGGAGCGCCCGGCCCAGCGCCGTCGTCGCGACGGGGATGCGCCGCCCGACGGCGGACCACACGCGCAGCGGGCGCTGCGGCTCGACCTTGTCGAGGTAGACGACCTCCTGCCCGGCGAGGGCGCCGAGGTGCACGAGCTCGTCGACCTCGTCGCGAAGCGCCTCGAGCGCCGGGCGCAGCAGGCCGGGCAGGTTGTCCTCGGCGAGGTACGCCGCGCCGAGCGAGAGCACGGCCGCCCCCAGCGTGTAGGCGCCGTCGGCCCGCTGGTCGGCGTACCCGCGGTGGCGCAGGGCCGCGAGGGTGCGGTGCAGCGTCGACTTGTTCGCGCCCACCTCGGCGGCGAGGTCGGCCAGCGCGACCCCGCCGGCGCCTGCGCGCGCGAGCGCGTCGAGGGTCAGCAGCGCCTTGTCCACGCTGCCGAGCGGGCTGGGGGGTTGGGTCATCGGTGCTCGTCCTCTATGGTGTTCCGTAGTGAACAACGTGCGTTCACCATAGCGAAACGGAGCCAGGATGTCTTCCCCCTCGACCCCGGCCGGCGACGTCGTCGCCGCCCTCGGCGCCCACCGCCTCGTGCCCGTCGTCGTGGTCGACGGCGCCGACGAGGGCGCCCGCCTCGCCGACGCGCTCGTCGCCGGCGGCCTCCCCGTCGCCGAGATCACCCTGCGCACCGCCGGCGGCATCGACGCGATCCGCGCCGTCGCGCGGACCCAGCCCGACGTCGTCGTGGGCGCGGGCACCGTCACCACCGTCGACCAGGTCGACGCCGTCGTCGACGCGGGGGCGCGCTACATCGTGTCGCCGGGGCTGTCGGCCGCCGTCGTGCGCCGGGCCCAGGAGCACGGCGTGCCGGTCCTGCCGGGCGTCGCCACGCCCAGCGAGATCATGGCCGCGCTCGACCTCGGCCTCGACGTCGTCAAGCTCTTCCCCGCCTCCGTGGTCGGCGGCCCCGCCGCGATCAAGGCCTTCTCCGCGCCGTTCCCCGGCCTGCGGTTCGTGCCGACGGGCGGCGTGAGCGCCGCCAACCTCGGCGACTACCTCGGCCTCGCCCCGGTGCTCGCCGTCGGCGGCTCGTGGATGGTCGAGAAGTCCCTCGTCGCCCAGGGGGACTGGGCCGAGGTCACCCGCCGCACCGCCGAGGCCGTCACCCTCGCGCAGCCCGCCTGAGTCGGCCCGCAGAGCCTGCAAGGAGACACGATGACCAACCCGTCCATCACCACCCGCCCGGCCGCCGAGTGCCGCTACGACGCCGTCGCGCTCGGCGAGGTCATGCTGCGCCTCGACCCGGGCGACCGCCGCGTGCGCACCACCCGCTCGTTCGACGTCTGGGAGGGCGGCGGCGAGTACAACGTGGCCCGCGGCCTGCGCCGCGCGTTCGGCCTGCGCGGCGCGATCGTCACCGCCCTCGCGGACAACGAGGTCGGCCGCCTCGTCGAGGACTTCATGCTCACCGGCGGCCTCGACACCTCCTGGGTGCAGTGGCGCGAGTACGACGGCATCGGCCGCAGCGTCCGCAACGGCCTCAACTTCACCGAGCGCGGCTTCGGCGTGCGCGGTGCCGTCGGCGTCAGCGACCGCGGCAACACCGCGATCGCGCAGATGAAGCCCGACGACGTGGACTGGGACGCCCTGTTCGGCTCCGGCGTGCGCTGGCTGCACACCGGCGGCATCTTCGCCGCGCTGTCCGAGTCGGCCGCCGACGTCGCCGAGGCGGCCATGACCGCGGCCAAGAAGCACGGCACGATCGTGTCGTACGACCTCAACTACCGCCCCTCCCTGTGGAAGGGCATCGGGGGCGTCGAGCGGGCGCGCGAGGTCAACCGCCGTCTGGCGCACCACGTCGACGTGATGATCGGCAACGAGGAGGACTTCACCGCCTCGCTCGGCTTCGAGGTGGAGGGGGTGGACGAGAACCTCACCGACCTCGACACCGGCGCCTTCCGCGCGATGATCGGCACCGCCGCCGAGGCCTACCCGAACTTCCAGGTCATCGCGACGACGCTCCGCGGCGTGAAGTCCGCGTCCGTCAACGACTGGGGCGCCATCGCCTGGTCGCGCGCCGAGGGCTTCGTCGAGGCCACGCACCGCGCCGACCTGGAGATCTTCGACCGCGTGGGCGGCGGCGACTCGTTCGCCTCCGGCCTCGCCTACGGCCTCATGGAGCTCGACTCGTTGCAGCAGGCCGTCGAGTACGGCGCCGCGCACGGCGCGCTCGCCATGACCACGCCCGGCGACACGACGACGGCGACCCTCGCCGAGGTCGCCAAGCTGGCCGGCGGCGGCAGCGCGCGCGTCCAGCGCTGACGCCGAGATAGAGAAGCGAATTCCACGAGATAGAGAGGGGGGGGGGGGGGGGGGGGCGGGGGGGCCCCCCCCCCGGGCGCGGGGTGGTTGTCTGTGGA
>NZ_JBIRXZ010000001.1:434570-712074 GCF_044389385.1 Isoptericola sp. NPDC019571
CTTATACCTCCTCAGCCCCCGCCCCGGGGGGGGCCCCCCCCGCCCCCCCCCCCCCCCCCCCCTCTCTATCTCGTGGAATTCGCTTCTCTATCTCGGCGACCGGGGTTCTCTATCTCGCGGGGGAGCGGTGGACTCCCGGACGACGAGGCCGGTGGCGAGGTTGACCCGCCGGGCCATCGGCGTCTCGCCGCGGGCGAGGTCGAGCAGCAGCCGGGTGGCCGTGGTCGCCATCTCGACCAGCGGCTGGCGCACGGTGGTGAGCGCGGGCGTGGTCCAGTTCGCGAGGGGCAGGTCGTCGTACCCGACGACGGACAGGTCGCGCGGCACGGAGATGCCGCGCTCCTGCGCCGCCCGGAGCAGCCCGATCCCCTGCATGTCGGACCCGGCGAAGACGGCGGTCGGGCGCTCGGGCAGGTCGAGCAGCTCGCTGCCGGAGCGGTAGCCGGACTCCACCTCGAAGTTCCCCGACCGCACCAGCGCGGGGTCGAAGCCGATCCCGGACTCCTCGAGCGCCGTGCGGTAGCCGTCGAGGCGTGCGCGGGCGCACAGCATGGTGCCCGGGCCGGAGATCGCGGCGATGCGCCGGTGCCCCAGCTCGAGCAGGTGCCGCGTCGCCGCGAGCCCCCCGCTCCAGTTGTCCGACCCCACCGTGGGCACGTCGGGCGGGGGCTCGCCGTCGGTGTCGATGACGACGTAGGGGATGCCGCGCGTGGTGAGGCGCGGCCGCTGCGAGGAGCTGAGGCTGGCCGCGACGAGCAGCACGCCCAGCGGCGGGCGCGAGAGCGTCGTCTCGAGCCAGGTGGACGGCGGGCGGTGCTTCCCGCCCAGCTCGGACAGGATGACGCTCACCCCGGCGGCCGCGGCGGCGTCCTCCACGCCGCGGATGATCTCCGTGGACCACGCCGAGCCCACCCGGTGGAAGACGAGGTCCACGAGCCCCGCGCCGACCGGTGGGGTCGCCGCCCGGCGACGCCGGTAGCGGTGGCGCTCCAGCGCGGCCTCCACGCGGTCGCGGGTGGCCGGCGCGACGTCGGTCCTGCCGTTCAGCACCTTGGACACCGTGGGCGCGGACACGCCGAGCTCCCGGGCGATCTCGGCGATCGTCGGCGTCGTGCCCTGCGGTGTGGGGGTGCTCATCGTCCGTCCTGTCATGGCGCGGCGTCGCGCTCGATCGATCGACCGCAAGTTTCGGCTCGACCGTACACGACGTCGGGCGTGCTCTCGACGTTTCCAGGCGCCGTGATCAGACCGTGATCGGCCGGGCGCTTGACCATCACCGAAGGCTCCCCCTACTCTCGGCGGCAGTTGGAGAACGTTTTCAATGACGAAACTTTCGGATCGTCGGCGCGAGGTTGCGACCGGCGGACCGCACGACGACGTGACGGCTGGGGGACTCATGGCGCAGGCCGCAGGGATGGTGACGACCGTCCCACCGATCGACGACGCACCGTTGTCACCACCACCGCGGGACGAACCGCGGCGGCGGACGCGCACCACGTGGCGCCAGGCGCTGCGCAAGGACTGGCGGCTGTACTCGTTCGTCGTCCTGCCGGTGCTGTTCTTCCTGATCTTCAAGTACGTGCCGATGATCGGGAACGTCATCGCGTTCCGCCGGTTCCGCCCGGGCGGCAGCCCGCTGGGCGACGAGTGGGTCGGCTTCTACTACTTCGACATGTTCATCCACAACCAGCAGTTCTGGCAGGTGTTCGGGAACACCGTGATCCTGGGCCTGCTGACGCTGGTGATCTGCTTCCCGCTGCCGATCGTCCTCGCGCTCATGCTCAACGAGCTGCGCTCGCGGCGCTTCAAGAAGATCGTGCAGACGATCTCGTACCTGCCGCACTTCATGTCGATCGTCATCGTCGCGGGCCTCGTGCTGCAGCTCACCGCCGTGAGCGGCACGGTGAACCAGGTCGTGGAGGCGTTCGGCGGCGACGCGATCGCGTTCATGCAGCAGCCCGACTGGTTCCGCTCCATCTACGTGAGCTCGGAGGTCTGGCAGACCGTCGGATGGGGCACGATCCTCTACCTCGCCGCGCTGACGACGGTGGACGACCAGCTCTACGAGGCGGCCCGGATCGACGGCGCCAACCGCTGGCAGCAGACCTGGCACATCACGCTGCCGGGCATCCGCCCCACGATGATGGTGCTGCTCATCCTCAACATCGGCTCCTTCATGGCGGTCGGGTTCGAGAAGGTCCTGCTGCTGCAGAACCCGCTGATCTACTCCACGGCGGACGTCATCTCGACGTACCTGTACCGCGTGGGCATCCAGTCGGCCCAGTTCTCCTACGGCACGGCGATCGGCCTCTTCGAGGCGCTCATCGGTCTGGTCCTCGTCCTCACCGCGAACTTCGTCTCGCGCCGCACGGTAGGAGCCTCGCTGTGGTGACCGGCATGCCCACCCCCGACCTCGCCGCCGTCCGGACCGAGGCCACGACCGTCAAGGACACGGCCGGGTACCGCACCTTCAAGGTGGTCAACGTCGTCGTGCTGCTCCTGGTGTGCGCCGTGACGCTGTACCCGTTCGTGAACCTCGTGGCGAAGGCGTTCTCCTCGGAGGGCTTCATCGCCGCCGGCGAGGTCAACCTCCTGCCGCGGGGCTTCAACGTCGAGACGTTCCAGTACGTCATGGGCGACGCGATGTTCTGGACCAACTACAAGAACACGGTCGTCTACACGGTGGTCGGCACGTTCGTGTCGATGGCGCTCACCACCCCGTACGCCTACGCCCTGAGCCGCCGCCACCTCAAGGGCCGCACGTTCTTCATCGGCATCGCGGTCTTCACGATGTTCTTCAGCGGCGGCCTGATCCCGAACTACATCCTCGTCGCCGACGTGTTGGGGATGCGGAACACCCTCTGGGCGATCGTGCTGCCCGGCGCCATCTCGGTGTTCAACCTCCTGGTCATGAAGTCGTTCTTCGAGAACTTCCCGAGCGACCTCGAGGAGGCGGCCGCGATCGACGGCCTCACGACGTACGGGATCTTCTTCCGGATCGTGCTGCCGCTGTCCAAGGCGGTGCTGGCCACGATGACCCTGTTCTACGCCGTCGGCCTGTGGAACTCGTGGTTCAACGCCTTCCTCTACCTGGACCAGAAGGAGCTTTTCCCGGTCACCGTCTACCTGCGGAACATGATCGCCGCGGCGTCGCCGGCGGCCGACCCGACGCAGGACGCCGTGCAGATCGGCGCGAACATCCAGTCCGTGACGATGCTGCTCACCGTGCTGCCGATCATCTGCTTCTACCCCTTCATCCAGAGGTACTTCGTCTCCGGCGTGATGCTCGGCTCCGTCAAGGGCTGACGGGCCGGCCATCACCCGCACCGCACGCACCACATCCCGCTCGAGAGCGACGACGCTCGTCACACGAGGAGAAGACATGAGGAACACCCGGATGCGGGCGGCCGTCGCGGCCGTGTCGCTGACCACCCTGGCCCTGGGCCTCTCTGCCTGCGGCAGCGGGGGAGACGACGACGGCGGCGACGGCGCGAGCCCGGACGCGGCCGCCACCATCGACGCGGAGCACTCCGTCGGCGCGATGGAGGACTTCGCGGCGGGCACGTCGTTCAAGGCCACCGAGCCGGTGGAGCTCTCGCTGATGTACCGCGACCACCCGGACTACGAGGTGCAGGACGACTGGTCGGTCTTCCAGCACCTCGAGGACGACCGCAACGTGACGTTCTCCCGCACCGACGTCCCCCTGGCGGACTGGGACCAGAAGAAGGCGCTGCTCATCGGGTCGGGCGAGGCGTCGGACCTCATGCCCGTGACGTACCCGGGCCAGGAGACGCAGTTCGTCTCGGGCGGCGCGATCCTCCCGGTGTCCGACTACCTCGAGTACATGCCGAACTTCGCGCAGAAGGTGGAGGACTGGGGCCTGCAGGACGAGATCGACAACCTGCGCCAGGACGACGGCAAGTACTACATCCTGCCGGGCCTGCGGGAGATCCCCGACGTCCAGTACACGGTGATGATCAACGACGACATGTGGAAGAAGGCGGGGATCACCGAGGACCCTGCCACGTGGGACGAGTTCACCGAGGACCTGGCGAAGGTCAAGGAGGCGAACCCCGGCCTCGACTACGCCTACTCCGACCGCTGGACCGACACCACCACGCTCGGCGCGCTGCTCAACGTCATGGGCCCGAACTTCGGCGCCGCCGGCGGCTGGGGCTACAACAACACCTGGTTCGACCAGGACTCCGGCGAGTACGTCTTCAACGGCACGAGCGACGAGTACAAGCAGCTCCTCGAGACGGTGCACGGCTGGGTCGAGGCGGGCGTCATGGACCCGGAGATCACGCAGTCCGACGACCAGGCCCGGCAGAAGTTCGTGTCCGGCAAGTCCGCCGCCGTCACGAGCAACACGCAGGAGATCACGGCGTACCGCACGGCGATCAAGGACGGCGGGAAGGACATCACCACCCGGCTGCTCACCATCCCGGGCGGCCCGGCGGGCAGCAACCTCGCCGCGAGCCAGCTCTCCAGCGGCCTGATGATCTCCAGCAACGCGGCGGAGCAGCCGTACTTCAAGGCCCTGCTCCAGTACGTCGACTGGCAGTACTACTCGGACGAGGGCATCGAGTTCGCCCAGTGGGGCGTGGACGGCGAGACGTACTCGAAGGACTCGGACGGCACCCGCACGCTGAACGACGACATCAGCTGGAACGCGATCAACGCCGGCGCGCCGAAGAAGCTCAACACCGACTTCGGCTACAGCAACGGCGTGTTCCTGCTGGCGAACGGGTCCACGCAGGACCTGCTCGAGTCCGTGATGTCGGACGAGGTCAAGGAGTGGACCCGGTCCGTGCTCGACGCCAAGGAGGTGCTGCCGGTGGCCCCGGCGCCGCGCCTCAACGAGATGGAGCTCGAGCAGAACTCGCTGCTCGACACGCAGCTCAAGGACGCCGTCCAGTCCGCGACGGCCGCCTTCATCACCGGCCAGCGCTCGCTCGACGACTGGGACGCGTACGTCGCCGAGATCGAGGGCCTCGGCGCCACGCAGCTGGTCGAGACCGTCAACACCGCCCTGGCGCGCCAGGAGGGCTGAGCCCTGACCACCGTCGTCCCCGACGCGCCCGCCGCCACGCTCTCCGACGCGTGGCGGCGGTGCGTCGGCACCGGCCGCCTCAACCTCGCGCTGCGTCAGGACTACCAGGACTCGCTCGCCGTGGTGCAGCGGGAGATCGGGTTCCGCCACGTGCGGGGCCACGGCCTGCTGTCCGACGACGTCGGGATCCACCGTCCCTACGACGCGGCGGGCCACCGCGGCACGCGGTACGCGTTCACCTACGCCGACCAGGTCCTCGACGCGTGGCTCGCGCAGGGCATCCGGCCGTTCCTCGAGCTCGGGTTCATGCCGTCGGCGCTCGCGTCGGGGGAGCAGACCGTGTTCTGGTGGAAGGGCAACGTCACGCCGCCGCGCGACCACCGCGAGTGGGCGGCGCTCGTCCAGGCGGTGCTGCGGCACGCGATCGACCGCTACGGCCTCGAGGAGGTGCGGCGGTGGCCGGTCGAGGTGTGGAACGAGCCGAACCTCGTGCAGTTCTGGGAGGGCGCGTCGCAGGAGGCGTACCTCCGGCTCTACGAGGTCACCGCGGCCGCGGTGAAGGAGGTCGACGCCGACCTGCAGGTGGGCGGGCCGGCGATCTCCCCCGGCGCGGACGATTGGTGGGCACCGTTCGCGGAGTTCGTCGAGCGCCGGGACGTCCCGGTGGACTTCGTGTCCTTCCACGCCTACACGAGCGGGCCCGCGCAGCACGTGCCGTTCGGCACCTACCAGACGCTGCGGCATCCCCGGAACCTGCTGGACCAGTTCGCCGCCCCGGCGAAGCTGCTGGCGGGCACCCGCCTGGAGGGGCTGCCCGCCCACGTCACCGAGTTCAGCACCAGCTACCGCCCGGACAACCCCGTGCACGACACGGCCTACCAGGCGGCGTCGCTGGCGCCCGTGCTCTCCGAGGGCGGCGACCTCGTCGACTCCTTCTCCTACTGGACGTTCTGCGACGTCTTCGAGGAGGAGAACGTGCCGACGTCGGTCTTCCACGGCGGCTTCGGGATGCTGGGGCACCGGCAGCTGCGCAAGCCGGTGTTCCACCTCTACGCCTTCATGGCGCGGATGGGCGGGGACGTGCTGCACCGGGGCCTGGACCACCTGGTGACGCGCGACGGCGGCGGCCGGGTGACGGTGCTGGCCTGGCAGCCCGTGGGCGGCACCGACGACGCCCCGGAGGCGGACCGGCACGAGCTGCGGCTGAGCGTCCCGGTCGGCGGCGCCGCGACGCGCCGGGCGTCGGTGCACCGCTCGCGCGTGAACGACGACGAGGGCAACGCGTTCAGCGCGTGGCGCCACCTGGGCCGTCCGGCGTCGCCGACCGCGCGGCAGCTCGACCTGCTGCACGAGGCGTCCGTGCCGGGGCGCTCGCACACCTCGCTCGAGGTGTCGGGCGGCCGGGTCGACCTGGCGCTCACGCTCGCCCGGCACGAGGTGACGCTGGTGGAGATCGACCCGGTGCACGACGAGACGCCGTCCTGGCTCGACGACGCACGGATCCTCGGTCGAGAGCACAGCCGAGAGCAGGACCGCGCCGGGGAGGTGCCCTGATGGCGGCGGCGGCCGGGACGCCCCGTGAGTTCGGGGACGGCGTCCTGGGCCGGATCACGGCTCGCGTCTACTGGTACGCCGTCGTGGGGGCGCTCGTCGCCCTGGGCTGCGTGCCCACGCTGGTGCTGCTCGCGCTCCTGGACCGGTCCACCGGCAACGCGCTGCTGGTGCCGCTGTGCCTGGTGCCGGCGGCCCCGTTCCTGGCCGCGGGGCTCTTCGCCCTGCACGCGCGGGCGGGTGCCGACGAGCCCGTGCCGGGCCGCACGTTCGTGCGCGGACTGCGGCTGGGCTGGCTCGACGCGCTGCGGCTGTGGGTGCCGGTGACGGCGGTGCTCGGCGTCGTCCTCACGTCGGTGCTGCACCGCGAGGCCGCCGGCATCTCCGCGGCCTACGCCGTCGTGCTCGGCCTGGTCGGGCTCGGCGTGCTGCTCTGGGCGGTGCAGGCGCTGGTGCTCGCGTCCCTGTTCTCCTTCCGGGCCCGCGACGTGGCCCGGCTGTCCGCCTACTACCTGGGCCGGCGGCCGCTCGTCGCCGTCGGCCTGCTCGCGCTCGTCGTCGTGGCGGGCGGCGTGGTGTGGGTGGCGGGCGAGCTGGTGCTCGCCGTCGTCGCCGCCGCGTGGCTCGCCTTCCTGCTGCGCGTCGCGCAGCCCGTGCTCGACGACGTCCGCGCACGCTTCGTCGCCTGACCCCCATCACCGACCTCCGGAGGAAACGTCGTCATGTCCGCCCACCTGCCCGCCGGACGCAAGATCCGCTACGGCGGCGACTACAACCCCGAGCAGTGGCCGCGGGAGGTGTGGGAGGCCGACCACGCCGCGTTCGACCTGGCGTCGATCGACACGGTGACGCTCAACGTCTTCTCCTGGGCGACGCTGCAGCCCGACGAGGACGCGTACGACTTCGCGCTGCTCGACGCGATCGTCGAGCGCGCCGTGGCCGCGGGCCGCGACGTCGTGCTCGCGACGTCGACCGGGGCGCTGCCGCCGTGGCTCGCCCACCGCCACCCCGAGGTGGAGCGCACCGACTTCCAGGGCCGGCGGCACGTGTACGGGCAGCGGCACAACGCGTGCCCCAGCTCGCCGGTGTACCGGCGGCTGTCGGCAGAGCTCGCGGGGCGCCTCGCCGAGCGCTACGCGGGCACGCCCGGGCTGGTCGCGTGGCACGTGGGCAACGAGTACGGCGGGTTCGACGGCGGCTGCTGGTGCGACCTGTGCGCCGCGGGCTTCCGTGAGTGGCTGCGCGCGCGGTACGGCACGCTGGAGCGCCTGAACGACGCCTGGAACGCGGCGTTCTGGTCGCACACGTTCAGCGACTGGGAGCAGGTCGTGCCCCCGAACATGCTCAGCGAGCACTGGCGCGGGCCGGACCACACGGCCTTCCAGGGCATCACGCTCGACTACCGGCGGTTCATGTCCGACGCGATGCTGGCGAACTATCGCGACGAGAAGGCGCGCATCCGCGAGCACGACGCGACCACGCCCGTCACGACCAACTTCATGGGCATGTTCCGGCCGATCGACTACCACCGCTGGGCCGAGGACCTCGACTTCGCGTCGTGGGACAACTACCCGCCCGGCCAGCGGGAGCACGCCCGCATGGCCCTGGCCCACGACGTCATGCGCGGGCTCAAGGACGGCGCGCCGTTCTGGGTCATGGAGCAGACGCCGACCATGACCGCCTCCCGCGACGTCAACCCGGTGAAACGACCCGGCGTGCTGCGGCTGTGGTCGTGGCAGGCGGTGGCGCACGGCGCGGACGCCGTCCTGTACTTCCAGATGCGGCAGTCGAAGGGGGCGTGCGAGAAGTACCACGGCGCCGTCCTCGACCACGCCGGCCGCACGGACACCCGCGCGTTCCGGGAGGTCGCGGCCCTCGGCGCCGAGCTCGACGCGCTGGGCGACGCCGTCCTCGGGGCGCGCACCCCGGCCCGCGTGGCGCTGCTCTTCGACTGGGACTCGTGGTGGGCCGCGGAGATGACGGACGGCTTCAACCGGCACGCGCGCTACGTCGACACGGTGCTCGCCTACTACCGCGCGCTGTGGCAGGCGGGGGCGCAGGTGGACGTCGTGCCGGTCACCGCGGACCTGGCCCGCTACGACGTCGTGCTCGCGCCCATGCTGCACGTGCTCAAGGGCGACGTCGCCGAACGGCTGGAGGGCGTGGTCGCGCGCGGCGGCTCGGTGCTCGCGTCGTACTGGTCCGGCCGTGCGGACGAGGACGCGAACGCGTTCCTCATGGACGCCCCCGGCCCGCTCGGTCGGCCGTTCGGCGTGCGCGTCGAGGAGACGGACTCCGCCGAGCCGGGCGTCACCAACCCCGTCACCCTCAAGGACGGCACGGGCGACGACGTCGTCTCCGACGCCGCGCTCGTCTTCGAGGTGCTCGTGCCGCAGGGCGCGGAGGTGGTCGGCACGTACGGCTCGGAGTTCTATGCGGGCACGCCCGCGGTCACGCGCCACCGCCCCGGAGGCCCGGACGACGGGGAGGACGGCGGCGAGGCCTGGTACGTCGCGACGGCTCTCGACGACGCCGGCACGGGCTGGGTGGTGCGCCGCGTCCTCGCCCGGCACGGCCTCGTCGGGCCCTATGCCGACGCCGAGGACGTCGAGCTGGCGGTCCGCGAGGGCGCCGACGGCGCGCGGACGGCGTTCGTGCTGAACCACGCCGGCGTCGCCGTCGACGTCGCCGCCCATGCCTCGGGCACGGACCTGCTCACCGGTCGCCGGATCGAGGCGGGGGAGCCCCTTCACCTGGAGCCGACCGACGTCGTCGTCCTCCGCGAGGACCCGCCGAGATAGAGAAGCCGGACCCGCGAGGTAGAGAAGGGACGGACCGAAGCCGCTTTCGGTCCGTCCCTTCTCTATCTCGCGGGTCCGGCTTCTCTATCTCGGCGTGCCGGTGACGGTGTCGCCGCTCGAGGCCGTGCGCGCCGCCGTGCGCGCCGCCGTGCGCGGGGACGCGCTGCTGTCGCCGGCCATCACGCGCCGGCTGATCAGCGAGTTCGTGGCCCGCCCCCCGGACGCGATCGCCCCCGACGGCCTCGACCTGGTGCTCAGCCCGCTCACCGCGAAGACGCACGTCAGCCGGGCCATGACCAAGCTCGGCGCCCGCGACCGCGCCCAGCTCGTCGTGTTCGCGTACGAGTCGGGGATCGTCTCCCCGCGCTCGCGTCCCGCCGGCCGCGCGTGACCGCGCCCGCGCTGCCTACGCTGCGTCCTGTGCCGGAACCGACCGACCCGCCGGAACGCCGCCGCCGCGTCGCCGTCCTCGTGCTGGAGGGCGCCAAGCCCCTCGACGTCGGCATCCCCGCGCAGGTCTTCACGACGCGCCCGAGCATGCCCTACGAGGTGCGGGCCTGCGCCGCGGCTCCCGGGCTCGTCGCCGGCGGGGACGGGCTCTCCTACCACCTGGACCACGGCCTCGAGGCGCTGGCCTGGGCCGACGTCGTGTTCCTCCCCGGGTACCGGCACCCGGACCGCGACGACCCGCCGCCCGCCGTCGTCGACGCGCTCCTGGCCGCGCACGACCGCGGCGCGCGACTGGCCGCCATCTCGACCGGCGCGTTCGCGCTCGCGGCCACCGGCCTGCTCGACGGACGACGCGCCACGACGCACTGGCACTACACGCGAGCGCTGGCGGCCAAGCACCCGGGCGTGCGGGTGGACGAGAACGTGCTGTTCGTCGACGAGGGCAGCGTGCTCACGTCGGCGGGCGCCGCGTCGGGCATCGACCTGTGCCTGCACGTGCTGCGCGGCGACCTGGGGGTGGCGGCGTCGAACCACGCGGCCCGCCGCCTCGTCGCGGCGCCGTACCGCAGCGGCGGCCAGGCGCAGTACGTGCCGCGGAGCGTGCCCGAGCCGCTCGGCGAGCGGTTCGCCGCCACCCGCGAGTGGGTGCTGCACCACCTGACCGAGGACCTCACCCTCGAGGACCTGGCCCGGCACGCGGCCGTCTCGCCGCGCACCTTCTCGCGCCGGTTCGCCGACGACACCGGATACACGCCGATGGCCTGGGTGCTGCGGGTGCGCGTGGACGTGGCACGGGAGCTGCTGGAGCGCTCGGAGCGCAGCGTCGAGCAGGTCGCCGCCGACGTCGGGCTGGGGACGGGCGCGAACCTGCGCGCGCACTTCCGGCGCATCCTCGGCACGACGCCCAGCGAGTACCGGCGCACGTTCGCCCGCGGGGAGTGAGGCCCTCCCCGGGCGTGGCGAGATCCTTGCGGACCGTGGCGCGCGCGCCGGTGTTCTGCCCGTGCGACGGCGGCGAGCCTGGTGGCGACACGGAAGGAGGGTCACATGACCCGCATCGCCATCAACGGGTTCGGCCGCATCGGGCGCAACGTGGTCCGCGCGCTGCTCGAGCGCGGCAGCGACCTGGAGATCGTCGCCGTCAACGATCTCACCGAGCCCGCCGCGCTCGCCCGGCTGCTCGCCTTCGACAGCACCGCCGGGCGCCTGGGCCGCCCGGTCACCGCCGAGGACGACGCGATCGTCGTCGACGGTCACCGCGTCGCCGTGCTGGGGGAGCGCGAGCCCGGCACCCTGCCGTGGCGCGAGCTCGGCGTCGACGTCGTGCTCGAGTCCACCGGCCGCTTCACCTCCGCCGCCGCGGCACGCGCCCACCTCGACGCCGGGGCGCGCAAGGTGCTCGTGAGCGCGCCGTCCGCCGGCGCGGACGTCACGCTCGCCCCCGGCGTCAACACGGGCACCTACGACCCGGCCGCGCACACGATCGTCTCCAACGCGTCGTGCACCACCAACGCGCTCGCGCCGCTCGCGTCCGTGCTCGACGACCTCGCCGGCATCGAGCACGGGTTCATGACCACCGTGCACGCCTACACCCAGGAGCAGAACCTCCAGGACGCCCCGCACCGCGACCCCCGCCGCGCCCGCGCCGCCGCCGTGAACATCGTGCCCACCACGACCGGCGCCGCGAAGGCGATCGGGCTGGTGCTGCCGCGCCTCGACGGGAAGCTCTCGGGCGACTCGATCCGGGTACCCGTGCCGGTGGGCTCGATCGTCGAGCTGAACGCCGCCGTCGCGCGCGACGTGACGCGCGAGGACGTGCTCGCCGCCTACCGGGACGCCGCACGGGGACCGCTGGCCGGGGTGCTCGAGTACTCCGAGGACCCCCTGGTGTCGTCGGACGTCACGGGCAACCCGGCGTCGTCGATCTTCGACTCCCTGCTGACGCGCGTCGACGGCCGGCACGTGAAGGTCGTGGCCTGGTACGACAACGAGTGGGGCTTCTCCCACCGGGTGGTCGACACCCTGGAGCTGCTCGCCGCGGGCTGACCCGGGCACGTCGGCCGCTCGGCTCAGAAGATCGTGCGGCCGTGGGCGTCGGGGATCCCGGACTTCCGGAAGAAGTACGTGTTCAGCTGGTCGCGCCACTCGACGGCCGACCGCAGCTGCTCGGCGAGGCGCTCGCGGACGCGGGCGTCGACGTCGGCCGGGAGCGCGCCGGGGACGAGGTCGGCCAGCGACTCCCACGCCGCGACGGCCTCGCGCACCCGCTCGACGCCCGCGAAGTGCGTGTCGTAGACGTGCTGGACCACGGTGACGCCGGAGCGCAGCACGTGCGTGTACGGCACGTGGTGGAAGAACAGCAGCAGCTCGTCGGGGCAGGTCGCGAGGTCCTCGTAGACGTCACGCCAGGGCTCCGGGTACTGGCCCGTGAACCCGGTGCCGGTGGCCCGGGTGCGGTCCACGCCGATGCCGTCGCGGTCGGCGAAGTGGTAGGTGCCCCACGGCGTGTACTCGTAGCCGTCCACGTCCGGGCCGTAGTGGTGGCCGGGGCGCACCATGAACCCGACGCCCAGCGGCGCGGTGTACGACTCGTAGGTGCGCCACGAGCCGTCGAGCACCGCGTGCAGCGCCTCGCGGACCCGCGGCTCGAGGCCGCCGTCCGGGCCGGCGAAGGTCAGCCCGACCCACTCGTCGAGGATGGCCGCGGGGTCGAGCGTCGGGTCCCACGCCAGCCGCCCGAAGGCGTACAGGTTCGCCTGCGCCAGCGGGTGGCCGGTCCAGAACCGGTCGTCGCCCACGTTCGAGACGGCGGCGATCCCGCCGCCCCCGGCGTCCGCGACGGCGGCCGGCGCGGACGGGCCGCGCCCGGCGACGACGTCGCGCACCGCGGCACCGTCCTCGCCGGCTCCCCAGGGCCGGAAGCCGAGATTCTCGCTCCACCAGGGGGCGAGGTAGCACGCGTGCCGCTGCTGGCCCGTGTACTCCTGCGTCACCTGCAGCTCGAGGGCCAGCCGGGTGGCGGGCATCCCCGCGAGGACCGGCGAGACCGCCTCGCGCGTCTGGAAGTCGATCGGGCCGTGCTTGACCTGCACCACCACGTTGTCCGCGAACCGGCCGTCCAGCGGCGCGAAGTGGTCGTACGCGGCGCGGGCGCGGTCGGTGGTGCGGTCGCGCCAGTCCTGCGTGTGGTCGTAGACGAACGCCCGCCAGTGCACGACGCCGTCGTGCGGCGCGACCGCCTCGGCCAGCAGGTTGGCGCCGTCGGCGTGGTCGCGCCCGTACGCGAACGGGCCCGGCTGGCCCTCGGAGTCGGCCTTGACGACGAACCCGCCGAAGTCCGGGATCGTCGCCCAGACGCGGTCGGCGGCGGCGCGCCACCAGGCACGCACGTCGTCGTCGAGCGGGTCGGACGTCGGCAGCCCGCCGAGCGTCATCGGCGCGGCGAAGCTCACCGCGAGGTGCGTGCGCACGCCGTAGGGCCGCATCGCGGCGGCGATGCGCGCGACCTCCGGCAGGTCGTCGGTGAGCAGGCGTGCCTCGCGCGCGTGCACGTTGACGTTGTTGATGCAGACCCGGTCGACGCCCGTCGCGGCGAGCAGGCGCGCGTAGGTCGTGACGCGGGACAGGTCGTCGCGGACCCGGCCGTCGGCGTAGAAGATCGACCCGCCCGAGTACCCGCGCTCGACCTGCCCCATCACCGGGTGCACGTCCATGTTGTCCCAGTGGTCCAGCACGCGCAGCGCGAACGCGGGGGCGTGCCGCTCGTCGACGTCGGGCCCCGTGAACGCCGTCTCGCCGTGCCGCACCACGTGGAACCAGCCGTGCAGCAGCGCCGTCGGCGTCTCGGCCGTGACGGTGACTCGGCCGCCGTCCCGCACGATCCGGAACCCGTCGCCGCCCGAAGTGTCAGGGCCGCGCGCAGGAAGACGTGCACCTGGCCCTGACACCTCGTGGACCAGGGCGAGGAGGAGGTCGGGGGAGCCGTCGGGGTCGACGACGGCGCCGCCGTGCGCCGCGGTCGCGCGCTCGAGCTCCGCGCGCAGCGTGGCCACGACCTGGGGGGAGCTGTCAGAACCAGGCGGTGCCACACCGCGCCGTGGCTCTGCCGGCTCGGGCGTGGCGACCGCCACGCGGCGGCGGCCGGCGGCGGCCAGCGCGCCGTCGGGCAGCCAGGCGGGGTGCGGTGCGGGATCGACAACGATTTCGGAAGTCACCGGCGGGTCCTCGGGTCGGTGGTGGGAGGTGGAGAGGGGCCGCGGGCCCGGGACGTCGGCGTCCCGGCCCGCGGCGGTGCTCAGCGGTCGGTGGGGGCGGCGTAGCGGAACGCGTCCCACGCGCCGAGCAGATACTGGATGCCCAGCGCGCGGTCGTACAGGCCGTAGCCGGGGCGGGGCTTGTTCGTGGTGTTCTCGTCCCAGAGGTGGCGGCCGTGGTCGGGGCGGACGTAGCCGGTGTACCCGGCCTCGGCGTACGCCTTCATGATCCCGGTCGTGTCGACGTCGCCCTCGCACGCCCGGTGCCCCACCTCCGTGAAGTCGCCGTTCGGGAAGTGCTTGATGTTCCGCACGTGGGTGAAGTGGATGCGGTCCATGAACCGGCGCACGGTGTCCGCGGCGAGCGGCGCCTGCGCCGGGTTCGCCGAGAAGCTGCCGAGGCACAGCGTGAGGCCGTGGTTCGGGCTCGGGTGCAGGTCCAGCACGCGCTGCAGGTCGTCCGGCGTCGACACGACGCGCGGCCAGCCGAAGACGTCGAACGGCGGGTCGTCCGGGTGCACGCCCAGCTTGATCCCGGCCTCCTCCGCCGCCGGGACCACCGCGTCGAGGAAGTACCGGTAGTTCGCGTACATGTCCTCGTGCGTGACGCCCTCGTACGCGGCGTTGAGCTCGGTGAAGCCCGCGAGCCGCTCGGGCTCCCAGCCGGGCAGCGTGAGGCCGTGCGACCCGGCCTCCATGTCGGCGATGAGGCCCTCGGGCGTCATCCGGTCCACGACCGCCTTCTCGAAGAACAGCGCGGTCGAGCCGTCGGGCAGCGGGTGCCACAGGTCGGTGCGCAGCCAGTCGAAGACGGGCATGAAGTTGTAGCAGACCACCTTCACGCCGGCCCGGCCCAGCCGCCGGAGCGTCGTCACGTAGTTCTCGATCGCCTCGTCACGGCTCAGCCCGAGGACGGTGCGTCCCAGCTTGATCGACTCGTGCACGTTGACGGACTCGACCACCTCGGCGTCGAGCGTGCGGGTCACGCCGCGGGCCCGGGCCTCGTCGGAGAGCCCGGAGATGCGCGCCACCTCGGCGTCGATCTCCTCCTGCTCCCACACCTCGCCGGCCTGCTTGTGATGCAGGCTCCACACGATCGTCTCGACACCGGGGATCTGCCGGACGTGGTCCAGCGTGACCGTGTCGTTGCCCTCGCCGTACCAGCGGAAACCCATCTTCACTGCGTGACTCCTCGTGCTCGTCGTCCTGCCCCTCCACCTGCTGTGAGCGGGCGTTCGGCCCCGTTCTCGACGTCCGTCCGGGCCAAACGCCCGCTCACAGCGGTTCAGGGGCGGGAGTAGGCCGCCTGGGGCAGGCGGTAGGTCAGATCGGTGGCCACGTCGACCGCCTCGTCCAGGTCGAGGCGGTGCTCGGCCACCAGGCGGGCCAGGTAGCCGGCGTCGACGCGCCGGGCCAGGTCGTGCCGGGCGGGGATGGAGCAGAACGCGCGGGTGTCGTCCACGAAGCCGCTCATGTTGCTGAACCCGGCCGTCTCGGTCGCCGCCTCGCGGAACCGCCGCATCGCGTCGGGGGCGTCGAGGAACCACCACGGCGCGCCGAGCCGCAGCGACGGGTAGACGCCGGCCAGCGGCGCGAGCTCGCGCGAGTACACGTCCTCGTCCACCGTGAACGCGATCATCCGGAAGCCCGGGTGGTGGCCGAAGGCGTCCAGCACGGGGCGCAGCGAGTGCGTGAACTCGGTGACCACCGGGATGTCGTAGCCCTTGTCCGGGCCGAACGCGGCGAACGGGGCGCTCGCGTGGTCGCGCAGCACGCCGGGGTGCAGCTGCATCACGAGGCCGTCCTCCGCCGACATCGCGGCCATCTGGAACAGCATGTGCCCGCTGAACGCCTGCGCCTCGGCGGCCGTGACCGTGCCCGCGAGGGCCTTGTCGAGGATGCGCGCGGCCTCGGCGTCGTCCAGCGGCGTCGTGTCGGCGTACAGGTGGCCGTGGTCGGTGGCCCGCGCGCCCGCGGCGACGAAGCGCTCGCGCTGCGCGCGCAGGGCCTCGAGGTAGCGGTCGTACGACGTGACGTCGACGCCGGCCGCCTCGCCGAGCCGCTCGACGTCGTCGCGCCAGGTCGCGCGGTCGACGTGCAGCAGGGGGTCGGGCCGGAAGGTGGGCAGCACGCGGTCGCCGTAGCCGTCGGCGGCGAGCTTCGCGTGCGCGTCGAGGGTCGCCCAGGCGGGGTCGGTCGTGGCGATGACCTCGATGTTGAAGGCGTCGAGGAGTGCGCGGGGGCGGAACTCCTGCTCGGCGAGGCGCGCGGCCACCTGGTCGTACAGGGCGTCGGCGGTCTCGGCCGACGGGCGCTGCGTGACGCCGAGGATCTCGACGAGCACGTGCTCCAGCCAGTAGCGGGTGGGCGTGCCGCGGAAGTGCTTCCACCCGGCGCAGAACCGGCGCCAGATCTCGCGCGGGTCGGTCTCGACGGCCTCGTCGTCCGTGGATCCGACGCCGAGGCGGGGCAGGGTCTCGCCCTGGGAGACCAGCATCCGCGTGAGGTAGTGGTCGGGCACGACGACGAGCTGGGCCGGGTCGCCGAAGGGCGCGTCGTCGGCGAACCACTCGACCGGCACGTGGCCGTGCATCGAGACGATCGGCAGGTCCCGCACCGCGGCGTAGATCTCGCGGGCCAGTACCCGGGATCCGGGGTCGGCGGGCAGCGCCCGGTCGGGGTGCAGGGTCCAGCGCTCGCTCACAGGAGCTCCTCAACGTCGAGATGGGATGCGAACGTTTGCATCGTAGCCTGCCGACTGCCGAGCACGGAATCCCCAAGGCATCCGTGGCCGGGGGCAGACACGACGAGCCGAGATGTGCGACGATCTGGCAAACGTTCGCATCGTCCGGGTGCGAGCGGCGGGCTCGAGGAGACGGTGGTCGTGGTCACGGTGCACGACGTCGCGCGGGCGGCCGGCGTGTCGATCTCGACGGTCTCGCGCGCCCTGACCGACCCGCAGCGGGTCGCCGTGGCGACGCGCGACCGGGTGACGTCCGCGGCGCGCGAGCTCGGCTACCGACCCAACCGGGCGGCCAGCGTGCTCCGCGCGGGACGGTCCGGAGCGCTCGGGCTCGTGGTGCCCGACCTCGCCAACCCCTACTTCGCGGCGATCGCCAAGGGCGCCCAGGCCCAGGCGCGCGAACGCGGCGTCGGGCTCTTCGTCGTCGACTCCGACGAGGATCCCGAGCTCGAGACCGAGGCCGTCTCGGGCCTGGCTCCGCAGACCGACGGCATCATCCTGTGCTCGCCGCGCGCGGTGGAGCGCACCGTCGAGGCGCTCGAGGGCCGACCGGTGGTGCTGGTCAACCACCATGTCGACGGGCTGCCGTCGGTCGTCGCCGACCACGAGGCGGGCATGCTGCGCACCCTCGAGCACCTGCGGGCGCTGGGCCACGCGAAGGTCGCCTACGTGGGCGGGCCCGCCCGCTCGTGGTCGGACAGCCGCCGCCGCGCCGGCCTGCGTGCGGCCGCCGCGCGGCTGGGTGACGTCGAGCTCGTGGAGCTCGGGCCGCACCGGCCGCAGGTCGCGGGCGGGCACGCGGCGGCGGACCTCGTCGTCGCCACCCGCGCGACGGCGGTCGTGACCTTCAACGACCTCGTGGCCGCCGGTCTGGTCGAGCGCCTGCGGGTGCGCGGCCTCGACGTGCCCGGCGACCTGTCCGTGGTCGGCTGCGACGACGCGTACGTCGCGGAGCTCCTGGCCCCGCCCCTCACCACCCTGCGGACCGACCTCCGCGACTCCGGCCGCGTGGCCGTCGACCGCCTGGTCCTGCGCCCGGGCAAGGACGACGGCGCCCTGCAGGGCGACGTGACGCTCCCCGTCGAGCTCGTCGTCCGCGGATCGACCGCACCCCCGCGCGCCGCGGCGCCGCGGCCCGCCCCCGACGCCCCCTGACCACCTCGACCGACACGGACGCACCACCCCGGCGACGCCGCCGGACGACGGAGGAACCATGACCGACCGCCTGCACCGCTCCCACCTGCCCGCCCGTCTCGAGGCGCCGGTGACCCCCGACCAGGTGGGCATCGTGCACCTGGGGATCGGAGCGTTCCACCGGGCGCACCAGGCGGTGTTCACGGAGCTGGCCGCCCGCGCCACGGGGGACCGCCGCTGGGGCATCCTCGGCGTCACGCAGCGGTCGGCCTCCGTGCGCGACCAGCTCCGGCCGCAGGGCGGCGCCTACTCGGTGCTCACCGCGGGCACGCACGAGACCCGGCTGGACCTGGTCGGGGCGGTGCTCGACGTCGCCTGGCCGGCGGAGGAGACCGCGCGGGTGCTGGAGACGATCGCGGCGCCCACGACCCACGTCGTGACGCTGACCGTCACCGAGAAGGGGTACGCCCGCGGCGCGGACGGCGGGCTCGACGTCGAGCGGGTGCGCCCGGACCTGGACGCCCTCGCCGCCGGCGACGCCGCCGTCCCGGGCGCGACGGCGGTCGGGCTGCTCGTGCGCGGGCTCGCGGCCCGGTGGCGTGCTGCGGAGGCAGCGGGGGAGCGGCGCCCGATCACCGTGCTGACCTGCGACAACATGGTCGACAACGGGCACGTCCTGGGGCGGCTCGTGGGCGAGGCGGTGGACGCGGCGCTCCCGGGGGAGCAGGGCGACGGGCTGCGGTCGTGGCTGGCGACCGACGTCGCGTTCCCGTGCTCGATGGTGGACCGGATCGTGCCCGCGACGACGCCCGCGCAGCGGGACGCGGTGGAGCGCGAGCTCGGCGCCCGCGACGAGGGCCTCGTCGTCGGGGAGCCGTTCCGCCAGTGGGTGATCGAGGACCGGTTCGCCGGCCCGCGCCCCGCCTGGGAGGAGGCGGGCGCGACGTTCACCGACGACGTCGCACCCTGGGAGCAGGCCAAGCTGCGCCTGCTCAACGGCACGCACTCGCTGCTCGCGTACGCGGGTCGGCTGGCGGGACACGCGACGCTCGCGGAGGCGGTGACCGACCCCGTGCTGCACGAGCGCGCCCGCGCCTTCATGCTCGACGACGCGCTGCCGACGCTCACCCCGCCCGACGGCGCCGACCTGCGCGCGTACGCGGAGTCGCTGCTGGAGCGGTTCGCCAACCCGGCCACGGGCCACACCACGGTCCAGGTGTCGATGGACGGCACCCAGAAGATCCCGTTCCGCTGGGGCGGCATCGTCGCGGACCGGCTCGCGGCGGGCGCGGTCCCGGCCGGCGCGGCGTTCGCGCTCGCGGCGTGGAGCGAGGTGGTGCGCCGGGAGGCGGCCGCCGGCCGGCTCGTCGACGACCCGCGGGCGCAGGAGCTCGCCGACGTCGTGGCCGGGGCCGGGGACGGTGATCCGGCGGCCGCGGCCCCGGCCGACGTCGCGCGGGCGCTGCTGGCGCTGCCGGGCCTGCTGCCGGAGGGCGTCGGCACGGACGCCGGGCTCGTGGACGCCGTGCTGGCCCAGGTGCCGGAGCTCGCGGAGGTCTGAGCCCGAGGAAACGTGGGCGTGCGGGGCGGCGGCCCCTCTCTCCTGCGGGTTCGTCGGACGGCGCCGCCGCCACGTAGGCTGCCGGCCGGATGTGAGCGATCACACGTGTGCGGGTCGCCGGGGCCCTCGCCGGGCCGCGACGGGTCGTCGCCGCGGGAACACGTCAGGGCTCGTTGCGAGATCGTGATGTGACTCGGAGCACCCCGGGGCTGGACAACGCTTACCGAATCCTGTTTTATCGATTCAGTCGGCAGCCGTACGAGGGGTCAACGGGGCGTCCTCGTCGCCGACGATCGTGGACGATCGACGAGCGAGGAGGCTCACATGAGGATCACGCGGAAGGCCGCCGGCGCGGCCGCGGCGGCGGTCGCCGTCGCCCTCACCCTGACCGCCTGCGGGGGCGGCGCCGACCCTGCGGAGCCGGGCTCCGCGGAGAAGGTGAGCACCGACGAGGACATCACCATCTCGCTCGCCTGGTGGGGCGAGCCCGCCCGTGCCGAGATGTACGAGAAGGCGGTGGACCTCTTCGAGGAGAAGCACCCCAACATCACGGTGCAGACCCAGTTCCAGGACTGGGACGGCTACTGGACCGCGCGCGCCACCGAGGCCGCGGGCGGCGCCCTGCCGGACGTCATCCAGATGGACCTGTCCTACCTGCGCCAGTACGGCGCCACGGGGCAGCTCCTGGACCTGGGCGGCCAGGTGGGCGTCAACCTGAACACCGACGGCGTGGAGGACTCGCTCCTCACCTCCGGGCAGATCGACGGCGCGCAGTACGGCGTCCCGACGAGCACCAACACGCTCGCCACGTTCTACAACGCCGACCTGCTCAAGAAGGTGGGCGTCGAGCCGCTCGCCGAGGGGTACACCTGGGACGACTACAGCAAGTGGATCGAGAAGGTCACCGAGGCGGGCGCCGGCGAGGACCCGGCCCTGTACGGCGGCGGCGACTTCACCGCGACGTTCTGGTTCTTCCTGCAGTGGCTCATCCAGCAGGGCGTCGAGCCGTTCAGCGAGGACGGCAAGCTCAACTTCGACGAGGCGCAGATGACCGAGTGGCTGAACCTGGGCCAGGGGCTGCGCGACTCCGAGGCGATCTACCCGATCAAGAAGAACAAGCAGCTGGAGCCGCTCGGCGGGTTCCACGTCAACGAGGTCGCGTCCGAGTCGACGTGGGACAACTTCCTGGCGGGCTACGTGGCCGAGTCCGGCGAGGACATCCAGATGCTGCCGATCCCGTCCGGCGAGAACGGCCCGTCGCAGTTCTGGAAGCCGTCGATGCTGCTCTCCGCGTCCGCGCAGACCCAGCAGCCGGAGGCGTCCGCGGCGCTCATCGACTTCCTCATCAACGAGCCCGAGGTCGGCAAGATCTTCGGCACCTCGAAGGGCGTGCCCGCCGTCCAGGCGCAGATCGACGCGATGGACGTCGAGCCCGGCTCGGTGGACGAGCAGGTCGTGAAGTACGAGGAGCAGGTGGCGGACGTCGTCACCGAGCCCGCCCCGGTCCCGGTCGAGGGCTTCGGCGAGATCGAGGCGGAGTTCAAGCGCCTCGGTGAGGAGCTCGGGTACGGCAACATCACCGTCGACGAGTTCGTCACCCAGTGGTTCTCCTTCGCCGACAGCGCGGTGAAGCAGTCGTGACTGCGGTGACTTCGGGCACCACGCTCGACACCGCTCGGGGGACGCAGAACGCGTCCCCCGAGCGGGGGCGCGCCAAGCGCCGCCGTGAGGCGGGTGCGGGGTTCGCGTTCTTGTCGCCGTGGTTGGTGGGTTTCGTGGTGTTGACGGCGTTCCCGATGGTGGCGTCGTTGTATCTGGCGTTCACGGACTATGACTTGTTCCGGCCGCCGTCGTGGGTCGGGATCGACAACTTCGTGAAGTTGTTCGAGGACCCGCGTTTTTGGACGTCGGCGAAGGTGACGGCGATCTATGTGCTGGTCGGCACGCCGATCAAGCTCGCGGCGGCGTTGTTGGTCGCGATGGTGCTGAACATGAAGCACCGGGGGCAGGGCGCGTACCGGTCGATCTTCTACGCCCCGAGCCTGATCGGTGCTTCGGTGTCGATCGCGATCGTGTGGAAGGCGATGTTCATCGATGACGGCATCGTGGACCGGATCCAGCAGCTGTTCGGGCTGCCGGCCGGGGGCTGGGTGGGTGACCCGTCCAAGACGATGCCGATGTTCGTGCTGCTCGCGGTGTGGACGTTCGGCGCCCCGATGGTCATCTTCCTCGCGGGCCTCAAGCAGATCCCGGCCGAGCTGTACGAGGCGGCCGCGGTGGACGGCGCGGGCCCGATCCGCAAGTTCTGGCGGATCACGATCCCGATGCTGTCCCCGGTGCTGTTCTTCAACCTGCTGCTGGAGACGATCGGCGCGTTCCAGGTGTTCGGGTCCGCGTTCATCATCTCCGGCGGCACCGGCGGCCCGGCGGACTCCACCCTGTTCTACACGCTGTACCTGTACATCAAGGGCTTCGCCCAGTTCGACATGGGGTACGCCTCGGCCATGGCCTGGGTCCTGGTCGTCGTGGTCGGCATCATCACCGCGATCCTGTTCAAGACCTCAGGCGCCTGGGTCCACTACTCCGGAGACAACCGATGAGCGCGCACATCACGACACCGCCGCTGTCGAACCAGGCAGCCGCCACAGGAATCCCCACCGACTCGGGCTCGTCCCGCCCGCCCGGCCAGGTCGACACGTCACTGCGCAAGGCGGCCAAGCGGCGCAAGGGGGTCCGGTCGGTCGGGTTCCACGCCTTCATGGTCATCTGCACGATCGTGGTGCTCTACCCCGCGGCGTGGATGCTCATGTCCTCGTTCAAGCCGTCGAACGAGATCATCGGGAACATCAGCCTGTGGTCGGACAACCTGTCCCTGTCGAACTTCGCCACCGCGTTGTCCGGGATCGGCGGGGTCGGGTTCTGGACCTTCTTCGGCAACTCGATGATCCTGGCCGTCGCCTCGGTGGTCGGGGTGATCCTGTCCTCGACCGTCGCGGCCTACGCGTTCGCGCGGATCGACTTCCCCGGCCGGGGCATCTTCTTCGCGATCATGATCGGCACCCTGCTGCTGCCGTTCCACGTCGTGATCATCCCGCAATACATCATGTTCAACGAGCTCGGCATGGTGAACACCTTCATCCCCCTGCTCGCACCGAAGTTCCTCGCCGGGGAAGCGTTCTTCGTGTTCCTCATGGTCCAGTTCATGCGCAACCTGCCCCGCGAGCTCGACGAGGCCGCCCGCATCGACGGCGCCGGCCACGGCCGCATCTTCGGCTCCATCATGCTGCCCCTGATGCGCCCCGCGATCATCACCAGCTCGATCTTCGCGTTCATCTGGTCCTGGAACGACTTCCTCGGCCCCCTGCTCTACCTCAAGAAGCCCGACCTCTACCCCCTGCCCATCGCGCTCCGGTTGTACGTCGACCAGACCAGCGTGTCCGACTACGGCGCCCAGATGGCCATGGCCGTCCTCGCCCTGCTGCCCGTGATGATCTTCTTCATCCTCTTCCAGCGCTACATCGTCGACGGCGTCGCCACCCAAGGCCTCAAGGGCTGAGGATGGTGCGCGGCACGACGACGGAAGGGGTGGCCATGGCGGCACGGGGCGGACGAGAGCGCGGTCGCGACCGGCGGCGGAAGGCCGCCACCGGGGGCGAGACCAAGACGGGCGCCGCGCTGGCGCTGTTCGCCGAGGTGGTGCTGGCCGGTGTGCTCGTCGCGGTGGGCAGCCTGCTGCTGGTCACCGCCGTACCCTCCCTGGCGGCGGGCGTGGCGCACGTCCGCCGCCAGGTGACCGGCCACGACGTCGGCGTGAGCCGGTTCGTCCGCGACTGGTGGGCCGCCGTCCGGGCGCTGTGGCCACTCGGCCTCGCCGCCGTCGGCGTCGCGCTGCTGCTGGCCCTCGACTGGCAGCTCGCGCGGGCGGACGTGCTGCCCGGCGCGAGCGTCGTCGCGGTGGTGGTCGCCGTCGCCGCGGCCGCCGTCGTCGCGGTGCTGGCCCGAGCGGCCGGCGCCTGGGCCGAGTCCACCGACGGGCAGGACGCCGGGGCCCGCACCGCGCGGCAGGCGCTGGCCGTGGGCGTGCAGCGCACGCAGGACGACCTGACCGGCTCGGTGCTGGTCGCCGTCGCGGCCGCCTTGTGCGTCGTCTTCGTGTGGATGCTGCCGCCGCTCGTGCTGGTGGTGGGGGGCCTGCTGGCCCTGGCCGTGGTGGGCGTGGAGGCCCGCCGCGGCGGCCGCGCCGACGTCTGACCCGCCCGCGCCCGCCGACACCGGGGTGTGTCGCGTGCGCCCGACGGACCGTGTCCGATCCGAGTTGCAACGATGCAGAGAGGAACGTGCCATGCGAACGACCAGAACCACCGTGGGTGCCGTCGCCGCGCTGACGGCGGGCGTGCTCGCCGTCAGCAGCGTGCCGGCCACCGCCCAGCCCGCCCCGTCAGGGGGCGCCGGGGGGACCGGGGGCGTGCAGCTGGAGCACCTCGACCGAGGGCTGGTCGCGGCCTCGACGAGCGAGGGCGTCTTCCTGTCCTGGCGGCTGCTGGGCGACGAGGTCACCGGCCACACCGGCACCGGGATGGCCGGGCCGGGCTTCGCCGTCTTCCGCGACGGGAAGCGGGTCGCCACGGTCACGGACTCCACGAACTACGTCGACGCCGAGGGCACCGCGGCCTCGCGCTACGCCGTCGCGCCGGTGACGCAGGACAAGCACGGCAGGGACCGGGTCGGCACGCGCAGCGCCGCCGTCACCGCCTGGGCCGACGACCACCTCGACGTCCCGCTGAACAAGCCCGCCGACGACGTCACGCCGCTGGGCGAGCCGATCACGTACTCGGCCAACGACGCGTCCGTGGCCGACCTGGACGGCGACGGCGCGCTGGAGATCGTCGTCAAGTGGTATCCGTCGCGCGCCAAGGACGTGTCGCAGAAGGGGTACACGGGCAACACCTACTTCGACGCGTACGAGCTGGACGGCACGCAGCTGTGGCGCATCGACATGGGCGTGAACGTCCGCTCGGGCGCGCACTACACGCAGTTCCCGGTGTACGACTTCGACGGCGACGGGACCGCCGAGGTCATGATGAAGACCGCGCCCGGCACCAAGGTCACGACCTATCGCCACGGGAAGCCGGCGAACGAGCGCTACGTGCCGATCGCGAAGGCGGACCGCAAGGCCGGCGTCACGGACGCCTCCGACTTCCGCTGGAGCGCCGCGGACTACGCCGACCACCTCGTGGAGCTGTTCCAGGGCTGGACGGACGAGCCCGAGGTCGCGAGCGGCCAGTGGCCGGCGACGATCGAGGCGGCGCTCGGCATCGAGCCGCGCTACGACTACCCGCTGTCCGAGGCGGACGCGCGCGAGCTGGTCGACTACTACGTCGACGAGTGGGCGCCCGCCCGCTCCGACCGCAACGACCTGCGCACGTTCGACGGCTTCGTCCTCACGGGACCCGAGTACCTCACCGTCTTCGACGGCCGCTCCGGCAAGCCCCTGGACACCGTGGACTACGAGCCCGGACGCACCGACGACGGGCTGCGCTGGGGCGACTACGAGTGGACCCGGATCGAGCCGGGCAACCGCGTCGACCGGTTCCTGTCCGGGGTCGCGTACCTCGACGGCGAGCACCCGTCGGCGATCTTCGCCCGCGGGTACTACACGCGCGCCGCGATCGTGGCCTACGACTGGGACGGCCGGAAGATCAGCACCCGTTGGACCGCCGACTCCGGCTTCAAGCCGATGAACAACCCGTTCCTGGACAGCGAGAACAAGGGCGTCCAGCCCGACCCGGACAGGCCGCTCACCCGGCTGTGGGGGCAGGGGTTCCACTCCCTGTCCGCGGCGGACGTCGACGGCGACGGGAAGCAGGAGATCGTCTACGGGTCGGCGACGCTCGACGACGACGGCACGCTGCTGTACTCGTCGTCCGACACGCTCCCGGAGGGGTCGTCGAACCCGGGCGCGACGGCGAACCTCGGCCACGGCGACGCGATGCACGTCACCGACATCGACCCGGCCCGCCCGGGCCTGGAGATCTGGACCTGCCACGAGGGCGGGGCGGGGGTGCCCTACGGCTCGGTGCTGCGCGACGCCGCGACCGGCGAGGCGATCTTCGGCGCGTTCTCCGGCAAGGACACGGGGCGCTGCCTGACCGGTGACGTCGACCCCACCCCCGGCATCGAGGTCTGGGCGTCCATGCCGGACGGCACCGACGCGTCCGGGCTGCTCAGCGCCACGGGCGAGCAGCTGCGCGCCACCACGCCGGGCACCAACCAGACCGTGCGCTGGGCCGCCGACGGCACCACGCAGGTCGTCACGGGCTCGCGCGAGCAGACCCCGCAGATCGTGGACGGCGACGGCACCGTGCGCCGCACCCTGGACGGCACGCTGACGAACAACGACACCAAGGGCAACCCGTCGCTCGTCGCCGACGTGCTGGGCGACTGGCGCGAGGAGGTGCTGGTGCGCACCGCGGACTCGTCCGCGCTGCGGGTCTACACCTCCACCGAGGTGAGCACCACGAAGATGTACACCCTGCTGCACGACCCGCAGTACCGGGCCGAGGTGGCCCGGCAGCAGACCACCTACAACCAGCCGTCGTACCCCGGGTTCTACCTGGCCTCCGACACCGACTGGTCGCAGGTGCCCGTCCCGGCGCTGAGGTAGTCCCGCTCCTGCCGAGGTAGTTCCCTTCTCGCCGAGGTAGTGGACCAGTCCACTACCTCGGCGAGAAGGGAACTACCTCGGCAGGAGCGGGACTACCCCGGCAGAGAGAGAAGCACTCATGAAGGTCACGATCCTGGGCGCGGGGGCGATCGCCGGCGCGCACGTCGAGGCGGTCCGCGCGCTCGCCGCGCACGGCGGACCCGGCGGCGTGGAGGTCACGCACGTCGTCGACGTCGACGCGGACCGCGCCGCCGCGTTCGCGGCGGCGCACGGCGTGCCGCACCACTCCACGGACCTGCAGGCCCTGCTCGACGCCGGCGAGGTCGACGTCGTGCACATCTGCACGCCGCCGTCGGTGCACCTGCAGGCCGCGGTGGCGGCGCTGCGGGCGGGCGCGCACGTCGTGGTGGAGAAGCCGGCGGTCCTGTCGCTTGCGGAGGCCGACGCCCTGGCGGCGGCGGAGCGGCAGGCGATCGACGCCGGCCTGCCGGGCCGCTTCACCCAGATCGTGCAGCACCGGTTCGGCGCGGGGATCCAGCGGCTGCGCCGGCTGCTCGACGACGGGACGCTCGGCGCCGCGTACGTCGCGCAGTGCGACACCCTCTGGTTCCGCACGCCGGACTACTTCGCCGTTCCCTGGCGGGGCCGCTTCGACACCGAGGGCGGCGGCACCACCATGGGCCACGGCATCCACCAGTTCGACCTGCTGCTGGCCGTGCTCGGCCCGTGGACCGAGGTGCGGGCGATGGCCGGCCGGCTCGCCCGCCACACCGACACCGAGGACGTCTCCACGGCGCTGGTGCGGTTCGCGAGCGGCACGATGGCGACGATCACGAACTCCGCGATCTCCCCGCGCCAGACGTCGCGCCTGCGCTTCGACACCGAGGCCGCGACCGTCGAGCTGGAGCACCTGTACGGCTACGACGACACGAGCTGGACCGTGACGCCCGTGGCCGGGCGCGAGGACGTCGCCGAGGCGTGGGCGGCCGGCGTCGCGGCGTCGGCAACCTCCGTCGACGGCGGCGCGAGCGGCCACCTGGCGCAGCTCGTGCCCACCTACCGGGCGTTCACGGCGGGCGACGTCCTGCCGGTCACCGTCGCGGACACCCGCGCGACCCTCGAGCTGGCCGCGGCGATCTACAAGTCCGCGTTCACGGACGCCACCGTCCGCGCCGGAGAGATCGTCGACGGGGACCCTTTCCACGCCTCCATGGCCGGCACCGGCACCCCCTGGCCGCCGGTCAAGGACGTCCCCGCCGCCGTCTGACACGCCCTGAGACGGGTTTGACCCCGGCGTCCGCCCCGCTGTTAGCGTGACCACGCTCACACGAGCCCGGGGCACCCGCCCCGGCCCGACGTCACGACGAAGTGGGGACGGATGCGACAGGTCACGAGACGGGAGCTCCTCGGCTGGGGGCTCGCCGGGGGAGCGTCGGCGCTGCTCGCCGGGTGCGCGACGCCCGGCACGACGTCGGTCAACGCCCAGCCGGTGGTGCCGGCGGCGGCGGGGGAGAAGGTCACGCTCACGTACTGGGCGTGGCTCAAGGACCTGCAGAAGGTCGCCGACATCTGGAACGCGAAGAACCCGGACGTGCAGGTGCAGGTCTCCTGGATCCCCGGCGGCAACGACGGCGGCTACCAGAAGATGTACTCCGCCCTCGCGGCCGGCGGAGGGCCCGACCTGGCGCAGGTGGAGATGCGCACCGTGCCGGAGTTCATGCTCGTCAACGGGCTCGTCGACCTGGAGCGGTACGGCGTCTCCGAGCACGCGGACAAGTTCGACGAGACGCTGTGGAGCCAGGTGAGCTTCGCCGGCGGCGTCTACGGCATCCCGCAGGACTCCGGCCCGGTGGGCATGTACTACCGGCCCGACCTGTACGAGCAGGTGGGCGCCGACGTCCCCACCACGTGGACCGAGTGGGCGGAGGTGGCCCCCGCGTTCCGCGAGATCGACGTGTACATCGACTCCTTCCCGCTCGACGACACGTCCGTGTTCACCGCGCACGCCATGCAGGCCGGGGCCACGTGGCTGCGCAGCGCCGAGGACGGCTGGGTCATCGACATGGCCGGGGAGGCCACGCTCGACGTCGCGCGCTTCTTCGACCAGGTCATCGACGACGGCCTCGTGACCACGGCCGCCAACCCCTACACGCCCGGCTGGTACGCGGCCGCGGCGCACGACCAGATCGCGTCGCTCGTGAGCGCGAGCTGGGGCGACGCGCTGCTGCAGAGCGTGAGCGGCGCGGAGGGCAAGTGGCGCGTGGCGCCCGCCCCGCGCTGGGACCACGGCTTCGGGTCCTCGTTCATCGGCGGCTCGACGTCCGCCGTGCTGGCGAACAGCCGGCACCCGAAGGAGGCCATGGAGTTCGCCGTCTGGATGAACACCGACCCGGAGGGCATCGACGCGATGATCAAGTACTCCGGCATCGGGTGGTCGCCGGCCCGCGACTACATCGGCGCGGCGCGCGAGGAGCCGAGCGAGTTCTTCGGCGGCCAGCGCTACAACACCGAGGTCTTCCAGCCGGCCACGCAGGACCAGAACCCCGACTGGCAGTGGTGGCCCATCACGCAGCAGACGTTCAACATCCTGGGCGACGGGTTCCGGCGCAAGGCCACGGGCGGCACGCTCGTGGACGCCGTCGTCGCCGCCGAGGACCGGACCATCGAGGTGTTCCGACAGAAGGGCCTGACGATCCGGAGGGCAGAGCGATGACCGCGAAGAAGGCGAGCACCGCCGTCGGGCGCGCGCCCTGGATCCTGGTGGGTCCGTTCCTGCTGCTGTTCCTGCTGACGTTCGTGCTCCCGATCATCGTGGCGATCGGGCAGAGCTTCACCACCGTCACCCGCGCCGGTCTGTTCGGCGAGCAGGGCGTCACCACCGGGTTCGCCTGGTTCGAGAACTACCGGATCGCGCTGGAGGACGGGAACTTCGTCGCGTCGATCTGGCGGATGCTGCTGTTCGGCGTCGTGCAGGTGCCGGTGATGATCGTCGCCGCGACGGTGCTGGCCCTGCTGCTCGAGTCGGCCTCGGCGCGCTGGCCCGGCTTCTTCCGCGCCACGTACTTCCTGCCGTACGGCATCCCGGGCGTCATCGCGACGATCCTCTGGTCGTTCCTCTACGTGCCCGGCCTGAGCCCGATCATCGACCTCACCGAGACGCTGTTCGGGTTCACGCCCGACTTCCTCGGCGCCGGGACGGTGCTGTGGTCGATCGCGAACATCGTCACCTGGACGTACGCGGGCTACAACATGCTCATCATCGTGGCCCAGCTCAAGGCCATCCCGCCGGAGATGTACGAGGCGGCGCGGGTGGACGGCGCCGGCCCGTGGCGCACGGCGTGGAGCATCCAGCTGCCGCTGATCCGCCCCGCCCTGGTGCTCACCACCGTGTTCTCGATCATCGGCACGCTGCAGCTCTTCGCCGAGCCGCAGCTCCTCATGAGCGTCTCGCCGGCGATCGACTCGCAGTACACGCCCAACCTGTCGGCGTACACGACCGCCTTCGCCTACAACGACTACAACGTCGCCGCCGCTCAGTCCGTGCTCATCGCGCTCGTGGCGTTCGCGCTGTCCTTCCTCTTCCTGAGGCTGACGAACAGGAGCTCGCGATGACCGCCGCCGTCTCCACCGCGCTGCAGCGCACCGACCCGACGGACGTCCCGGCCGCGACCCCCGGCGGTCGTCGTCGGCGCCCCGCGACGACGATCCTCGTCACCGGGATCCTCGCCGTCGTCGCGATCTACTTCCTCGTGCCCGTCTACTGGGTGGTCGTCGCCGCCTCGAAGACGACGGACGACCTCTTCGGCACCAACGGCTTCTGGTTCGGCAACTCCTTCGCGCTGTTCGACAACCTCGCCGCCGTGCTCACCTACGGGAACGGCGTCTTCATCCGCTGGTTCGCCAACTCGGTGCTGTACGCCGGGGTGGGCGGCCTGATCGCCACGTACCTGGCGGCGGCCGGCGGGTACGCCCTGGCCAAGTACCAGTTCCGGGGCCGCAACCTCATCTTCGGTCTCGTGCTCGGCGGGGTGCTCGTGCCCGGCACGGCCACCGCCCTGCCGCTGTTCCTGCTGTTCAGCCAGCTCGGGCTCGCCAACACGTACTGGAGCGTGCTGATCCCGTCGCTGGTGTCGCCGTTCGGGTTCTTCCTGTGCCGCATCTACGCGGACGCCACCGTGGACACCTCGCTCGTCGAGGCCGCCCGGATCGACGGCGCCGGGGAGCTGCGCATCTTCCACACCCTGGGGCTGCGGATCATGACGCCGGCGCTCGTGACGGTGTTCCTCTTCCAGATCGTCGGCATCTGGAACAACTACTTCCTGCCGCTCGTGATGCTGAGCGACCAGGACCTGTACCCGATCACCCTCGGGCTCAACAACTGGAACAGCCAGACCGACCGGCTGCCCGAGTTCTACGAGCTCACCACCGGGGGCGTGCTGCTCTCGGTCATCCCGCTCGCCGTCGCCATGATCGTGCTGCAACGGTTCTGGCGCGGCGGCCTGACGGAAGGCGCCGTGAAGGCATGATCGCCGCATGACCCCGCTCTCCCCGCTCCCGCACGAGTCCACCGCGCCCTGGTCCGGGCGCGTCGAGCCGCCGCGGTCCGCGCCCGCCGGGGACGCACCTCGCCTCTCCCTCGACGGCACGTGGGACTTCCGCCTCCTGGCGGGCGTGCCCGGCGCGCCGGGCGCCCACGGCGTCCTGCCGGACGGCGAAGGGACCGCGGACTTCGCGCGGCCCGGCTACGCGACGTCCGCGGACGCCGGGTGGGGCGAGCTCCCCGTGCCCGCGCACTGGGTCCTCGAGGGCGACGGCGCGCACGGCCTCCCGATCTACACCAACGTGCAGTTCCCGTTCCCCGTGGACCCGCCGCACGTGCCGGACGAGAACCCGACCGGCGACTACCGCCGCGAGGTCGACGTGCCGACGTCGTGGACAGAGGACGGCCGCGTGCTGCTGCGGTTCGACGGCGTGGAGTCGTTCTTCACGGTGTGGGTGAACGGCGAGGAGGTGGGCTCGGCGTCCGGCAGCCGGCTCGCGCACGAGTACGACGTCACCGACGCGGTGCGCCCGGGCACGAACACCGTCGCCGTGCGCGTGGTGCAGTGGTCGGCCGCGAGCTACCTCGAGGACCAGGACCAGTGGTGGCTGCCCGGCATCTTCCGCGACGTCACGCTGCTGCACCGGCCCGCCGGGGCGCTGGACGACGTGTGGCTGGACGCGGACTACGACCCGGCCACCGGGGAGGGCGCCCTCGTCCCCGAGGTGCGGGCGGACGCCGCCGCGTTCCCCGTGCGGCTGCGGGTGCCCGAGCTCGGGGTCGACGTCGCGTGGGCGGCGCCCGATGACGTCGCGCCCGTCGCCGTGGGCGCCGTCGAGCCGTGGTCGGCGGAGGAGCCGAACCTGTACGACGTCACGGTGGCGTCGGCGGGCGAGACGGTGTCGCTGCGCGTCGGGTTCCGGCGGGTGGAGATCGTGGGCGACCTGCTGCTCGTCAACGGTCGCCGGGTCGTGTTCTCCGGGATGAACCGGCACGAGACGCACCCCGACCGCGGGCGCGTCTTCGACGAGGAGCACGCCCGCGCCGACCTCGCGCGGATGAAGCAGCACAACGTCAACGCCATCCGCACCAGCCACTACCCGCCGCACCCGCGCGTCCTGGACCTGGCCGACGAGCTGGGCCTGTGGGTGATCCTCGAGACCGACCTGGAGACGCACGGCTTCGAGGCCGGCGGCTGGGTGGGCAACCCCAGCGACGACCCGCGCTGGCGCGAGGCGTACCTCGACCGCGTGCGGCGCACCGTGGAGCGCGACAAGAACCACGCGAGCATCGTGCTGTGGTCGCTCGGCAACGAGTCGGGCACCGGGAGCAACCTCGCGGCGATGGCGGAGTGGGTGCACCACCGCGACCCGTCGCGGCCCGTGCACTACGAGGGCGACTACGCCGGCGAGTACACCGACGTCTACTCGCGGATGTACTCGACGGTGCCGGAGACGGCGTCGATCGGGAGCGACGACCTGTCGCCCGTGCTCGGCTGCAGCATCGCCGACTCCGCCCGGCAGCGGTCCAAGCCGTTCCTGCTGTGCGAGTACGCGCACGCCATGGGCAACGGCCCGGGCGCGCTCGACCAGTACCGCGCGCTCGTCGACACCCACCCGCGGCTGCACGGCGGGTTCGTGTGGGAGTGGCGCGACCACGGCCTGCGCACCACCACCCCCGACGGCGTCGAGTACTTCGCGTACGGCGGCGACTTCGGCGAGGTGGTGCACGACGGCAACTTCGTCATGGACGGCATGGTGCTGTCCGACGACACCCCCAGCCCCGGGCTGGTCGAGTTCTGGCACGTCGAGCGGCCGGTCGTCGTGCGGCCGTCCGGCGGTCCGGCGTCGGGAGCCGTCGAGGTCTGGAACCGCCGCCACACCGCGGACACCTCCGACCTGGTGCTCCGCTGGCGGGTCGAGAACGACGGCGAGGTCGTCGCCTCGGGCGAGGACCGCACGTCGGTGGAGGCGGGGGAGCGGGTCGACGTCGCGCTGCTCGACCCGGCGTCGCTGCCCGAGGCGGGCCCGGGCGTGGAGGCGTTCCTCACCGTCGAGCTCGTGCTGCGTGAGGCGGCGTCGTGGGCCGACGCCGGGCACGTCGTGGCGCGCGACCAGTGGGCGCTGCCCACCCGGGCGGTCGCCCGCACGCGTCGTCCGGCCGTGGCGCTCGCGGACGCGCCCGTCGCGTTCCGCGGCCCGGAGCTGGTCGCGCTCGCCGGCGCGGACGTGTCCGCGCCGCGCGTCGAGCTGTGGCGCGCGCCCACGGACAACGACCGCGGCGCCGCGATGGGCAGCTACGACGTCGACGACCCGACGACCCTGCCGTGGCGCGGCACCCCCGCGCCGCCGGTCGCCGACCGCTGGCGCCGCCAGGGCCTGGACCGGCTCACGCACCGCACCGTCGCCGTCGACGAGTCGGCCGACCGGCTGCGGGTGCTGCGGCGGGTGTCCGCGGCGCAGAGCCGCAGGACGATCGACGTCGAGGAGACGTGGACCGCGGAGCGGGCCGCAGACGGCGTCGTCGAGGCGGTGCTGCGCGTCGTCCTCACCCCCGACGACCACTGGGACGACGTGTGGCCGCGGGTCGGTGTGCACCTCGCGCTGCCGACCGACGTCGACGGCGCCGGGTGGTTCGGGCTGGGCCCGCACGACTCGTACCCGGACGTCCGCTCCTCGGTCGTGGTGGGCCGCCACCGCGCAGGGATCGACGACCTGTCGGTGCAGTACGCCCGGCCGCAGGAGTCGGGCCACCGGTCCGAGGTGCGAGAGCTCGTGCTGGAGCGCGGCGGCAGGCCCTGGGCGGGCCTGACGCTCGGCCGCGACGCGCGCGGCCGCCTGCCCGGTTTCACGCTCGCCCGGCACTCGGCCCACGAGCTCTCCGCAGCGGCGCACCCGCACGAGCTGCCCGTGCCTGAGCGGCACCACCTGTACGTGGACGCCGCCCAGCACGGCCTGGGCTCGCGCGCGTGCGGCCCCGACGTCTGGCCCACGGCGATGCTCCGCCCGCAGGCCCGCACCCTCGAGCTGCGCTGGCGAGCCCTGTGACGGTCGTGCCGAGATAGAGAACCCGACTCGCCCGCGATAGAAAGGGGGGGGGGGCGGGGGCGCCGGGGGGGGCCCCCCCCCCCCCCCCCCCCCCCCCCCCGCCGCGGGGGGGGGGGGGGGCCCCCCCCCCGCGCCCCCCCCCCCCCCGCCCTCTCTATCTCGGCGAGTCGGGTTCTCTATCTCGGCAACGGAGCGTCCGCGACGACGCGGCCGTCGTCGAGCACCAGGCGGCGGCCGCGGAAGCGCTCGCGCATCAGGCGGTCGTGGGAGACGAGGACGAGGGTGCCGTCGAACTCCGCGAACGCCCTCTCCAGCTCCTCGACGAGCGCCGGGGAGAGGTGGTTGGTCGGCTCGTCCACGAGCAGCACGTCCGTCGTGGTGGTGACGACCCGCGCCAGCTCGAGGCGGGACCGTTGCCCCTGGGACAGCTCGCGCACCGGCCGGGGCAGGTCGTCGGGGCGGAACAGGCCTGTGGCGAGCAGCGCCTCCGCGTGCTCCTCCAGGTCGCCGGGACGCCCGGCGGCGAAGGCGTGCAGCACGGTGCGGCCGTCCGAGGCGGACGCGCCCGTCTGCCGCAGGTGCCCGACGGCGCCCTCGGCCCGGGCCGTCCCGGCGTCCGGCCCGACCTCGCCCGCGATCACCCCGAGCAGCGTGCTCTTGCCCGCACCGTTCGGCCCGGTCACCAGCACGTGCTCGCCGGCGGCCACCGTGAGGCGGGGGACCGAGAGCCGGCCGCGCACCTCGACCCCGTCGAGCTCGACGGTCCCTTCGCCCCCGCCGTCGCCGACGGGCGCGGCGGTGGCGACGTCCGTCCGGAACACGGCGCGGTCGGCGGGCCGCGCGGCCGGGGCGTCGGTGAGGCGCCGCACCCGCTCCTTGGCGTTGCGGATGCGCCCGGTGGCGCCGTGCGCCCGCGACCGCAGGCGGAACGCCCCCGACCCGAACGACGCGATGGGGACCTTGCGCGGGATCTGCTCCATCGCCTCGACGTTGGTGGCCGCGATCCGCCGCTGCCGGTCGAGGTCCGCGCGCCACCGCTCGTACGCCAGCCGCAGCTGCTCGCGCTCGGCCTCCTTCGCCGCGAGGTACCCCGACCACCCGGTGCCGTAGCGCCGCGCGCGACCGCCGTCGACCTCGACGAGCGTCGTCGTGAGGTCCGCGAGGAACGCGCGGTCGTGGGTGACGGCGACGACGGTGCCGTCGTGCGCCCGCAGCCGCTCGGTGAGCCAGTCGAGGGCGTCGTCGTCGAGGTCGTTGGTGGGTTCGTCGAGCAGCAGCAGCTCGGGGTCGGCGGCGAGCGTCGCCGCCAGCGCGAGGCGCGAGCGCTCGCCGCCCGACAGGGTGCCGAGCGCCCGGCCGCGGTCCAGGCCGGGCAGCCCGAGGCGGTGGAGCGCGACGTCGACGCGGCGGTCGGCGCCGCGGCCGTCGCGGGCGTCGAAGCGCGCGGTGAGTTCCGCGTACCGCCGCAGCGCGTCGTCCAGGGCGGCACCGCCGAGCGTCCCGAGCCGGTCCTCGAGCGCGGCGACCTCCGCCGCCAGCGCGCGCACGTCCGCCAGCACGACGTCGATCGCCTGCGCGACGGTGCTGCTGGGCGGGAGGTCGAGCGTCTGCGGCAGGTGTCCGAGCCCGCCCGGGGCACGCACGACGCGCGTGCCGTTCTGCGGCTCCAGAAGGCCGGCGACGACGGCCAGCAGGGTGGACTTGCCGGAGCCGTTGTCGCCGACGACGCCGACGCGCTCGCCCGGCGAGACGGTCAGGGACAGGCGGTCGAGCACCACGCGGTCGGCGTAGCGCAGGGTGATGTCGGTGAGGGTGAGCTGTGACGGGTCCACGGGCGGGACTCCTTCCGTCGCCGGCGTCGGCGGTCGTGGAGGACGGCGGGCGTGCGAACGCCGACGCGGAGCAGTGTCGTCCGACCTGCTCGACGCGTCGGCGTCGGTGTGCTCACAGAGTTCCCATCGCGCTGCACCCTACGCACCACCGCCCCGCGCCGCCAGAGAATTGTGGCGAGCGGGGGATCACCAGGTCAGCGCGACCGGTCCCACGAGACCCGACGGGCGCCGGTCGCCCTCGTAGTAGTTCGCGGCGCTGTTGCTCACCAGCACGTCGAGGGTGCGGGTGCCCGGGGCGAGCATGCCGAGGTCCACGACGTACGGTGCGGACGGCGCGTGCCCGACGACGACGCCGTCCACGCTGACCGTCGCGGCCTCGCCCACGACGCCGAGCTCCAGTCGTGCGGCGCCCGCGCCGTCCGGCACGTCCACCTCGGCCGAGTAGCGCACGGACCCGGAGAGCCGGCGCAGGCCGGGAACCCGGGTCCAGTCGCCGAGCCCCACGTGCGCGGGCACGACGGCGGGCGGGTCGTCCGCGAACGCGTCCGGGTCGCCGAGCACGCGCTCGACCGTGCCGCGCCAGCCGGTGACCTCGAGGCGGTGCCCCGCCGCCGGGCCGACCGGGGCGACGGGGTGCCCGACGGCCGGGACCAGAGCCAGGGTGCGGCGACGCTCCAGCTCCAGGAGCACGCGGCCGTGGTCGTCGCGCTCGACGGCGTGCCGGGTGTCGGTGAAAGGGTCCCACCAGCACGCGTCGTCGGGGACGGACGGCAGCCGCAGCCAGGTGCGGATCGGCGCCTCTCCCTCGTGGAAGGCGACGTACCCCGCTCCGTCGGAGAGCACCACGGCCCGCAGGTCGGGCGCGGCGGGCTCGGCGTCCACCACCGGGGCGCCCGCCGCGCGCAGCCGCTCCTTCAGCCTGACGACGTCGAGCGCGGCGGCGTCGGGTACGTCGTCCGGGTCGAGCAGGACGACGTACCCCGCGGCCGCGCGCTCGTCGTCGCGGTCCACGTACCCGAAGTCGACCTGCGCCTCCAGCAACGCACGCACCACCGGGCCCGACGGCGCGGCGTCGGGGCGGCTCAGCAGGCCGACCGGCCAGACCGGGGGCGCGCCGTCGAGCAGCTGCGCCACCCGCCGCACGTACCCGACCAGCGGCGGCAGGTGCGGCCACCAGGAGTTCCACCGGCCCAGGTCGGGCTCGCTCTCGAACGCCCGCCCGCCGCGCACGGAGGAGAAGAACGCGTGCAGCACGGGCGTCGTCACCCCGCGCGACAGGTACCAGTCCAGCAGCCAGCGCGCCTCGTCGAGGCTGAGACGCCAGCCGTACGCACCGAGCACCTCGGTCACCGCCGGCACCCCACCGCGGGCCCTGGCGGCGCTCGCCGCGACCTTCGGCGCCGTGCTCTCGGGGCCGTCGATGCCGCTGGTCGCGGCATCGTCGCCGGGCAGCACCCAGCGCCACACCGTGTCCTGCCCGGGCCAGTGCAGCCGCGCGGCGGTGGCCAGGTCGTCCGGCTCGGCCGGGTGCCCGGTCAGCGCGAGGCCGTGCGCGGCGCACCACGCGGCCTGCGCGTCGTAGTACACGCGGTGCAGCCGCGCCCGGACGGCGTCGTCCCAGTCACGCACGAACCCCGTGGCGTCGGGGTCCGTGCCGCCTGGGCGCGTGCCCTCGCCGTCCCACAGCTCCGGCAGCCGGTGCAGCACGTCGGCGACGTCGATCTCCAGGGCGGCGGCGACCTCCGCCTCCAGCCCCGGCGTGTACGGGCGGGCGAGCGGCCGGTGCCCGCGGCCCAGCAGGAACGGCTCGTCGGTGAACATCGCGACCACCGTCGTGCCCAGGTGCTCCCCGAGCGCGGCGGCGTAGGCGTCGTGCGTCAGCTCCAGGAACGCCGCGACGGCGTCCGGGTTCAGCAGGTCCGCCGCGGGCGGCGCGAGCGCCGACCCGTCGTCCTGCTCCGCGTGCGCCCCGCGGATCGTGCCCCCGCTGGCCGCGTCGAACACCGCCGTGACGCGCCACGCGCCGGGCGGCAGGTCCAGCCGCACCAACCCCGGCATGCGCACCGGCAGCAGCACGGCGTCGTCGTCGCCGACGACGCCGCCCGCGCCGTCCGACCGTCGTCCGACGACGGCGAGCAGCCGCGCGTCGAGGTCGCGGCCCAGCGCGGGGCGCCAGTACCCGGCGTCCGCGGGATCGTCGCTCGGCGCGCCGGCCGGCACCTCGACGTCGTGCGTCACCGGCACCAGGCACCGGGCGGCGGACGCCGGGTCACGCGCCACGACGGCGCCGTTGGCGGAGCCGGACGGGTACGACGCCTCGTCGTAGAGCATCACCGCCAGCCCCAGCCGGGCGCACTCGTCGACCGCAACGCGCACGAGCCGCAGGAACTCGTCCGTCAGGTAACCCACCCGCCGGCTCAGCCCGACGCGCGCGCTCAGGGTCACGCCGACGAACCCCGCCTCCGAGATCTCCTGGAGCTGCGCGACCACGCCGGCGTCGTCCAGGTCGTCGTTCCAGAACACGAACGCGTACGGCCCCACCGGCCCGACGCCGGGCAGGCGCGGGTGCGGGTCCGTCATCCGTCGACCCGCACCACGCGCACGGCGCCGGCGGGCACGGTGAGGCTGCCCTCGACGGTGTCGCCGCTCAGCAGCTCCGTGCCGGCCACCGGGGCGTCCGCCGTGCCGAGCGTCGCGTCGGCGTCCGTGTGGTTGATGGCGAAGAGCCACGATGTCGCGGCACCGGTCGCGCTTTCGTCGGCCCACCGCCGCACGACCTCCACGCCCGCCGGCGCGACGACGTCCGGCCCCACGCCGGCCTCGGCCACCAGCCGCTCGGCGAGCGCGCCCAGGCCTGCGTCGTCGAGCCTCGTCGCGACGTACCACGCCCGACCCGCCCCGACCTCGCGCCGGGTGACCGCCGGGCGCCCGGCGAGAGCGCCGTCGTCGTACGACGCGACCACCTCGGTGCCGTCGGCGACGTGCGTCTTCTCGGTCCACAGGTCCGCCGTGGCCTCGCCCCCGACGGCCTTGCCGACCACGCGGACCGACTCGGGCTGCTGCAGCGGGTGGAACTCCTCGGTGCGCACGCCGAGCAGGTCGCGGAACGCGCCCGGGTAGCCGCCGAGGCGCACGTGGTCGTGCTCGTCGACGATGCCGGAGAAGTAGGTGACGACGACGGTCGCCCCGCGCTCGGCGGCGGCGGCCACGTTCGCGGCGTCGTCGTCCGTGACGACGTACGTCGTGGGCAGCACGACCAGGTCGTAGCCGTCGAGGTCGGCGCCCGGCGGCACGAGGTCGGTCGTGACGCCGAGCCGCCAGAGCGCCCGGTACCAGGCCTGGACCTGGTCCATGTAGCGCAGGTCCTGCGTGGGGTGCGAGTCGAGCTCCGACCCCCACCACGACGGGTAGTCGACGACGACGGCCGCGCGCGACCGCACCCGCGAGCCGCGCACCTCGCCCAGCGCCCGCAGCGCGCGGCCGAGCGTCACGACGTCGCGCCAGACGTCGGAGTCCCGGCCGGCGTGGGGCACCATCGCCGAGTGGTACTTCTCGGCGCCGGCCCTCGATTGGCGCCACTGGAAGAACATCACCGCGTCCGCGCCGCGGGCCACGTGCTGCAGCGAGTTGCGCAGCATCTCGCCCGGGGCCTTGGGCGTGTTGCGCGGCTGCCAGTTCACGGCCGACGTCGAGTGCTCCATGAGGATCCACGGCGCGCCGCCCGCGACGCCCCGCGTGAGGTCGGCGGAGAACGCGAGGTCCACATGCCGCTCGGGGTCCGCGGGGTACGTGTAGTGGTCGTTCGCGACGACGTCGAGCTCTGGCGCCCACGAGAAATAGTCCATGCCACGGCAGTGCGCCGTCGCCATGAGGTTGGTCGTGACGGGCACGTCGGGCGTGATCTCCCGCAGCGTGTCGCGCAGGTCGAGGTAGTAGTCGAGCAGCGCGTCGGAGGAGAAGCGGTGGAAGTCGAGCTGCTGCGTCGGGTTGGCGAACGTCGGCGCGACCAGCGGCGGCAGCACGTCGTCGAACGACCCGTAGCGCTGCGACCAGAAGGCCGTGCCCCACGCCTCGTTGAGGGCGTCGACCGTGCCGTAGCGCGCGCGGAGCCAGTCGCGGAACGCCGCCGCGGCGGAGTCCGAGTAGTCGCGCGACACGTGGCAGCCGATCTCGTTGTCCACGTGCCAGACGGCGAGCGCCGGGTGGTCGTGGTAGCGCTCGGCGATGCGGGTGGTCATGCGCAGCGCGTAGTCGCGGTGCACGGGGTGGGTGACGGCGTAGGCCTGGCGGCCGCCCTGCTGCAGCACGGTGCCGTCGGCCAGCCGGGGGAGGATCTCGGGGTGCTGGCGGGTGAGCCACGGCGGCGGCGACGCGGTGGCGGTGGCGAGCGCGACCTGGATGCCGGCGGAGTGCAGCCGGTCCATCGTCTCGTCGAGCCAGCCCCAGTCGAGCTCACCCTCGCGCGGCTCGATCGTGGCCCAGGAGAAGATCGCCACGCTGAGGATCGTGACGCCCGCCTCGCGCATGAGCTCGAGGTCCTCGAGGCGCACGTCCTGCGGCCACTGCTCAGGGTTGTAGTCGCCGCCGAAGCCGAGGCCGTCGAGGCCGGCGTTCCAGGGGCGGGGGGTCGGGGTGGACTCCGGTGTCGTGCGTCGTCGCATGACCCGAGTCTGTCATGTATCGATTCAACGGGGAAGCGCTTGCCGACCGTGTCGCCTGCGCCACCGCGGCCGCGCTGCGCACGGCCGGGCACGACGTCGAGGTGACGCCTGCGGGGCGGCGAGGTATGCGCGGGCTGCGCCCGACCATGGGGCTCGTTCCTGCCGCTTCATCATGGCCGCCGCGCCCGGCGTGCAAGTGGGCCACCAATACCGCGTGGCCCACCGGCTCCGCCAGAAGTTTCGCGGCCGCGTCGCTGCGCTCCTTATCTCGACCGAGAACTTCTTCCCCCGCCGCCCTGCGGGTTGACACGCCGGCCGCTCACGGCGGCCCTGGCTCCGCTATCAGGAACGATCCCACCGAGTGAGCGAGGAGGGCGTCATGCTCAGCGTGACCGTCTACAGCACCGGGCCGGCGTGCATGCGCTGCAAGATGACCAAGGACAAGCTCGAGGCCAAGGGCGTGCACGTCGACGTCGTCGAGCTGGCCGAGAACCCCGCCGCGCGCGAGTACGTCACCGAGGAGCTCGGGTACTCCGAGGCACCCGTGGTCGTCGTCGACGGACGGCACCGGGCAGGATCACTGGTGCGGCTTTCGACCCGACCAGATCAACCGCGTCGCGGCCGCGGCCGCGTGACCGAGCAGCAGGGGAGGAGGAGACCATGACCACCACCGCGGAGCGCATCGTCGCCGTGAACGCCGCCGCCTGGGACTACTGGCGCTGGCACGCCACCCAGTCGGGGGAGTGGGTTACCGGATACCTCGCCTCCCGCGGCCTGCGCGGCACCGTGGCCGGCCAGGCGCCCGCCGGCTGGGCGCGACTCGTGCCCACGCTGCGCCGGCGCGGGTTCACCGACACCGAGCTCCTGGACGCCGGCCTCGCCCTCGAGGCCAAGAACGGCGGAGTGGGCGACGCCTTCCGCGACCGACTGGTCCTGCCCCTCCGTGACACGAGCGACCGCATCATCGGGTTCACCGCGCGGAGGAACCCCGCCACCGACGACGACCCCGACGCGCCGCCGAAGTACCTCAACACCACCAGCACCCCGGCTTACGACAAGTCCCGCGCCCTGTACGGGCTCGACGCCGACGCCGCGGCCCGGATCGCCCGGGGTGGCATCCCCGTGCTCGTCGAGGGCGCCCTCGATGCCGAAGCCGTCCGCCGCGCCGGCAACGACCTGGTGCCCCTCGGCCTGTGCGGAACTGCGGTCACCGCCGGCCACCTGCAGCAGCTGCGCGACATCGACCCCGCCGCCGTGGGCCGGCTCATCAACGCCACTGACGCCGACACCGCCGGACAGGGCGCCATCTGCCGCCTCTGGAACCTCCTGACCCCCGACGAGGCCGCGACCGTGCGTGCGGCCGTCCTCGAGCCCGGGACCGACCCCGCAGACCTCGTGCGGGCCGGCCAGCGCCCCCAGCTCCGCGGAGTCCTAGTCGACGACGCCCGCCCGATCATCCAAGCCGCGATTGATGTCACCCTGACCGGGTACGACCTCGAGCACGTCGAAGGCGCCCTAGCGGGCCTGCGGCATATCGCCGCGGCGATCCGAGGTGCTTCTCCCGCGGTTCTTGCGCAGGCGACAGGACACCTCACCAAGCGCCTCGCCGACACCACCGACTACGACGTCGTGGTCGCGGAGATCGTCGACGCTGCGGCCGTTCGCGGGCCGGCCTGAGGGGCTCAACCGGCCGTCACAGCCCTGGCGACCGCGCCACACCACTATCTGGGACTCAACTCCGGCTCCGCTACTGCTTGCTACCGGTGGACCGAGCCCGTCGCTGGCGGCGAGGCGGGATCACAAGGTCAGGCAGGACGCGCAGCATGAACTTGTCGAAGTGTGGAACCGTGAACGCGGCGTAGCCGTGCTGCGGCGTGTAGAGCAGGCCCATGTCGATGAGCTCGGCACGGGTAGGGCCGAGTTGAGTGGACTCGCGTCCCAAGACGGCGGCGACGTCGGCGGCCTTCTGAGGCTCGGGGCCGAGCTCGGCCATCGCCCGAAGGTAGGCAGTCTGCAGCTCAGTGGCGCGGTCGAGCCGTACCCGGAAGAACGAGGAATCGAGCTTCGCTTGATACAGGTCGACGGCGTCCTCGACGTCCGTGCGGGTGATCGGGCTAGTCGGCGCTACACCCCAGATGGCGTACCCGAGTTCCTGCAGGAAGTACGGGTAGCCGCCGGTCACTTCCACTGCCAGGTCGAGGGCATCTGCGTCGAACGCTGCGCCCTCTGCATCGGCGGGCTCGGCCAGGGCGCGTCGAGCGTCTTCGGCGGAAAGGTCGCCGATCTGTGGGAACTTGAAGAGTCGCTCGGCGTACGACTTGGCGTCCCCCGCCAGCTCTGCGATCTGCGGCAGGCCGGCCCCGACGAGGGTGATCGGCAGCCGTCGCTGAACGGTCTTGTGCAGGGCAATGATCAGTGCCTCGAGTTGGGCCCGGCTGAGGAACTGGACCTCGTCAAGCAGCAGGACGACGCCACTTCCCTTGTCCTTTGCCGCTTCGCCGAGCTCGACCAAGACGTCAGTCAGGTCCATCGACAGGTCACCGTGATCGCCGAGACCTTCGATGGCGTCGACATTAAGGCCTGCTTGGAACTGGCCTGTCGCATCGACACTGACCGTGAACGACGACAGCGCGGCGGCTGCCCGTCGGAACCGGTCCGTCCACCGGACTCGAGGCGCGAGTTCGAGGAGTGCGGTGCGCAGCCTGAGCGCGACGTCCATCCGGAAAGCTTGGTCGTCGTGCTTCACGACCTCGTAGTCGAGCACGCTCCAGTCCTGCGCCTGGGCCTTCTCGCGGAACTTCCCGAGTAGGACCGTCTTTCCAACGCCTCGAAGGCCCGTGATGATCATCGACTGCTCAGACCGCCCGCGGGCGATGCGGCGCAGCAGGACGTCGAACGTCTCAAGCTGGTCGTCGCGTCCGACGAGCGCATCAGGGCGCGCGCCCGCGTTCGGCGTGTAGGGGTTTGCCACCGGGTCCATCGCACCAAATTAGCATCCTTACCACGCTTTATTGGAATCAGATAAAGTCGAGTAAGGATGCTAAGACGTGGCAGTCCTGAGTGTGGACGCGGCGACCCATCGCCGCGCGACGCGCTCGCCTGGCCTCACGTCTGTGCAGCAGGCTGGCGGTGGTAGACGGAGCCACGCTTGACGCCACGGCCGGCGACAGTGCACGGCTGTCAGTCGCTCGTCCTACCGTCAGGGTGAAACTCTCATGCAGGAGGCTGCGGTGGACTTGTTCAAGATCCAGCACGAACTCATCGCTGACCGCACGGCTGACGCCTGGTACAGGATCAGGATCGCCGGACCGTCGTTCCACTACCGGTGGGACTTCGGTAGCGGCCCCAGCGGCGCGTTCAGCAACATCAGCGATGAGCACCACAGCCACGCGGTCTGCCGCGAGGAGCCCAACCTCACCATGTCGTGGGGCATGAACGTCTACAGCCGAGAGGAGCGCAACGAGCTCCATTTCGACTGGGCCGAAGGCTTTGTCAACCCCAGCGTCCGGCCGTTCTGGGTGGACTTCTTCTGGAACAACGCACTGATCGACCGGGTAGAGCTCTGCCGGATCGACGGAGGGCATGGAACGATTCCGATCCCCGCCGGGCGCGAGGTCACCGACTTCGAGACCTCCGTGGCATACCTCGTCCACGACCTTGAAGAAGGCCCCGACCACGACCACCCCGGTCGCTACCTCGAAACACTAAACATCAAGCGGATCCGCGACTCCGACCGGTGGGGGGCCGGCTCGCAGCAGTAGGACAGACAGCGCCTCGTCGCAACGCGCTGCAACTCGTGCTAACCAGTCTCGCCGCCCGCTCCGATGCTGACGACAGCATGCCGTCGCACGGTTGAAGTCGACACCCCCAGCACCGCTGCGACCGCGACTACTGACTTCCCTCCCGCCAGCAGCTCTCGGGCCGAGGACGTGCGGTCGGGGCTCATGACCGACGGACGGCCGCCGATCCTGCCACGAGCACGCGCGGCAGCTAGTCCTTCATTGGTGCGTTCCCGGATGAGATCGGCCTCCATCTGCGCGAGCGCGGCAAGCATGTGGACCATGAACCGGCCCGCCGGGCTCGCGGTATCGATCTGCTCGGACAGGGACCGCAGACCGACGCCACGACGTTCGAGCTCGTCGACGAGACCGACCAGGTGCGGCATCGACCGCCCGAGGCGGTCCAGTTTCGCCACGACCAGGGTGTCCCCGTCCCCCAGCTCCGCCAACAGCCCAGCGAGCACCGGCCGGTCCTGGCGGCGGCCAGACGCCATCTCGACCCGTACATGCCGTCCGTCAACGCCGGCAACGCGCAGTGCGTCGAGCTGCGCGTCGAGGACCTGAGTCGCGGTCGAGACCCGCGCGTACCCGAACGTGATCGCCATGCCGGGCAAGTCCCAAACCGGTCGGTTCCCGGCTCGTCCTGTCGGGGCGCGCTACGCGACAAGATCGCCGAACCTCCCTGTCGCCCGGAAGCGTCTAGGTGACTCCAGGTGCGAGCTCTTGGGTCAGATGCAACTCGTACTCATTGACTGGTAGAGGCGCGTGCTCGTGTGGTGCGAGTTCCCCGGGCTAGGACCTCAGAGTCGGTCGGTTCTGACGCTTCGAGGCTGGGCGTTTAGAGCGCGGCGAACCCGGCATGATGGAGGCCATGTCGGTTGATCGCTCCTATATCCGGGTGAAGGCCATGCTCGTCGCGCCGAGTTTCGACGGCTCCCGCCACCTCGTCAGCTACAACGTTCCGACCAGCGAGAACCCCGCGGGCTACCACCGCCTGATCGGCGGCAGTGTCGAACTGGGGGAGACACATCGGGAAGCGATCATCCGTGAGGTGGACGAGGAGCTCGGAGCGCGCATCCTCGACCTCACCTACCTGGGCATGGTCGAGAACATCTTTCGGTACGACGGCGAGCTCGGCCATGAGGTCGTCGCTCTTTACTCCGGCCAGTTGGACCCACCGCCAGCCGCCGACGGCGGAACGCTCACCGAGTCGGACGGCTCGGTCGTTCCTGTCGTCTGGCGCCCGTTCGATGATGGCGAGCTGGCGGTGCCGCTCTACCCGGCAGGGGCGATCGACCAGATTCACGGCTCGCTGGCGCAGGTCGTCCCTCCCACGGGCAACTGACCACTTTCGAACTCGCACCAGTCAACTGGTAAAGGTGCGTGCTCGAGAGGCGCGAGTTCGGCGGGGGCCGGAGACGACGAGGGCGGCGGCAGGGAAGACCTCTACATGTCCAGCAGCACCACCAGGCACGAGGACATGCCCCACGACATAGGCGGCGAGCTGGGGTCTGCGTGAAGCGCATGGGACGATGTACGAGCGTGGTGGACGAGGCTCGGGGTTGGGGAGCGGTGCGCCACGACCCGGGTCGCGGACGTCTGGCACCACTATCCTTTACGCACGCAGGGAGCTGGACCTCACCGCCTCTCCTTGGCGGCAGATCTGGCCCCACCCGCCAGCATTGCGTGGCCTGGCTTACCCTCAAGCTAGATGAACTCCCGAAATATGTGAGAGGACAAGGATGCCCAATCAGAGAAATCGGCGCATCGTATTCCTGCTGCTGGTCGGAGGCCTAATCGCGACCTCGGTGACGTCGTGCTCTTTACCGGGATCGGGGCCCTGCACTCCTACTGATCCGAAATTGACTCCCAGCCGTGTCACGGCAGGTGACGAACTTGAGATCACGGTACCTGGACTCGTCGACGGTGACGGCTGTTCTCAGAACTTGCCTCAATCAGCAGAATACGAAGTTCAGTTGTGGCCATTCGACGGTGGAGGCCATCAGATTATCGGTTTGCTCGACCCTGACAATCTAGGGGCAGCGAGTGGAACGGTCCGTGTGCCCGTCGACTACCCGCCAGGCGACGCCATAATTCGGGTAGAGGTGAATGGGGTGAGCCTACGTTGCGAGCAGTCCGAGACCGATGAATGTGCGCGTTCAGAATCGAAGGTTTGTGTCAGCAGCATGGAGGGCTGACACGAACCTCCGATGCCGGGCCTAGTTGGCCGATCGCACCGCGCGGTCACCAGCCTGGTCCGCGATGGTCACCGTCGCAGGGAGTTTCGAGCCACCAGAAGCGAGCCGTCCAATTTCTCCGTCCATGCGCCAGGCTGCCTGACCTCCAACGATCATGTACTGATCGCTTGCGGCGCCCCCCGGTGCCGTCCACTCTCGAAGATAGGTGAGGTACGTCGCGTCCGACTTCAAGAGTTCGGCTGCATTGACTGCGTACTGGGAAATGTCTCCATCTTGACGAATTTCGATGATCTCTCCAGGCTCCACCTCGCCAACGATCGACTCTGTCACTCTGGCTTGAGTTACGGTAAATGACACGTTGCCGATGCGTTCGACGCGCGACGCACCCGTCGGCTTAACGACCACGGAGACCTTAGCTTCACTGCTCACCTCGTCGAGGGTGTCGAAGCTGTCGGTGTAGTCCAGCACAATTGGCCGCGAACCCGGCGCGGGTGCGGGGGTGGCGAGTTGGTTCCGCGTTTGAGCAGAGGGGATCACGTTGTTCGAGTACAACTGATTAATTGCCTCTCGTTCGGGCGTCTGCGGAGAGGTGCGGCTGCACTCTTGCCTCGGCTTCCAATAGTGATTCATAAGCATCACATTTTCGCAGCCTGATTCCCAGATATCCTCTGTCTGATCAGTCGGGTGCGCCAACCCGATTACATGGCCTAGTTCGTGGGCAGCAGTGCTCCGCTTCATCGTGAGTGATGCGGTCGAGAATTCAGAGGAGTTCATCTCGATGAACTGCATTCGGTCATGAAAGAAGGTGAGCATATCGCAATTCTGGAAATCTGGCGCCCGCCCGGACCGGTCGGTGTCGCCGTAGTCCATCACCTCGGCCACGATCATCGCAGGCCCGAAGTTGATGGCTTCTTCTAGGTCGATAGTCGTTGGCCCATCCCATGCACTGGCCGCATAGCGGAATATCTCGCTCCACTCATCATCCAGGGCTGCAGGGGTGTCGCCACCAACAGTCCAACTGGCCCAAGGGTGTTCGAACTCACACCCCGACCACCTTGCCGATGCGGTCGCCGTTTGTGCGGTGGCGAGTGAACTCCCTGCTGCCAAAGTTGCAACTAGTGCGGTGCTTACGAGGGCCGATCGTAGCGCGCGCCGAGATGTCATCTGCCGATCTCCTTTGAGCTGGCTGAATGCCCCCTGTGTGATGCAAGGTAGAGCGGTTGAGTGTCGGGGGCAACCGGTGCGGCGCCACGGGTTGGGGGCAGCCGATCCTGAGCGCCCTGCAGGCGGCGGGGCCTGCGGAGGCCGGAGCAAGACGGCAGGGTCACCCGGGCGCGGACGCCACAGGCCCGCGCTAGAGGTGCGTGCTCACGAGCACGGAACCGCCCTTTCGAGGAATCGTGCATCTGATGCACGAAACGTAGGGCGACCTGCGGCGAGGCGGCGCGAGTCGACGGCGTTAGCGCGCCCAAGGCGACGGACTGTGCTGCTGACCCGCAGCGACGCTGTCATCGCACCTAGGTGCGAGTTCTTGCATCAGATGCAACGCGCACTAGTCCATAACCGATAACCTGGATTATGACGATAAGCCTTTTTGGCCCGCTTTGAGGTGCTCTGAGCCCGGATGGCCGGCACCCACTGGTCTCGGTGGGCCGGCGCGCGCGGAGCGCGGGGTCGCGGTCGGCAGGCGGGCGCTGCGGCTCAGCCGACGCCGGTCGTGGACTCGCGGACGACGAGCTCGGGCTGGAACGTCACCTGCTCGACGACGTCGTCCGGGTCCAGCAGCAGGTCCGCCGCGCGGTGGCCGAGCTGGTGCGTCGGCTGGCGCACCGACGTCAGCGGCGTGGCCAGCTCGCCCGCGAAGGTGACGTCGTCGTACCCCACGACCGCCATGCCGGACGGCACGGGGACGTCGGCGGCGCGGAGCGTGCGCAGGGCGCCGAGGGCGGTGAGGTCGTTGACGCACATCGTGGCCGTCGGGCGCTCGGCGAGCGCGAGCACCTGCTCGGTGCCGGTCTGGCCGCCGTCGGCGTTGAGGGTGGAGATCGTGATCTCGACCAGCGCCTCGACGGGGTCGAGGCCGAGCTCCACGAGCGCGTCGTGCAGGCCGGCGCTGCGGTCGGCGCACTGGCGGATGGTGTGCGGGCCGTTGAGGAAGGCGATCCGCTCGTGCCCGAGGTCGACGAGGTGGCGTGCGGCGGCGGCGGCGCCCGCGCGGTCGTCGACGGCCACGGACGACAGCGTGTCGACCGGCGACGGGCGGTCGAGCAGCACCACCCGCAGCCCCCGGGCGCGGAGGGTCTCGAGGTGCTCGAGGTCCTGCGTGGCCGGCACGACCATGACGCCCTGCACGCCGTGCTCCTCGAAGAGGCGCAGGTAGCGGGCCTCGCGCTCCGGCTTCTCGTCGGAGCTGGCGAGCATGAGGGTGTAGTCCGCCTCCTCGAGGCGGTCCTCGATGCCGCGCGCCACGTCGGTGAAGAACGGGTTGGAGACGTCGAGCACGATGGCGCCCGCCGTGGTGATGGTGCCGGCGCGGAGCTGGCGCGCGGACCCGTTGGGCACGAACGCGAGGTCGTCGATGGCGGCGAGCACCCGCTCGCGCGTGGCCGGGGAGACGCGGTCCGGACGGTTGAGCACGTTCGAGACCGTGCCGACCGACACCTTGGCCTGGCGCGCGACGTCGCTGATCGACGCGCGGCGGCGGGGGGCGGTCGTCGTCATGGGCTGCTCCTCGGGTTCGGGCGCGTCGTCGCGCCTGGGCTCCAGCGTAGAGGTACCTGGGTGCCGGCCTGGTTGCTGCCCGGCGCCGTCGCGTGTTGCTAGGTTTCATGCTATGAACCGTTTCACCGACGACGGCGCAACGACGCACGTCTGTTTCGTGTCCCGCGTACGACGCGACCGCCTCGACGAGTACAAGGCAGCGCACGCCGCCGTCTGGCCCGAGATGCTCGAGGCGCTGGCAGAGACCGGCTGGCACGACTACCGCCTGTTCCTCGGCGCCGACGGCCTGCTCGTCGGCGTCCTGCGCACCGATGACTACGAGCGAGCCCAGCGCGACATGGCCGCCCGCGAGGTGAACGAGCGCTGGCAGGCCGCCATGAAGGACTTCTTCGAGCCCGCCGAGGGGCGCCCCGACGAGGGCTTCGTCCAGCTCGAGGAGGTCTTCCACCTGGAGTCCCAGCTCGACGCCGCGCGCCGCGTCGACTGACCGCCCGCGCCCTGTCAGGACCACGCGCGGGTACACGCGCTCTTGGCCCTGACAGCTCCCAGTGCTCGCGAGTTGTGAGGGCTATGTTCACGTAGACGTGCTCCTGGCCCTGACACGTCGGCGGGCGAGGGTTCGAACGTGCGCAGACAGTTGACGCCGCCTCGCACCCCACCTAGGGTATGAAACGATTCAAAGCGCGGTCGCCCCGCCGGCCGCACCAGCACCGCGCGAGGGAGCGCGGACGAGGAGGAGACATGACGGCGACGACGCCCGTGCTCGACGCACGGCTGCGCAAGGCCCTCGGCGAGCAGACCATCGAGCTGCCCTCGTGGGCGTTCGGCAACTCGGGTACCCGGTTCAAGGTCTTCGGCACGCCCGGGACCCCCCGCGACCCGTACGAGAAGATCGCGGACGCCGCCCAGGTGCACCGCTACACGGGCATCGCGCCGCGCGTGTCGCTGCACGTCCCGTGGGACCTGGTCGACGACTTCTCCGACCTGGCCCGGCACGCCAAGGAGCACGGCGTGACCATCGGGATGATCAACTCGAACCTGTTCCAGGACGACGACTACAAGCTCGGCTCCCTCACGCACTCCGACCCGGCCGTGCGCCGCAAGGCGATCGCCCACCACGTGCAGTGCATCGACGTCATGCGCGCCACGGGGTCGAAGGAGCTGAAGGTCTGGCTGCCGGACGGCACCAACTACCCGGGCCAGGACTCGATCCGCGCCCGCCAGGACCGGCTCGCCGAGTCGCTCGCGGAGATCTACGCCGCGCTCGACGACGACCACCGCATGGTGCTCGAGTACAAGTTCTTCGAGCCGGCGTTCTACCACACCGACGTGCCGGACTGGGGCACCTCCCTGCTGCACTGCCTCGCCCTCGGCGACAAGGCGAACGTCGTGCTCGACACGGGCCACCACGCGCCCGGCACCAACATCGAGTTCATCGTGGCCCAGCTGCTGCGCCAGGGCCGCCTCGGCGCCTTCGACTTCAACTCGCGCTTCTACGCGGACGACGACCTCATGGCCGGCGCCGCGGACCCGTTCCAGCTCTTCCGGATCATGCACGAGATCGTGCAGGCGGACGCGCTGCGCCCGGAGTCGGGGGTGAACTTCATGCTCGACCAGTGCCACAACATCGAGGAGAAGATCCCCGGCCAGATCCGCTCCGTGATGAACGTCCAGGAGGCCACGGCCAAGGCGCTGCTCGTCGACGCCGAGGCCCTCGACGCCGCGCAGCGCTCCGGCGACGTGCTCGGCGCCAACGGCGCGCTCATGGACGCCTACAACACGGACGTGCGCGGCCTCCTCGCCGACCTGCGCGCCGAGCAGGGCCTCGACCCCGAGCCCATGAAGGCGTTCGCGGCGTCCGGCTACCTGGCGCAGATCGCGGCCGAGCGTGTCGGCGGCCAGCAGGCCGGCTGGGGCGCCTGAGCATGACGACGACGGCGGGCACGACGGCGGACACCGCGCCGCCCGTCCCGGCGGACCCGGACGCCGCGGTCGCCGACCGCGTGCTCGCGGGGCCGCACGGCGACCTGCGGGTGCGGGTCTACCGGCCGGCGGGCACGCCCGTCGCGGGCCTGGTGTGGGCGCACGGCGGCGCGTTCGCGCACGGCGACCTCGACATGCCCGAGGCCGACGGCGTCGCGCGCGGCCTCGCCGCGGCGGGGGTCGCCGTCGTGAGCGTGGAGTACCGCCTGGTACCCGCGCTCGACTACCGCGCCGCGGGCGCGACGCCCGGGACGGACGGCGTCCGCTTCCCGGTGCCGTCCGAGGAGGTCGCCTTCGCCTTCGCGTGGGCCGCCGGGGGCGGCGCCGCCGACCTCGGCGTCCCCGCGGGACGGTGGTCTCTGGGCGGCGCGAGCGCCGGCGGCGACCTCGCCGCGGGGGCGTCGCTGCGGCTGCGGGACGGCGCGGCGCCGCTCGGCACCCTCAGCGGCGCCGTCGGGCCCGACGGCGTGACCCCGCGCAGCGTCGTGCTCGCCTACCCGGTGACGCACCAGGAGCTGCCCTCGCCCAGCGCCGAGCTGGCCGCCAAGATCGCGGGGCTGCCGCCGGAGAAGGACTTCCCGCCGGCCGCCGTGCGCGCGATGAACGGCAACTACCTGGGCCACGACGGCCCGGCGACGTCGCCCTACGCCTTCCCCGGCGGCCAGGACCTGCGCGGCCTGCCGCCCACGCTGATCGTCAACTCCGACCTCGACGCCCTGCGCTCGGGCGGCGAGGCCTACGCCGCGGAGCTCGCGGCCGCCGGGGTGGACGTCTTCGTGACCCGCGAGGACGGCACCACCCACGGACACCTCAACCGGCCCGCCGAGCCCGGCTTCGCGCGCAGCCTCGCGCGGATCGCCGCCTGGCTCACGACGGACGCCCTCGTCGGCACCGCGCACGAGCGCTGACCCCCGTACCCCTCACCGCACCCACCCCCGTCCGTCGGCCGACGGACCGACCACCGGAGCACCGATGACGAAGCAGACCGTCAACCCGACCGTGGAGGCCCTCGTCGCGCGGTCGAACCGCCTGGGCGCCGACCCGCGCAACACGAACTACGCCGGCGGCAACACGTCCGCCAAGGGGATCGAGAAGGACCCGGTCACCGGGCAGGACGTCGAGCTGCTGTGGGTCAAGGGCTCCGGCGGCGATCTCGGCACCCTCACCGCGAAGGGCCTCGCCGTCCTGCGGCTGGACCGCCTGCGCGCCCTCACCGAGGTGTACCCGGGCGTGGAGCGCGAGGACGAGATGGTCGCCGCGTTCGACTACTGCCTGCACGGCAAGGGCGGCGCCGCCCCCAGCATCGACACGGCCATGCACGGCCTGGTCGACGCCGCGCACGTGGACCACCTGCACCCGGACGCCGGCATCGCGATCGCGACCGCCGTCGACGGCCCGGAGCTGACGCAGAAGATCTTCGGCGGCAAGGTCGTGTGGGTGCCGTGGCGCCGCCCCGGCTTCCAGCTCGGCCTCGACATCGCGGAGATCAAGGCCGCCCACCCGGACGCGATCGGCACGGTGCTCGGCGGGCACGGCATCACGGCCTGGGGCGAGACGGCCGAGGAGTCCGAGGCGAACTCGCTGTGGATCATCGAGACCGCCGCCGCGTACATCGCCGAGCACGGTGCGCCGGAGCCCTTCGGCCCGGCCCTCGACGGCTACGGGGCGCTGCCCGACGCCGAGCGCCGCGCCAAGGCCGCCGCGCTCGCCCCGCACCTGCGCGCCGTCGCCTCCCTCGACAAGCCGCAGGTGGGCCACTACACGGACGCGGACGTCGTCCTCGACTTCCTGGCGAGCGCCGAGCACGCGCGCCTCGCGGAGCTCGGCACCAGCTGCCCCGACCACTTCCTGCGCACCAAGGTGAAGCCGCTGGTCGTCGACCTGCCGGCCACCGCGACCGTCGAGGAGATCGTGGAGCGCCTGCCCGAGCTGCACGAGGCGTACCGCGCCGACTACACCGCGTACTACGAGCGCGGCGCCGCCGAGGCCCGTGCCCGCGGCGAGGAGCCGCCCGCCATGCGCGGCGCGGACCCGGCGATCGTCCTCGTGCCCGGCGTGGGCATGTTCTCGTACGGCGCGGACAAGCAGACCGCGCGCGTGGCGGGGGAGTTCTACGTCAACGCCGTCAACGTGATGCGCGGCGCGGAGGCCCTGTCCACGTACGCCCCGATCGACGAGTCGGAGAAGTTCCGCATCGAGTACTGGGCCCTCGAGGAGGCGAAGCTCCAGCGCAAGCCGAAGCCGAAGCCGCTCGCGACCCGCATCGCGTTCGTGACCGGCGCGGCATCCGGCATCGGCAAGGCCATCGCGACCCGCCTCGCGGCGGAGGGTGCGTGCGTCGTCGTCGCCGACCTGGACCTCGCCAAGGCGCAGGCCGCCGCGGCCGAGCTGGGCTCGACGGACGTCGCCGTCGGGCTGGCGGCGAACGTCGCCGACGAGGCCGCCGTGCAGGCCGCGCTCGCCGAGGCCGTCCTCGCCTTCGGCGGCGTCGACATCGTCGTGAACAACGCCGGCCTGTCGCTGAGCAAGTCGCTGTTCGACACCACCGAGGCGGACTGGGACCTGCAGCACGACGTCATGGCCAAGGGCTCGTTCCTCGTGGCCAAGAACGCCGCGCGCATCCTCGTGGACCAGAAGCTCGGCGGCGACATCGTCTACATCTCGTCGAAGAACTCCGTGTTCGCGGGCCCGAACAACATCGCGTACTCGGCCACCAAGGCCGACCAGGCGCACCAGGTGCGCCTGCTGGCCGCCGAGCTCGGCGAGCACGGCATCAAGGTCAACGGCATCAACCCGGACGGCGTCGTGCGTGGCTCGGGCATCTTCGCCTCCGGGTGGGGCGCCAACCGCGCCAAGACGTACGGCATCGAGGAGCAGGACCTGGGCAGGTTCTACGCCCAGCGCACGCTGCTCAAGCGCGAGGTGCTGCCCGAGCACGTCGCCAACGCCGTCTACGCGCTGTGCACGTCCGACTTCTCGCACACCACCGGCCTGCACGTGCCCGTCGACGCCGGCGTGGCTCAGGCGTTCCTGCGGTGACGGGCACGACCCCCTCGACGGCGGCGGGCACCCTCGCCGCCGTCGACCTGGGCGCCACCAGCGGGCGCGTCATCCTGGGGCACCTGGGCGGGCGCGAAGGGCTGCGGCTGCAGCACGTCGCCAGGTTCCCCAACGACCCGGTCCGTACGCCCGACGGCCTGCACTGGAACCTGCTGGAGCTGTACCGCCAGGTGCTCGACGGCCTGGCCGTGGCCGAGCGCGAGGCGCCGGGGGAGATCCTCGGCGTCGGGATCGACTCGTGGGCCGTGGACTACGGCCTGCTGCGCGGCGGCCGGCTGCTCGGCATGCCGTACCACTACCGGGACGCGCGCACGGCGGACGGCGTGGAGCGCGTGCACGCACGCGTGGACGCCGCGGCGCTGTACGCGCGCAACGGGCTGCAGCACCTGCCGTTCAACACGGTGTTCCAGCTCGCCACGGAGGGGCCGCTGCTCGACCTCGCCGACCGGCTGCTGCTGGTGCCCGACCTGCTCGCCCACTGGCTCACCGGGGCCGAGGTCGCGGAGCGCACCAACGCCTCCACGACCGGTCTGCTCGACGCGCGCACGGGGGAGTGGGACACGGGTCTCGCCGACCTCGTCGGGATCCCGGCCGGGATCCTGCCGCCCCTCGTCGACCCGGGGGCGTCGCTGGGGGCCCTGCGCCCCGACGTCGCGCAGCTGGTCGGCCGGGCGCTCGAGGTCACGGCCGTCGGCTCGCACGACACGGCCTCCGCCGTCGTCGCCGTCCCCGCCACCGACCGGGACGTCGCCTACGTCTCGTGCGGCACCTGGGGGCTGGTCGGCCTCGAGCTCGACGCGCCGGTGCTCTCCGAGGACGCCCGCCTCGCCGGCTTCACCAACGAGGGCGGCGTCGACGGCCGCACGCGCTTCCTGCACAACGTCATGGGGCTGTGGCTGCTCAGCGAGTCGATCCGCACCTGGGAGCGCGAGTCCACCGCGGCCCAGCGCTCCAGCACGCTGCAGGAGCTGCTGGCCGAGGCGGCGCACGTCACCGCGCCGGTGGCGGTCTTCGACGTCGACGACCCGCGCTTCCTGCCGCCGGGCGACGTCCCCGGCCGCATCGCCGACTGGTGCCGCGAGCACGACCAACCGGTGCCCGCCACGCGCGGGGAGTACGTGCGCAGCATCGTCGAGAGCCTGGCGCAGGCGTTCGCGGACGCCGTCACGACGGCGGCGAGGCTCGCGGGGCGCACCGTGTCGACCATCCACGTGGTCGGTGGCGGCGCGCAGAACACGCTCCTGTGCCAGGCGACGGCGGACCGCTCGGGGCTGCCCGTGGTGGCCGGGCCCGTCGAGGCCACCGCCATCGGGAACCTGCTGGTGCAGGCCCGCGCCCGCGGTCTCGTGGACGGCGGCCTGGAGGACCTGCGCGCGCTCGTCGCCGCGGCGTTCACGCCCGAGCGCTACGCGCCGCGGTAGGCCCCGTCCGACGCCGCGCCCGCCGACGGGCCATGGCTCGCCAGGTGGTGCGGCGCCGGGCCCGCGGGCGCGGCGACGGGCGCCCGGTCCGAGGTCGTGAACCGGGCCCACACGTGCTTCTCGCCGCGGTCCGTGCAGTACCAGCCGACGCGGTCGGCGATCGTCTCGGCCAGGCGCAGGCCGTGGCCCCCCTCGCCCGGCTCGCGGTCGTGCGGGACGACGGGCGGCGCGTCGGGGCTGCGGTCGACGACGTCGACCACGGCGACGTGCCCGTCGCACAGGAGCCGGGCGACGACCGGCGGCCGCGCGTGCTCCAGGGCGTTCGCGACGAGCTCGCTCGCCACCAGCACCATGCGCTGGCGCCCGGAGAGCGCGCCGAGGTCGCCGGAGCTGGGTGCCATGGCCGCGGGGCAGTCGCAGGGCAGCCGGTCCTCGAACTCCGCGCGCACCTCGGCGAGGTCGTCGACGGAGCGCACGGTCCACGACCCGACCACGTCGAGCTGCCCGACGGGGACGGCCTCGACGGGCGTCACCGGCGCACGTCCGGAACCATGCAGCAGCCTCCTGTGGCCACGGGGGATGGGTGCCTTCCGAGGGCCGCTGGGGCGGCCTGAACCGTCGTCGACACTACTGCCCCGAGGCCGCCCCCGCGCGCGCTGTGACGAACGTCGTGGTGAGCGCGGCCCACGCCCGCTGACCGCGCTCACCACGCGTCAGGTCAGCGCCAGGGCGCCCAGCCGTCGTCGCCGGACAGGTACGCCTCGCGGGTGTGCGCGGCGGCCTCGTCGGCCGTGAGCTGCGGCCGTCCGTCGACGGCCCCGCCGGCGGGCGCGGCGCCCGGACCGGCGTTGCGGTACTCCCGCATGAAGTCGTCGCGCCACGACCAGCCGCTCATGTCCGACCAGGCGGGCGTGCCGACGTGCGCGCCCAGCCACGAGTCGCGGACGACGACCGACGGGTCGACGAGCGGGTTGCTGCTGGGGTGCCACGGGCGGCCGAGGAACACGGTGCCCGCCGCGGCGTCCGACGTGAACCGGGTGCCGGTGAACAGGAAGCCCCTGCCGCCCGGCACGGTCGCCGGTGCGGCCACGTACCCGTTGTTCGTCGCGGACCCGCGGTCGAGCGAGCGGATCTCCGAGTCCTCGACGACGAGGGTGCCGCCGCCGTAGACGAAGTCGACGTCGCCCTCGATGTACGAGCCGGTGACCCAGGTGCGCGCCGCCGTGGCGCCGGAGCCCGGGTCGGCCAGGTAGGTGTCCTGGTTGCCGAGCAGCCGCACGCCGTCGAGCACGGTGCGGTCGCCCGACGTCCGCAGCGCGAGCGCCTGGCTGCCGCCGTTCGCGGCCTCGTCGTAGGCGTTCTCGACGGTGAGGTCGCGCAGCGTGACGTCGTCGGCCAGCACGGACAGCACCGGCGAGCCGGTGTGCCCGAACGTGCCGCCGTAGAACTTGGCCTGGCCGGCGGCGAGGTCGTAGGTGAGCACCACGTCCTCCGGGTCGCCGGTGGCGCCGCGGATCGTGATCCCGTCGGCGCCGGGCCAGACCCGCACGACCTCGCGGTAGACGCCCGGCTCGACGACGACGTCCACCGGGTGCGGCGACCGCGACGCCGCGCCCACCGCGGCACCGATCGACGCATAGTCGCCGGTGCCGTCGAGCGCCACCGTGACCGTGCGGCGGACCTTCTCCGGCGCGCCGAGGGTGCCCGCGCCGTCCGTGACGATGCGCGTGACGTCGGCGACGGCGTCCGGCGTGTACGCGTACCGCGCGGCCGGGTCGAACGTCGGGCCGGTGTCGTCCTTGCGCCCACGGACGGTCGTGAACCGGTTGTCGCGCGAGTCGACCTTCGACGCCGGGTCCTTGGCGACGATCGCGTCCTCGCCGTTCGAGTACACGCTCGACTCGACGACGAGCTGCGACGCGCCGCGCGACATGGTGCCGTACTGCGCCTGCCCGTCGAACCAGTTGTTGTAGAGGTGGCCGGCGGCGACGTTGTCGATGCTCGCGTTGCGCTGGTAGGTGTTCGAGAACCGGTTGTGGTGCATCGTGATCTCGGTGACCACGTTGTCGGTCCAGCCCACGCCCACCGTCTTGTTGTGGTCGTGCAGGTAGTTCCACGACAGCGTGACCGCCGTGGAGTCCTTGCGGACGTCGATCAGCCCGTCGCCCAGGCGGGTCAGCTCGTTGTGGTCGATCCACACGTGGCTGGAGGTGTCGACGCGGATGCCGTCGTTGTCGTTGTCGGCGCTCTTGCCGTCCCAGTCGCCCGGCACGTACGAGTCGCGGAAGCGCAGGTTGCGCACGACGACGTTCTCCACGTGGTCGAGCCGCAGCCCGACGCCCACCAGCTCGGCGCCGGACGCGAACCCGACGATCGTCTTGTCGCTCGCCACGTCGATCATCGAGCCGAACTCGGCCGGCTCGATGGTGCCCTTGACGTAGATCGTCAGGGGTCCGTCGGATGCCGCGGCCTCGGCGAGCGCGGCCGCGTCGCGGACGGTGACGGAGCCCCCGCCCGCGCCGCCGGTCGTGCCGTGCGGCAGGTCGTCGGTGGGAGTGGAGGCGAAGCCCGTCGCCACGGGCGACCAGACGGGCCCGTCGGCCGTCGACGTCGCGGGCGCGCCGATGCGCTCGAGGACGGCGGCGCCTGCCGCGGCCGGGTCGACGTCGGAGGGCGCCGCCTGCGCGGCGGGGGCGAGCAGGGTCAGGGCCAGCACCGGGGCGCCGAGCAGCGCGGCCGTGCGGGTGGTCGTGAGTCTCATCGTTGCTCCTCGGTCAGGGTCAGGAGTGGCGGGGGTCGTCGGTGGAGAGTCCGCCGCCCACCAGGGGGACGTCGTCCAGCACGGTGCCGGCGGCGGCGTCGCGCAGGGCGAGGGTCTCTCTCGGGCCGCCGGCCTCGGCGTCGTAGGCGTTCTCGAGCGTGAGGTGGCGCAGGGTGACGCCGTCGGCGAGGACGGTCGCGGTGGCCCAGTCGCTCGCGGGCTTGTCGTAGGTCACGACGACGTCGGCGGGATCGCCCGTCGCGCCGCGGATCGTGAGCCCCTCGGCGCCCGGCCAGACGGTGAGCACCTCGCGGTACGTGCCCGGTCCGACGACGATCTCGACCGGCCGGGGCGACCGCGACGCCGCGCCCACGGCGGCCTGGATCGAGAGGTAGTCGCCGGTGCCGTCCTGCGCCACCGTGACCTGCCGGCCGAGCCGGTCGTCGCGGGTGGTGCGGGTGCCGGCGTACCGGCTCAGCAGCGGCACGACGTCCTCGACGGGATCGGCTTCGTAGTCGTAGAGGTCGGACGCCTCGAACGTGGGCCCGGTCTCGGCCGGCTTCTCGCCCCAGTTCCCGCGGAACAGGTTGTCGCGCTGGTGGAGCCTGGCGGCGTCGCCGCTGAGGATGAGCGGGTTGCGGGCGTTCTCGTAGACGCTCGACTCCACGAGCAGCTGGGAGCCGCCGCGCGACGTCGTGCCGTACGAGCTCACCCCGGACAGCCAGTTGTTGTACAGGTGGCCGAGCGCCACGTTGTCGATGCTGGCGTTGCGCTGGTGCACGTTCGAGAACCGGTTGTGGTGCAGCGTCAGCGTGGTCACCACGTTGTCCGTCCACCCGACGCCGAGGGTCTTGTTGTGGTCGTGGAAGAAGTTCCACGACGCCGTCACCGCGGTGGAGTCCTTGCGGACGTCGAGCTGGCCGTCGCCGAGCCGCGCGAACTCGTTGTGGTCCACCCAGACGTGGTCCGACGTGTCGATGCGGATGCCGTCGTTGTCGTTGTCCGCGCTCTTGCCGTCCCAGTCGGCCGCGACGTACGAGTCGCGGAACGTCAGGTTGCGGATGATGACGTTCTCGACCTCCAGCAGCCGCAGCCCGCCGCCGACGAGCTCGCCGCCCGCCGCCGCGCCGACGATCGTCTTGTCGCTCGCCACGTCGATCATCGAGCCGAACGGCTCCACGTCGAGGGTGCCCTGCACGAGGATCGTCAGCGGCTCCTCGGCCGCGGCCGCCTCGGCCAGCGCCGCGGCGTCGCGCACGGTGACGGTCCGCCCGCCCGCGCCGCCGGTGGTGCCGTCGGGGAGCTCGTCGGTCGGCACGGACGCGAAGCCCGTGGCGGTGGGGGACCACACGGGCCCGTCCGCGGAGGTCGTGGGCGGGGCGCCGATGCGGTGCAGCAGCGCTCGGCCGGCGGCCTCGGCGTCCGTGCCCGACGTCGCGTGCGCCACGGGGGCGAGCAACGTCAGGCCCAGGACCGGGGCGGCGAGGGCCGCCACGGCACGGCGGGCCCGTGGTCGCGGGCGGCGGGAGCGAGGGGAGGGGGTGCGGTGCGGGGTGGGTCGATGGTCCGCGCTGAAGGGCATCGTCGCGCCTCTCGTGAGACTCGGGCCGGGTGGCCCTCGGGTCGGGACGAGCGGGGCGGCGGCCGGGGCCCGTCGACGACGGCGGGGTGCCCGTGGTGCCTGTCGTTGCTGGTCGTGCTGCTCGTGGTGCGGCCGACGTCGGTGTCGGTCTTCCCGTGCCCGTCGCGCTCTGCGACCGGAAACGCCTCAGAAACCGGTTTCTCACAACGTAGCCGAGGACGAGCGCCCGCGTCAATAGTTCAGCCGCCGATATCAATCGGAGGCGGCGGAGGGCGGAGCCGTCAGGCGGCGATGCCGAGCCTGTCCCGCCAGCGCTCCCACGGCGGGGCGACCGCCCAGTTCAGCCGCAGGGTGCGCACGGCCCGCACCAGGCGTCGACGGCGGGCGTACCGCAGCGACCGGGCGGACACGCCGACGCGGAGCCGGCGGTCCCGGACGATCCGACGGCGGGGCCCGAGGGCGAACGCGAGGTCCAGGTCGTCGTGGATCTCCGGGTCGACCCGTTCGACCTGGTCTCGCACGGCCCGCCAGGTGCTGCGACGGAACGCCATGCAGGAGCCCCACAAGGCCGTGTGGCCGAGCGCCATCCGGGTGCTGGCGTAGTACGCGAAGAGGTACAGCGCGCACGCCCAGCGGCCGCCCCGCAGGTCGGTGAACGTCCCCGTCCCGGTCACGGCGTCGGCCGCGGGGTCGTCGGCCAGGTGCTGGGCGACGGCGCGCACCCAGCCGGGCGCGGGCTGCGAGTCGGCGTCGAGGCGCGCCACGATCTCGCCCCGGGCCGCGTCGTACCCCGCCGCCGCGGCGGCGGGGATGCCGACCCGCGGCTCGTGGACCACGACCGCCCCCGCGCGTCGGGCGACGTCGGCGGTCTCGTCCGTCGAGGCGTTGTCCACCACGACGACCTCGAGCGGGGCGAGGGTCTGCGCCGCGAGCAGCGCCAGGCACCGCTCGAGCGCGGCGGCGTCGTCGCGGGCAGGGATGACGACCGAGACCGTGGGGAGCGGCCGTCCCGAGAACCGGGCACCCCGCGCCCCCGTCACGGGAGCCCCCGTGCCGGAGTCCGGGCGGCAGCCCGGGCGACGAGCCACGCCGCCACGGCGCTGCCCACGAGCGCCGCCGCGAGGTCGCCGACGGTGTCCGGGTACGTCACGTGGATGTTGTCGTCGACGAACGTGTGCCCCACCGCCTCGAGCAGCTCCCAGACGACGGCGAGCAGCGCGCCGAGGCCGACGGTCGTCAGGGCTGCCGTCGCGCGGGGGCGGACGGGAGACGTCGCGAGGCCGTCCCGGGTCAGGACCTGGTGGGCCAGGGCAGCGAGCGCACCGGTCGCGACGGCGTGCACGAGCAGGTCCAGGCCCGCGACCCGCTCGTAGAGACCGGCCACGGCGCACCATGCGGCGGCGAGCACGGCGGTCCCGCACGCGACGTCGAGCCGCGCGGCGGCGCCGGATGCGCGGGGCACCATCGATCCGCCCAGGACGAGGGCGAACAGCGCGACCGCGACCCAGTCCGACGTCGCCGCGGCGACCAGGAGGCTCACCAGGGCCGCGACGCGGACCGCGTCGCCCAGCACGATGCCCCACGTCGGCCGCCCCGGCGAGGGGCTCCAGGCCGTCCTGGCGCGCGTGGTCCATGGTGCCGGCGTCACGTGGCCAGCCTAGGCAGCGATGGCGGAAGCCCACCCGCCGAGGAGGCGGGAGGGCCTCGGCCGCCACCCCTCAGGACAGCCGGGCGGCGCCCACCCGTCCCACCGCGAGGTCGGCGACGTCGCCGGCCCCGGTGATGTCGAGGCGCCGGTCGACGACGGCCGCCACGACGTCGACCTCGAGCGACGACCCCGCCGGCACCGTGCGGACCGTGTCCCAGGCGAGCGCCGGGCCCAGCCCGACGTAGTCGCCGACGCGGGCGAACCACGGGTCGGGCTCCCCGGAGGCCTGGGCCAGCACGAGGGTGGTCCAGGCCGGCCCGGTGCGCCGCACGACGGCCACCCACGGGCTGCGCGAGCCGTGCACGTCGCCGCCGCGGTCGGGACTCAGCGCGAAGGCCTCGTCGCCGGACGGGAGCCGCCAGAACCAGCCGCCGTACCCGGCGCCGGGCCGGCCGTTGGTCGCCGGGCTGCCGATCTCGAGGTCGGCGTCGCCGGCGAGCAGGCTGCCGTGCCAGCCGAGCGCCCAGGCGTCGACCTCCGGCAGCACGACGGCGGTGAGCCGCCGCTCCTCGGTCAGCTGCACGCCGCCACGCTCGTCCAGCCAGCGCACCTGCTGGGTCAGGGTGGCGCCGTCGTCCGTCACCTCCGTACGCCCGGCCTCCTGGCGGCCGTGGTTCGCGAGCAGCGTCGGTCCCTGGTCGCGCACGTACGTGCGCCCGCCCCAGTGGCTGGTGCCGTCCACGTCGGCCACCGCCATCGAGACGCCGTAGTGGTGGCGGTGGTCCAGCGGGCTCTTCGTCGTCATCGCGACGCCCTGCGCCGAGTGCACCGGGTGCAGGAACGGCCGCGGGCTGTGCACCCCGGGCATCCCCTCGCCCCGCGAGTAGCGGCTGAGGGGGCGGTCGTCGCCGACGCCGAGCACCCAGTCGTCGTCGACGGGCCGCCACCGCGCCCGGACGGTGTGGTCGCGGGCGTGCGCGCGCCCCGCGAGGTCCGCCGACGTCACCCCGAGCCGGCGCGCGGGCGGTACCGGCCCGGTGCTGCCCCGCACCACCAGCCCCGGGGTCACGTGCACGGCGATGCCCTCCGCGCCGAGCCGCGTGCGTTCGGTGCCGAGCACGCGGGCGTGCAGCAGCTCCCAGGCGCGACGGCCGAGGTCGGCCTGCGGCACGGCGGCCGTGGTCAGCGACGGCGTCGCGTAGCGGGCGAGCTCGATGTCGTCGAAGCCGCCGATGGAGATGTCTCCCGGCACCGCCACACCGGCCTCGTTGAGCCGCGCGAGGAGGCCGAACGCGACCAGGTCGTTGAACGCGACGACGCCCGTCGCCCCGGTGGCCAGCACCGCGTCCGCCGCGCGGTACCCGGCGTCCACGGTGGGGCCGCACGGCACGGTCGTGACGCGCAGCCCCGGGTGCCGCTCGCGGGCGTCGTCGAGGGCGCGGGCGCGCAGCCCGTTCGACGCGCTCGAGCGCGGGCCGGCGACGTACGCGAGCTCGCGGTGCCCGAGCGCGACCAGGTGGTCCACCATGCTGCGCACGCCGGCCGCGTAGTCCACGCGCACGCTCGGCACGGTGAGGCCGGGCACGTGCCGGTTGACCACGACGACCGGCTCCAGGCGCGGGAGCAGCTCGAGCAGCGCGTCCTCGGACGTGCGCGGCGCGGCGAGCACCAGCGCGTCGCACCGCTGCCGCGCCTCGAGCGCGACCTCGGCCTCGTCGGCCGTGTTCTCGGCGGTGTCGGCCACCAGGACGCGGTAGTCGTGCGGCGCGGCCGCCGCCATCGTGCCGCGCAGGATCTGCTGGAACATCGGGTTGGCGAGGTCCGGCACGACCAGCGCCACGGAGTTGGTGCGACCCAGGGACAGGCTGCGCGCCACCCGGCTGGGCTGGTAGCGCAGGTCCTTCGCGGCGACGCGCACCCGCTCGGCGATGTCCCGGGCGACGCTGGCCCGGCCGTTCATCACCCGCGAGACGGTGGCCCGCGACACGCCTGCGGCGGCCGCCACCTCGTCGATCGTCGGGCCGCCCGAGCGGGCCATCAGGCGTCCTTCCCGGCCACGGTGACGCGCACCGGGCCGAAGGTGCCGCCGTCGCCCGGCCGCAGGTCCGCCCCGAGCGGGGCGCTCGCGAACAGGCCGACCTCCGCACCGATCCAGTGCCCGACGACGGCCTGCCACGGGGGCGCGGCCTCGTGCCACTCCGCGTCGTCGTCCCCTGGCGGGGCGTCGTCGCGCCAGGCCCAGGTGACGCGGCCCTCGGCGTCGACGGCGGTGCGCAGGACGACGCCCGTCGCGCCCGCGGCCACGGGCTCCTGCGCGAGGATCTCCTCGTCTCCGTAGGTGCCGCCGCGCCGCACCGTCACCTCGACGCCGCCGGGCGTGCGCACCAGCCCGGCCCAGGCGTACTCGCGGCCGAGGACGACGACGCCCGCCCGGGTGCCGGGCGCGTCGCCCACGAGCCCGACCCGGGTCTCCCACGTGCTCGGCTGCCCCGGCAGCTGCTGGCACAGGACGGCGCCCTGGTCGCGGAGGTTGCCCCGGGGCGAGGGCTGCGCGGGCAGGCGCAGCGCGCCGCCGCCGTCGGCCACGGCCCAGCCCTCGGCGGGGTTCGCCTGCCAGTGCCAGCGCGGTGCGAGGCCCGGGGAGGCGAAGTCGTCGCTGCGCACCGGCTCTCCGGGCTCGGCGCCCGGCACCGGCATCGGGTGCGTGAGCACCGGGGAGCCCTTCTCGCCCATGACCGGCCAGCCGTCGTCGTCCCACCGCATCGGCTGCAGGTGCACCACGCGGCCGAAGACGCCGCGGTCCTGGAAGTGCAGGAACCAGTCGGCGCCGTCCGGCGTGTCCACCCAGGCGCCCTGGTGCGGGCCGTTGACCGGGGTGTCGCCCTGCGCCAGCACCACGCGGTGCTCGTACGGGCCCCACACCGACCGCGCGCGGAACGCCGTCTGCCAGCCGGTCGCGACGCCGCCCGCGGGGGCGAAGATCCAGTACCAGCCGTCGCGGTGGTACAGCTTGGGACCCTCGAGCGTGCGGAAGCCCGGCAGCTCGTCGCCGTCGACCACGGTGCGCGCCGGCCCGACGACGCGGCGCAGGCCCGGGTCCACCTCGACCACCGTGAGGCGGTTCTTCACACCGGCTCGGCTCTTGGCCCAGCCGTGCACGAGGTAGGCGCGGCCGTCGTCGTCCCACAGCGGGCAGGGATCGATGAGGCCCTGGCCCGGCACCAGGCACCAGGGCTCCGACCACGGGCCGCGCGGGTCGGCGGCCGTGAGGACGAAGATCCCGTGGTCCGGGTCGGGGTAGACGATCCAGAACAGGCCGTCGTGGTGGCGCAGGCTGGGCGCCCACACCCCCGAGCCGTGGCGGGGGAGCGCGTAGTGACCCGCGGGCGGCACGGCGGGCAGCGCGTTCGCCACGTGCTCCCAGGACACGAGGTCGCGCGAGTGCAGCACGGGCAGCCCGGGGGCGCGGTTGAAGCTGGACGCGATCAGCCAGTAGTCGTCCCCGACGCGCACCGCGTCGGGGTCCGGCCAGTCCGCGTCGAGGACCGGGTTGCTGTAGTGGGTCATGGTCGCCTTCCGTCACGTCGCTGGGACAGTCGGCGAGAAACCGTGAGAAACCGGTTCCCGCCGTGCTGTGCCCAGCCTAGCAACCGGTTTCCGCCGGAGGGAACGCCCGGTCGCGTCGAAACGGTGCGGCGGCGGCCCCTCAGCCGGCGAGCACGTGCGACACGTAGAGGGCCGCGGCGCCGACGAACGAGACCGTGCCGACGGCGAGCGCCAGCGTCTGCACGCGGCGGTTGCCGACGCCGGCGCGGAGCCGGACGACCGCCCAGATCACGGCGGCGGCGGCCACGAGCGGGACCACGAAGAGCGCCAGGGACGCGACGGCGAGGACGACCAGCCAGACGTCCGCGGCGGGCGTGGCGGCGGGGGCCGCCGGCGCGGCGGCGGCCGCGGGCGCGGCCGGGGTCGACGCGGCGGCGATGGCGTCCACCGGGCCCAGCTCGTCCAGCACGCGCCGGGCGCCGGCATCGTCCGACCCGTGCAGCGCGAGCGACTCCGCCGCGTGCTCGCGCACCGCGGCGAGGGTCTCGGCGCGCTCGCGCGGCTCGCTCGCCGCCAGCGCGTGCTCGAGGTCGGCGAGGTACGCCTCGACGAGCGGGGGGAATGCGGGTGCTGCGGTCATCAGGGCTCCAGGGTCGTGCGGACGTCGGCGGTGAACCGGGACCAGGTGGCGGTGAAGGTCTCGAGCGCCGCCCGCCCCTCGGTCGTGAGCTCGTAGTACCGGCGCGGCGGGCCCATCGGGGACGCGACCTGCGTCGTCGTGACCCAGCCCTGCTGGCGCAGCCGCGAGAGCAGCGGGTACAGCGTGCCCTCGCTGGTCAGCAGGGTGCTCGTGGCGCCGAGGCGCTCGGCGAGCTCGAGGCCGTAGGCCGGCCCCGATCGCAGGCAGGCCAGGACGCAGTACTCCACGACCCCTTTGCGGAGCTGGGTGAGGACCACGTCGGAGCTCGGTACCATGCGACACAAGGTAGCACTCTCTTGCGTCGCAAGGTAGTGGTCGCCGGGGTCCGACGACGACCCGCCCCCGTCAGCCCGCCGCGCTGCGCACCAGGGCGGTGAGCTTCTCCTCGAACGCGGGGGTCCAGGCCAGTACCGCGAAGGCGGTCGGCCAGAAGTCGCCGTCGTCGAGCTGCGCCGCGGGGTCGAAGCCGACGGTCGCGTAGCGGGTCTTGAACTTCGCGGCGGGCTGCACGAAGACGACCATCTTGCCGGCGGCGTCCGCGAAGCCGGGCATGCCGTAGTACGTCTTGGGCACGAGGTGGGGCGCGACCTCGGTGGCGACCCGGTACAGCCCCTCGGCGATGTCCCGGTCGGTGCCCTCGAGCGGCTCGATCGCCTCGCGCACCGCCTGCTCGCCCGCGGCACGGTTCTTGCCGGCCTTCTCCTGCTCGCGCAGCTCCTTGGCACGCTGCTTCACTGCCGCGCGCTCGTCGGCGCTCAGACCCTCGGACGTGGCCATGACGTTCCTCCCGGTCGGTGGGGCGGCGCCGTCGTGCGCCGCTGAGGACCAGGCTAGGGAGACACCTCGCCGCCGCGCTTCTCCGTTCCTGATCAGTACGGGACCGGTGCGGGACCGGTGCGCGACACGGGCCCGCGCACGACGACGCCCCGCCGCCCGGGGAGGCGACGGGGCGTCGTGCGGCGGGCCGGCGTCGGCGACAGACCCGCACCGGGGTGTCAAGGCCCGGTGTGCTGGAGGGCGGTCGGCCCTACAGGTGCGGCAGCACGTGCCGCGCGTACCGCTCGCCGACCGTGCGGGCGGTGTCGCGGGGGTCGTCGGCCCAGATCTCCTCGTTGAAGATCTCGGTCTCGACGTCCCCGGCGTAGCCCGCCTCGGCGACCCAGCGCGAGATCGTCGGGAAGTCGACGTACCCGTCGCCCACGTGGCCGCGCGAGTTGAGCGGGTCGGCGGCGAGCGGCAGGTTCCAGTCGCAGACCTGGTAGCCCGCGATCCGCCCCTCCGCCCCGGCCCGCGCGATCGACTCGCGCAGCTGCGGGTCCCACCACACGTGGTACGTGTCGACGACGACGCCCACGGTCTCCGGTGCGAACGGCGCCGCGAGGTCGAGCGCCTGCCCCAGGGTGGAGATCACCGCGCGGTCGGCGGCGAACATCGGGTGCAGCGCCTCGAGCACGATCCGCACGTCGTGCTCGGCCGCGAACGGCGCGAGCTCGGCGATCCGGTCGGCCACGCGGGCGCGGGCGGCGACGACGTCGCGGTCGCCCGGCCCTGCGTCGGGCCGCGGGCCCCGACCGGGCTCGCTGAGGGCGGGCAGGCCGCCGACGACGAACACCAGCTCGCGGGTGCCGACGCCCGCCGTCTCCTCGATGGCGCGCTTGTTGTCGTCGAGCGCGGCGGCGATGCCCGCCGCGTCCGCTGCCGTGAGGAACCCGCCGCGGCACAGGGACGAGACGCGCAGGCCGGCGTCCGACACGATGCGGGCCGCCTTCTCCGCGCCGTGCTCCTGCACCTGGTGGCGCCACAGGCCGACGGCGCCGAGCCCGGCCGCGGCCGCGGCGTCGACCGCCTCCGCGAGCGTGGCGTGCTTGACCGTCGCGGTGTTGAGGGAGCAGCGGCTCAGGTCGGTGTCGGACGCGTGGCGCACCCCGGTGGGCTCCGTGCCCGACAGGCTCATGCGGTCACCCCGTTCGTCACCAGCAGGGCGTCCAGACGGCGGGCGGCCAGCGCCGGGTCGAGCAGCATGCCGCAGCCGTCGGCGAGACGGGCCAGCTCCACGAGGTGCGCCAGCGAGCGGCCCGACTGCAGCCCTCCCACGAGCTGGAAGCCGGACTGGAAGCCGTTCAGCCACGACAGGAACGCCACGCCCGTCTTGTAGTAGTAGGTCGGCGCCGCGAAGATGTGCCGGCCCAGCTTCTCGGTCGAGGCGAGGATCGCGTGACCGCGTGCGCCCTCTCCCGCGTCGAACGCCTGGAGGGCCGTGGACGCGGCCGGGTAGATCGCGGCGAAGATGCCGAGCAGGGCGTCGGAGTGCCCCTGCTCGTCGCCGGCGATCAGCTCGGGGTAGTTGAAGTCGTCGCCGGTGTACAGCCGCACGGGGGAGCCGTCGAGACCGGCCAGCGCCCGGCGCAGGCCGATCTCGTGCTGTGCGTCGAGCAGCGACACCTTGACGCCGTCGACCCGGTCCTGGTGGGCCTTGACGAGGTCGAGGAACGTGGCGGTCGCGGACGTGACGTCGTCGGACCCCCAGTAGCCCGCCAGGGCCGGGTCGAACATCGTGCCCAGCCAGTGCAGGACGACGGGCTTGTCGGCCTCGGCCAGCACGGCGTCGTAGACGCGGGCGTAGTCCTCGGGGGAGCGGGCGACCTTCGCCAGCGCGCGCGAGGCCATGACGATGACCTGCGCCCCGGCGTCCTGCACCACGTGCACCTGCTCGCGGTAGGCGTCGATCACCGCGGCGAGGCCCGCCTCGCCGGGCTCGACCGACGCGGGGTCGAGCTGGTCGGTGCCCGCGCCGCACGCGATGCGCGCGCCGACGGACGCGGCCTCGGCCGACGACCGGCGCACCAGCTCCTGCGTCGCGGCCCAGTCCAGGCCCATCCCGCGCTGGGCGGTGTCCATGGCGTCGGCGACGCCGAGCCCGAACCGCCAGATCTCGTGCCGGTAGGCGAGCGTCGCGTCCCAGTCGACGACGGCGGGCGCGCCCGGCACGTTCTCCGCGCCGACCTGCGGCACGACGTGCGCGGCCGCGAACGCGACGCGCGACGTGATCGGCGCGGCCGGGGCGTGCCACGGGCCCGGCGCGTTGAGCTCGCGCACCTCGGTGCCGGTGGCGCGTCCCGCGGCGTCGAACCGCGGGAGGCGCACGGTGACGCCGCTGGGCGCCAGCTCGGGGGCGAGCGCGGGGTTGAGCGTCTGCGTCGTCACAGCGTGATCTCCGGGACGTCGAGGCGGCGGCCCTCGGCCGACGACCGCAGCCCCAGCTCGGCGAGCTGCACGCCGCGCGCGGCGGACAGCAGGTCGAAGCGGTGCGGCCGGCCGGCGACGACGTCGCGCAGGAACTCCTCCCACTGCAGCTTGAAGCCGTTGTCGAGGTCGGCGTTCGCGGGCACCTCGAGCCACTGGTCGCGGAAGGGCTCCGTGACGGGCAGGTCCGGGTTCCACACGGGCTTGGGGGTGTGGGCGCGCTGCTGCGCGACGCACTTGCGCAGGCCCGCCACGGCGGAGCCGTGGGTGCCGTCGATCTGGAACTCCACGAGCTCGTCGCGGTACACGCGCACCGCCCAGGAGGAGTTGATCTGCGCCACGACCGGGTCGCCGCCCGGCGTCTCGATCTCGAAGATGCCGTACGCGGCGTCGTCGGCCGTGGCGGCGTACTCCTTGCCCTGCTCGTCCCAGCGGGTGGGGATGTGGGTGGTGGTCTGCGCGTTGACGGTCTTGACCGCGCCGAGGATGCCCTCGAGGACGTAGTTCCAGTGGCAGAACATGTCCGTGGTCATGCCGCCGCCGTCCTCCTTGCGGTAGTTCCACGACGGGCGCTGGGCGGCCTGGTGCTCGCCCTCGAACACCCAGTAGCCGAACTCGCCGCGCAGCGACAGGATGCGGCCGAAGAAGCCCTCGTCCACGAGACGGCGCAGCTTGACCAGGCCCGGCAGGTACAGCTTGTCGTGCACGACGCCGGCGGTGACGCCGGTCTCCTCGCGCAGGCGGGCGAGCTCGACGGCCTCGACCAGCGTCTCGGCGGTCGGCTTCTCCGTGTACACGTGCTTGCCGGCCTGCATCGCCTTGGTGAGGGTCTTGGCGCGCAGCGACGTCATCGAGGCGTCGAACACGATGTCCGTGGCCGGGTCGGCGACGATCCCGTCGAGGTCGGTCGTGTACTCCGTGACCCCGTGCTGCGCGGCCAGCTCGGCGAGCTTGGACTCGTTGCGGCCCACGAGGACGGGCTCCACCTGCACGCGCGAGCCGTCGGGCAGCTCGACGCCGCCCTGATCGCGGATCGGCAGGATCGAGCGCACGAGGTGCTGGCGGTAGCCCATCCGGCCCGTGACGCCGTTCATCGCGATGCGCAGCGTGCGCGTGGGTGTGGTGCTCACTCGGGACTCCTTCGTCGATGCGTCTCGGCGGTGGCTGCGACGCGATGGCGGAATGCGCTTTCCATCAAGTTAGGCGCTGCTGCTGCTGCCCGTCAAGCAGGAGCTCGGGCCGGCTCGGCGCGCGGCGGGTGAAGACCGAGCCGGTTGACACTCCGAAGCCCTCCGTGTTTCCTATAGGAAACACGATTCCACGATCGACGGAGATCTCCTTGCGCACTGCGGACACCTGGCCCATCGCCGCCAACATGCTGTCCTTCGGCTCCACCGCGGCCGACGGCACCCCCAACGTCGACGCCCCCGCCGAGTCCTGGCGCGGGCAGCTCCAGCAGGTCGCCGACCTGGGGTTCGCGGACGTCGACCCCACCGACGCGTGGCTGTCGATCGGGGAGATGACCGACGCCCGGTTCGCCGAGCTGCTCGTCGTGCTCAAGGAGGTCGGCCTCGCCGTCCCGTCCGTGTCGACGACACGCCGCAGCGTCGTCGACGCCACCCGCGGGGAGGACTACCTGCGCTTCGGGCACACGATCATCGACCGCGCACCGGCGCTCGGCGCCGAGGTCGTGAACTTCGGCTTCATGCAGGCGCTCACTCCGGCGCAGGAGAAGGCGCTCTGGTTCTGGCTGGCCGAGGGGCACCACGACGACCTCGCCGACGCCGAGAACCGGGACCTGGCCGTGCGGCGCATCCGCGAGCTCGCCGACCACGCGGCCGAGGTGGGGGTGCAGGTCAGCCTCGAGATGTACGAGGACACCTACATCGGCACGCCGGACCTGGCCGTGCGCTTCCTCGAGGACGTCGACCGCGACAACGTGGGCCTCAACCCCGACCTCGGCAACCTCGTGCGGCTGCACCGCGAGATCGAGGACATCCCGACGATGTTCGCGAAGGTGCTGCCGCACACGAACTTCTGGCACATCAAGAACTACACGCGCGACGTGGACCTGGCGACGGGCGCGTACGCGACCCACCCGACCCCGCTGGTGCAGGGCGTCGTCAACTACCGCGTGATGATCCGGCAGGCGCTCGAGCTCGGCTTCGAGGGCGTGTTCGTCTGCGAGCACTACGGGTCGGACAGCCTCGGCGTCGCGGCGCTCAACCGCGAGTACATCCGCGGCGTCCTGCGCTCCGCGGGGCGCTGAGCAGGTCCCTCCGGCGCCACGCGCCGCCCCACCCCCGTCACCGCACGAGCAAAGGTGCTGCCCCCATGACGTACGTCCACAACCGTCCCGAGGACTTCGCCCGCGAGGCGCTCAGCGGCCTCGTCAAGGCCCACCCCGGCGTCCTGCGCCGCGTGCCCGGCGGCGTCGCGCGCGCCGAGGGCACGCGCCCCGGCAAGGTCGCCGTCGTCGTCGGCGGCGGCTCCGGCCACTACCCGGCGTTCGCCGGGCTCGTGGGGGAGGGCGTGGCCGACGCGGCGGTGTGCGGCGAGGTCTTCGCCTCCCCGTCCACGCGCCAGGTGCTCGACGTGTGCCGGGCCGCGGACGCCGGGGCGGGCATCTGGCTGTCCTTCGGCAACTACGCCGGGGACGTCCTCAACTTCGGCGCCGCGGCGAGCCGGCTGCGGGCGCAGGGCGTCGACGTGGCCGTGCGCCTCGTCACCGACGACGTCGCCTCCGCCCCCGCCGACCGCGCCGAGGAGCGGCGAGGGGTCGCGGGCGACCTCGTGGTCTTCAAGGTCGCGGGCGCGGCGGCGGAGTCCGGCGCGGACCTGGCCGAGGTCGACCGGCTCGCGGGCCTGGCCAACGAGCGCACCCGCTCCTTCGGCGTCGCCTTCGACGGCTGCACGCTGCCCGGTGCCGACGCGCCGCTGTTCAGCCTCCCGGAAGGGACGGCCGGCTGGGGCCTCGGGATCCACGGTGAGCCCGGCATCGGCGAGGAGGCGGTGCCGCCCGCCGCGGACCTGGCCGCCGAGCTCGTCGACCGCGTGCTCGCGGACCGGCCCGACGACGCCGACGGCCGCGCCGCCGTCGTCCTCAACGGCCTCGGCACCGTCAAGTACGAGGAGCTCTTCGTGCTCTGGGACCGGGTGCACGACCTGCTGACGGAGCGCGGCGTGACGCTGGTGGCCCCGCTCGTCGGGGAGTACGTCACGAGCCTCGACATGGCGGGCTGCTCGCTCACCGTGGCGTGGCTCGACGACGAGCTCGAGCCGCTGTGGCTCGCGCCCGCCACGACGCCCGCGTTCCGGCACGGGGGCTGGCGCGCGGCGCCGGTCGCGGCCGCGCCCGACGTCGTCACCGAGCCGGAGCCGCCGCTCGTCGTCGCGGCGTCGGCCGAGGGCACCGAGGCGGCCCGCCTCGTGGTGCGCGCGCTGCACCGCGCGCAGCAGGTGCTGCACGACGCGGAGGACGAGCTCGGCGCGCTCGACGCGATCGCCGGCGACGGCGACCACGGGCGCGGCATGTGCCGTGGCGTCGACGCCGCGGTCGAGGCCGCCGACGAGGCGCTCGCCGCCGGTGCGGACGCCCCGTCCGTCCTGCGGCGCGCCGCGGACCGCTGGGCCGACCGCGCGGGCGGGACGTCGGGGGCCCTGTGGGGCGTCGGCCTGCTCGCCCTCGCCGACCGGCTGCCCGCCGACGAGGCGCTGACGGGCGTCCACGTCGCCGACGGCGTGCGCGCCGCGCGCGACGAGGTCTGCGCGGTGGGCGGGGCACGGGCGGGCGACAAGACGCTCGTCGACGCCCTCGACCCCGCCGTCGAGGCCCTGGCCGCGGCGCACGGGAACGGTGCGGCGGCACCCGACGCCTGGCGGGCCGCCGTCCGCGCCGCCCGGGACGGCGCGGACCGCACCAAGGACATCACGGCACGCCGCGGTCGCTCGCGCGTGCTGGGGGACAAGAGCCTCGGGGTCGCCGACCCGGGGGCGACGTCGCTCGCGCTCCTCCTCGCGGAGGTCGGGGACGCGCTCGGCGTCAGCACGGACGACGTGGAGGTGGCGGCACGATGACCACGACCCAGGGAACGACACACGAGACGACCGCGCTGCGGCTCGCGATCGGTTCGGACGACGCCGGGTTCGACTACAAGGAGCTGCTCAAGGCCGACCTCGAGGCCGACGACCGGGTGGCGTCGGTGACCGACGTCGGCGTCGGGGGCGACGAGCACACCCCGTACCCCTACGTGGGCGCGGCGGCCGCGCGCCTCGTCGCCGAGGGGAAGGCCGACCGTGCGCTCCTCGTGTGCGGCACCGGGCTCGGCGTCGCGATCGCCGCCAACAAGGTGCCGGGCGTCCGCGCCGTCACCGCCCACGACTCGTTCTCGGTCGAGCGGGCGGTGCTGTCCAACGACGCCCAGGTGCTGTGCTTCGGCCAGCGCGTCGTGGGCATCGAGCTCGCCCGCCGCCTGCTGCGCGAGTGGCTGGGCTACCGGTTCGATCCCACCTCGGCGTCGGCCCCCAAGGTCGCGGCGATCGGCGAGGTCGAGGCCGACGCGGGCACGGGGGCGGTCGCCGAGCCCGCCGGGTCCTGCGGATGACGCGCCGCCCGCTCGTCGCCGTCTCGCTCAAGGCGTACCTCGGGGCCGCGGACACCGAGCGCTGGCTCGCCGCGGTCCGCGACGCCGCCCCTGCGGGCGACGTGGACCTCGCCGTGCTGCCCGCCTTCCCCCTGCTACCCGCGGCCGCGCGGCTGCTCGGGGGGACCGGCGTCGCCTGGGGCGCGCAGGACGTGGCCCCGGCCGCGCACGGCGCCCAGACCGGCGAGGTCACGGCGGCCCTGCTCGCCGAGCTCGGCTGCACGCTCGCCGTCGTCGGCCATGCCGAGCGACGCGCGACGTTCCACGAGGACGACGACGTCGTCCGGGCCAAGGTCGCGCGCCTCGCCGAGGCGGACGTCACCCCGCTCCTGTGCGTGGGGGAGTGCGAGCAGGTCTCCCCAGCCGAGGCGGCCGACGTCGCGACGGCGCAGCTCGAGAGTGCGCTGCGGGGCCCCGCCCCGCGCGAGGTGGTCGTGGGGTACGAGCCCGTCTGGGCGATCGGCGCCCCGCGGCCGGCACCCGCCGAGCACGTCGTGACGGTCGCGCACGCGCTGCGCGAGCGGCTCGACGCGCTGGGCGTCGACGGCCGCGTGCTCTACGGCGGGGCCGCCGGCCCGGGCACGCTCACCGCCCTCGCGGGCGCCGTCGACGGCGTGTTCCTCGGGCGCTTCGCCCACGACGTCGCCGCCCTGCGCGACGTGCTCGACGAGGCCGCGGCCGCGCGACCTGCGGATTCGGCCGCCCGGCCGTGACCGCCACAGACTGGACCACGAGAGAGGAAGCAACGATGGTCACCAGCATCAGCAGCGTCGCCGTGATCGGTGCCGGCTACATGGGAGGCGGCATCGCGCAGTCGCTCGCGCTCGCGGGCCTGCCCGTCACGATCGCCGACGTCTCCGCCGACGCCACCGAGGCCGCCTTCGCGCGCCTGCTCGCGGAGGCGCAGGAGTTCGAGGACGCCGGTCTGTACGACGCCGGCGCGACGGCGACGATCCGTGCGAACCTGCGCACCGCCCCGTCGATCGAGGACGCGGTCGCGGACGTCGACTTCGTCGAGGAGGTCGTGTTCGAGTCGGTCGAGGTCAAGCACGACGTGCTGGGCCGCATCTCGGCCGCGGCGCGCGAGGACGCGATCATCGGCTCGAACACCTCGACCATCCCGGCACGCGTGCTCGCGACGGCGGTGAAGAACCCGGAGCGGTTCCTCACCGTGCACTTCTCCAACCCCGCCCCGTTCATCCCCGGCGTCGAGCTCGTGCTGGGGGAGCGCACCGACGAGGCCGTCGTCCCCGTCGTCAAGGAGCTGCTCGCGAGGGCCGACCGGGAGGCGGCGATCGTCGCCGACGTGCCCGGCTTCGTCCTCAACCGCCTGCAGTACGTGCTGCTCAAGGAGGCGATGTCGATCGCCGAGGAGGGCATCGCGTCCCCCGAGGACATCGACACGATCGTCCGCACGACCTTCGGCTTCCGCCTGGGCTTCTTCGGCCCGTTCGCCATCGCCGACCAGGCCGGCCTCGACGTGTACGCCGGCGGCTTCCGGACGTTCGAGGAGGCGTTCGGCGAGCGGCTCAGCACGCCCGCGCTCGTCCAGGACGCCGTCGCCGCCGACCGGCGCGGCGTGAAGAACGGCAAGGGCCTGCTCAAGGACTACACGCCCGAGCAGGTCAAGGCGCTCGTCGCGCACCGCAACAAGGCGTACAGCGAGATGGGCCGGCTCGTCCGGTCGCTCGGGCCCTCGCCGGCCTGACCGCTCCACCTCCCGCGGCGCGACCCCCGACCGGGTCGCGCCGCGCCCCCGTGCACGGCTCGTCGTCGCGCCGTGCCCCCGCACGAGACACAGGAGTCCTCGAACGTGACACAGGTCAACGAGCCCGCCCTCGTCCGGAAGGTCACGCTGCGGCTGCTGCCGCTGCTGGTGGCCCTCTACACGGTGGCCTACATCGACCGCTCCGCCGTCGGCTTCGCGCAGCTCAGCATGGGCGCGGACGTCGGCATCGGTGACGCGGCGTTCGGCCTCGGCGCCGGGCTGTTCTTCATCGCGTACTTCCTGTTCGAGGTGCCGAGCAACGTGCTGATGCAGAAGTACGGGCCGCGGATGTGGTTCGTGCGCATCCTCGTCACCTGGGGCATCATCACGGCCGCGATGGCCCTCACGCAGGGACCGATCAGCTTCTACGTGCTGCGCTTCCTCCTCGGCGTCGCGGAGGCCGGGTTCTACCCCGGCGTGATCTTCTACCTCACCACCTGGTTCCCGCACCGGCACCGCACCAAGGCGACGGGCACCTTCGTGATCTCGGCGCCGCTCGCCTTCATCATCATGTCGCCGCTGGCGGGCTGGCTGCTCGGGGTGTCGGGCCTCGGCATGTCCGGCTGGCAGTGGCTGTTCCTCGTCGTGGGCGCGGCCGCGGTGCTCATGGCGATCCCGACGTGGAAGCTCCTCCCCGAGTCGCCGAACCGGGTGAAGTGGCTGTCGAAGGACGAGTCCGACTGGATCGCCCGCGAGCTGGAGAAGGACAAGGCGGAGCGCAAGCAGGAGGACGGCAAGAACCCGCTGCGCACGCTGATCGACAAGCGGGTGCTGGTCTTCGCGCTGCTGTTCTTCCCCTCGACGGTCGGCGTGTACGGGCTGTCGTTCTGGCTCCCGCAGGTGGTGAACCAGTTCTCCACCTCCACCCTGCAGACCGGGATCCTCACCGACGTCCCGTACCTGTTCGCGCTCGTGGGCGTGCTGGTGACGTCCCGCTGGGCGGCCCGGCACTTCCGGGACAACTGGGTGCCGCTCGCCTGCCTGTTCGTCGGGTCCGCGATCGGCATGGGGGTGAGCGCCGCCGTCGCGTCGCCGGTGCTCCAGCTCGCCGCCCTGTCCCTCGCGGCGTTCTGCGTGTACTCCATCGCGGGCGTCTTCTGGTCCCTGCCGAGCGGCGTGCTCGCCGGTGCCACGGCCGCGGTGGCGATCGCGGCGATCAACTCGTTCGGCAACCTCGGCGGCTTCATCGGGCCGTACGTCGTGGGCCTCTTCACCCAGGCGACCGGGAGCACCGAGGCGGGCATGTACTTCCTCATGGTGGTGCTGCTGCTCGGCGCGGCCGGGACGTTCGTCGCGCGGCGTGCCGTCGTGCGGATGCAGCGGGCGGACGACGCCGTCGAGCCCGGTGCCGACGTGCCGGGCACCGAGGGCCGGGGCGCCGCGCGGGTCTGACCCCTGCCGCTGGGAGCCGGCACCCCCGCAGCGCTACGCGCTCGGCGGGGGTGCCGGCTCCTCGCGTTCCGACAGGGACCGCGTCCGGACCCCCTCGATGTGCCGGCGCATGAGCTCCTGCGCCCGCTCGGGCACCCCCGACCGCATGGCGTCGAGGATCGCCCGGTGCTCCTCGACCGCCACGGCCTTGTCGGTGACCCCCTTGCCCGAGAACTGCCGGAAGCGCTGCGCGAGCCCGCCGAGGGCGGCGAAGGCGGCCTGCAGGTAGGAGTTGTCCGCCGCCTGGGCGACCAGGGCGTGGAAGCGCTCGTCGGCCTCCCAGTAGTCGCGGAACTCCTGGTAGGTGGGGCCGTTGGGCGAGCTCTCGAGCTCCGCGACGGCCTCCTCGAGCCCGGCAAGGAACTCCTCGTCGCCGCGCTCGCACGCGAAGTACGCGTTCGCCGGCTCGACGGCGAGCCGGGCGTCCATGAGGTCCGTCAGCTCCTTGGTGGTCGGCGCCGGGGTGACGAAGTAGCCGCGCAGGGCGACCCGCCGCACCATGCCGGTGGCCTCGAGCCGGGCGAGCGCCTCGCGCACGGGGGTCGGCGAGACGTCGAGGTCGCGGGCGATGCCGTCGATGTTGAGGCTGCTGCCCGCCGCCAGGGTGCCGTCCATGAGCCACGAGAGCAGCTCGTCGAACACGTGGTCGGCGAGCGCCCGCCGCGGGACGGGGCGCGCGGTCGAGCTGCTGGTCCTGGGCACGGGCCGATTCTATCGGTGCGGGCCTCGGCGGCCCTCGCGGCGCCGCACCCCGGGCGACCGCCTCGGTCGGGTCCCGGGGCGTCGACGGAAGACGTTTTCCGTGCGCCGATAGGCTGTGCACCGGCGAGCACGTCCGGAGTGCCCGCGTCGGGCGGGTACCGGCCGCCCCGGAGATGGAGGTGTGCTCGTGGCCCGAGCGAGGCTGCAGGACGTCGCCGACCGTGCAGGGGTCTCCCTCGCCACGGCGTCGCGGGTGCTCAACGGCTCGGCGCGGCAGCCCGGGGCCGAGCTGGTCGCGCGGGTCAAGGCCGCGGCCGCCGACCTGGGCTACGTCGTGAACGCGCAGGCGCAGGCCCTGGCGCGCGCCCGGTCGGGGCTGCTCGGGCTGGTCGTGCAGGACATCTCCGACCCCTACTTCTCCTCGATCGCCGCCGGCGCGCAGGCCGCGGCCCGGGCCAGCGGTCGGCTCGTGCTGCTCGCGTCGACCGGCCGCGACCCCGTGGCCGAGCGGGAGGCCGTGGCCGCGTTCGCCGCCCAGCGCGTGGACGCCGTCGTCGTCGCCGGGACCCGGTGGACCCCCGACGACGACGCCGCGCTCGCGGCCGAGCTCGACGCCTTCGTCGCCGCGGGCGGCCGGTCCGTCATCGTCGGCCAGCCGGTGGGCGACGGCTCCGTGGTGCGCCCGCCCAACGCGACCGGCGCCCGCGCCCTCGCGGAGGCGCTGCTGGCGCAGGGGCAGCGGCGGTTCGTCGTCCTCGGCGGGCCGGCGCGCGTCGTGACGTCGCGCGAGCGGACCGACGCGTTCACCGCCGCCGCCCGTGCGGGTGGCGGCGACGTCGCGGAGGTGCTGGTCACCGAGTTCTCCCGCGACGGCGGGTACGCGGCCGGCGACGACGTCGCCGAGCTGGTGCGCGAGCGCGCGGCCGAGAAGCCGCTGACGGTCTTCGCCGTCACCGACGTCATGGCGATCGGGCTCATCGCGCGCCTCCGCGAGCTCGGGGTCGAGGTGCCGCGCGACGTGCGCGTCGCCGGGTTCGACGACGTCCCGACCCTGCGCGACCACGCGCCGGCGCTGTCCACCGTGCGTATCCCGCTGGAGGAGATGGGCAGCCTCGCCGTCCGCGCCGCCGTCGGCGACGCCGCGCCCGGCGCCGTCACCGAGGTCGACTTCGAGGTGCAGCTCCGCGACTCGACGCGCTGACCGCCGTCAGGCGCGCGCGAGCGTCAGCCCCAGCCCGCGGTGGGCGCGCTCGATCGTCGCCGCGTAGGCGGACAGCATGCGCACGTGGCTGAACCGCGGCCGCGCCGCGACGAGCGCGCCGGTGAGGGCGTCCCGACGCGCCGCCGCCTCGCGCCACGCCGCGGCGATCTCCGCCGGGTCGAAGCCGGTGACGAGGCCGATGCCGTCCACGATCCGCGCGCTGTCGCCCACCGGCGTGGTGACCGGCACCGCCCCGCACATGGCGCCCTCGATGAGGCACAGCGGCGCGGCCTCGCCGAACGCGGAAGTCAGCGCGACGACGTCGGAGGCCGCGAGCACCTGCTCCATGTCGTGGCGCACGCCGAGCAGGTGGACGCGGCCCCGCAGGTCGGGCCGGTCGGCGAAGGCGTCGTCCAGGTCGGCCGCGAGGTCCGGGTTGGCGGCGCTCATGCCGGACCCGCACATCACGACGTGCGCGTCGGCGTCGCCCGCCAGCAGCTCGCGGGCCGCGGCGACGAACAGCCGGGGGTTCTTCATCGCGTCGTAGCGCGCGGCGTACGCGACGACCGTCCCGTCCGCGGGGAGCCGGTGCGCCCCGCGGAACGCGAGGCGTCGCGCGGTGCGGGCCGGGCGGAACCGGGTGAGGTCGACCCCGTTGGGGATCACGCGCAGCAGGTGCGCGGGCACGCCGGCGGCCTCGTAGGCGGCTCGCGTGGACTCGGCGCAGCAGACGACGGCGGCGAGCCGGCCGTCGTCCGCCGCGCGCAGCAGGTGCCCCAGGCCCGACCCCTGGTGCTCCGGGTCGGAGCGGTGCAGGCAGGCGACCACCGGCCGGTCGGGCAGCACGTCGGGCCGGGAGAGCAGGCGCAGCGGCTGCTCCTTGAGCGAGAGCACCACGTCGGTGCGCCGCAGCTCGCGGGTCAGCACCTCGGCCTCGGCGTCCGTGAGGGCCTCCGGGTCGTGGGGCAGCTCCGAGGACCGGCCGAGCGACGTCACGCGGACCCCCGCGGCCTTGAGCTGCCGGTACCGGCGGTCGTCGACCATCCGCTGCAGTGCGGCGTCCCGCCGCACCTCGTCGTGCACGCTCAGCGCCGCGTGCCGCTGGCGGCCCTGGGCGTGCAGGCCGGCCACGACCGACGAGTGCAGCACGCGCGCGCCGCCGCTGAAGAAGCCTTCGTAGAGAGAGAGCACGCGGACCGCTCCGTGCTCGTCGCGCCGTTCGATCGTGCGCTGGACGTCCTGCTCGGCCATGGGGACCACCTCCTGCCCCCAGCGTGAGCGGCGATGGTGTAAGGCGGATGACCGGCGTGTGACATTCTCATGACGCGTCGTGGCCCGGGGATGGGCAGGTCTTGGGCATCGCGGCCCGCCGTCACGTCGGGGGCGCGTGCCATCGTGTCCCCATGGCCACGTCCCCGCGCCCCCCGACGTCCGTGGCGCTGCTGCGGGGGATCAACGTGGGCGGCCACCACCGGGTCGCCATGACCGACCTCGTGGCGTGCTTCCGCGACGGCGGCCACGGGGAGGTCCGCACCGTGCTGCAGAGCGGCAACGTGCTGCTGGCCGCCGATCCGGCGAGCGGTCCCGAGCTCGAGGACGCGATCGAGCGGATGCTCGCCGCCCGCCTCGGCTTCGCCGTCCCGACGCTCGTCCGCTCCCGCGACGAGCTCGCGGCCACCGTCGCGGCCGCGCCGCCCGACCACTCCTCCGGCGCGCTGCGCAGCGAGGTCTTCTTCCTCAAGCACCCGCTCACCGCCCGGGAGGTGCTGGCGCAGATGCCCGAGCTGCGCGAGGGCGTCGACGCCGTCGCGCCCGGGCCGGGCGTCGTCTACTTCTCCCGGGTCGCCGCCGAGGCACGGCGCACCCGGATCACCCGGCTCATGGGCATGCCCGCGTTCCGGCAGATGACCGTGCGGACCTGGCGGACGACGACGCGCCTCCTCGCGCTGCTCGACGAGCCGCTGCCCGCGTAGCGGGTCTCAGTCGATGCAGAACTCGTTGCCCTCGACGTCCTGCATCGTGATGCAGGACTCCTCCTCGCCGTCGGCGTACTGCGTGTAGAGGTAGACCGCGCCCAGCGGCTCGAGGCGGGCCTGCTCGGCCCGCAGCGCGGCCAGGCGCTCGTCGCCGACCAGCCCGGTGCCGACGCGGACGTCGAGGTGCACCCGGTTCTTGACGACCTTGCCCTCGGGCACGCGCTGGAAGTACAGCCGCGGGCCCTCGCCGGTGGGGTCCTGCGCGACGCAGTCGACGCCGTCGGGCATGACGTAGCCGAGCACCGTGCACCAGAACCGGGCGACCCGCTCCGGTTCCGCGCAGTCGAAGGTCACCTGGAACTTCCGCACCGTTGCCATGCGCCCACCGTAGGCGCCGAGGTGGCCGGCACCGAAAGGACATCAGGGGGCGAGCAGCGCGCGGATGTCCCGCTCCGCCTGCGCGGGCGTGACGAGGCGGCAGCCGAGGTCCGTCCACCGCCGCACCAGCGCGGGCTCGGCGCGCAGCAGCCCCCATCCCCGGCGCACCAGCGTGGGCAGCGGCTTGCGCGACTCGGCGACGTCGCGCAGGAAGCGGAACCAGAAGTTCATGACGCGCGGCTGGCTGAGGCAGATCGCGTCGGCGAGGATGCCGTCGGCCCGGCACGCGGACACGAGCTCGGCGGCGAAGATCCCCTCGGCGACGACGACGGGCGCGTCGCCCGCCTCGAGCACCGTGCCGCCCGTGCGGCGCGAGGTGGGGATGTCGTACACGGGCACGTCCGCGCGGCCGGCGCGCACCACGGCGCGCAGCGCGTCGAGGGCGGCGGCGGAGTCCCAGCTGCGGGGGTCGTCCCAGTCGACGATGCCGTACCGCATGGGCATCCCCGGGAAGTCGGCGTCGTGGTAGAAGTCGTCGAGGTTCATCACCGGTAGGCCGAGCCGCCGGGTGAGCGCGGTCTTCCCCGACCCCGAGGGCCCCGTGAGCAGCACGATCCGCCGCGCGGGGCGCCGGGCGCCGGGGGGCACCTCGAAGAGGGCGTCGGACTCGTTCGCCGGGTCGTCGGTCGGCGGCGCGCTGTCGGTCACGGGCACCCATTCTCGGCGGCGGCGGTCGTGCTTGTCGAAACCGGGACCCGACCGGCGGGCGCGCCGCCCCGCCCGCGGGTACGTTGCGGACGTGCAGGACCGCGCGCCCCGGCCGGCCGCCGGCGTCGCGCTCGACGCGTCGGTCGCCGTCGTCGTGCTCGCCCTCCCGGTCTCGCTGTGGGCCACGGGGGCGATGCCGTTCGTCCCGTGGGGCGCCGCCGCCACCGTGATCTCCTGCGCGGCGCTCTTCTGGCGCCGCAGCCACCCGACCGTCGTCCTCGCCGTCACCGCGGTGCTCGGCGTCGCGGAGACCGCGGCCGCCGCACCGGGCGGGGCGCTGCTGCTGCCGCTGGCGATCGCCGTCTACACCGTCGTCTCCCTCGGCGAGCGCCGGCTCGGGCTCCTGGCCGCGGCGGGCTCCGCCGTCGTGCTCGACGGCGTGCTCCTGCTGCGGGGCGCGAGCCCGGGCTCGGGCGTGGTCGCGGCCGTGCCGCTCCTGCTGGCGCTCGCGGCCGTGGTCGGGCTCGTCGTCGCGGCCCGGCGGGCGGAGCTGACGACGGCGCGGGACCGGGCCTCGCGCGCCGAGGCGACGCGCGAGGCCGAGGCGAGCCGCGCCGTCGCGGAGGAGCGGCTGCGGATCGCCCGCGAGTTGCACGACGTGCTGGCGCACCAGGTCGCCGTCGTGGGCGTGCAGTCCGGGGTGGCCGAGACCCTGCTGGTCGACGACCCCGACGCCGCGCGGGAGGCGCTCGTGCACGTGCGCACCGCGTCCGCCGATGCGCTGCGGGAGCTTGCGACCCTGCTCGACCTGCTGCGACGCGGCGACGAGGAGGCACCCGAGCGGGCCGCGCCGGCGCCGTCGCTCGCCCGCCTCGACGCGCTGCTCGACGCCGTGCGCGCCACCGGGCTGCGGGTGGACGTGCGGGTCGAGGGCGACGCCCGGCCGCTCGTCCCCGTCGTCGACCTCGCCGCCTACCGCGTGGTGCAGGAGGCGCTCACCAACGCGCACAAGCACGGCGCCGGCAGCGCCCGCCTCACGCTCGCGTGGACGCCGGACGGCCTCGGTGTCGAGGTCGTCAACCCGGTGACCCGCGCCGCGGCGGGCGGCGTCGCGGCGGCCCCGTCGACGGGGCACGGGCTGCTCGGCATGCGCGAGCGCGTCGCGGCGGTGGGCGGGGCTCTCGAGGTCGGCCCCCGCGGCGGCGAGTTCGTCGTGCGGGCGGAGCTGCCTGCCCCCGCCCCGACCCCCACCCGCTCCGAGGAGGGACCGGCATGACCGTCCGCGTGCTCGTCGTCGACGACCAGGAGCTCATCCGCGGCGGCTTCGTCGCCCTGCTGCGGCACGCCGACGGCGTCGAGGTCGTGGGGGAGGCCGGCGACGGCGACCAGGGGGTGCGGCTGACGCGCGAGCTGCGTCCCGACGTCGTCCTCATGGACCTGCGCATGCCGGGTACCGACGGGCTCACCGCCACCGCGCGCATCGCGGACGCCCCGGACCTCGCGGCCGTCCGCGTCGTCGTCCTCACGACGTTCGAGGGCGACGCCGAGGTGCTCGGCGCGCTGCGCGCCGGCGCCAGCGGATTCCTCGGCAAGGGCGTGGCGCCCGCCGACCTCGTCGCCGCCGTGCGGACGGTCGCGGCCGGCGAGGCGCTGCTGTCGCCCGCAGCGACGCGCGCCGTCGTCGCGCACCTGGGCAGCGGCCCGCACGCCGCGCGCGGCATCGACCCCGGGCTCGTCGCGCACCTCACCGAGCGGGAGCGCGAGGTCGTGGCCCTCGTGGGCCAGGGGCTGTCGAACGACGAGATCGCCGAGGAGCTCGTCGTGTCCCCGTTCACGGCGAAGACGCACGTCAGCCGGGCGCTGGCGAAGACCGGCGCCCGCGACCGCGCCCAGCTCGTCGTCATCGCCTACCGGTCGGGGCTGGTCGAGCCGCGCTGAGCCGCGCTGGTGCCCGCCGCTCCGTCGTCGGGCGTACTCCCTGGGGAGTACGCGCAGGTCCACCCGCCAGCACGACGACCGCGGGGGTGCCCGGCGCGCACCCTGGGGTCATCGATGCAGCAGGCATCGGTCGAGGGGCGGGGCCTCACCGAGCAACCCGCACGCCAGGAGCGCACGATGACCACCATGACCAGCAGGAGCGTCACCACCCACGAGGTGCCCACGAGGGGCCAGGCCCCGGACTTCCCCCTCTACGCCGGGGACCCGGTGCGGCTGTCCGGCCGCCGGTGGGCGGTGCTGATGGCGTCCGTCGTCGTGGCCGCCGCGTGCGACCTGCTCGTCGCCGTCCCCGGGCCGGCCTGGCTGGCGCTCGCGCTGCGCGGCACCCTGTTCGCCGGCATCCCGCTGCTGACGCTGCACCTGGTCGCGCCGGGGACGGTCGGCCGGCTCTTCCAGCGGCTGCGGCCGCGGGCCGGGCTGCTCGCCGTCGGCATCGCCGTCGCGAACGTCCTGGCGTCGTTCCTCGTGGGGGCGCTCGTCTCGGTCCTCGTCGGGGCCCAGCCCAACCCGATGGGCGGCGCGATCGCCGCCCAGGGCGGCCTCGACAAGGTGCTCACGTTCCTCGCGATGATCCCGCAGCTGGTCGGCGAGGAGGTCTTCACGGTCCTGCCGCTGCTCGCCGTCCTCACGCTCGGCATGTCGGTGCTGCACCTGTCGCGCCGGTCGAGCCTGGTGCTCGCGGTGGTCGTCTCGACGCTCCTGTTCGCGGCGCTGCACCTGCCCACCTACGGCTGGAACGTGCTGCAGTGCGTGCTGGTCATCGGCACCGCGCGGGTGATCCTCCTGATCCCCTACCTGGTCACCAAGAACCTCACCGCCTCCGCCACCGCGCACGTGCTCAACGACTGGGCGTTGTTCGGCTCGGCCGCGATCCTCGGCTGACCCGTACGGCTCGGGCCGGCGGGGTCAGCCCACCAGGAGGACGTGCAGGGTCCGCGGGCCGTGCACGCCCTCCACGCGGTCCAGCTCGATGTCCGACGTCGCGCTGGGACCGGAGATCCAGGTCAGAGGGCGGTCCGGGTGCTCGCCGAGCAGCCGGACCGCCTCCGGCACGGTCTGCACGACCTGGTCCGCCCGCACGACGCACAGGTGCACGTCGGGCACCAGCGAGATCGCGCGCCGGCCCTGGTCGGGCTCGCCGTCGAGCACGATCGTGCCCGTCTCGGAGATCGCGACCCGCGCCGCGGTGACGACAGCCGCGACGGCGTCGAGCTCCGTCGCGGCGAGCGGGCGCTCGCGCGAGTCCCGCACGACGTCGACGTCCGCCGGCAGCGCCGCCAGCCACGCGTCGTCCAGCCCGTCGGGGACCACCACCCGCACGGACCTGTCAGGGCGGGCGCCGGGAACGTCCCGCGCTGGTCCTGGCAGTTCGGCGACGAGGGCGGCGACGGTGGCGGGCAGGGCGTCGGTGGCGACCTGGTGCACGTGGGCCTTGTAGTCCACCAGCCGGTCGACGAGCTGCTCCAGCACCTCGGGGGAGCCGACGGCGTGCTCCCCGGCGGCACGGTAGGCGCGCGGCACGGGCTCCGGGTGCGGCGCGGTGCCGACCTTGCCCGACGGCGTCGTGCCGGAGCCGGTCTGCCCCAGCGCCGCCCGCACGCGCGCCAGGACCTCGGTGCGTGCCCCGCTCATCGGGCGCCCTCCTCGTTCTCGTGCTCGGCCTGCCACCACTGCCGGAACGTCTGCTGGGGCGGCGCGGGCAGGTCGCGCGCCTTCGTCCACGCCGACGCGGGTGGCGGCGCCACCGAGACGGCGTGATCCCGCCCGCCGAGCCCGCTGCCCAGCGTGGCGGCACGGCCGGCGAGGGCGAACCGGTCGCCGTCGGCCATGACCCAGGACGCCGCCTTCATGGCCGTCTTCCAGGGGTCGACACCGCGCGACGACCGGTCGGCGTCGACCTCGCGGGCGCGCAGGTCGACGAGGATCGACGGGATGTCGATCTTCACGGGGCACACCTCGTAGCAGGCGCCGCACAGCGTCGACGCGTAGGGCAGCGAGGCGTTCGGGTCGTGGTGCCCGGACACGCCGCCCGTCGACGCGGTGAGCTGCGGCGTGAGGATGGCGCCGATCGGCCCGGGGTACACGGAGCCGTAAGCGTGGCCGCCCACCCGCTCGTAGACGGGGCAGACGTTGAGGCACGCGGAGCAGCGGATGCAGTGCAGCGCGGACCGGCCGACCTCGTCGGCGAGCACGTCGGTGCGGCCGTTGTCGAGCAGCACCAGGTGGAACTCCTGCGGCCCGTCGCCCGGCGTCACGCCCGACCACATCGACGTGTACGGGTTCATCCGCTCGCCGGTCGACGAGCGGGGGAGCAGCTGCAGGAACACCTCGAGGTCGTCGAAGGTGGGCACGAGCTTCTCGATGCCCATCACCGTCACGAGCGTCTCGGGCAGCGTGAGGCACATGCGGCCGTTGCCCTCCGACTCGACGACGGCGAGCGTGCCCGTGTCCGCGACGGCGAAGTTGGCGCCGCTCACCGCGACCTTGGCGGACAGGAACTTGCGACGCAGGTGCGCGCGGGCCGCCATGGCGAGCTCGCGCGGCACGTCCGACAGGTCGGGCGGGGCGTCGCCCATGCGGGCGAGGAAGATGTCGCGGATCTCCGACCGGTTGCGGTGGATGGCCGGGACGAGGATGTGCGAGGGCATGTCGTCGGCGAGCTGCACGATGAGCTCGGCCAGGTCGGTCTCGATGGCGGCGATGCCCTCGTCGGCCAGCGCCTCGTTGAGCCCGATCTCCTGCGTGGCCATCGACTTGACCTTGACCACCTCGTCGGCGCCCTTGGCCTTCGCGATGTCGGCGACGATCCGGTTGGCCTCCGCCGCGTCGCGCGCCCAGTGCACGACGCCGCCGCGCGCGACGACGTTCTCCTCGAGCTGCTGCAGCAGGTCGGGCAGCTGCGCCATCACCTGCTGCTTGACGGCGGAGCCGGCGTCGCGCAGCGCCTCCCAGTCGGGCACCTCCCCGACGACGGCGGCCCGCTTGGTGCGGATGACCTGCGTGGCGTGGCCGAGGTTGCGCCGCAGCTGGTCGTTCTTCAGGGTCTGCTTGGCGGCGGCGGGGAAGTCGTCGCCCCAGCGCAGCGGCTCCTGCGGGTGGGGGACCGGGCCGAACGGCTGGTCGGCCCCCGCGTCGTCGGGGCGGCGCAGCGTGCGCGGCAGGCCGAGGAAGGTGCGGCTCATCGGGTGGCCTCCGTCCGCGCCGGGCGCCGGCGTTCCGGGCGCGTGAACGTCGTCTCGGGCAGGGGCGTGGGCTCCTCCCGGGTCGAGGCGAGCACCTCCGCCAGGTGCAGCGCGCGGACGCCGGTGCCCTGGCGGGAGAGCCCGCCGCCGATGTGCATGAGGCACGACATGTCGCCGGCGGTCAGCACCTCGGCGCCGGTGCCCCGCACGTTCGCCGTCTTGTCCTCGAGCATCGCGGCCGACGTGTCCGCGTTCTTCAGCGCGAACGTGCCGCCGAACCCGCAGCACGAGTCGGCCGCCGGGAGCTCCACCAGGTCGATGGCCTCGACGGCGCGCAGCAGCCGCAGGGGCTTGTCGCCCACGTGCAGCATCCGCAGCGAGTGGCAGGTGGGGTGGTAGGTGACGCGGTGCGGGAACCAGGCGCCGACGTCGGTGAGGCCGAGCACGTCGACGAGCAGCTCGGACAGCTCGTACGTCTTGGCGGACACCGCCTCCGCCGTCGCGGCGAGGTCCTCGAGGCCCGCGCGGCGGCAGACCATCGCCTGCTGGTGGCGCACCGACCCCGTGCACGAGCCGGACGGCATGACGACGGCGTCCCACTCGCCGTCCGCCACGGGCGCGAACGTCTCCACGTGGTTGCGGATGACGGGCACCGCCTCGCGGAAGTAGCCGGTGTTGACGTGCATCTGCCCGCAGCACGCCTGGTCGGCGGGGAAGACGACCTCGTGGCCGAGGCGTTCCAGCAGCCGCACGGTCGCGCGCGGCGCCCCGGGGAACAGGGTGTCGGCGAGACAGGTGGCGGCGAGGGCGATGCGCATGCGACTCCTCTGTGCTTCGTGCGGTCGTGCTCGTGCGGTGCCGGCGCCAGGCCGCTGCGGTGCGGCTGTGGTCAGCCACCGTTCGGCTCGGTCCAGCATGACCCGGGCGGGTCGGGGGCGCCACGGCGGCGGCGCCGAGCGGCCACTGTAGCGGATGTGGTCAGACCATTGCTCCGTGCGGTCGTTACGCTGAGCCCGTGCGCACCCACGAACGAGTTCTCGCCCACCTCGAGGAGGGCATCGCCGCCGGCCGGTGGGGCCTCGGCGAGCGGCTGCCCGGCGAGCGGGCGCTCGCGGAGGACCTGGGCGTGTCCCGGCCCTCCGTGCGGGAGGCGATCCGCGTGCTCGACGCGCTCGGCATCGTGCGCCCCGGCGTCGGCTCCGGGCCGACCGCGGGCGCCGTCGTCATCGACCGCCCGGCCGCCGGCCTGGGCGCCGCGGTGCGGCTGCACGTGGCCACCGGCACGCTGCCGGTGCGGGACGTCGTCGCGACCCGAGTGCTGCTCGAGTCCTGGGCCGTGGCCCAGGCGGCGGAGCGGGCGACGGACCTCGCGCCCGGCGCGGCCGCCCACCTCGAGGAGGCGCGCCGGCTCCTGGGCCGGATGGAGGACGACGACGTCCCGCCGGCGGAGTTCCTCGAGCTCGACCAGGCGTTCCACCTGGAGTTCGTGCGCATGGCCGGGAACGTGCTGGTCGAGGCCGTGATGACCGGGCTGCGCGGCGCGATCGGCGGGTACGTCGCCGTCGGGATCGAGCGGCTGCCGTCGTGGCCGCGCACCGCCACGCGGCTGCGTGCCGAGCACCGCGCCGTGCTCGACGCCGTCGCCGCCGGGGATGCCGAGGCCGCCTCTGCCGCGGTGAAGGCGCACATCGAGGGCTTCTCCCGCGAGGCCGGGGTCTGACGCTCGCACGGTGGCACGCGCGACCTGTGGACGACGGGCAGGGGGTGTCCGCGGGGGCCGCTAGCGTCCTGCGGGTGGCCGCGGCTCGGCGGCCGGACGCGACGGGCCCGGACGGGCGGGGGTGACGGATGGAGCGGGAGGACGCCACCCGGCTGGCGCGCGGCCTGATGGCCGAGCACGGGCTGTCCGGCTGGACGTTCCGGTTCGACCGGGCGCGGCGGCGCGCGGGCCTGTGCCGGTACGACCGCCGCGAGATCAGCCTGTCGGGGCCGCTGACGGAGCTGTACGACGAGGCGGACGTGCGCGAGGTGGTGCTGCACGAGATCGCGCACGCGCTGGCCGGCGCGCGGCACGGGCACGACGCCGTCTGGCGCGCGACGGCGCGGTCGATCGGCTCCACGGGCCGGCGTGTGGTGCGCGACGACAGCCCCGAGGTGGAGGGCGACTGGGTCGGCCGGTGCCCGGCCGGGCACCAGGTGACGCGCTTCCGCCGGCCGCAGCGCCCGCAGGCGTGCGCCCGCTGCTCGCCGGTGTTCGACCGGCGCTTCCTGCTCACCTGGACGTACCGCGGCCGGCCGGTGCCCGAGCTCGGCCCGCCCGCGGCGACGGGTGGCGGGGCGCCTCGGACCAGCGGGACCTCGGCGCCCGCGGAGGCGCCGTCGCGGGTGGACCCGGCCGGTGTCCGGCCGGGGGAGCGGCTGCGGGTGGTCGCGCCGGGCCGGTACGACGGCGTCGTCGGCACGCTGCTGAAGCGCGGGCGGACGCGGTTCCACCTGCAGGTCGGCAGGTCGGTGCTCACGGTGCCGTTCGGCCTGGTGGAACGCCCCTGACCGGCGGTCCGCGCGAAGTGGTGCGGACCGGACGCGCCGCCGACGCGGTCGGCACGCCGCCCTGACCTGGGGTTGTGCTTGCCCGGGTCGACGGGCATCATGGTCGCGCACCACCTGCTTGAATCCATTCAACCTCGACGGCCGACGACGGCCGCCGAGGGTGGCTCGACGACGAGACCCCGAGGTGAGCACCAGTGCCAGCACAGAACCGCCCTGCGCGTCCATCGGTGAAAAGCGCTCACCAGACGCCCCGTCGCCCGGCGGCTCGGCCCGCCCGCAGGGCCCTCGCCGCGGGCGCGACGACCGTCGGCCTGGTCCTCGCGGGCCTGTCCGCCACCGTCGGCGCCGCGTCGGGCGCGGCGGCCGCCGACGTCCCCGCTCCCACCGCCGTCCGCGTCGCCCACGCCGTCGACGGCGCGCTGTCGATGCGCTGGAACGCTGTGGAGGGCGCCGCCGGCTACGTGCTGTCCCGCAGCGACGCCGTCGACGGGGAGTACGCCGAGGTCGCGCGCACGGACGAGCGCACGGTCTACGCGACCGACGACGTCGACACCACCGCCGTGCACTACTACCGGGCGCAGGCGATCGGCGCCGACGGCACCCTGTCCGCGCCGTCCGCGGTCGCCGTCGGCACCCTGGTGGGCGACGGGGTCGCGGACCCGGAGATCCCCGAGGGCGGGCTCACCCTCGACTTCGGCAACGGCGCGACGGCGGCGGGAGCGACGCGGATCGTCGCGGGTCCCGCGTACTCGAAGGCGCACCGCGTCGGCTTCGTCGACCCCGCCCAGGTGACCCCGGCCCGGCGCGACGGCGGCGACCCGCTGCGCTCCGACCTGGTCCGCGTGGGCGACACCGAGCTGGTGGTCGACCTCCCCGACGGCGACTACACCGTGGGCGTCGTCGCGGGCGATCCCGAGGCCGCCACCGACATCGCGATCACCGCCGAGCAGATGGCCAAGGTGCCCGCCACCGAGAGGGCCGCGGGGGAGTTCCTCGAGACCGAGTTCGACATCGCGCTGGTCGACGGCCAGCTCAACCTCGACTTCGCGGGCGCGGCGGCGAACCTCGCCGCCCTCACGATCACCCCGCAGGCGCCTCGCGAGGCGGGCGCCGAGCCCACCGTCTACGTCACCGGCGACTCGACCGTCCAGACCTACACCGACTACTGGGCGCCGCAGGCCGGCTGGGGCCAGATGCTGGGGCGGTTCCTGTCCGACGGGGTGACCGTCGACAACCACGCGATCGGCGGCCGGTCGTCCAAGAACTTCATCAGCCAGGGCCGCCTCGACGAGGTGCTGCGCCAGATCCGCCCGGGCGACTACCTCTACGTGCAGTTCGGGCACAACGACAACAGCTACGGCGTCGACGACCGCTACGCGGCGCCGGCGGACTACCGCAACTACCTGCGCACCTTCGTCGAGGGCGCGACGCAGCGCGGCGCGACGCCGATCCTCGTCACCCCCGTGTCGCGACGCAGCTTCGACGCATCCGGGCACGCGAACGTCTCGTTCCCGCAGTACGTCGAGCAGGCGCGGGCGCTCGCCGAGGAGACCGGCACCCCGCTGGTCGACCTGTCCGCCTCCAGCCGCGCCTACCTGGACGAGATCGGGCCCGAGGCCGCCAGGTCGGTGTTCCTGTGGGTGCCCGCGGGCGTCTACCCGGCCCGTCCGGACGGCACCCAGGACGACACCCACTTCCAGGAGTACGGCGCGATCCAGATGGCGCGCCTGGTCGCGCAGGACACCGCCGGCCTCGACGTCCCGCTGGCCGACGAGGTCGTCGAGGCCGAGCCGCCCGCCGAGGTGCCGGCCGCGCCCACGGGGCTCGCCGCCTCCGCGGTGTCGGGCGCGGGCGCCACGCTGACCTGGGACGCGGTCGACGGCGCGGACATCTACCGCGTGCTGCTCAAGGACGCGGACGCCGGCGACGACGCCTACGCCCTGCGGACGACGTCCACCATCGGACGCGTCGACCTCACCGGCCTCGAGTCGGGCGCCTCCTACGACGTGCGCGTCGTCGCGGTGAACGGCCGCGGCGACTCCGCGCCGTCCGAGGCCCTGCGGCTGACCACGAAGGAGCCGCTCTACCGGTTCGACGTGCAGCCCGCGGGCGCCGTGACGATGGACGGCTACCTCCCGCTCGACGGCACGACGCTCTACGCGCAGGGCCTGGGGTACGGCTTCACCTCGGCGACCGGCCCGGGCGGGCGCGACCGCGGCACGGGCTTCGACCCGGTGCCGACGGCGCTGCAGCGCGACTTCCTGCTGCCGTCGGCGAGCACGCCGATCGCCGTCGACGTCGAGGACGGCACCTACTCCGTCGCCGTCGAGTGGGGCGACATGCTCGGCACCGCCGGCCTCGCCGTGACGCTCGAGGGCGAGGACCGCGGCTCGGCCAACGCCGGGCGCGGCACCACCTCGACGCGCGTGCTCGCGCCGGTCGAGGTGACCGACGGCCGGCTCGACGTCGTCGCGTCGGGCTGGCTCAACGGACTGACCATCACGCGCCTCGACGACGAGGCCACGACCACCGGAGGGAACCGATGACGACACCCCTGCACCACCCCACCGCATCACCGCGAAGGAAAGGCCGCCCCCTGGCCGCCGGGGCGCTGGCGCTGGGCCTGGTCCTGCCCGTCGTCTGCGCGGCGTCGGCCGCGCCCGCCACGGCGTCGGACGGCGTCGTGACGTCGTCGAGCACGACGACGCCGAAGCGGCAGGCCGAGCGCCTCGACCGCTCCCCGGTCGCGGTGTCCACCGACGACGGCGTGTACGTCGGCTGGCGCATGCTCGGCGACGACCCCGAGGCGATCGGCTTCCACGTCTACCGCGACGGCAAGCGCCTCACGGACCGTCCGGTCAGGGACTCGACCAACTTCGTCGACCCCGACGGGACGGCGTCGTCGACGTACCGGGTGAGCACCGTCAAGGGCAACGGCAAGGGCAAGGGCAACGAGCGGTGGGCCACGGACGAGTTCAGGGTCTGGGACGGCCAGACCCTCGACGTCCCGCTCGACAAGCCGGCCGACGGCACGACGCCCGACGGCAAGGCGTACTCCTACCGCGCCAATGACGCCTCCGTGGGCGACATCGACGGCGACGGGCAGTACGAGATCGTGCTCAAGTGGGACCCGACCAACTCGCAGGACAACTCCAAGGGCGGGTACACGGGCAACGTGTACCTCGACGCCTACGAGCTGGACGGCACGCAGCTGTGGCGGATCGACCTGGGGCGGAACGTCCGGGCGGGCGCCCACTACACCCAGTTCCAGGTCTTCGACTACGACGGCGACGGCCGCGCCGAGGTCATGGCCAAGACCGCCGACGGCACCGTCGACGGCGCGGGCACGGTGATCGGCGACGCGGACGCGGACCACCGCAACGCGAGCGGCTACGTGCTGGCCGGGCCCGAGTTCCTCTCCGTCTTCGACGGCGAGACCGGCGCCGCGGTCGACACGGTCGACTACACGCCGGCGCGCGGCACGGTCACCGACTGGGGCGACGGTTACGGGAACCGGGTCGACCGGTTCCTCGCCGGCACCGCCTACCTCGACGGCGAGCACCCGAGCGCGATCTTCTCTCGCGGCTACTACACGCGGGCCGTGATCGCGGCCTACGACTTCGACGGCGAACACCTGACGCGACGCTGGGTGTTCGACTCCGACGAGGCGGGCGACCAGTACGAGGGCCAGGGCAACCACAACCTGTCCGTCGCCGACGTGGACGGGGACGCGAGGGACGAGATCGTCTTCGGCTCGATGACGATCGACGACGACGGCTCCGCGCTCTACAACACCGGGCTGGGCCACGGGGACGCGCTGCACGTGGGCGACCTGGACCCGTCCCGGCCGGGTCTCGAGGTCTTCGCGGCCCAGGAGTCGATGAGCGCCTCCGGGAACCGCGGGGCGACGTTCCGCGACGCTGCGACCGGCGAGGTGCTCTGGTCGATCCCTGCCACGCGCGACACCGGGCGCGCCGCCGCCGGCGACATCGACCCGCGGTACGCGGGCGCCGAGGGCTGGGCCGTCGGCGGCGACGCCGCATGGAACTCCCGCGTGGGCGAGCTGCACGCCGCGTCCGGCGAGCTGATCGGGAGCACCATCCCCGCCGCCAACTTCCTCACGTACTGGGACGGCGACCTGCTCGCGGAGATCGGCGACCACGAGTTCGACGACGGCCCCCGCACCGGCGTGCCCACGATCTCGAAGTGGGACTACGAGAACGGCGAGCAGGTCGAGCTCTACCGCGCGACCGGCACGCTGTCGAACAACGACACCAAGGGCAACCCCGCCCTGCAGGCGGACCTGTTCGGCGACTGGCGCGAGGAGATCGTCACCCGCACCGAGGACTCGACGGCGCTGCGGATCGCCACGACCGTCATCCCGACGGAGCACCGGCTGCGCACCCTGATGTCCGACCCGGTCTACCGGCTCGGCGTCGCCTGGCAGAACACCGCCTACAACCAGCCGCCGCACACGTCGTACTTCCTCGGCGAGGGGATGACGACGCCGGCCGCCCCGGCCCTGGCGTACACGACGCCGGCGCGGCCGGGGGAGAAGGTCGGCCGCTGAGCCGCCCGCCCCGCGAGCACGGGTGAGACCAGGGCGGGTGCGGTGGGATGATCGCTCCCATGAGTGAGTCCACCGCACCCGCCCTGACGCTGCCGGCGGGCGCCGCCGGGTCCCGCATCGTCGGCCTCGGGCACCACCAGCCCGAGAGGGTCATGACCAACGACGACGTCGCGAAGCTCGTCGAGACCAACGACGAGTGGATCCGCTCCCGGACCGGCATCGTCACCCGCCACGTCGCGGCCGACCACGTCACCGTCGCGGACATGGCCACGGGGGCCGCCCGGCACGCGCTCGACGACGCCGGCGTCGCGGCCTCCGACGTCGACCTCGTGGTCGTCGCGACCACCACCGCGTTCGACCGGTCGCCCAACACGGCGGGCCGCGTCGCCTACGCGCTGCGCACCGGCGTCCAGCCCGGGGCGAGCACCCCCGAGGGCGAGGAGGTGCCCGACCTGCGCAACGTCGTCGGGCCCGCCGTCATCGACGTCAACACGGCGTGCTCCGGCTTCGCGTACGCCGTGGGCGTCGCCGACCAGGCGATCCGCGCCGGGTCCGCGCGCACCGCCGTCGTGGTCGGCTCGGAGAAGCTCACGGCCGTGACCGACTGGTCCGACCGCAGCAGCTGCATCCTCACCGCCGACGGCGCGGGCGCGGTCGTGCTGCAGGCCACCGACACGCCGGCGGTCGGGCCCGTCGTGTGGGGCTCGGAGCCCGAGCTGACCCCGGCGGTGGTGATCGAGGCGCCGCAGGAGAAGTTCGCGCAGGACGGCCGCGCCGTCTTCAAGTGGGCCATCACCCGCGCCGCCGACCGCGCCCGCCGGATCGTCGAGGCCTCCGGGCTCACGCTGGACGACATCGGCGTCCTCGCCGCGCACCAGGCCAACCTGCGCATCATCGAGCCGCTCGCCAAGTCGCTGGGGCTCGAGGACCGCGTCGTCGTCACCGACATCACCGAGTCCGGCAACACGTCGGCGGCGTCGATCCCGATGGGGCTGTCCAAGTGGTGGCACTCCGGCAGGATCCCGGCGAGCACGCCGGCCCTGCTCTTCGGCTTCGGCGGCGGCTTCACCTGGGCCGGCCAGGTCGTCATCACCCCGTCGAGGTAGTACGGGCTCTGCCGAGGTAGTACCAACCCTGCCGAGGTAGTCGGGATCTCGCCGAGAGAGTACTACCTCGGCGAGATCCCGACTACCTCGGCACGAAGGGAACTACCTCGCGGGGGTGGGGAGGACGGCGGCGCTCGGGTAGGCTGGCGGAAACCGCTTACCCGACGTCGCCGTCGTGGCGACACCCAAGGAGATCGACGATGCCCTCCGTCCCCACCCCCGCCGGCAGCTCGACCGACGAAGGGCGCCGCCGTTACGCCGTCGCGGGCGCCGGCCACCGTGCCGGCATGTACGTGAACGCTCTGATCGGCGACCACGCCGCCGACGGCGAGATCGTCGCCTGGGTGGAGCCCAACCCGGTGCGCGCGGCCGTGCACGAGGCGAAGGTCGCCGCCGCCGTGGGCGGCGAGCGTCCGGTCTACCACCCCGACCACCTGGAGAAGGCCCTCGACGAGCAGCGGGTCGACCGCCTCGTCGTCACATCGGTCGACAACACGCACGCCGACCTCGTCTCCCGGGCGCTCCGCGCGGGCGTCGACGTCGTCGTCGAGAAGCCGATCGCCGCCACCGAGGACGAGGCGCGGCAGATCGCCGACGCCGTCGCCGAGACGGGCCGCGACCTCACGATGACGTTCAACTACCGCTACTCGCCGCGCAACTCCGCGCTGCGCGAGGTCATCGCGTCCGGGGAGATCGGGCAGGTGCTGAGCGTCCACTTCGACTGGGCCCTCGACACCGTGCACGGCGCGGACTACTTCCGCCGCTGGCACCGCGAGAAGGTCAACAACGGCGGCCTGCTGGTGCACAAGTCCAGCCACCACTTCGACCTCGTCAACTGGTGGATCGACGCCGTCCCGCAGCGCGTCTTCGCCAGCGGCGGCCGCCGGTTCTACGGCGACGATGCCGCGCACGCGTCCGGCTACGAGCCGACGGCGGGGGAGAAGGCGCTGAACGACCAGGGCGTTGACCCGTGGCGCATCGACGTCGACGCCGACCCGTACCTCTCCGAGCTGTACGGTCCCGAGGCGCAGGCCGTGGACGGCTACCGCCGCGACCGCAGCGTCTTCGACGCGGGCATCACCACCGAGGACACCCTCGGTCTCGTCGTCGAGTACGCCGGCGGCCCGGTGCTCACCTACTCGCTCACGGCCAGCGCGCCGTGGGAGGGGTACCGGGTCGTCGTCAACGGCTCGCGCGGCCGCGCCGAGCTCGAGGTGGTCGAGCGCGGGTCCGTCGTCTTCGGCGCGGACGGCAAGGCGACCGTGGACCCGAGCTTCACCGCGACCTTCGGCGAGGACACGGTCCGCCCCGAGGGTGAGCGGCTCGTCGTGCAGAAGCACTGGGAGCGTGCGGAGGAGCGGCCGATCGTCGCCGTCGGGCACGGCGGCCACGGCGGCGGCGACGCCCTGCTCCTGGCCGACGTCTTCCGCGGCCGCACCGAGGCCGACCCGCTGGGCCGCGCCGCCGGCTTCCGCGACGGCCTGCGCGCGTCCGGCATCGGCTACGCCGGCAACCGCTCGCTGGCCACCGGCGACCCGGTGCGCCTCGACGACCTGGGCCTCGGCATCGACCTCTGACCTCTGCGCCGAGGTAGCAGCGCCCGTGCCGAGGGAGTTCCTGGCCCGTGGTCAGGTACTACCTCGGCGCGGGGCGTACTACCTCGGCGGGGCTCGTGCTACCTCGGCGTGGTGGAGCGGAGCACGCCCGCTCCGGCACCGGCGTCCACCACGGCGGGCACGGCCCGGGTGGGCAGCAGCCGGTAGCGGTAGTGGTCGGACGGCGTCCAGCGGGCGTCGTCGGCGAGCGGCGCGCCGGCCGTGGCGTTGAACGCGCCGACGGCGTCGACGGGGCGACCGTTCACCAGCGTGCCGGTCTCGCGCAGCATCGTGCCGCCGTAGGCGCCCACGGCCCGCGCGGGCTCGACCCCCGGGGCGAGGCGCAGCGCGTTGTTCTCCACGACCAGGCTCGACTCCTTGCCGGCGCCCCAGAAGTACTGGAACGTCGAGGCCCTCGACTGCTCGTAGGAGTTGTCGTAGACGTGCACGTCGCCGAAGCGCACGCGCGGCGCGCGCTGGCCGATGTCCTGGAAGCGGTTGTGGTGGATCGTCACGCGGTGCTGGCCGCGGTCCTGCAGCCGCGAGTCGGACGAGCCGATGATCATCGTCTTGTCGTGGGACTCGAAGCGGTTCCACGACACGGTCACCAGGTCGCCGCCGTGCGTGACGTCGAGCAGGCCGTCGTGGATCTCGAACGGCCGGCCGAACACCTGCGGCAGGGACGACGCCGGGTGGTCGCCGTCGTCGAAGGTGTTGTGGTCCACCCAGACGCCGGTGGACGTCCAGACGGACAGGTTGTCGTAGGCGGAGTTCCAGCTGCCGAGGTCGCCGTCGGTGGGGTCCCACTGCGGGAAGCAGTCGCGGCCGTCGGAGAGGGTCAGGTTGCGCACGATGACGTTGTGCGAGTCGCGGACCCGCAGGTTCGCGCCGACGACCCGGGCGTCGTCGCCCACGCCGACGATCGTGACGTTCGAGCCGACGTGCACCTGCGTCTGCGCGGCCTGGACCTTGGCGGCCGCGACGCGCGCGTCCTCCAGCGCCCCCGCGGGCTCCTCGGTGCCCCAGACGGCGGGGTCGTACGCCGCGACGTAGTCGTCCATGGAGAACGGGTCGCCGGTGCCCGCCACCGGCACCCGGTCGGCGAAGTCCTGGCAGCCCAGGGCCGCGCCGTCGGCGCCCGTGAAGGCGTCGATCGTGCCGCGCACGTAGACGATGCGCGGCACCTCGAGCCCGCGCCCGTCGTCGAGGTCCGCGCCTGCGCGGCCGCCCAGGGCGTCGCGCAGCTCGGCCCACGTGTCGACGACGTACACCTCGGACGCCGCGGCCGCGGCGCCGCCGGTGACCGGCGCGGCGTCGCGCGTGACGCCCTCCGGGGAGGTGGTCGTGGCGACCGACGCCCAGCCGTCGGCGCCCGGCGTCACGACCTGGCGGCCGAGGTCGGTGCGCGGGGGATGGCCGTGGCCGGCGGGCCCGCCGTGGGCCGAGGCGGCGCCGGCGCCGGCCGTCACCAGCAGCGCGGCGGCGGCAAGGGCGGCGGCCGCGCGGGGACGACGTCCGCCCGGGAGGACAGGGGAGGGCTGGGACATGGTGCGAAACTCCTTCGTTCCGGCGGTCACCCGTCCGACGACGGTGTCGGCCGGGAAGGTGTGGCGCGTCAGCCGGCCCAGGGGGCCCCGAGCTCGGCGAACGTGCGCTGCGTGCGCGCGACCTCGGCGCACCAGCGCTCGACGTCGCGCACCACGGGGCGCCGCTCGTCGCCGTCCCCCTGCCACTCGACGTGCTCGGGCGCGATCGGGGTCGGGTCCGCGCTGGTGCGCACGGCCTCCAGCACGCGCATGAACGCGCCGGTGTCGCGGACGTCGCACAGCAGGGGGCGACGGTCGTCGGCACGGGCGGCCAGCAGGTCGTCCAGCAGGGAGGCACGCCCGTAGGTCTTGTCCATCTGGACCGAGTCCGTGCGCAGCAGCAGGCGGTCGTGCTCGTACTCGAGCACCAGCTCGCCGCGGGAGCCGGTCACGACCACGCGCGCAGGCGTGCGCTCCGCCGCGCACAGGGTGAGGCCGAAGCCGTACCGCCGGCCGGCGGCGTCCTTGACCCGCACCGAGGAGGTGTCGTCCGCCTCGATCGGGTTGGCGCGGTACAGGTCGGTGTCCACCCAGGCGACGTCCTGCGCGGTGGACGCCCCGCCGAGCCGCAGGGTGGTCGCGACGGCGTGCGCCAGCGGGTTGGTCACCACGCCGTCGACGACGTCGCGGCCGTCGAGCCGGCGCCGGCCCGCCCAGGCGGCGCGCTGCCAGTACGACGCGGTGCGCACCCAGGTGCCGACGGCGCCGAGGCCCTGCACCTCGCCGATCTCGCCCCGGGCCAGGAGGTCCGCGGCCGCGGGCAGGGCGTGCGAGCCGAACGTCTGGAAGCCCACCTGGCAGCGGCGGCCCGTCCGCTCGGTCACCGCGACGAGCTCGGCGTGCTCGGCGAGCGACGCCGTCGTCGGCTTCTCCAGCAGCACGTCGATGCCCGCCTCCATCGCGGCGCGCGCGAGCGGCAGGTGCGTGGGGATGGGCGTGCTCAGCACGACGACGTCGACCCGCGCCTGCGGGGTGGACAGGAGGTCGCCGAGCGTCGGGAACCAGGGCGCCCCGGCGTCGTGCGCGTCGTGGCCGGGGCCCGGCTCGCGCGGGTCGACGACGGCGGCGAGCCGCGCCCTTCCGGCGCGCTGGAGCTCGAGGACCCGGCGCACGTGGGAGGCGCCGTGGCCGTGCAGGCCCACGACCGCGATCTGCGGGGCGATCCGGGTGGCAGAGCCGTCGGAGGTCGGGTCGGTCATCGTCGTCCTGTCCGTGTCGTGCCGGGGTTGCCGGGAGGGTCAGCGCAGCGTGGCGGCGAGGGCCGCGGCCTCGTCGTGGTCGAGCGCACGGTCCACGAGTGCGGCCACGACGCCCGTCTCGACGGTGCCGCCTGCGGGCACGACGAGCGGCGTGTCCCAGGCGAGCGCCGGCCCCGCGCCGGGGTACTCCGCGGCGCGCAGGAACCAGGGCCGCGGCGGCGACGTCTGCGCGAGCAGCAGCGTCGTCGGGCGGTCATCGGCGTAGGGGTCGTGGTGCTGCTGGACGTACGCGACCCAGGGCGACGTGCTGCCGTGGGCCAGGCTCTCGCCCTCGCCCGCCTGCGACAGCACGACCGTGCTCTGCGACATCGGCGCGCGCCAGAAGACGCCGCCGTACCCGGCGCCCGGCCGGCCGTTGGTGGCGGGCGAGCGGATCTCCAGCGGCCGGTACGACGCGTGGAGCGTGGTGCGCCAGTCGAGCACCCAGGTGCCGTCGTCGAGGAGGCGGGCGCCGAGCCGACGCTGCTCGTCGAGCAGGGGCTCGCCGTGCTCGTCGTCCCAGCGCACGGTGTCGTGCAGCACGTGGGGCGCGAGCGGGTCGACCTCCGCGCGCGTGCTCACCTGGCGGCCGTGGTTGGGCAGCAGCGTGGGGCCGACGTCGGCCACGAACGTGCGGCCGCCCCAGAAGCTCGTGCCGTTGACGTCGGGCACCGCCACGCTCACGCCGTAGTGGTGCCGGTGGTCCACCGGCTCGGACTCGGTGAGGGCGACGCCCGCCAGCGAGTGCACCGGGTGCAGGTACGGGCGCGGGGAGTGGATGGCCGGCAGCCGCTCGCCGTCGACGTACCGCGCCAGCGGCACCCGGTCGCGGGTGTGCCGCAGCACGATCTCGCGCGGCTCCACGGACCACGTGGGGCCCGGGTCGACGACGTCGGCCTCGGGCGCCGCGACGGGCTCGGGCTCCGTGACGACGGCCCGCGCGATGCCGCGCGGCACCGGCCCGGTGCTGGAGCGGGCCTCGAGGCGGGCGGTGAACCGGGTGGTGGTGGCCGCGTGCGCGTCGTCGTCGATGACGGCGTGCAGCTCGCGCCACGCCTGCCGGCCCAGCTCGGCCTGGGGCACGGACACGGTGGTCAGGCCGGGCGTCGCGTACCGGGCGAGGTCGATGTCGTCGAAGCCGGCCACCGAGATGTCGCCGGGCACGGCGACGCCCGCCTCGTTGAGCGCGGCCAGGAGGCCGAACGCCACCAGGTCGTTGTAGGCGACGACGGCGGTGGCCCGGCTCGCGAGCACCTCGCCCGCGGCCGCGTGGCCGGAGGCCAGGTCGGCGCCCACGGGCAGCTCGACGATCTCGAGGTCCGGGTGGCGCCGGAGGGCGGTGGCGAGCCCGGTGCGCCGTGCCACGTCGGTGGCGGCGGCCCGCGGGCCGGCGAGGTAGGCGAGGCGGCGGTGCCCGTGGTCGACCAGGTGCTCGACGACCTGGACCGTGGCGTCCTCGTAGTCGATGACCAGGCTGGGGGTGGCCGGGTGCTCGACGGCGCGGTTGATCACGGCCGCGGGGGTCACGAGGGGGAGCAGCGCGTCGAGCGCGGTGCCGGGCATGCGCGGCGCGACCAGGATGAGCGCGTCGCAGCGCATGCGCGCCTCGCGGGCGATGGCCGCCTCCTCCGAGGGGTCCTCGGCGGCGTCGGCGACGAGCACGCGGTAGCCGTCCTCGGCGGCGGCGGACGTCACGCCGCGGAGGATCTGCTGGAACACCGGGTTGCCCAGGTCGGGCACCACGAGCGCGACGGTCTCCGTGCGCCCGAGGGACAGGCTGCGCGCGACGTTGCTGGGGCGGTAGTTCAGGTCGATCGCCGCCTCCTGCACGCGTGCGGCGATGGCGGGGTCGACGGTGCTGCGACCGTTCATCACGCGGGAGACCGTGGCGCGCGAGACGCCGGCCGCGGCGGCGACGTCCGCGATGGTGACGGACGGGCGCCGGACGTTCAGCTCAGGCATCGATGCCTCCTCGGGCTCACGAGCCGACGGTACACCATTGGAAACCGGTTCCTCTCGTGGTACGTTCCCGAGAAGCAACCGGTTTCCAGGAGCTGGAGCACTGGAAGCCCTCAGATCGACGAAGATCGGGAGGCCGGCGATGACAGCCACCAGCACGCCGATCGGCAGCGTGCGCGGCCGGACGAACGGCCGGGTGCCGCGATGGCGGTGATCCAGGAGGTCGCGCGCACCCGCGGGGCCGCCCGGGAGCGGCGCAAGGGCGACGGCAAGGCCGCGGCGCTCTTCCTCGCCCCGTGGTTCGTCGGGCTGGTCCTCGTCACGGCGTTCCCGCTCGTCGCGTCCCTGTACCTGTCCTTCACGGACTACAGCCTGCTCGAGGCCCCCGGCTGGATCGGGCTCGAGAACTACACGGCGATGTTCTCCGACCCGCGCTTCTTCCAGGCGCTCAAGGTGACCTTCACCTACGTGCTCGTCTCGGTGCCGCTGCAGCTCGCCGCCGCGCTCGCCCTCGCCATGGTGCTCGACAAGGGGCTGCGCGGCCTCGCGTTCTACCGGTCCGTCTACTACCTGCCGTCGCTCCTCGGAGGCAGCGTCGCCATCGCGATCCTCTGGCGGCAGGTGTTCGGGGCCGACGGCCTCGTCAACCAGGTCCTCGGGTTCTTCGGGATCGAGGGCGTCGGCTGGGTGTCGCACCCCGACTACGCGCTCGGCACCCTCATGATCCTGAACGTCTGGACGTTCGGCGCGCCGATGATCATCTTCCTGGCCGGGCTGCGGCAGATCCCGGCGATGTACTACGAGGCCGCGTCGATCGATGGCGCGGGCCGGTGGCGCCGGTTCCGCAGCATCACGGTGCCCCTGCTCACGCCGATCATCTTCTTCAACCTGGTGCTCCAGCTCATCGGGGCGTTCCAGTCGTTCACGCAGGCGTTCATCGTCAGCGGGGGCACGGGCGGGCCGGTCGACTCCACGCTCTTCTACACGCTGTACCTCTACGAGAAGGGGTTCAGCTCCTACCAGATGGGGTACGCGTCCGCGATGGCGTGGTTCCTGCTGCTCGTCGTGGCGGGCATGACCGCCGTGAACTTCCTCGCCTCCAAGTTCTGGGTCTTCTACGATGACTGACGCTCCCGCGCGCACCGAGCCGCGCCCCGAGTCGCACCCCGCCGGTTCCCGCCCCACGCTCTCCGAGGTGGCGGCGACCTACCCCGAGCGCCGTCCGCCCCGCGGCCGCGCCTGGGCCGCCGTCCGCCGCGTTCTCCGGCACGTCGCGCTGATCGCCTTCGGGCTCGTCATGCTCTACCCGCTGCTGTGGATGCTGGCGAGCTCGTTCAAGCCGACCGAGCTCATCTTCCGCGAACCCGGGCTGATCCCCACCGAGTGGGACTTCGGCAACTACACCGACGGCTGGAACGCCCTGCTCGACCCGTTCAGCCACTACCTGCTGAACTCGGCGATCGTCGTGCTCGGCTCGGTGCTCGGCAACCTGGTCTCGTGCTCGATGGCGGCCTATGCGTTCGCCCGGCTGAAGTTCCGGGGCCGCAACCTGTGGTTCGCGATCATGCTCATGTCGATCATGCTGCCGATCCACGTGATCATCGTGCCGCAGTACATCCTGTTCTCGTCGCTGTCGTGGATCAACACGTTCCTGCCGCTGATCGTGCCGAAGCTGCTGGCGACGGACGCGTTCTTCGTGTTCCTCATGGTCCAGTTCTTCCGCGGCATCCCGAAGGACCTCGACGAGGCGGCCCGCCTCGACGGCTGCGGGCACGGGCGCATCTTCCTGCGGATCATGCTGCCGCTGTCGCTGCCGGCCCTCGCCACCACCGCGATCTTCACGTTCATCTGGACGTGGAACGACTTCTTCAGCCAGCTCATCTTCCTGACGAAGCCGGACATGTACACCGTGCCCATCGCGCTGCGGACCTTCGTGGACGCCACGAGCAACAGCTCGTGGGGGCCGCTGTTCGCGATGTCGATCGTGTCCCTGATCCCCGTGTTCCTCGTCTTCCTGTTCGGCCAGAAGTACCTCGTCAAGGGCATCGCCACCACCGGCATCAAGTAGTTCGCACCCGTCGTTCGAAGGAGAACCTCATGCGAGTCACAGCCACCCGGGCGGCACGACGCCGCGGCGTCGCGCTCACCGCGCTCACCGCGGCGGGGGCCCTCGCCCTCACCGCCTGCTCCGGCGACTCCGGCGCCCTGCCGTCCGACGACGACGGCGGCGGCGACGGGAACGTCGAGATCCGCTTCGCGTGGTGGGGGTCGGACGACCGGCACAAGACCACCCAGCAGATCATCGACCTGTTCGAGGAGAAGAACCCCGGCATCACCGTCGTGCCGGACTACACCGACTGGGACGGCTACTGGGACAAGCTGGCCACCGCCACGGCGGGCGGCGACACCCCGGACGTCATCACCCAGGAGGAGCGGTACCTCTCCGACTACGCGTCGCGCGGCGTCATCGGCGAGATGACCGGGGTCGACACCTCCGAGATCCCTGCGGACATCCTCAGCACGGGCGAGGTCGACGGGAAGCTCGTCGGCATCCCGACGGGCGTCAACGCGTACGCGATGGTCGCCGACCCGCAGATCTTCGCCGACGCCGGCGTCGAGATGCCGGACGACACGACCTGGACCTGGGACGAGTACGTCGACATCGCGGGGAAGATCTCGAAGGGTGCCGGCGACGGCGTCTGGGGCGCGCAGGACTACGGCTTCAACGAGGCCGGGCTCAACGTGCTCGCCCGGCAGAAGGGCGAGACCCTCTACAACGCGGACGGCACCCTCGGGGTCTCGAAGGAGACGGTCGCGGAGTTCTTCCAGACGTCGCTGGACCTCATGGCGAACGGCGGCCAGCCCGACGCGTCGCGGTCGGTGGAGTACCAGAACGCCGGGCCCGAGGGCTCGCTGCTCGGCACCAACGCGGGCGCGATGGGCGTGTGGTGGTCCAACCAGCTCGGCGCGCTCTCCGACGCGTCCGGGCACGAGCTGGAGCTGCTGCGCCTGCCTGGTGAGTCCGAGTTCGAGCGCACCGGCATGTACTTCAAGCCGGCCATGTACTACTCGATCTCCGCGAAGACGGAGCACCCGGAGGAGTCGGCGAAGCTCGTGGACTTCCTGCTCAACGACCCGGAGGTCGCCAAGCTGCAGCTCACCGACCGCGGCCTCCCGGCCAACCTGACGGTGCGCGAGGCGATCCTGCCCGAGCTCGCGGCCGCGGACCAGAAGGTCGCGGACTTCATGGCGGCCCTGGAGTCCGACATCGTCGACAACCCGGCGGTGCCGCCGAACGGCGCGAACGAGATCCAGGACATCATGATCCGGATCAACACCGAGGTGCTGTTCGAGCGCATGACGCCCGACGAGGCCGCCGACGCGTTCCTCAAGGACGTCGGCGCCGCGATCGGCGGCTGACCCGGCTCCCCCTCGAGAAAGCGGTCTGCCGCGTCATCCGCTCGGATGCCGCGGCAGATCGCGTTCTGGAAGGGTTTTCGCAGGGTCACGCGGACGGGTCGACGACGCGCGCGACGACGGCGCAACGGTCGTCGCCCGGCGCGGCGCCGGTGGCGGCGCGCACGAGCAGGTGGCGCAGGGCGTCGCGCTCGGCGAGGTCCAGCCCGGCGAGCAGCTCGTCCTCCGCGACGCGCACGCGGGCGTCGAGGTCGGCCAGCACGGCCCGGCCGTGGTCCGTCACGACGATCCGGCGGGCGCGCCGGTCGGCCGGGTCGGGCTGCCGCTCGACGAGGCCGCAGCCGGCCAGCTCGTCGAGCAGGTAGGTCATCACGGTGCGGTCGATGCCGAGCCGGGCGGCGAGCGCCGCCTGGGTGGGCGGCGCGTCGTGGGTGACGGCGGCGAGGACCTCGTAGCCGCGCCCGCCGTGCGGGACGTCGGCGCAGGCGGCGGCGACGCGGGTGCTCCACTCGCGCAGCAGCGCGGCCAGCGACCAGCCCAGCGGGGACGGGGCGTCCGGGCCGGCGGCGGTCTCCGCGGCGCTGCGCGTGGGGTCGGCGGTGGTGCTCACGGTGCCATCGTAAGCGGAATGCGCGGCTCGCCAGAAGAGTTGCCGCTGATATCGTCTGTGCGACAGACGATCTCCCGGACGACGGGAGCGGTCCTCCCGCGAAAGGTCCCGCATGACGGACTACGGCCACGACCTGGTCTTCGGCACGTTCCTCACCCCCACGAACCGCGACCCGCAGCAGCCGGTGCGCCTCGCGCAGGTCACCGAGGCGGCCGGGCTCGACCTGGTGACGTTCCAGGACCACCCGTACCAGCCCGGGTTCCTCGACACCTGGACGCTGCTGTCGTGGGTGGCCGCGCAGACCGAGCGGGTGACCGTCGCGGGCAACGTGCTCAACCTGCCGCTGCGGCCGCCCGCCGTGCTGGCGCGCGCCGTCGCGTCCCTCGACCTGCTGTCCGGCGGGCGGGCCGCGCTCGGCCTCGGCGCGGGCGGGTTCTGGGACCCGATCGTCGCGATGGGCGGCACCCGCCTGACCCCGGGGGAGTCCGTCGACGCGCTCGAGGAGGCGCTCGACATCATCCGCGGCCTCTGGGACGGCCGGGAGCGCCGCGCGCTGCGGGTCGAGGGCGACCACCACCGCGTCGTCGGTGCCAAGCGCGGGCCCGAGCCCGCCCACGACGTCCCGATCTGGCTCGGCGCGCTCAAGCCCCGGATGCTCCGCCTCATCGCCCGCAAGGCCGACGGCTGGCTGCCGTCGCTCGCGTACCTCGAGGACGGCGACCTGCAGCGCGGGCACGCGATCATCGACGAGGCCGCCGAGGAGGCGGGCCGCCATCCGGCCGAGATCCGGCGCCTGCTCAACGTGCAGGGCGCGGTGACCGCGCAGCCGCAGGGCTTCCTGCAGGGGCCGGTGGAGCAGTGGGTCGACGAGCTGGCGGCCCTCGCGCTCGAGGACGGCATCGGCACCGTCATCCTCGCCGCCGACGACCCGACCCTCATCCAGGTCTACGGCCAGGAGGTCGCGCCCGCGGTCCGCGAGCTGGTGGCGCGCGAGCGGGCGACGTCGGGCACGGCGCCCGCCGCGACGCAGCGCGGCGGGCGGGCCATCGCGCTGCGCCGGCCCGGCATCGACTACGCCGCGGTGCCCGCGGCGCTGGCCGCGTCCGCCGTCGAGCCCGGCGACCGCGCGTACGACGCGGTGCGGCACAACTACCTGCGCTCCGGGGCGCCCGGCCTCGTCCTGCGTCCCCGCGACGCCGCGCAGGTGGCCGAGGCCGTCCGGTTCGCGAGGTCGCAGGACGTGCCGCTCGGCGTCCGGTCCGGCGGGCACGGCATCAGCGGCCGGTCCACGAACGACGGCGGGATCGTCGTCGACCTGGGAGCGCTCGACCAGGTCGAGGTGGTCGACGAGGCCACCCGGCGCGTGCGCGTCGGCGTGGGCGCCACGTGGGGCCGCGTCGCCGAGGCGCTCGCGCCGCGCGGCTGGGCGATCAGCTCCGGCGACTCCGGCGGGGTGGGGGTGGGCGGGCTGGCCACCGCCGGCGGCGTCGGCTTCCTCGGCCGCCTGTACGGGCTGACGATCGACCACGTCGTCGCGGCGGAGGTGGTCACGGCGGACGGGCGCGTGGTGCGGGCGTCCGCCGACGAGAACCCGGACCTCTTCTGGGGGCTGCGCGGCGCGGGCGGCAACCTGGGCGTCGTCACGTGGGTGGAGATCGAGGCGATGGCGCTCGGGGACCAGGGCGCCGTCGTGTTCTCCCAGATGACGCTCGACGCGTCCGACGTCGCGGGCACCCTCGAGCGGTGGGGCGCCGTCGTGGAGTCCGCGCCGCGCGAGCTCACGAGCTTCCTCATCCTGTCGCCGGGACGTCGTGGGGAGGGCCCGGTCGCCCAGCTCATGACCGTGTGGGCGGGCGACGACACGGACGCCGCCGTCGAGCAGCTCGAGCGGCTGGCCGGCGCCGGGCCGCTGCTGGGCCACCAGGCGTACCTGCTGCCCTACGCGGGCGTCGTGCAGGCGGGGGAGAAGCACCACCAGGGCGGCGGGGACCCCGCCGTGCGCTCCGGGCTGGTGGCGCACCTGGACGCCGCGACCGCCCGCGCGTTCGAGAAGCTCGCGCTGTCCGGGGAGGCGTACTTCCTGCAGGTGCGCGCCACCGGCGGCGCCGCGAACGACGTCGACGAGGGTGCGACGGCGTACGCGCACCGGCACCAGAACTTCCTGCTGTCCGCGATGTCGTCGTCGCAGGCCCGGCTCGACGCCGTGTGGGACGACGTCATGGCGCCGTACACGGACGGGCTCTACCTGTCGTTCGACACCGACACCCGGCCGGAGCGGCTCGCCGACGCCTTCCCCGAGCCCACCCTCACCCGGCTGCGCGAGGTGAAGCGCGACTGGGACCCGGACAACGTCTTCCGCGCCAACTTCCCGGTGCGGCCGGCGGAGTGAGCCGGGGGCGCGGCGCGTCGGCCGGGTGCGCGAGGATGGGGCCATGCCTCTCGCACCTCGGTACCTGGCCGACGACGCCCGCTACGAGTCGATGACCTACCGCCGCACCGGTCGCTCCGGCCTGGACCTGCCCGCCCTGTCGCTGGGCCTGTGGCACAACTTCGGCGACGTGAACCCGTTCGACACCCAGCGCGCCATCCTGCGCCGGGCGTTCGACCTGGGCATCACCCACTTCGACCTGGCCAACAACTACGGCCCGCCGTACGGCTCGGCGGAGGAGAACTTCGGCCGCCACCTGGCCAAGGACCTCGCGCCGTACCGCGACGAGCTCGTCATCTCCACGAAGGCGGGCTACGACATGTGGCCCGGCCCGTACGGCGACCACGGCTCCCGCAAGTACCTGCTCGCCTCGCTCGACCAGTCCCTGACGCGGATGGGCCTGGACCACGTCGACGTCTTCTACCACCACCGGCCCGACCCCTCGACGCCGCTGGAGGAGACGATGGGCGCGCTCGCGTCCGCCGTCCAGCAGGGCAAGGCGACGTACGTCGGCGTCTCCAACTACTCGCCGTCGCGCACGCGCGAGGCCGCGCAGGTGCTCGCCGACCTGGGTGTGCCGCTGCTCATCCACCAGCCCAGCTACTCGATGTTCAACCGGCACGTGGAGATCGCCGACCGTGACGACGCTTACGACGGCCACCAGAGCGAGTCGCTGCTCGACGTCGTCGAGGACCTCGGCGTCGGCACGATCGTCTTCTCCCCGCTGGCGCAGGGCCTGCTCACCGGGCGCTACCTGGGCGGGTCGGCGCCGGAGGGTTCGCGCGCCGCACGCAGCGACTCGCCGTTCCTGTCGTCGTCGAACCTCACGGACACCTACCTCGACCGGGCGCGGGCGCTGAACGCCGTCGCCGAGGGCCGTGGCCAGACGCTCGCACAGCTCGCCCTGTCATGGGTGCTGCGCGACGCGCGCGTGACGTCGGCGCTCATCGGCGCCTCGTCCGTGGCGCAGCTCGAGGACAACGTGGCCGCGCTGTCCGCGCCGGCGCTCACCGACGACGAGATCGCCGCCATCGAGCCGCACGCCGTGGACGGCACCGGCCGCTGACCCGCGGTCGGCGCTCATAGGCCAGAAAGGAGCGGTCGATGGTGGTCTGCTGGTTCGTCGGGCTGACGACGCTCGACGTCGTGCACCGGGCGTCGGGACGGCCGGGCGCGAACGAGAAGGTGACCGCGTCGCGGCAGGACGTCGCCGCCGGCGGCCCGGCGGCCAACGCCGCCGTCACGGCGGCCGCCCTCGAGACGCACGCGATCCTCGTCAGCGCGCTCGGCGCCGGGCCGATCGCCCAGGCGGTGCGGGCCGACCTCGACGACCGCGAGGTGCAGGTGCACGACGTCGCGGGCCCGGACGAGGAGTTCCCGCTCGCCGTCTCGGCGGTCCTCGTCGACGCCGCGACGGGCGAGCGGTCGGTGGTCTCGCCCGACGCCTCGCTCGTCGAGCTGCCCGCGCCGCGGCCGGACGCGCTCGCGGGCCTGCCGCGGCCGGACGTCGTCCTCTTCGACGGCCATCACCCCGAGATCGCCCGGGCCGTTCTCGCGCACGTCGACGTCCTGCGGCCCCGGCCGCTGATCGTGGTGGACGGCGGCCGGTGGCGGCCCGTGTTCGCCGACCTGCTGCCCGCCGCGGACGTCGCGGCCCTCAGCGCCGACTTCACCGTCCCGCTTGGCGTCGCGCCCGGCGCGACCGACGCGGCGCACGGCGCGCTGGTGCTCGGTGCGGGGGCCGCCGTGGTCACGCACGGCGGCGACCCGGTGACCTGGGCCCTGCCGCGCCGGCGCGACGACGGCGCCGTCGAGGTCGGTGAGCGCGGCACCGTGCCCGTCCCGACGGTCGACGTGCAGGACACCCTCGGCGCGGGCGACGCGTTCCACGGCGCGCTGGCCGTGGCCCTCGCCCGCGGGGAAGGGCTGGCGGACGCCTGCGCCGCCGCGGTGCGCGTCGCGAGCGTGCGCGTGCGGAAGGTCGGGCCGCGGGCCTGGCTCGCCCATCTCCCCGAGCTGTCAGAGCCGCACGGGGGTCTGGACCGACCGGGGTCTGACAGCTCGCGGGACGAGGGGTGACGGCGGTCGCGGCGACGACGGCGGAGCTCGTCGCGCGGGCGCGACGGCTGGCGGTGCCGGGGGAGCGGCGGATCCTGGGGATCGTCGGTGCGCCGGGGGCGGGGAAGTCGACGCTCGCTCGCGCGGTCGTCGCCGGGCTCGGGCCGGCGCTCGCCGTCGACGTCGGGATGGACGGCTACCACCTGTCGAACGCCGTCCTGGCGGACCTCGGCCGGCGGGAGCGCAAGGGCGCGATCGACACGTTCGACGACGCCGGGTACGCGGCGCTGGTCGCCCGCCTCGCCGACGTGCGGCCCGGCGACCCGCCCGTCTTCGCGCCGGTCTTCCGGCGCGAGATCGAGGAGCCCGTCGCCGCGGGGGTGGCCGTGGCGTCCGACGTGCCGCTGGTCGTGACGGAGGGGAACTACCTGCTCGCGCCGACCGGCGCATGGCCTGCCGCCCGGGCCCGCATGGCCGAGGTCTGGTACCTCGACGCGCCCGACGACGTCCGCCTCGCCCGGCTGGAGGAGCGCCACCACGCCTTCGGCAAGAGCCGCGACGACGCCCGCCGCTGGGCGCGCGGCTCGGACCAGGTCAACGCCGAGCTGATCCGGGCGACGCGCGACCGCGCCGACGTCGTCGTCCGCTGGTCCTGACCGTCGAGCAGGAGATCCGTCGCGGCAGCCGTGGGCCTGCCGCGACGGATCGCGTGCTCGACGGGTGGTGCAGGCCGCGGGAGGAACGTCAGAGGGAGCGCCGGGCCGCCTCGATCAGGGGGCGGATGCGGTAGGGGATCAGCTCGCCCATGGACAGCGACGTCTCGGTGCGCTCGACGCCGTCGATGGCGAGGATGGCGGCGTCGATGCGGAACAGGTGGTCGGTGTCCCGGCACACGACGTGCACGCGGAGGTCGGCGGCGCCGCTGTGCCCGTACGCCTGGACGACCTCCGGGATCTCCGCCAGCCGGTCGACGATGGCGGGCAGCTCGCGCTGGCGCACGGTGACCTCGAGGAACGCCGTCAGCGGGTGGCCCAGGGCAGCGGGGTTGATGCGGCGGTCGAAGTCGAGGAAGGCGCCCGACTCCTCGAGCCGGGTCAGCCGCGCGTGCACGGTGTTCCGGGACAGGCGCAAGCGCTCCGCGAGGGCGGCGACGGTGGCCCGCGGGTCGTCGGCGAGGGCCGTCAGGAGGCTCAGGTCCACGGCGTCGTAGCTGCGCACATCGACCAGCCTAACGGCGTCGGCCTGAGCACTCTGCTCAACGTGTCGTGGGGTGCTGGTCGCACTCTGTGAGCGGCGTTACGTTCGCGGTATCCGGCGCTCGACGCGGAGCGGCCGGCGACACGCGAGGTGAGGCGACGATGCCCAGCACCATGGGTTCGACGTCCCGCGACGACCTGTCACGAGCGGGTGCAGCGCGGGCGGAGACGGCGTCCGGTACGACGGACGGAACGACGACAGACGGCACGAACGGCAGCACGAACGGCAGCACGAACGGCAGCACGAACCCGGGCACGACGGCGGCCGGCACGGCGAGCACGGCGCGGCCGGGCGACATCCCGCTGCGCCTTCTCGACGAGAAGGGCGTGCGGCACCCCGACCCGGCGCTCGACCGCTGGCTGACGGACGTCGACGCGGGCACGGGCGACGCCCGGGCGGCGCTGCTGGCGCTGTACGAGGAGATGGTCGTGGCCCGGCGCATCGACGCCGAGGCGACGGCGCTGCAGCGGCAGGGCGAGCTCGCGCTGTGGCCGCCGCTGCAGGGCCAGGAGGCCGCCCAGGTGGGCTCGGCCGCCGCCCTGCGCACCGACGACTTCGTGTTCTCCAGCTACCGGGAGCACGCCGTCGCCCGCAAGCGCGGCGTCGCCCCCGTGGACCTGCTGCGCGTGTGGCGCGGCATCACGGCGTCGGGCTGGGACCCGTACGCGGTGAACATGGCGACGCCGCAGGTCATCATCGGAGCACAGGCCCTGCACGGCGTGGGCTACGCGCTGGGGATCCAGGCGGACGTCGAGCGCGGCGTCGTCGAGCCGCGCCAGGACGGGACGGACGACGACGGCACGGCCGCCGTCGTGGCGTACGTCGGCGACGGCGCGATGAGCCAGGGCGACGTCAACGAGGCGTTCGTCTTCGCGGCGACGTGGCAGGTGCCGCTGGTGCTGTTCTGCCAGAACAACCAGTGGGCGATCTCCGAGCCGGTGACGCTGCAGTCGGGCGTGCCGCTGGTGCGCCGGGCGGACGGCTTCGGCGTCCCGGGCGTGCGCGTGGACGGCAACGACGTGCTCGCCGTCCTCGCCGTGACGCGCGAGGCGCTGCACCGGGCGCGCACCGGCGGCGGCCCGACGTTCGTCGAGGCCGTGACGTACCGGATGGGCCCGCACACCACCGCCGACGACCCCACCCGCTATCGCGACGCGTCCGAGCTGGACGCCTGGGCCGAGCGCGACCCGGTCGCGCGGCTCGCGGCGTACCTGCGGGCCGGTGGCCTGCTCACCGACGACGACGAGGCGCGGGTGCGCGCGGCGGCCGACGCCGTCGCCGCCGAGCTGCGGGCCGGCGTCGTCGCCCTCGAGGACCCGCCGCCGCTGAGCGTCTTCGACCACGTGTACGCCGAGCCGCACGCGACCGTGGCGGCCGAGCGGGCTGAGCACGCGGCGTACCTGGCGGGCTTCGCCGACGCCGACACCACGACGAGCGGCGAGGGGGCCGACCGATGACCACCCAGACCCTGACCCTCGCCAAGTCGCTCGGCGCCGGGCTGCGTCGCGCGATGACCGACGACCCGACCGTCATGGTGCTCGGCGAGGACATCGGCCGCCTCGGCGGCGTGTACCGCGTGACCGACGGGCTGCAGGCGGAGTTCGGCCCCCGCCGCGTGGTGGACACGCCGCTCGCGGAGTCCGGCATCCTCGGCACCGCCGTCGGCCTCGCGTACCGCGGCTACCGGCCCGTGGTGGAGATCCAGTTCGACGGCTTCGTCTACGTGGCGTTCGACCAGATCGTCAGCCAGCTCGCCAAGATGCACGCCCGCACGAACGGCAAGGTGAGGCTCCCCGTGACGATCCGCATCCCCGTCGCGGGTGGCATCGGCGCCGCCGAGCACCACTCCGAGTCGCCGGAGGCGTACTTCGTGCACACGGCCGGGCTGCGCGTGGTGTCGGTGTCGAACCCGCAGGACGCGTCGACCGTGCTGCGCCAGGCGATCGCGTGCGACGACCCGGTCGTGTTCTTCGAGCCCAAGCGGCTGTACCACGTCAAGGGCGACGTGGACGCGGACCTGCCGCTCGACGACGCGCCGCCGATGGGCACCGCGCGGGTGGTCCGGCCGGGCGACGACGTCACGCTCGTGACGTTCGGCTCGCACGTCGCGACGGCGCTCGACGCCGCCACCGCGGCGTCCGACGAGGGCGTCTCGGTCGAGGTGATCGACCTGCGCTCGCTGTCCCCCGTCGACCACGACACGATCGCGGCGTCCGTGCGGCGCACCGGGCGGCTCGTCGTGCTGCACGAGGGGCCGCGGCAGGCCGGCGTCGGCGCCGAGATCGCGACGTCGGTCACCGAGCGCTGCTTCGACTTCCTCGAGGCGCCGCCCGCCCGCGTCACCGGCTACGACATCCCGTACCCGCCCGCGAAGCTCGAGGGCAACCAGGTGCCCGACCTCGACCGCGTGCTCGTCGCCGTCGACCGCGTGCTCGGCCGGGTGCCGGCGTCGGGCGCCGGCGTGGAGGTGGGAGCGTGATGGCGACGCGCGAGTTCAAGCTGCCCGACCTCGGCGAGGGGCTGACCGAGTCCGAGGTCGTCGAGTGGCGCGTGGCCGTGGGCGACGCCGTCGAGCTCAACCAGGTGATCGCGGAGGTGGAGACCGCCAAGGCGCTGGTCGAGCTGCCGTCGCCGTGCGCCGGCGTCGTGCGGGTGCTGCACGCCGAGGAGGGGCAGACCGTCGAGGTCGGCGAGCCGCTGGTCACCTTCGACCTGTCAGGACCAGGTGCACCAGAACCTGCTCCTGGTCCTGACAACTCGGGTGCTCAGGAAGTGTCAGGACCACGGGCACCGGAACGTGCTCCTGGTCCTGACAACTCTGCGGGTTCGGCAGGGGAGGACAGCCCGGAGCCGAACCTCGTCGGGTACGGCGCGCGCCCCGCGCGCACGGGACGCCCGGCGCGACGACGGCGCCGGGACGCCCCGGTCGCCGTCCCGGCTCCCGCCGCGGCGGCGACCCCGGCCCCGACAGGTTCCGCGAACGGCGTCGCGTCGTCCCCGTCGCCGGACGGGCGGGGGGAGCGGCCGCGGTCGACGCCGGTCGTGCGGGCGCTGGCGCGGCAGCACGGGATCGACCTCGCCACCATCACGGGCACGGGCCCGCACGGCCGCGTCACGCGCGACGACGTCGAGGCGGCGTCGTCGGGCACCGCGGGCCCGGTGGCACAGGGCCCGACGTCGGCCCCCGCGAGGACGGCGGACGGCGAGACACGCACCCCGGTGCGCAGCGTCCGCAGGCGCACGGCCGCGGCGATGGTCGCGAGCGCGGCGGCGCCGCAGGCGTCGGTGTTCCTCACCGTGGACGTCACGGCGAGCATGGAGCTGCTGGCCCGGCTCAAGACGCACCCGATGGCGGGCGGTCAGCGGATCACGGTGCTCGCGCTGGTGGCGCGCGCCGTCCTCGCGCTGCTGCCGCAGCACCCGTCGCTCACGAGCCGCTGGGTCGACCTGCCGGGCGGCGAGGCGGAGATCGTCCGGCCCGCGCACGTGAACCTCGGCATCGCCGTCGCGACGGACCGCGGGCTGGTCGTGCCGCACGTCCCCGCCGCGGACACGCTGTCGCTCACCGGGTTGGCCGCCGCCCTGACGGACCTCACGACGACGGCGCGGGCCGGTCGGACCACGCCCGAGCGGCTGATGAACGGGACGCTGACCATCACGAACATCGGCGTCTTCGGGGTGGACTCGGGCACGCCGATCCTCAACCCGGGCGAGCCCGCGATCCTCGGCCTCGGCCAGGTGGCGCGCCGGCCGTGGGAGCACGACGGCGAGGTCGCGCTGCGGCAGGTGACGACGCTCAGCCTCACGTTCGACCACCGCGTGGTGGACGGCGAGCAGGGCGCTCGCTTCCTCGCCGAGCTGGGGGCGGTGCTCGCCGACCCGGCGCTCGCCGTGCTGCTGGGCGGGGACACCCCCGTCCCGGCCCCCGAGGGAGAGGAGCCCGCGTGACCGTCCTCGACTCCGCCGTCGACCCCCGCGCCGACGCGGCCCGCGCCAACGACGAGGCGCAGCGGGCGCTCGCGGACCGGCTCCGCGAGCGCACCGCCGTCGCCGCGGAGGGCGGCACCCGGCGCGCCCGCGACCAGCACGTCTCGCGCGGCAAGCTGCTGCCACGGGACCGCGTGGCACGGCTCCTCGACGAGGGCAGCCCGTTCCTCGAGGTGGCGCCGCTCGCGGCGTTCGGCGTGGACGACGGGGCCTGGCCGGGCGCGGGCGTCATCGCCGGCGTCGGGCTGGTGAGCGGGCGGCAGGTGATGGTGGTCTGCAACGACGCGACCGTCAAGGGCGGCACCTACCACCCGCTCACCGTGAAGAAGCACCTGCGGGCGCAGGAGATCGCGCTGGAGAACCGGCTGCCGTGCGTCTACCTCGTGGACTCGGGCGGCGCGTTCCTCCCCCGGCAGGACGAGGTGTTCCCCGACCGCGACCACTTCGGGCGGATCTTCTACCACCAGGCGAGGCTGTCGGCGGCGCGCGTCCCGCAGATCTCGGCCGTGCTGGGCTCGTGCACCGCGGGCGGCGCGTACGTGCCGGCGATGAGCGACGAGACCGTCATCGTGCGCGACCAGGGCACGATCTTCCTGGGCGGCCCGCCGCTGGTGAAGGCCGCGATCGGCGAGGACGTCACGGCCGAGGAGCTGGGCGGCGGGGAGCTGCACGCGCGGCGGTCCGGCGTCGTCGATCACCTCGCCGAGGACGACGAGCACGCGCTCGACCTGGTGCGCGACATCGTGAGCACGCTGCCGCCGGACCCGGAGCCCGCGTGGGACGTCGCGCCCTCCCGGGAGCCCGTCGTCGACCCGCAGGGCCTGTACGCGGCCGTGCCGGTGGACGTGCAGCAGCCCTACGACCCGCGCGAGGTGATCGCCCGGATCGTCGACGGGAGCGAGCTGCACGAGTTCAAGCCGGAGTACGGCACGACGCTCGTCACGGGGTTCGCGCGGATCCACGGCCACCCGGTGGGGGTGTTGGCCAACGCGGGCGTGCTGTTCCGCGAGTCGGCGCTCAAGGGCGCGCACTTCGTGGAGCTGTGCGACCAACGCGGCATCCCGCTGCTGTTCCTGCAGAACATCTCCGGGTTCATGGTGGGCCGCGACGCGGAGGCGGGCGGCATCGCCAAGGACGGCGCCAAGATGGTCACCGCCGTCGCGACGACCCGCGTGCCGAAGCTGACCGTCATCGTGGGCGGCTCGTTCGGCGCCGGGAACTACGCGATGTGCGGGCGGGCGTACTCGCCGCGCTTCCTGTGGTCGTGGCCCGGCTCCCGCATCTCGGTGATGGGCGGCGCGCAGGCGTCGTCCGTGCTCGCGACCGTGAAGCGCGACCAGCTCGCCCGCCGCGGCGAGGAGTGGGACGCGGGCGAGGAGGAGTCCTTCCGCGCCGAGATCCGCGAGGGCTACGAGGTGGCCGGCGACCCGTACCACGCGACGTCGCGCCTGTGGGACGACGGCATCGTCGACCCGCCCGACACCCGCCGCGTGCTGGGCCTCGCGCTGGGCGTGTGCGCCCGCACCCCGCTGCCCGGCGGCTCCCCGACCGCCCCCGACGACGAGCCCCGCTTCGGGCTCTTCCGGATGTGAGGGCGATGGGTACCCGAGAGCTCTCGACCGTCCTCGTCGCCAACCGCGGCGAGATCGCGTGCCGCGTGATCGGCACCCTGCGGCGGCTGGGGATCCGGTCCGTGGCCGTGTACTCCGACGCCGACGCGGACGCCCGGCACGTGCGGGAGGCCGACGTGGCCGTCCGCCTCGGCCCGGCACCGGCCGCGCAGAGCTACCTCGACGTCGAGGCGGTCGTGGCGGCGGCCGTCGCCACGGGCGCCGACGCGATCCACCCCGGCTACGGCTTCCTGTCCGAGAACCCCGCCCTGGCGCGGGCGTGCGAGCGCGCCGGCGTCGTCTTCGTCGGGCCGTCGGTCGAGGCGCTCGAGACCATGGCGGACAAGGCCGCGGCCAAGCGCCTCGTCGCGTCCCACGAGGTGCCCGTGCTGCCCGGCACGCTCGACGACGGGCTCGACGACGCGGCGCTCGTCGCGGCGTCGGACGGCGTCGGGTTCCCCCTGCTCGTCAAGCCCGTCGCGGGCGGCGGCGGCAAGGGCATGGAGGTCGTGCGAGCGGCGGACGAGCTGCCGGGCGCGCTGGCGTCGGCCCGGCGGGTCGCCGCGGCGTCGTTCGGGCACGACGGGCTCCTGCTCGAGCGGCTCGTCGAGCGCCCGCGGCACATCGAGGTGCAGGTGCTGGCCGACACGCACGGCGCCGTCGTGCACCTGGGCGAGCGCGAGTGCACGCTGCAGCGCCGCCACCAGAAGGTGGTGGAGGAGGCGCCGTCGCCCGCCGTCGACGACGCGACCCGGGCCCGGCTCGGGGAGGCGGCCTGCGCGGTGGCGCGGTCGGTGGGGTACGTCGGCGCGGGGACCGTCGAGTTCCTCGTGCCCGGCGACGACCCCGGCGCGTTCTGGTTCATCGAGATGAACACCCGCCTGCAGGTGGAGCACCCCGTGACCGAGCTGGTCACCGGGCTCGACCTGGTGGAGCAGCAGCTGCGCGTCGCGGCGGGCGAGCCGCTCGGCCTCGCGCAGGGCGACGTCCGGCTGGACGGGCACGCCGTGGAAGCCCGCCTGTACGCCGAGCAGCCCGCGCGGGGGTTCCTGCCCGCCGCCGGGCGGGTGCTCGCGTACGACGACGCCGGCGTCCCCGCCGGCCCGGGGGCCGTTCCCCTGCGGCTGGACAGCGGCCTGCTGGCGGGCGCCGCGGTGACCGGCGACTACGACCCGATGCTCGCGAAGGCCGTGGCCTGGGCGCCCACCCGCGCCGAGGCGATCGCGCGGCTCGACGGCCTGCTGGCCGACGTCGTCGTGCTGGGCGTCGAGACCAACGCCGGCTTCCTGCGCGACCTGCTCGCCGCCGACGACGTGCGCGCCGGCCGCCTCGACACCGGCCTCATCGACCGCTTCGTCGCCGAGCGGTCTGACGCGCGGCACGCCCCCGACAACGTGTCAGACGCTCGGGTTGCCCCGGTGGCGCGGACGCCTGAAGGGTCGCTGGTCGCGGCGGCGCTGCTCGCCGTCGACACCGGCGCCCCCGCGGCGACCGGCCCGTGGGCCGCCTCCGACGGCTGGCGGCTCAACGGCGCGCCCGTGCCGCGCCGCGCGGTGCTCGTCGACGCGGCGGGCGCGGAGCACGCAGTCACCGTCATCGGGACACCCCAGGACGCCGTCGTCACCGTCGACGACGACGAGCCGGTGCGCGCCTCCTTGCGCACCCGGGACGACCCGGCCCGCGGACGCCACCTGCTCACCGTCGACGGCGTCACGCGCACCCTGGTCACCGCTGTGAGCGGGAGACACGCCCACGGCACGCCGGGCGACGGGGCCGACCGCCCGCTCACAGCAGCGCCGGCGGTGGTGTGGACGCACCTCGACGGGCGGACGTCGTCGTGCACGGTGCTCGACCGGGCGGCGCTGGCCGCACGACGGCGGGCGGAGCGCGCGCTCGGCGACGACGGCGCGGCGGGCGGAGCGACCCGCGCACCGGTGCGCGTCGCGATGCCCGGCACGGTGTCCGCCGTGCCCGTCGTGGACGGCGACGTCGTCGCCGCCGGCCAGCCCGTCGTCGTCGTCGAGGCGATGAAGATGGAGCACCCGCTGCTCGCGCCGATCGGCGGCGTCGTGCGCCTCGACGTGCGCGCCGGCGACCAGGTGCGCCTCGACCAGGTGGTCGCCGTCGTCGATCCGACCGCCGAACAGCCTGTCGACCCACCCGTCGACACCCCCGAAGACCACGCTCCCGCGCCGGCAGACCCCGCCGTGGCGGCAGCACACTCCGACACCCGAGGAGCGTCATGATCAGCGAGACCCAGTCCACCGTGCTCAGCGACGAGCAGCGGAAGCTCAGCGCCGTGGTGCGCGAGTTCGCGGACCAGGTGGTGGCGCCTGCTGCCTACCGGTACGACACCGAGCGGCGTCTGCCGGTCGAGATCATCGAGCAGATGGGCGAGCTGGGGCTGTTCGGCCTGCCGTTCCCGGTGGACGTGGGCGGGCAGGGCAAGGACTACGTGTCCCTGTGCCTCGCGGTCGAGGCGCTCGCGCGGGTGGACCAGTCGATCGCGGTGACGCTCGAGGCGGGTGTCGGGCTGGGCATCATGCCGATCTTCCGGCACGGCACGGACGAGCAGAAGCAGCGCTGGCTGCCCGGCCTGGTCAGCGGCCGCGCGCTCGCCGCCTTCGGCCTCACGGAGGCGGGGGCGGGGTCGGACGCCGGCGCCACGCGCACCACGGCGCGCCGGGACGAGGCCACGGGCGAGTGGGTGATCGACGGCTCCAAGCAGTTCATCACCAACTCCGGCACGCCGATCACCAGCGTCATCACCGTCACCGCGGTGACCGGGACGCGCACCGGCGCGGACGGCGCGACCCATCCCGAGCTGTCGTCGTTCCTCGTGCCGTCCGGCACGCCCGGCCTCACGGTGGAGCCCAGCTACGACAAGGTCGGCTGGCACACCTCCGACACCCACCCGCTGACGCTCGACGGGGTCCGCGTCCCCGCCGGGAACCTGCTCGGCGAGCAGGGCCGTGGGTACGCGAACTTCCTGCGCGCGCTCGACGAGGGCCGGATCGCCTTCGCCGCCCTCGCGACGGGCGCCGCGCAGGGCTGCCTCGAGGAGGCCCTGCGCTACGCGAAGGAGCGCGAGGTCTTCGGCCACGCGATCGGCGGCAACCAGCACATCGCGTTCACGCTGGCCCGCATGCAGGCGCGCGTGCACTCGGCCCGCCTGTGCTGGCTGGACGCCGCGCTCAAGCAGGTGCACGGCAAGCCGTTCAAGGCGGAGGCGTCCGTCGCGAAGCTCGTGGGCGGGGAGGCCGCGATGGCGAACGCCCGCGACGCGTCGCAGATCTTCGGCGGCTACGGCTTCCTCAACGAGAACGCGGTGGCCCGGCACTACCGGGACTCCAAGATCCTCGAGGTGGGCGAGGGCACCACGGAGGTGCAGCTCATGATCATCGCCCGCGACCTGGGGCTGGCGTCGTGACCGCCGACCATGCAGCTGCGCACCGTCAGACGGCTCAGAACGTGCGCAGCTGCCTGCTCGGCACGGACGAGGGAGGGCGCGATGCGTGACGAGGTGCAGCGCGGGCTGTACTACGACGAGCTGGACCCGGACGTGCGGTACGTGCACCGGCCGGGCCGCACGATGACGGAGGCGGACGACGTGCTGTTCACGTCCGTCACGATGAACCCGCAGGGGCTGCACCTGGACGCGGCGTGGGCGGCGACGCAGCCGTTCGGACGCCCCCTGGTGAACTCGATGCTCACGCTGGCCACGCTGGTGGGGCTGTCGGTGGCGCACCTGACGCGCGGGACGCTCGTGGCGAACCTCGGCTTCACGGAGGTGGCGTTCCCGCACCCGATGTTCCACGGCGACACGCTGTACGGGGAGACGACGGTCGTCGACCGGCGGCTGTCGCGCTCGCGCCCCGGCACGGGCGTCGTGACCGTCGAGCACGTGGGCCGCAACCAGGACGGCGAGGTCGTGGCGAAGGCGGGGCGGACGATGCTGATGTGGACGCGCGAGGGCCACGAGGAGCACGAGCACAAGAACGCCAGCGAGCACGGCGGGGGCGTGCTGTGAACCCCGCCCCGTTCACGCTCGGGCCGGCGCTCCTGTTCTGCCCGGCCGACCGGCCCGACCGGTTCGCCAAGGCCCTGGACCGCGCCGACGCGGCGATCCTCGACCTCGAGGACGCCGTCGCGCCCGGGCGCAAGGAGGCGGCCCGCGCCGCGCTGGTGGACACGGTGCTGGACCCGGAACGGGTGATCGTGCGCGTCAACGCGGTCGGCACCCCCGAGCACGACGCCGACCTCGCCGCCCTGGCCCGCACGCCGTACCGCACGGTGATGCTGCCGAAGGCGGACGGCCGGTTCGTCGGCCCGCTGCTCGCGCCGGACGGCGGCCCGTACGCCGTCGTCGCGCTGTGCGAGACGGCGGCGGGAGTGCTCGCCGCGCCCGCCCTGGCCGCGCGGCCCGACGTCGTCGCGCTCGCGTGGGGCGCGGAGGACCTGGTGGCGTCGCTGCACGGCACCTCGAGCCGGTTCGTCGACGGCGGCTACCGCGACGTCGCGCGGCACGCCCGGTCGGCGGTGCTGCTCGCGGCCGTCGCGGCGGGCAAGGCCGCGATCGACGCCGTGCACCTCGAGCTCGACGACCTCGCGGGCCTGCGGGCCGAGGCGCAGGACGCCGCGGCCAGCGGGTTCGTCGCGTCGCTGTGCGTGCACCCGAGCCACGTCGCCGTCGTGCGCGCCGCGTTCGCGCCGTCCGAGGCCGAGGTGGAGCGGGCACGCGAGGTGCTCGCCGCGGCGTCCGGCCGGGCGGAGGCGCTCGCGGGCATCGCGGGTGAGCACGCCGGTGAGCACGCCGGTGAGCACGGACGGCGCGTGTCGGCCGACTCCGGCGTGCTCACCGTCGGCGGCCGGATGGTCGACGCGCCGTTGCTGCGGCACGCCGAGGCGGTGCTGCGCAGGTCCGAGCAGGCGGAGCCGGGCGCGCAAGGCACTCCCGACGGCCCCGCCGTCGGACGTACGGTCGAGGAGAACGGGGGACGACGATGACGGTGTCGAGGACGGTGGACCGGCTGCAGCCCAGCGCCGTGGCCGCGCTGGACGGCCTGCTGCACGACGGCATGACCATCGCCGTCGGCGGGTTCGGCCTGAGCGGCAACCCGAACGACCTCATCGAGGCGGTGCGCGACTCCGGGGTGAAGGACCTGACGGTCGTGTCCAACAACATGGGCGTGGACGGCAAGGGGCTCGGCATCCTGCTGGAGAACGACCAGGTGCGGCGGGTGCTGTCGTCGTACGTGGGGGAGAACAAGCTGTTCGCGCAGCAGTACCTGGACGGCGCGCTCGAGGTGGAGTTCGTGCCGCAGGGCACGCTCGCCGAGCGGCTGCGCGCGGGCGGCGCGGGCATCCCCGCGTTCTACACGCCGACCGGGGTGGGCACGCCCGTCGCCGAGGGCAAGCCGGTCGACGAGATCGACGGCCGGCGGTACGTGCTGGAGCGCGCCATCGTGGCGGACCTGTCGCTGGTGCACGCGCGTCGTGCGGACCGGTTCGGCAACCTCGTCTACCGGTACACGGCGCGCAACTTCAACCCGGTGATCGCGACGGCCGGGCGGGTCACCGTGGTCGAGGCGGAGGAGATCACCGACGAGCCGATCGACCCGGACGTCGTCGTGACGCCGGGCATCTACACGCACCGACTGGTGCTCGCGCGCGAGCGGGTCAAGGACATCGAGCAGCGCACGGTGCGCCCCGCACCGGCGAGCAGCGTGGCCGACACGACGACGACGGGAGGTGCGGCATGACCTGGACGCGCGACGAGATGGCCGCCGTGGCCGCCGCCGAGCTGCAGGACGGCGACTACGTCAACCTCGGCATCGGCATCCCGACGCTGGTGGCGAACCACCTGCCGCCCGGCGTGGGGATCACGCTGCAGAGCGAGAACGGGCTGCTCGGCATCGGGCCGTTCCCGGTCGAGGGCACCGAGGACGCGGACCTCATCAACGCGGGCAAGCAGACGGTCACCGCGGTGCCCGGCGCGAGCTTCTTCGACGCCGCCGACTCGTTCGCCATGATCCGCGGCGGCCACATCGACATCGCGATCCTGGGCGCGCTGCAGGTGTCCGCCACCGGCGACCTGGCGAGCTGGACCGTGCCCGGCAAGCTCGTCAAGGGCATGGGCGGCGCGATGGACCTCGTCGTCGGGGCGCGGCGCATCGTCGCGCTCATGGACCACGTGGCCCGCGACGGGTCGCCCAAGCTGCGTCGGCGCTGCACGCTGCCGCTCACGGGGGAGGGCGTCGTCGACCGGATCGTCACCGACCGGGCCGTGCTCGACGTGACCGACCACGGCCTCGAGGCCGCGTTCGTGCTGCGGCGGCTGGCGCCGGGCGTGACCGTCGACGAGGTGCGCGAGGCGACCGAGGCGGAGCTGGTCGTGGAGCTGGAGGACGATCCGGAGGACGACGCCGGGACGGGCGACGGCTCGGCCGCGGCGGTGGAGGAGGGACGACGATGACCGTGATCGCGGGATACCGGCGGACGCCGTTCGTGCGCTCGAACGGGGCGTTCGCGTCCGTGCCGGCGACGACGCTGGGCGCGCACGCGCTGGCGGCGGCGCTCGCGGCGGCGGGCGTGGAGCCGGGGGAGGTGGACGTCGTCGTCGGCGGGCAGGTGCTGCAGGGCGGCGCGGGGCAGAACCCGGCCCGGCAGGCGGGTGTCGGCGCAGGAGTGCCGATGACCGTGCCGGCCGTGACGCTCAACGCCGTCTGCCTGTCCGGGGCGGAGGCGGTGGTGCAGGCGCACCGGCTGATCTCGGGCGGCGAGGCGACGATCGTCGCGGTGGTCGGGATGGAGTCGATGACGCTGGCCCCGCACGCCTGGGTCGGCTCGCGCGCCGGGAAGAAGTTCGGCCCGGTCGAGCTGATCGACACGATGGCGCACGACGGGCTCACCGACGCCTTCGAGCACGACTCGATGGGGCTGAGCACCGAGCGGCACGGCGAGGCGATGGCCGCCGCGGCCTGGAACACGCGCGAGGCGCAGGACGCGCTGGCCGTCGCGTCGCACACGCGGGCCGCCAAGGCGGCCGACCTGCTGGCGGAGGAGATCGCGCCCTACGACGTCCCCGGCCGGCGCGGCACCGTGCGGGTGGAGGCCGACGACGGCGTGCGCCCGGACTCCACGCTCGACGGTCTCGGCCGGCTGCGGCCGGCGTTCCGGGAGGACGGCACCATCACGGCCGGCAACGCGTCGCAGATCTCCGACGGCGCGGCGGCCCTGGTGCTCGTCGCGGACCACGTCGCGGAGGCACGCGGGCTGTCCGGTGTCCGCGTGCGCTCCCACGCGCTCGTCGCGGGGCCCGACGTCGGCCTGCACGCGCAGCCGGCGAACGCGATCGCCGCCGCCTGCGAGCGGGCGGGCCTGTCCCCGCGCGACCTCGGCGCCCTCGAGATCAACGAGGCGTTCGCGGCGGTCGTTCTCGCGTCGGTGGACAGGCTCGGCCTCGACCCGGAGCTGGTGAACGCGCACGGCGGCGCCATCGCGCTGGGGCACCCGATCGGGGCGTCCGGCGCGCGCGTGGTGGGGCACCTCGCCCGGCGGCTGGAGCTGCTCGGGCCCGGCTCGGTGGGCGCCGCCGCGCTGTGCGGCGGCGGGGGCCAGGGGTCCGCGGTGCTCCTGGAGGCCTGAGGCGCGCGGACGGTGGCCGTCACCGGGCGGCGGCCACCGTCACCAGGACGAACGCCGCGACGATCACCGCGAGGCGCACCAGGTGCAGCCGGTCCCAGCGCGTGGCCTGCTCGCGGTGGTCGGCGGGGGCGGTCTCGGCGGTCCAGGTCTTGGCCCGGTCGTTGATCGGCACCAGCAGGGTGACGGACAGGACGACGCTGACGAGCAGCAGGCCGACGGCGGCCCAGGCCACGACCGCGGCATCGGGGACGACCAGCGCGGTGCCGGCGACCAGCAGAGTCGAGCCGATGTACCAGAAGGGCATGAGGCGCCCCAGCATCCGGCCGCCGTGGGCACGGGCGAGGATCCCCGCGCCGTCGGGCAGGCTGTCGAAGATCGGGTTCATCACGAACGCGACGGACAGCTCCACCCCCACCATCAGCCCGGTGACGACGACGGCGACGATCGGCAACCACTCCATGGCCCTGCTCCGTTCCGTGAGCTAGCGCCGCTAGATCTAGCAGCGCTAGAGAACATATCAGCGATCGTCTAGCAGTGCTAGAGTCGCCGGCATGACGACCGCTGCCGCTGCACGACGAGCCCGCCAGGTCGCCGAGCGCCGGGACCGCATCGTGGCCGCCGCCCGCGCGCTCGCCGAGGAGCAGGGGTGGGAGGCCGTGACGACCCGGCGGCTCGCGGACGCGATCGAGTACAGCCAGCCGGTGCTCTACGGGCACTTCCCGCAGGGGCGCACGGAGATCGTCACCGCGGTCGCCCTGGCAGGGTTCGAGGAGCTGGCGGGCGTCCTCTCGTCCGCGACGTCCGGGCAGACAGGGACGGACGCCGCGCGGGTGCGCGGGCTGGTGACGGCGTACCTGGACTTCGCCGCGCGGCACCCCGCGACCTACGATGCGATGTTCCTCCTGCCCGTGCTGGTCCCGTTCGCCTCGGACGACACGCCGGAGACCCTCCGCGCGGGCTTCGCGGCGATCGAGGGGGCGCTGACGGGGCTCGAGGCGCCGCCCTCCGACCCGGCGACCGCGGCCGAGGTGCTGTGGGGCGCCGTGCACGGCCTCGTCGCGCTGCACCGGGCGGGGCGTCTGTCGGCCGGCAACGACGACCGTCGGGTCGACGCGCTCGTGCGGCTCGTCGTCGGCTGACCCGGCGGCGCGATCGATCCCGATCGTTCGGTGGTCCCCGGCGGGTCCCGACCGGCAGGATGGGGCGTCGTGACGACGACGCGCGACTCCCGACCTCCCCGCATCCTGATCCTCGCCGGCCGCGGCCGCCACGAGGACCCCTGGCACGACCACGCGGCGACGTCGCACCGGCTGGCGCTGGTGCTCTCCGGGCTGGACCCGGACGGCGGCGCCCCCGACGTCGTCGTCCGCTCGACGTTCCCCGACGCCCTCGACGACCTGGACGACATCGACCTGCTCGTCGTCAACGCCGGCACGCCGTGGCCGGGGCTCCGGGAGGCCGGCATCGGCCCCGACGACGCGGCCTGGGCGCCGTTCCACGCGCGCCTCGACGCGTGGGCGCGCGCCGGCGGACGGATCCTCGCGGTGCACCAGGCGGCGAACGCGTTCGGCGACCACCCGGAGTGGGAGGAGGTGCTCGGTGGCCGGTGGGTGCCAGGGGAGTCGATGCACCCGCCGCTGGGTCCCACCACGGTGCCGCTGGCCGTGGGGGCGCACGCGATCACGGAGGGGATCGGGGCCGTCGAGGTGGTCGACGAGCGGTACTGCCACCTGCGCGTGGCGCCGTCGTCGCAGGTGCTGGGCTGGGTGATCGGCGACGACGGGGAGCGGCACCCCGCCGTGTGGGTCGCCGACGCGCACGGCGGCCGCACCGTGTACAGCGGGCTGGGGCACGACGTCCGCGCCTACGACTCGCCGTCCCACGCCGAGCTCCTGCGCCGCGCCGCGACGTGGCTCCTGGAGGGTTGAGGCGGTGCGAGTCGTCCTCGTCGCTGCGCTGTTCGTGACCCTTGCGGGCGCGTCGGTCTCCGTGATCGAGGCGCTCGCGCCCGACCTCTCTCCGTTCGGCCGGTTCCTGGTCAATGTGCCGATCTTCATGGGCGGCGGGTGGGCCGTCCGGGCTGCCGCGGAGCGCCGTCGTCGAGAGCGCGCACGCGACCGGATATCTTGACGTCGAGATACTTTCGGAGACGAGGAGACGACATGCGGCTGCATCACGTGCAGGTGGCCTGCCCGCCGGGCGGCGAAGACGCGGCACGCGCGTTCTACGGCGCCGGGCTCGGCCTGACCGAGGTGGCGAAGCCGCCGGAGCTGGCGGGACGCGGCGGCTACTGGTTCCGGGGGGTCGACGCGAGGGGCGCCGTCGTCGCGGAGATCCACGTCGGCGTGGAGGACCCGTTCGTCCCGGCGCGCAAGGCGCACCCGGCCCTGGTGGTGGACGACGTCGCCGCGCTCGACGCGACGGCGGACCGGCTGGAGGATGCGGGCTTCGCCGTCGACCGCTCCGAGCGGACGACCTTCGCGGGGTACCTGAGGTTCCACACCCGCGACGGCGCGGGCAACCGCGTCGAGGTGCTCGCGCCCGCCTGACGCCGGTCCCAGGCGTGCCGGGACGCGCCAACGGCCGGGCGCCGCCGCGACCGGCGTCAGTTCTGGTTCGGCAGCGGGTGGCCCTCGGACGCCTGCACGACGACGATGCCCTGGCCGGTGAGCCCGAGCTGGTACGCCTCGCCCGAGCCGCGGCCGATGGCGGCGCCGAGCTTCGCCGTCTTGCGCACGGTGCTGGTGAGGGTCGTGGACCAGAGCACCACGCTCTGCATGTCGACGTAGGTGGGCTCGTCGACCTCGAGCACCACGGGGGTGCCGTAGGCGGTGACGGCGAGCGCGCCGGAGCCGGTGAACGTGGTGTTGAACAGCCCGCCGCTGAGCACCGACGCGCCCTGCACGCGGTTGATGTCCCAGGTCAGCGAGCTCTCGAACGCGAGGATGTTGCTGCCCGAGACGGTGACGCTCTCGTTCTCCAGGTACAGCACGAACACCTCGTCGGCGTCCTGGGCGAGGAAGACGTCGCCGCTGCCGGACACCTTCATCAGGGACATGCCCTCGCCGGTGAACGCCTTCTTGAAGAGCTTGGTCATTCCGCCCGCGCCCTCGTAGGCGAAGTCGACGTCGCCCTGGTAGGCGACCATCGACCCCTGCTTGGCGTAGAAGAACCCACCGGAGCCGGCGAGGTCGACCTTGAGCATCCGCGGGTTGACGAGCTGGAAGCTGCCGGGCTCGCCGTGCGGCTCGGTGTGGTGGAAGAGGCTGCTGCGCATGGTGCACATCCTGTCGTCAGCCCCGCAGTGCCCACCACTGGAGCAGCATGATGGTCTTGCCGTCGACGATGCGGCCGTCGCGGACCATGGCCAGGGCGTCGTCGCGGTGGAGCTCGACGGCCTCGATGTCCTCGCCCTCGTGGGCGACCCCGCCGCCGGGTCCGACACGGTCGCCCGGCGTGTAGGGCGCGGCGTAGAAGTGGACCTTCTCCGTGACGGAGCCGGGGCTCATGTACGCGGTGAAGACGTGCGCGACCGGGCCGACGGCGACACCGAGCTCCTCGGCCACCTCGCGGCGGATCGCGGTCTCGGGGTCGTCGTCGTCGAGCAGGCCCGCGGCCGTCTCGATCAGCATCCCGTCCCGGTGGTCGTTGACGTACGCCGGGAACCGGAACTGGCGGGTGAGCAGCACGGTGGACCGCGCGTCGTCGTGCAGCAGGATCGTGGCGCCGTCCCCGCGGTCGTAGGTCTCCCGCTCGAGGGTGCGCCAGCTCCCGTCACGCCGGCGATGGTCGAACGTCGTGCGGCGCAGCACGTGCCAGCCCCGGGAGGTGAGCTCGACGTCGCGCACGACCACGTCCGGGTTGCGGCGCAGGTCCCGTCCGGCCCGGTCGAGGCCGGTCCGGCCGCGGTGGTCGGGGACGTCGACGCCGGGAAGGCCGCTCACCGGTCGGCGTCCGCGAGACGCGGCACGTCGGCGACGTCGTAGTAGACGGGGAGGCCCCGGCTCTCGGCGATCGCGACGTCCTGGTCGGCCCCGGTCGACTCGCCGGGCAGCCGGAGCACGGCGTCGCAGTGCTGCAGCAGCCGCTGCGCCGTCGGGTAGAGCACGTCGTCCGCGAGGTCGTCGTCCAGCGTGGCGCCGGCCGAGCGCAGCACCGGCAGCGCCACCCACTCGCCGACCACGGGGATGTGCCCGGCGGCGAAGACGGGCCAGGCGGCCTCCTCGAGCCGGCGCAGGTTGGCCTCCATCGCGGCGGGGTCGCCGTCGGTGCCGGAACGGTAGGGGCCGGCGACGAGGATGAGCAGTGGTCGGGTCATGCCCGTAGAATAGACATAAACATGCAAGACTACGAAGAAACGAGAAGACGCGATGCTCGCTGCCGAGAGGCGTGACCACCTCCTCGAGACCCTCCGTCGCGACGGCAAGGTCGTGGCCAAGACGGCTGCGGCGGAGCTCGGCCTGTCGGAGGACAGCATCCGGCGCGACCTGCGCGAGCTGGCGGCCGAGGGGCTGTGCCAGCGCGTCTACGGAGGCGCGCTGCCGGTGTCCCCGGCGGTCGTCGACTACGCCGGCCGGCAGCGGGTCGAGGTGGCGGGCAAGGAGCGCGTCGCCGCAGCGGCGGTGCGGCTGATCGACCCGGGGAGCACGGTGATCCTCGACGGCGGGACGACGGCGCTCGCGGTGGCAAGGGCGCTCCCGCCGGACCTGGGGTGCACCGTGGTCACGCACAGCCCGACCGTGGCGACGGCGCTGGTCGAGCACCCCGTGGCCGAGGTCTTCGTCCTCGGCGGCCGGCTCTTCAAGCACTCCGCGGTGGCGAGCGGCGCGGCCGCGGTCGAGGCCGCGCGGCGGATCTCCGCCGACGTCTTCCTCCTCGGGGTCACGGGCATCCACCCCGACGCCGGGCTCACCACCGGCGACCCGGACGAGGCCGCCATGAAGCGGGCGCTGGCCGGCCGCGCCGCGGAGACCTTCGTGCTGGGCTCGTCGGAGAAGGTCGGGGCCGCGTCGCCGTTCGAGGTGATCGGGTTCGACGCCGTCGCGGGCGTCGTCACGGACGCCGACCCGGGCTCCGACGTCATGGCCAGGTTGGGAGAGCTCGTCCGCGTCGTCGGCGTGGACGCATGACCGGGCCGGGCGCGAACGTGCACGACCGTGCGCCGCTGGAGTACCGGGGAATCATCGACGTCCTGCCCGGGTGACGGCGCCGCGAGACGCGCCGCGTCGCGCTCAGACGGCGCCCGGGAAGCCCGCCTGCCGCCACGCCTCGTAGACGACGATGGACGCGGCGTTGGTGAGGTTGAGCGAGCGCCGACCGGGCAGCATGGGGATCTTCACGCGGTCGGTGACGCGCGGATGGTCCATCGCCTCGTCGGGCAGGCCGGTCGGCTCGGGGCCGAAGAGCAGGATGTCGCCGCGGCGGTACTCGACGTCGGTGTAGGTGGTGTCGGCGTGCGCGGTGAACGCGAAGACGCGCGCGTCGGGCAGGGCGTCGAGCGCGGCGTCGAACGTCGGGTGCACGTCCATGACGGCCAGGTCGTGGTAGTCCAGCCCGGCGCGCTTGAGCTTCGCCTCGGACAGGTCGAAGCCCAGCGGCTCCACGAGGTGCAGCCGCGCCCCGGTGACGGCGGCGAGGCGGATGGCGGAGCCCGTGTTCCCCGGGATGCGCGGCTCGTAGTACACGACGTGGGCGAACGGGGACGCGGGCACGGGCGGGAGCTGGTCGGGCACGGCCCGATTCTCCCACCGGTCGCCCGGGTGGTCGGGCGGGTGGCCGGGAGAGCGGCCGGGCGACGTGCCGCCGTCCCGATGACGCGACGGGCCTGCCGCCCCTACGCTCACTTGATGGCGGAGATCCCGGCGGTGATGAAGGCGGTCCAGCTCGTCGGCCACGGTGGCCTCGACCGGCTGGTGTACCGCGAGGACGTGCCCACGCCCGCGCCCGCCGCGGGCGAGGTCCTGGTCGACGTGCACGCCTGCGGCATGAACAACACGGACGTCTGGGTCCGGGAGGGCGCGTACGGCACGGAGACGGACCCGGGCTCCGTCTCGACGTGGAGACGCGGCAGGTCCACGCTCACCTTCCCCCGGATCCAGGGCGCGGACACGGTCGGCGTGATCGCCGCCGTCGGCGACGGCGTGCCCGCCGGCCGGGTCGGCGAGCGCGTCGTCGTGGACTTCAGCATCTACCACCGGCCCGAGGGCGACGACAGCCTGGCGGACATCGACTACATCGGGCACGGCCGCGACGGCGGGTACGCCGAGTACATGACCGCCCCCGCCGAGAACGCCTACGAGATCACGGCCGAGATCGCCGACGCCGAGCTCGCGACGTTCTGCTGCGCCTACCTCACCGCGGAGCAGATGCTCGACCGGGCGCGGCTGGCCGCGGGGGAGCGGGTGCTCGTGACGGGGGCGTCCGGCGGCGTGGGGTCGGCGATCGTGCAGCTCGCCCGCGTGCGCGGCGCCGTCCCGTACGCCGTGACGAGCGCCGGCAAGGAGGCCGCGCTGCGGCAGATCGGGGCGCAGGACGTCGTGCTGCGCGACTCCGCCGACCTCGTCGCCGAGGTGGGGCGTGTGGTGGACGGCCCGGTCGACGTCGTCGCCGACCTGGTGGCCGGGCCGATGTTCAACGACCTGCTGCGCATCCTGCGGCCCGAGGGGAGGTACACGACGGCGGGCGCGATCGGCGGCCCGGTCGTGCAGCTCGACCTGCGCACCATGTACCTCAAGCAGCTCGAGCTGCACGGGTCGTCGCAGGGCACGCGCACCGCCTTCCGGCGGCTGGTGCGCTACATCTCCGACGGCGAGATCCGTCCGCTCCTGGACCGCACGTTCCGGCTCTCCGACCTGCACGACGCGCAGCGCGCGTTCCTGGCGAAGTCCTACGTCGGCAAGCTCGTCGTCGTGCCGGACCGGCACTGGGACGGCGTGGGGGCACCGTATGCGCAGCCGTGAGCGCACCATCGAGCTGATCGACGCGCAGTCGGGCGGAGACGTCAGCCGGGTCGTCATGTCCGGCGTCGAGTCGCTGCCCGGGCGGACCGTGCTGGAGAAGGCGCGCTACCTGGAGCGGCAGGGCGACGGGCTGCGCCGCCTGCTGCTGTCGGAGCCGTACGGCGACCCGGCCATGTCGGTCGACCTGATCGTCGAGCCCAGCGACCCGCGGGCGCAGGCCGGCTACGTGATCATGGAGGCGATGGGGTACCCGCTCTACTCGGGCTCCAACACGATCTGCACGGCCACGGCGCTGCTGCAGAGCGGGGCCATCCCGCTGCGCGACGGCGACGGGCTCCAGGACATCGTCCTGGAGTCCCCCGCGGGCCTGGCCCGGGTCAGCGCGCGGGTGATCGACGGGCGGGTCGTGTCCATCACCACCGAGGGCGAGCCGGCGTACGTGGCCGACGAGGCACTGAGCGTCGAGGTGCCGAACCACGGCGACGTGCTGTTCGACCTCGTGTGGAGCGGGGCGTACTACGCGCTCATCGACGCGTCCCGCTACGGGTTCGACATCGGCCCGACGGAGCAGGTCGCGCTGACCGCGTTCGGGGACGCCTTCGTCCGCGCGGCCCGGCCCGGCCTGCGCCAGGAGCACCCCGACCTGGGCGACGTCGGGCCGTTGCCGTTCGCGCACTTCATGGGCCCGCTGCGCCAGGTCGGCGACGGCCGCTGGGAGTCGCCGTCGGCCACCTACGTGCACCCGGGCGTGCTCTGCCGTAGCCCCACGGGCACCGGCACGTCGGCGCGGCTCGCGCTCATGGCCCAGCGCGGGGAGATCCGCGAGGGCGAGTCGCTGGAGACGGTCTCGCCGCGCGGCAGCCGGTTCGTGGGCACCGTGCTGGAGCGCACCCGGGTGGGCGACTACCCGGCGCTGCGCTCCGCCGTCACCGGCGCGGCCCGCGTGATGGCGCGGTCGCAGATCACGGTGGACCTCGACGACCCGCTGGTCGACGCCTCCGACCTCGAGCCGCTGCTCACGCCGCCCGCCGACCGGTCCCGCTGACGAGCGACCCTCCGGCCACGAAGGGCCGGAGGGTCACCGTCGTGTCACGCCTGGACGAACGCCACGAGGTCCTTCGTGAACTCGTCCTCGTACGCCCCGACGATGCCGTGCGGTGCGCCCGGGTAGACCTTGAGCGTCGCGTCGGCGAGGATCTCCGCCGACCGGATCCCGGCGGCCTTGATCGGCACGATCTGGTCGTCGTCGCCGTGCGCCACGAAGACCGGGACGTCGATCGCGCGCAGGTCGTCGGTGTAGTCGACCTCCGAGAACTGCGCGATGCAGTCGTACGCCGGCTTCAGGCCGGCCTGCATCGAGAGCCGCCAGAACTGCTCGATCGCGCCCTGGGAGACGTTCGCCCCCTCGCGGTTCGCGCCGAAGAACGGCACGGCGAGCTCGCGGTAGTACTGCGAGCGGTCCGTCCGCACGCCCTCGCGGATGCCGTCGAACACCTCGATCGGGGTGCCGTCCGGGTTCTCCGGCGTCTGCACCATCAGCGGGGGAACGGCCCCGACGAGGACCGCCTTGCGCACGCGGGCCGAGCCGTGGCGCGCCAGGTAGTGGGCCACCTCGCCGCCGCCGGTCGAGTGGCCCACGAGCACGACGTCCGTGAGGTCGAGCTGGTCCAGCAGCGCGGCGAGGTCGTCCGCGTAGTGGTCCATGTCGTTGCCGTCGCCCGTCTGCGTGGAGCGACCGTGACCGCGTCGGTCGTGCGCGACGGCGCGGAAGCCGGCGTCGGTGACCGCCATCATCTGGCGGTCCCAGGCGTCCGCGTTCAGCGGCCACCCGTGCGAGAACACGACCGGGGTACCGGTGCCCCAGTCCTTGTAGAAGATCTCGACGGGACCGGTCGAGCTGTCGGAAGTGGTGATGAAAGGCATCACAGCCCCTTTTCCTTGAGCCACGCGAGCGCGGCGTCCGCGACCTCGGCCCAGCCGTGGTCGATGGTGAGCGAGTGTCCCCGGTCGGGGAACTCGACGAGGTCGGTGACGGCGCCGGAGTGCTTCCGGTGGATCTTCGCGGAGGTGCGCGTCAGGGACGCGGGCGCCGTGTGATCCATGCCGCCGCCGATGAACAGGAGCGGACCGCGGTCCGCGTCGCGGGTGTCGACCCGCGCGGGCGAGCCCGGCAGCAGGTTCGCCGCCGCGTCCTCGAACAGGGGCCTGCCGGGGGAGGGGATCGTCCACTGGTCGTAGAGCGCGGCGGCCTCGTCGTCCGAGAGCTCGTTGGCGAAGCCGTACCGGAACTCCTCCGGGGTCAGCGCGACGGTGCCCCGGAAGCTCGCAGGGCTCGTCAGCGCGACGGCGGCCACCCGCAGCGAGCTCGGCGGAAGGAGGATGTTCCCGCGCATGGGTGCCGGGTCGATCGCGACCGCCGCGGCCGCGTGGCCCTCGGTGAGCAGGCGCTGCGCGACGAGGCCGCCGAACGAGTGCCCGACGACGACGGGCCGCGGGTCGAGACCGTCGACGTACAGGCCGTCGAGGACGTCGGCGTAGTGCGCCACGACGTCGTCGATGCCCACGCCGCCCGCCAGCTCGGGGTTCTCCCTCGCCTCCGCCACGGTGGCGGAGGCGCCGGGCCAGCCCGGGTTGTGCGGGTCGTAGCCGGCCTCCGCGAAGCGGTCCATCCACGGTGTCCACGAGTCGGCGTGGAGCCACAGGCCGTGGACGAAGACCACGGCACGGCGGGACGCGCTGAACTCGGTCATGGTGTGTCTCCCAGGGTCGGAGACATCACCCTCACCCGTGCGGGTGGCCGGCCGCTTCTGTCAGATGACTGGTCGCGGTTCGGAGGCCCCGGCGTCGACCAGGTCGCGCAGCTGGCCGCGCGACGTCACGCCGAGCAGCGGGAACACCCGGTAGAGATGGAACCCGACCGTCCGGGGGGACAGGAAGAGGCGCTCCGCGATCTCCCGGTTGGTGCGTCCCTCGGCCGCCAGCCGCACGATGCGGCGCTGCTGGGGAGTGAGCTGTGCGAGGGCGTCGGGCGTGCGCTCCGCCACCGCGACGCCGGCGGCGCGGAGCTCGGCGCTCGCCCGGTCCGCGAACGAGGCGGCGCCGATCCGCAGGAAGGTCTCGCGCGCGGCGCTGAGCTCGGTCCGTGCCTCGCTCACACGCTGCAGGCGCCGCAGCCGCTCGCCGAGGTCGAGCCGGACGAGGGCACGCTCGAACGGCCAGGTGGCGCCGGCAGGGTCGGCCAGCGCGGCGCGGTACTCGCCCACCGCGTCGTCGGGGGACGCCAGCAGGGCGCGGGCGTGGTGCAGCAGGGCCGCCACCCGCGGCCCGGGGGCGTCGCCGACGTGTGCCGTGACGGCGGAGAGCACCTGGGCCGCGTCCTCGAGCCGCTCGGGCCGGTCCGCGCGAGCGGCGGCGGAGGCGAGCAGCGCGATCCCGTGCACCGAGGCGTGCCGGTGGGTGGGGCGCCCGTCGGGGGCGAAGGTCCGGCGGAGGGCGTCGTAGGCGGCCTCGGGCTCGCCGGCGACCAGGGAGGCGAGACCGAGCGCCTGTCGCGCGCGCACCTCCACCGACCGGGTCGCCCCGGGCCCCACGTCGGCGAGCGCGTGCTGCGCGAGCTCTCGGGCCTCGTCCGTCCTGCCTCGGCCGGCGGCGAGCAGGGCAGCCGTCTCGACCGCGGCCGCCCGCACGACCGGCATCCCCGTGGCCTCCGCGACGCGCACCGCGTCCTCGACGTGCCCCTGGGCGTCGTCCCACCTGCCGAGCTCGTGCAGCGCAGCGGCGAGGGTCGCCGTGACGAGGGCGTTGGCCCCCTGCGTGGGGCCGTGGGAGAACAGCTCCAGCAGCTCGCCGAGCAACCGCGCGGCCAGCCCGGTCTCGTCGAGCATCCACGCCGCCCCGCCGAGCACGTTGAGCTCGCTGATGCCGAGGTGCGTGGCCGCCCGGACCGCGCCGTCCAGCGTGGCGCGCGACGCCGGGGCGAACGGCGCCGCCGCGGCCCGCACCCACGCGGTCACCGGCACGGTGTCGTCCGGGTGCAGCGCCTCGAGGCAGCGCGCGACGTCGTCGATCAGCTCGTCGTCGCCGGAGTAGTAGGCCGTCACGGCGGCGGGGGCCAGCGCGGCCAGGGCCAGCTGGGGGTCGGACGCCCCCGCCCGGCGCGCGACGGTCGTCAGCCGTTCGACGGCGGCGCGGTGGCGGGGCGTCGAGGCAGCCGCCCATCCCCCGTAGAGGTCGGCCTCCCAGCGCGTGTGCTCGTCGTCGGTGGCCTCGAGGGCGCGGTCCGCCAGGCGCTCCACCCAGGCCGTGCGCCCGGTGTACATGGCGGCCGGTGCCGCGAGCACGAAGCGGCGCGCCGCCTCGTCCGAGGTTGCCGAGAGCTCGCCCGCACGCTCGAGCGCGCGGGCGCTCGCGGCCCAGCCCCCTCGCTCGCGGGCCCGGTCGGCCGTGGCCTCGAGGTCGGTCGCCACGGCGGTGTCGGGGCCGACGGCGGCGGCCGCGCGGTGCCAGGCGCGCCGGTCGAGGTCGTCGACGGCCTCCGCCAGGGCCAGGTGTGCGCCACGTCGTTCCGCGAAGGGCGCGGCGTGGTAGACGGCGGCGCGTGCCAGCGGGTGACGGAACCGGAAGCGGGGCCCGTCCAGGTGGACGAGGCCCGCGGTCTCGGCCGGTGCCCACGCGACCAGCCGGTCGTCGTCGGGCACGTCACCGGCGGCGGCGAGGACGGGCGCGAGGTCGTCGCCGTCGGCCGCCGCGGCGAGGAGCAGCAGCCAGCGCGTCGGCGCGGGCAGCGCGGGGAGCCGGGAGGCGAACGCCCGCTCGATCCGCCCGCTCACCGGCCAGGGGCCGTCGGGCGGCGCGGGCGAGGGCACCGCGGCGTCGGCGCGGGACAGCTCGACGAGCGCCAGGGGGTTCCCGGCCGCGTGCTGGATGAGGTCGTGCCGCACGGCAGCGGCGGGAGGGACGGGCTGCAGGTCGAGGACCCGGGCGGCGTCACGGGGGTCGAGGCTCGACAGGGTGATCGTCGGGAGGGGCTCGGGTGCCTCCGGCCGCGTGGACAGGAGGAGGGACGTCCCGGCGGACGCGTCGGCCAGCCGGCGGGCGCAGAAGAGCAGGACGTCGCGGGAGGCGTCGTCCGCCCAGTGCAGGTCGTCGACGACGGCGAGGGTGCCGCTGTCGCTGGAGCCGTCGCTCGTGGAGGGCCCGACGTCGCACAGGAGCGTGAGCGCCCCCGCTGCCAGGTGCAGCCGGTCCGGGACGGCCGTGGCCTCGTGCAGACCGAGGGCTGCCCCGAGCGCGCGGGCCTGCGGCGCCGGCAGGCGGTCGAGGCGGTCGAGACGCGGCAGCAGGAGCTGGTGCAGCGCGGCGAACGGCAGCTCGCGCTCGCCGCGCGCGCACCGCGCCGTGAGGACGTGCCGTCCCGACCGGCGGGCGAGCTCGCGACCGTGCTCCAGCAGGGTCGTCTTGCCCAGTCCCGGTTCTCCGACGAAGAGCAGCACGCCGCCCGAACCCGGGGCGGCGAGGCGTTCGACGCGGGCGAGCTCGGCGTCCCGGCCCAGGATCGGGGCCTGGCCCTGGGTGGTCCCGGTCGGGCGTCGTGCTGCGTTCTCCACGGGAGAATCTGACCACGGCGTGCACGGACGCGGCGCACGGACGTCCCCGGGTCACCTCGCCGCGGGCCTGGCCCGGCCGTGGCGCGGATTCCGGTCCCCCGGCCGCGGGCATAGGCTGACGTCATGACGACGCGCGCGAGCTGGTGGTGGCTGCCTCCGCAGCCCTGACCCGACGCGCCCACGTCCCCGTCCCGAGCTGCCCGTCGCAGCCGGGGCGTTCTCGTGTCCGGACCGGTCCGACGGGCGGCGATCCCCCTGAGGAGCCGAACCGATGACCGCACCGACCGTCCTGACCACCCCCACCCCCGCGACGACGAGCGCCGCCGTCGCGCAGGCCCGCTCCGCCGAGATCGAGGCGGAGATCGCGCGCGACCCGGGCCGCTTCCGCGTCCTCACCGGCGACCGGCCGACCGGCACGCTGCACCTCGGCCACCTGCTCGCCACGCTCGACAACCGGGTGCGTCTGCAGGACGCCGGGGTCGAGGTGGTGCTCGTCGTCGCCGACTACCAGGTCATCACCGACCGCGACGACGCCGGGGACCTGCCCGCCGTCGTGCGCGAGGTGGTGCTCGACTACCTCGCCGCAGGCATCGACCCGGCGCGCTCCACGGTGTTCACCCACTCGGCGGTGCCTGCCCTGAACCAGCTGCTGCTGCCGTTCCTGTCGCTGGTGAGCGTGACTGAGCTGGAGCGCAACCCCACCGTGAAGGCGGAGGCCGCGGACGCCGAGAAGCGGCAGGGGCGGGGCATGTCCGGGTTGCTCTTCACCTACCCGGTGCACCAGGCGGCGGACATCCTGTTCTGCCACGGCAACCTCGTGCCCGTGGGGCTCGACCAGCTGCCGCACCTGGAGACGACGCGGACGGTCGCGCGCCGCTTCAACCAGCGGTACGCAGGCGCCCGCCCGTACTTCCCGGAGCCGGAGGCCCTGCTCACGCGGTCGCTCACGGTGCTGGGGAACGACGGCGCCAAGATGAGCAAGTCGCGCGGCAACGCGCTGGAGCTGCGCGCCACCGAGGACGAGACGGTGCGCTTCTTCCGTCGCGCCCGCACCGACTCCGAGCGGCACATCGCCTACGCCCCGGAGGACCGGCCGGAGGTGGCGAACCTGCTGCGCATCGGCGCGCACTTCGCGGGCACGACGCCGGACGCACTGGCCGCGTCGGTCGGCGACGCCGGGGCGGGGCGGCTGAAGGCGGTCGTGACGGAGGCGGTCGTGGAGGGGCTGCGTCCGCTGCGCGAGCGGCGGGCCGCCCTGGCCGCCGACGGACCCGCCGTCGTGCGCGACGTCCTCGCCCGGGGGAACGCCCGGGCGAACGAGGTCGCCGACCGCACGCTCGCCGACGTCCGGGAGCTCATGGGCACGGTGTACGCCTGACGCCCGGCGCGGCTCGGCGCGGCAGTCTCGGCTCGCCGCGGCAGGACGGACTGCCGCCGTGAACCCGGACTGCCGCGCCGGGCGAGGGGTACGGGCCCGCCGGTGCCTCTCCGGCGGGCCCGGGTCTGGGGGTCAGCCGCGCGCGCCGAGCCGCTCGCGCAGCAGGGAGAGCTGCGCCCAGAGCTGGTCGGGCACGCGGTCGCCGAAGGTCTCGAAGAACTCGCCGGTCAGCGCCGTCTCGGCGAGCCACGCCTCGGCCGGGACGTCGAAGAGGGCGGCGAGGTCGTCGTCGGTCAGGTCGAGGCCGTCGGTGCGCAGCGCGCCCTTTGCGGGCAGCAGGCCGACGGGGGAGTGCACGGCGCCGGCGTCGGTGCGCAGGCCGCGCGCCCGGTCGAGCTGGGTGACGATCCACTCCACGACACGCGAGTTCTCGCCGAACCCGGGCCACAGGAAGCTGCCGTCCTCGCCCTTGCGGAACCAGTTCACCTGGAACACCTTGGGCCGCTTGTCGGCGTCGAGGCCCTTGCCCACCGCCAGCCAGTGCGACCAGTGGTCGGCCATGTTGTAGCCGCAGAACGGCATCATCGCGAACGGGTCACGACGGAGCTCGCCGACCGTGCCCTCGGCCGCGGCCGTCCGCTCGGAGCTGATCGTGGCGCCCATGAAGACGCCGTGGTCCCAGCTCGTCGCCTGGGTCACGAGCGGCACGTTGGTGGCGCGGCGGCCGCCGAAGACGATCGCGTCGACCGGCACGCCGGCCGGGTCCTCCCAGACGTCCGCGATGGACGGGCACTGCGCCGCCGACACCGTGAACCGGGAGTTCGGGTGCGCGGCCGGGGTGTCGGAGCCGGGCGCCCAGTCGTTGCCCTGCCAGTCGATCAGGTGCGCCGGCGGCTCGGGCGTGAGGCCCTCCCACCACACGTCTCCGTCGTCGGTCAGGGCCACGTTCGTGAAGATCGCGTCGTGCGTGAAGGTCTCGACGGCGGTGGGGTTGGTCTCGACGCCCGTGCCCGGCGCGACACCGAAGAAGCCGGCCTCGGGGTTGATGGCGCGAAGGCGGCCGTCGGGGCCGGGGCGCATCCAGACGATGTCGTCGCCGAGCGTCTCGACCGTCCAGCCCGGGATGGTCGGGCGCAGCATGGCGAGGTTCGTCTTGCCGCACGCGCTCGGGAACGCGGCGGCGAGGTGGTACTGCCGCTGCTCCGGCGAGGTGACGCGGACGAGCAGCATGTGCTCGGCGAGCCAGCCCTCGTCGCGGGCCATCGCCGACGCGATGCGCAGCGCGAAGCACTTCTTGCCCAGCAGGGCGTTGCCGCCGTAGCCGGAGCCGTACGACCAGATCTCGCGGGTCTCGGGGTAGTGGACGATGTACTTCGTGTCGTTGCAGGGCCACGGCACGTCGGCCTCGCCGTCCGCCAGCGGGGCGCCCACCGTGTGCACGGCCGGCACCCACTGCTGCCCGCCGTCGACGAGGTCCATGACCTGCGGCGAGACCCGCGTCATGACGTGCATCGACACGACGACGTACGGGGAGTCGGTGATCTCGATGCCGACCTGCGAGATCGGGCCGCCGACGGGTCCCATCGAGAACGGCACCACGTACATGGTGCGGCCGCGCATCGAGCCGGCGAAGACGCCGTCGGGCCCGGTCAGCACCTGGCGCATCTCGGCGGGCGCGCGCCAGTTGTTCGTCGGGCCTGCGTCCTCCTCGCGTTCCGAGCAGATGAAGGTGCGCGACTCGACGCGGGCGACGTCGGACGGGTCCGACCGGGCGAGGTAGGAGTTCGGCCGCTTCGCCTCGTCCAGCTTGATCAGCGTGCCGGCACCGACCATCTGGGCGAGCAGGCGCTGCTTCTCCGCGGGCGAGCCGTCGCACCACACGACCTCGTCGGGCTGCGTGAGCTCGGCGATCTCCCGTACCCAGGCGCGGGGGTCCCGCGGCGACGGGGCGGTGGCGCGCGACGACGCCGCGCCGGCGTGCTCCGCGGGCGCCAGGGCGCTGGGGGCCAGGACGTCCGGGGCGAGCTCGGCGATCGCGAGTCGCGTGCGGCGCGGGTTCGCGGTGAAGGTCATCGGGTGCTCCGTCCGTCGAGGCCCCGGCGTGCGCCGCCGGGTGGGCTGCCTCCAGCGTCCCTCCCCGCCGCACCGACTTTCCAGCGGATCGGCCGTGAAGAAATGCCGATCTTCACGTAACGTCAAACCATGGCTGCCAAGGACGTCCCCGGGGCGGATGCGCCGGACCTCATCACCCTCGGCCGGCGCATCCGGCACGCGCGCACGTCGCGGGGCCTCACGCTCGAGGCGCTGGGGGAGCGGGTGGGATCGGCGCCGAGCCTGCTGTCCCTGATCGAGAACGGGCGGCGCGAGCCGCGCCTGTCGCTGCTGCGCTCGATCGCCGACGCCGTGGGCGTGGCCGTGCCCGACCTGCTCGCCGACGAGCCGCCGTCGCGCCGGGCGGAGCTGGAGATCGCCCTGGAGCGCGCGCAGCGCGGACCGCTCTTCGGGGCGCTCGGCCTGCCGTCGGTCAAGCCCAGCCAGAAGCTCCCGATGCCCGTGCTGGAGCAGCTCGTCGGCCTGCACACGGAGCTGTCGCGGCGCGAGGAGGAGGCGATCGCCACCCCCGAGGAGGCGCGCCGCGCGAACACCGAGCTGCGCCACGAGCGCCAGGTGCGCGACAACTACCTGCCCCAGATCGAGGCGCTCGGCGAGGAGCTGACCCACCGCGCGGGGTACGCGGGGGCGGGCGCCCTCACGCACCGCACGGTGGCGCGCATGGCCGAGCAGCTGGGACTGACGATCCTGCACGTGGACGACCTGCCGCGGTCGGCGCGGTCGGTCACGGACCTGAAGAACGGCCGGATCTACCTGCCGCCGGCGTCCATCCCCGGCGGGCACGGGCTGCGCTCGCTCGCGCTGCAGGCCATCGCGCACCGCGTGCTGGACCACGAGCGGCCGCGCAGCTACGCCGAGTTCCTGCAGCAACGGGTGGAGATCACCTACTTCGCGGCGAGCTGCCTCATCCCGCAGTCGGTCGCGGTGGAGTTCCTGCAGCGACGCAAGCGGGAGAAGGACCTGGCGGTCGAGGACTTCCGTGACGCGTTCGGCGTCACGCACGAGGCCGCGGCGATGCGCCTGACCAACCTCGCCACCGTGCACCTCGGCATCCCGCTGCACTTCCTGCGCGTGGGCGACGACGGCGCGCTGTTCCGCGGCTACGCCAACGACGGGCTGCCCCTGCCGCAGGACGTGACGGGCGCGATCGAGGGGCAGCTCGTGTGCCGGTGGTGGGCGGGGCGCGAGGCGTTCACGCGCCGCGACCGCGCCACCGAGTCCTACCAGTACACCGACACCCCCGCGGGCACGTTCTGGGACTCCGTGCAGACCGGCACCGGCGCGGACGGCCGGCAGTTCTCCATCACCGTCGGCGTGCCGTACGCGCACGCGAAGTGGTTCCGCGGCCGCGACACCCACGTGCGGCACGCCTCCACGTGCCCCGACCCGGCGTGCTGCCAGCGCCCGCCCGCCGATCTGTCGCAGCGGTGGGACGGCGTCGCCTGGCCCAGCGCCCGCATGCACCAGCAGGTGCTCGCGGCGCTGCCGCGCGGCGCGTTCCCCGGCGTCGACGACACCGACGTCTTCGCCTTCCTGCAACGGCACGCCCCCGCCGCCGACCCCTCCTGACGGCGCCCACCATGTTCGGTCGGCAGGTCGGGAGAGCATGCAGGTCAGTCGAGGCGGACCTCGCGGATGCGGCGGTCCTCGACCGCAGTCACGCGCAGGACGTGCTCGCCGTCCGCATCGGGGTGGTCCGTGGCGGGGCCGGCGTCGTCGACCACGACGGCGTCGCCGGTCTCGGCCAAGCGCCCCAGCCGTGCCAGGACGTAGCCCGCGACGGTCTCGTACGGACCGTCGGGCAGCTCGACGCCGGTGAGCCGGGCGAAGTCCTCGATCGTGAGGCCGGCGTCGTACGTGCCCGCCACGCGCACCGCGGCGAGCGGGTCGTGCTCGTCGCGGATGTCGCCGACGAGCTCCTCGACGAGGTCCTCCAGCGTGACGATGCCGTCCGTCCCGCCGTACTCGTCGACGACGAGCGCGAGGTGGGTGCGGGTGCGCTGCATCTCGGCGAGGGTCGGCAGCAGCCGTCCGGTCGCCGGGAGGTCGAGCACCGGCCGGGCGACGTCGCGCACGGTGCGTCGGCCGGCCGACGGCGCCCCCGCGCCGCGGGCGAGGTCGCGCACGTGCACGAAGCCGAGCACGTCGTCGACGTCGTCGCCGATGACGGGGTACCGCGAGTAGGGCAGGTCGCGAGTGCGCTCCTCGGCCGCGGCGAGCGGCAGGTCCGCCCGCAGGAAGACGACGTCGCCCCGGGGGCGCATGACCTCCCCGAGGCTGCGCTCCGAGGCGGCGAACACGTCCGAGAGGATGCGCCGCTCGTCCTCGTGCAGGCCGGGGTGGGCGGCGACGAGGTCGCGCAGCTCCTGCTCGGTGATCTCCTCCGAGCGCAGGCTCGGGTCGCCGCCCAGCAGGCGCACGACGGCGTCCGTGGAACGCGACAGCAGCCAGATGACGGGCCGCATCAGCACGGCGAAGCGGTCCAGCGGCGGCCCGACGGCCAGGGCGACCTGCGCGGTGCGCTGCAGCGCGATCCGCTTGGGCACGAGCTCGCCGAGCACGAGCGACAGGTAGGCGATGACGAGGGTCAGGCCGACGAGCGCGACCGTCGCGGCGGCGCCCTCCGGGAGACCGAGGGACTCGAGCGCGGGGGCGACGTCGGGCGCCAGGGTGGACGCGCCGTAGGCCGCGGAGAAGAAGCCCGCCACGGTGACGCCGATCTGCACGGCCGCGAGGAAGCGGTTCGGGTCGCGGGCGATCCCGGCCACCCGGCGGCCGCGAGGGCCGCTGCGCTCGAGCTGGTCGATCTGCGTGCCCCGCAGCGAGACCAGGGCAAACTCCGTCCCGGCGAACACGCCGCCCAGGAGCACGAAGAGCAGGACGAGCGCGATGTTCCACCAGGTGTCCGCGTCCACCGGGGTCCTCTCGGTCGGTCGGCGGCCGAGGCGCCGACGGTCGCCCCGGTGTCGTCACCCGGTGAACGCGTCGCGGTGCGGCCCGGTTCCGGCGGGAAAGCTCCGGCGGGAACGTCCCGTCGGGAACCGGGGGGCCGCGAGAGACCAGGTCAGCGGAAGCGCTGCGCCGCCAGGGGCGCCGCCTCGGCGAGGCCGCGGACGGCGGGGTGCGCGTCGTCGTCGGAGCCGGCTGCCAGGACGTCGCCCATCGGGCCCGAGGCGACGAACGTGCCGTCCGCGAGCACATGCACGGTGGGGCAGAGCCGCCCGACCAGCTCGACGTCGTGCGAGACCAGCAGCACGGCGGTGCCCTCGGCGCGGGTGGCGTCGGTGAGGCGGCGCACGATCTCGCCGCGCATCGCCGGGTCGACTGCGGTGAGCGGCTCGTCGAGCAGCAGCGCCTCGGGGCGGGTGGCCAGGGCGAGGGCGAGCGCGAGGCGCTGCTTCTCCCCGCCGGAGAGGGAGTAGATCGCGCGCTTCGCGAAGTGCGGCTCCAGCGCGACGTCGTCCAGCAGGTCCGCCACGGTGCGGCCGCTCGCGCGGCCGGCCTTGCGGGCGTCCGACAGCGCGCCGGAGACGGCGCGCTCCACGGTCCAGCGGAGGTCGACGTCGAGCCCGTTCTGCGCGACCGTGCGCACCGCCGCGCGGAACTTCTTCTTGTCGCGCCGGCCGAGCTTGGCGACGGTGCGCCCCTGGAACGTCACGTGACCCTCGCGGATGCGCAGCTGACCCAGCAGCGCCTGCACCAGGGTCGACTTCCCGGCGCCCGACTCGCCCAGCACGCCCACGGGCTCCGCGCCGGGCAGCAGCTCCAGGTCGATCCCCTCGAGGATCGCGGGGCCGCCGTAGCCGACCACGAGGCCGGACGCGCGCAGGATCGGGGCGGGGGAGGTCGAGCTCATGCTGGTGTCACCTTCGTGTGTGCGTGCGCCGGACGACGGGGCCGGCCCGACAGTCCGACGAACGACGGTACCCCGCGGTTCCCGCCGCCCTCGACGGCCGAGGGCGGCGGGGACGGCGCACGGTCAGGTCACACGCCGGCCAGCACCGCCGCGGCGGCGGGCTCGTCGGGCGTCGCGGCGGGGCTGCGGCCGAGCACGGCGGACAGGGCGTCCGCGAGCCACGCCCGCGCCTCGGCCGCCGTGGCGGGAGCGCTCGCCCGACGGGCGGCGACGTGCAGGTCCGGGCGGACGAGCAGCACCCCGGAGTCCTCGATCTCCCGCAGGCCCGCCCACGTCCCGTAGGGGTCCTCGACGTCGCGGCCGGGCCCGATCGCGACGGTCGTGAGGTCGAGCCCGAGCTCCTCGCCGAGCTCCCGGGCGGCGTCGACCCACGCCTCGCCGCCGATCCCGGTGACGACGGCGAACCGCCCGTGCCCGACGAGGTCGAGGGTCGAGACCTTGGCGCCGTCGACGGTCACCCAGGTGTGCGGGATCCGGGCGCCCGGCCACGTGGTGGGCTGGGCGTACAGCTCGGGGTCGAGCGCGTACTCCGGCTCCGGGGTGCCGTCCGGCAGGACCGCGCCCGAGGCGTACCGGTGGTTGTGCTCCACCCCGTGCGCGTCGAATTCGTACTGCTTGAAGGCGATCGCCTCGCGCAGCGCGGCCCGCACGCGCTCGCCGTCCGCGCCCGGCGCCTTGCGGAGCTCCAGCTGGGCCTCGAGCCGCGCGGGGTCGCTCGTGTCCTCGAGCTCCAGCGCGGCCAGGATGCGGCCCGTGTCGGCGATGCTCTGGTTGGCGCGCTCGACGATCTGCCGCGCGATCGGGGCCCGCTCGGCGTCGTAGGAGTCCAGCAGCGCCGGGTCCGCCTGTCCGGCGACGACGTGGGCGAGCTTCCAGGCGAGGTTGTAGGAGTCCTGGATCGACGTGTTCGAGCCCAGGCCGTTCGTCGGAGGGTGCCGGTGGACGGCGTCGCCCACGCAGAAGACGCGGCCCCTCGCCAGGGTCGTGGCGTAGTGGTGGTTCACGGTCCACGGGGACGCGGACTTCACGCGCATCTCGAAGTCGTCGGTGCCCACGAGGTTCACGGCGAGCTCGCGCACGAACTCGTCGGTGAGCTCCGGCGGCCCGGCCGCGACCTCGTAGCCCCACATGACCATCCACTCGGTCCAGGGCTTGATCATGCGCAGCACGCCGAGCCCCACGCCCTCGCGCTCCGCGCCCGGCTGCAGCATCCAGTAGAGGACCGACGGCCGGTGGGCCACGAAGCGGGAGAGGTCCGCCTCGAACACGATGCTCAGGGACCCGCCCACGGCCCCGGGGCCCTCGTAGGGCAGGTCCAGGTGCTCCGCCACCCTGCTCCGGGCGCCGTCCGCGCCGACGAGGTAGCGCGAGCGCACCCGGTACGTCGCCCCGGTGAGCCGGTCGCGGACGGTGGTGGTGACGCCGTCGGCGTCCTGCACGTGGTCGACGTACTCGGTGTCGAAGCGCACGGTCGCCCCGCGCTCCTGCGCCGCCTGCACGAGGATCGGCTCGGTGATGGTCTGCGGGGCGTCGACCATCGGGCACGGGCTCTGCAGCTCGTACCGGGCGCGGCGCGCCGTGTCGGTGCCCCAGGAGGGGATGCGCCCGAGCTCCTCGCCCGCCAGGCTCGTGCAGAACGTCGTGTTGCCCATCGAGTCCCACGGCGTCGCCTCGCGCAGCAGCGCGTCCTCGAGCCCCATGTCGCGCAGCGCCTCCATCGTGCGCTGGTTGGTGATGTGCGCGCGGGGGCTGTCGGCGAGGCGGCCGTACTTGGTCACCACCATGACGCGCGCGCCGTACGTGGCGAGGAAGAGGGCGGCCGAGGCGCCCGCGGGTCCGGTGCCGACGACGAGGACGTCGGTCTCGAGCACGGGGAGGTCGGGGACGGGGGAGTCGTGGGTCATCGCGATCAGCTCCTGGTCGTGAGGGTTTCGACGCCCGCACGGTAGCGAGAACCGGCCCTCACCTGCAGCGACGTCCCGAACAGGTGTGGCGCGCCGTCCGCGGTCATACTGCACGGATGGTGGACCGGGAGTCGGTACGGAGCTGGGTCGCGGGGTACGAGCAGGCGTGGCGCGAGAGCGACGCCGACGCCGTCGCGCGCCTGTTCACGCCGGACGCGCGGTATGCGCGCTCGCCCTACGACCCCGAGGAGCTCGTGGGCCACGACGCGATCCGCGGGTTCTGGACCGTCGACCAGGACTCGGCGTTCACGATGGCGGCCGAGCCGCTCGCCGTCGAGGGCGACGTCGCCGTCGTCCGGGTCGAGGTGGGCTACACCGCGCCCCGGGAGCAGGAGTACCGCGACCTGTGGGTGCTGCGCTTCGCCGACGACGGCCGCGTCGCGGACTTCGAGGAGTGGGCGTACTGGCCCGGAAAGGCCTGGACGGCGGCGACCTGAGTCACGCGCCGTTCGTCTCCCAGTAGTCGAGTTCCACGCGCCACGGCTCGGGCAGGACCGCGGCCAGCGCGTCGCGGAGCGACTCTCCCTCGGCCCGGTGCGCCGCGGCCACTCCACGGTCGTCCCAGCCGTGCAGGTAGTGGTAGTGCCGGTCGAAGGTCGCCGCCCACGCGCGCAGTCTGGCGCCGAGGGCCTCGCCCACGGACTCCTCGACGGCGGCGGGAAGCTCGAGCGCGTGCTTCGGCCACAGGGGCCAGTCCGCCCCGTAGTCGTTCATGAGCCGCACGGTCACCAGGTCCTCGGGCGACGCCGGCGGTGACGGCAGCGGGCTGTCGGGCCACGGGCCGGCGTCCGCCCTCGGCACGAACACGGCGCCCGACAGGGGCGCGTACGCGTACCAGCCCGAACGGGGCGCACCGGCGGGGAGGTCCGGGACATCGTCCTCGGGCCGACTGCCGCCGCTCCTCCTGCTCACGACCGTGCGCCCCCGCGGGCGTCCATGCGGGCGAGGAGCCGGGGGAAGACGTCGCCCAGGCGCAGGCCGTCGTGCTCGAACTCGTTGGTCACCCAGGCGCGAGCGTTCCCGACGTGGGCCGCCGTCTCCAGGGAGAGTCCGGCGTCCACGAACATGTCGTCGTGGTAGACGGCGGCCTCGAGCGGCGCCTCGTTGCGGGCGAGGACGCCGAGGTCGTACAGGTCGGTCCAGTCGGTGCGCGCCGCCAGCGCCTCGGCGGCCGGGCGGAACGGGCGCAGCGCCGAGACCTGCTCGAACATCCAGGGGTAGATCATCTCGCCCGTGAACAGCAACGGCCGGGCGTCGGCGCCGAACGACGCGTCGTCGTCGCGCACCCGCTGCGCCGTCCATGCCGTGGCGCCGGTGCCGGACTGCGCGTAGATCGACTCGTGCAGGACGGCGTACATCGGGTTGGTGGCGAAGCCGGTGGCGGCCTCGACCTCGGCGAGGAACGTGTCGGTCAGCTCGTCGGGCGCGCCCTCGTCGAAGGCCTCGTCGACGATCCAGTGCACGCGCTCGAAGCCCGGCCCCATGCCGAACGCCATGCCGAGGGTCTGGAACCGCTCGACGGTGAGCGGGTCCCCGCCGGGCAGGCGCACGTCGCCGACGGCGAGCCGGTCGGCGATGCGCGCCACGCGGTCGACGTCGTCGGGGTACCGCTCGCGGTAGAGCGCGTTCTTGGCGACCACGCGCGGCTGGGTGCGCCGGTAGACGTCCTCGGCGCTCGCGGTGAGCCCGGCGAGGCCGCCGGTGACGTACGACGCGGCCACGCCGTCCGGTGCCTGGGACAGGTACGTGAGCGTGAGGAACCCGCCGTACGACTGCCCCAGCGTCGACCAGCGTCGGCCGCCGTAGACGGACTTCCGCACGTGCTCGGCGTCGGCGACGATCGAGTCGGCGCGGTGGTGCGTCAGGTGCTCGGCCTGGGCGTCGGCAGAGCCGAGCGCGGTGAGCGCGGCGGCCCGCACCGCCGTCGAGCGACCGGTGCCGCGCTGGTCGAGCAGCACCACGCGGAACCGCTTCAGGGCCTCGCCCACCCAGCCGTCGGGACCGGTCGGGCGCGGGCCCTTGCCGCCCGGGCCGCCCTGGAGGAAGACGAGCAGCGGCAGGTCGTCGGTGCGCCTCGTGGGGTCCACGAGCTCGCGGACGAAGAGGGAGATCGTGCGCCCGTCGTCGGGGTGCGACCAGTCCAGCGGCACCGTGAGGGTGCGGTCGGTGACATGGACGCCGGGGATCGTGGAGGTGCGGGTGCTGGTGACGGTCACCGGGTCAGCCTACGAGCGCCACCTGGGGGCGTCACCGCCGCCGTCACCGAGGCCTTCAGAGCTGGACGGTCTCGTTCTGGCCACCCTCGTACGGCTTGCCGGTGATCTTCGTGGCCACGAGGCGGAAGAGCGTCGCCACGCGGCCTCCGGGCGAGTCCCAGTACTCGGCGCTCGTCGCGCGCAGCCGGACCAGGGCCACGTTCGGGTCGTCGGGACCGTCGGGGAACCATGCGTCGGCGACGGCGTTCCACAGATCGCGGAGCTTGTCGCGGTCGCGCACCAGCGTGACCTGTCCGGCCACCGACACCCAGGACGACGAGCCCGAGAAGGCGGCGTTCGCCGCGGGCTCCTGCCGGGCGTCGGCGGCGAGCGAGGAGTCGGCGGCCGCGAAGAACCACAGGTCCCCGTCGAAGTCGACCGCCTGGACGCCCATGGGCCGGCTGACCAGGGTGCCGTCGGATGTCACGGTCGTGACCATGGCGATCGTCTCGTCCTTGATCAGCTCGCGAACCTTCTCGATCTCCCCCGAGTTAGGGCGGTCCTGGGCGGGCGTGTCACTCATGGCGTCTCCTCTCGCGGCCCGCTTGGTCGGTGGGCACCCCGCGACGCTAGGCGCATCGCCGGATGCTCGCGCGTCGCCCGCCGGATCGGGATCCGCCGCTGACCATGCCCGCCTTGGGCGCTCCGGCAGTCCACGCGCGGGTCACAGCACCAGAGAACCCACCACGCGCCGTAGTCCGAACGCAGAGCGGCGGGGAGGAACGTCGTGCGGGCGGTCGTAGACGTCCCGAAGTGGAGGGCGCCCTGGCGCCCGTGAACGCGACCGCCCGCACGACGTTCCTCCCCGCCGCGGGCTCAAGTGCGACTACTGCACGTCAGCATCAACCCAGTCGAACGTCTTCGTGACCGCCTTCTTCCACGACCGGTAGAGCCGCTCGCGCTCGTCCTCGGCCATGGCCGGCGACCAGCGCTTGTCCTCCGCCCAGTTCGCGGTGACGTCCTCCTCGCCCTTCCAGAACCCGACGGCGATGCCGGCGGCGTAGGCGGCGCCGAGCGCCGTCGTCTCGGCGACCTTGGGCCGCACGACGTCGACGCCGAGCTGGTCGGCCTGGAACTGCATGAGCAGCTCGTTCTGGACCATGCCGCCGTCGACCTTGAGCTCGGTGAGGTCGACGCCGGAGTCCTTCCTCATGGCGTCGACGACCTCGCGGGTCTGGAACGCCACGGCCTCGAGCGCCGCGCGGGCGATGTGGTTGCGGTTGACGTACCGCGTGAGCCCGACGAGCGCGCCGCGGGCGTCGGGGCGCCAGTACGGGGCGAACAGGCCGGAGAACGCGGGCACGAAGTACGCGCCGCCGTTGTCCTCGACCTTGCGGGCCAGCCACTCGACGTCGGGGGCGTCCTCGAACATGCCGAGGTTGTCCCGCAGCCACTGGATGAGGGAGCCGGTGACGGCGATGGATCCCTCGAGGGCGTACACCTGGGGGGCGTCGCCGATCTTGTAGCAGACGGTGGTGAGCAGGCCGTTCTTGCTCGGCACCTTCTCCGTGCCCGTGTTGAGGAGCATGAAGTTGCCGGTGCCGTAGGTGTTCTTCGCGGTACCGGTCTCGAAGCACGCCTGGCCGAACGTGGCCGCCTGCTGGTCACCGAGGATGCCGGCGATCGGCACGCCGGGCACGAGGCCGCGGGGGCGGCCCTGCCCGTACACCTCGGAGGAGGAGCGGATCTCGGGCAGCATCGACAGCGGGATGCCCATGTCGGCGGCGATGTCCTCGCGCCAGCTCAGGGTGTCGAGGTCCATGAGCATGGTGCGCGACGCGTTGGTGACGTCGGTGACGTGCACGCCGCCGTCCGGCCCGCCGGTCATGTTCCACAGCACCCAGGTGTCGGTGTTGCCGAACAGGAGGTCGCCCTTCTCGGCGGCCTCGCGCGCGCCCTCGACGTTGTCGAGGATCCACTTCACCTTGGGGCCGGAGAAGTAGGTCGCCAGCGGCAGGCCGACGATCGACTTGTACTTGTCGGCGCCCTCGGAGCCGCCGAGCTCGTCGACGATCGCCTGCGTGCGGGTGTCCTGCCACACGATCGCGTTGTACACCGGCTTGCCGGTGTTCTTGTCCCACACGACGGCGGTCTCGCGCTGGTTGGTGATGCCGATGGCGGCGAGGTCGGTGTGCGCCAGGTTGCCGCGCGTGAGCGCCAGCCCGACGACCTCGCGCACGTTGCTCCAGATCTGCTCGGCGTTGTGCTCGACCCAACCCGCCTTGGGGAAGATCTGGTCGTGCTCGAGCTGGCCGGTGGAGACGATCCGGCCGGAGTGGTCGAAGACGATGGCACGCGAGCTCGTCGTGCCCTGGTCGATGGCGAGGACGTAGTCAGCCATGGGGGTTGCCCTTCACGTCGGTGTGGGTGGTGCGGGGTGCCGGCCGGGCCGTGGGCCCGGCCGGCGGGGTGGATCAGGAGTAGACGGAACCGAGGAGGCCGGCGAGCACGCCGCCCACGAGCGGGCCGGCGACGGGCACCCAGGAGTACGCCCAGTCGCTGGACCCCTTGCCCTTGATGGGCAGGAGCGCGTGCGCGATGCGGGGCCCGAGGTCTCGGGCGGGGTTGATGGCGTACCCGGTCGGGCCACCGAGGCTGGCGCCGATGCCGACCACGATGAGCGCGACGGCGAGCGGCCCGAGCCCGGACGGCGTCTTGCCCGAGATGACGACGAAGAACACGAGCACGAAGGTCGCGATGACCTCGGTGATGAAGTTCCAGCCGTAGGAGCGCAGCTCCGGCCCGGTCGAGAACACCGCGAGCTTGGTGGCGCCGGGCGCCTCCTGGTCGAAGTGCTTCTTGTACACGATGTAGGCCAGCACCGCGCCGATGATGGCGCCGATCATCTCCGCCGCGAAGTAGATGAACATGTTGCCCACGGTCGGCTCGATCGTGGCGGTGACCCGCCCCTCCGGCCCGGTGAGCGTCGCGAACGGCGACTGCGCGGCGTAGAGCCCGATCGTCACGGCCGGGTTGAGGTGCGCGCCCGACTTGTACGCGGTGAAGACACCCGCGAAGACCGCGAGGCCCCACCCGAAGTTGATGAGCAGCCAGCCGCCGTCAAAGCCCTTGGTCCTGGGCAGGATGACGTTGGCGACCACTCCGGCACCGAGCAGGATCAGCGTCGCGGTCCCGAGGATCTCGGACCAGAACGCCTGCATGATCAATGAGTCCATCGTCGGATCTCTTTCTCTTGAGGGACCACGTTGTCCTCTCCGGGTCGGAGAGAGCCCGCGTCGGGCGGAGCCCTGCGGGAGACCGGCCGGACGTCCGGCCGGGGTCGGGTCAGCCCCGCAGGGGCTGCATGGCGGCGACGTCGGTGGCGCGGAGGCGTACGGCCTCCGCGGTGGCGTCGTCGGGCTCGTGCTCCGCCGCGTCCTCGGCCTGGGCGCGGGCGGTGTAGGCGTCGATCTCGGCCTGCTTGGTCGCGTCGTCCCAGCCGAGCAGGGGTGCCGCGATGTCGGCGATCTCGGGCAGCGCTGCCAGGCCGCGGTCCAGGACCTCGTAGACGAGGCGGGTGCGGTGCAGCAGCAGGTCCTCGAGGTGCAGCGCGCCCTCGTGGCTGACGCCGAAGTGGATTTCGGCGCGCAGGTACGCGGGGGCGTGCTCGAGCGGACGGGCCATCGACGGGTCCTGCTCGCACAGGTCGACGAGCTGGCGCAGCGACGAGCCGTAGCGGTGCAGCAGGTGGTCGACCATCTGCGGCTTCCACCCGTACTTCGCCGCCCAGGTGCGGGCGAGGCGACGCGTGGCCTGCAGGCCGACGGCGCCCAGCAGCGGGATCTGGTGCGTGATCGACGGCAGCGCGGCGGCGCGCTGGCCGATGGCGAAGTCCACGGCGTCCTTCGCCATCACGCGGTAGGTCGTGAGCTTGCCGCCGGCGATGACGGTGAGTCCGGGCACCGGGCTGGCGACGGTGTGCTCGCGCGACACCTTGGCGGAGCTGGTGCCCTCCTTGGTGCCGGGCTGCAGCAGCGGGCGCAGGCCGGCGTAGGTGCCGATGATGTCGTCGCGGGACAGGGGGTGGGCCAGCACCGCGTTCGCGTGGTCGAGGATGTAGTCGATGTCCTGCGCGGTGGCGACCGGGTGGGTCGGGTCCTGGTTCCACGGGGTGTCCGTCGTGCCGACCACCCAGTAGCGCGACCACGGGATGACGAACAGCACCGACTTCTCGGTCTGCAGGATCAGGCCGACGGTGCCCTTGATCCGCTCGCGCGGGACGACGATGTGCACGCCCTTGGAGGCCAGCACCCGCAGGCCGCCGGTGTCGCCGGCGAGCGCCTCGGTGTCCTCCGTCCACACGCCGGTGGCGTTGATGACGTGCCGGGCGCGGACCGTGATCTCCTCGCCGCTCTCGAGGTCCGTGAGAACGGCGCCGTTCACCGCGCCGGTGGCGCCCTTGGTGAGCGCCACGACCTGGGTGCGGGACGCCGCGTGCGCACCGTAGCTGACGGCGGTGCGCACGAGCGTGGACACGAGCCGGGCGTCGTCGACCGACGCGTCCCAGTACTGCACGGCGCCGATGGCGGCGTCGTGCGCGAGGTCGGGGAACTTCGTGGACATCCGCCGGCGCGACAGGTGCCGGTGCAGCGGCATGGCCCGACGCCCCGGGGCGAGGGACGCGAGCGTGTCGTAGAGCGCGATGCCGGCGCCCACGTACGCGCGCTCCCACAGCCGGTGCTCCAGCGGGTACAGGAAGGGCACGGGCTTGACGAGGTGCGGGGCGATGTCCTTGAGCAGGAGGTCGCGCTCGGTGAGCGCCTCCTTGACGAGGTGGAAGTCGAGCATCTGCAGGTAGCGCAGCCCGCCGTGCACGAGCTTGCTGCTGCGGCTGGACGTGCCCGACGCCCAGTCCTGCGCCTCGACGATCGCGGTCGACAGGCCGCGGGTGGCGGCGTCGAGCGCGATGCCGGCGCCGGTGACCCCGCCGCCGACGACGAGCACGTCGAGCTCGCCGCTGGGGGTCTGCGAGCCCTTGAGCGCGGCGAGGGCCTGGGTGCGTGACTCGGCTGTGAGCCGGGTGGAGGCCATCGTGGTTCCTTCCGATCGGGACGACGCTCCCAGAGCAGCACCGCCAGCACGTCCGCGCAACCTGGGTGCACAAACGTGCAGGAGGGCATCATGGAGGCATGGCGAGCTACCGGGAACGCGACGTGGTCATGGCCGCGACGATGTACTACCTCCAGGACATGAAGATGGAGACGATCGCGCGGCACCTGCGCACGTCCCGCTCCACCGTCTCCCGGCTGATCAAGCGCGCGCGGGACACGGGCGTCGTCGAGATCACGCTGCGACCCGGCCCGTCGCGCGCGCCCGGACTCGGCCAGGAGATCGCCGAGCGGCACGGCATCGACGCGTACGTGGTGCCCGTCTCGGACTCCGCCACCGACGACGACCGCCTGCAGCAGGTGTCCATCACCACCGCGCGGCTCCTGGCGCGCTGGTTCGACTCCGACATGGTGCTCGGTGTGGCGTGGGGCACCACCCTCGCCGCGATCACGGAGCACCTGCCCCACAAGCCGACCCGCGGGTCCGCCGTCGTGCAGCTCAACGGCGCCGCCAACACCCGCACCTCGGGGATGAGCTACGCGGGCGACCTGATCTCGGGGTTCGGCACGGCCTTCGACGCGTCCGTCCACTACTTCCCCGTGCCGGCGTTCTTCGACTTCGCCGACACCAAGGCCGCGATGTGGCGGGAGCGGTCGGTGCGCCGCGTTCTCGACGTCCAGGGCCGCGCCGACATCGCGCTGTTCTCCGTGGGGGCCCTCACCGGGGGCGTGCCCTCGCACGTGTACTCCGCCGGGTACCTGGAGCCCGACGACGTGGCCGTGCTGGACGCCGAGGGGGTCGTGGGGGACGTCTGCACCGTCTTCGTGCGCGCCGACGGCACCTACCGCGACATCTCCCTCAACGCCCGCGCCACCGGGCCCGCGCCCGCCGAGCTGCGACGCATCCCGCGGCGGCTGTGCGCCGTCGCGGGCGACAACAAGGTGGCGCCCTTGCGGGCGGCGCTCGCGGCCGGCGTCGTGACCGACCTCGTGATCGACGAGGTCACGGCCGCCGCTCTCGTGGAGGAACCGTGAACGTCCGTGCACCGGGACGCGCGCGCCGCACGGGGATCACGCTCGTAGAGTGACGGCGTGCTTCCGGAACCGCCCGCGGACCGCCGACCCCAGGACCACGGCGCGTCGTTCGCCGTCCGTTCTGCGATGCCGGCCGACATGCGTGCCGTGCGCCGCCTCGTGGAGCCGTACGCCGAGCGCCGCATCCTCCTGGCCAAGGAGATGGTCGGCTACTACGAGGCCGTGCAGGAGTTCCTCGTGGCCGCCGACGTCGACGGGGGCGTCGTGGGGTGCGGCGCGCTGCACGTCATGTGGGACGACCTCGCGGAGGTGCGCACCCTCGCCGCCGATCCGGCGTGGCGCGGCCGCGGCGTCGGGCACGCCCTCGTCGAGGGCCTCGTCGACCGGGCGCGCCGCCTCGGGCTGCGCCGGGTGTTCTGCCTGACGTTCGAGGTGGGCTTCTTCCGCACGCACGGGTTCCGTGAGATCGACGGCACGCCCGTCGACGCCGAGGTGTACGCCGAGCTGCTGCGCTCCCACGACGACGGCGTCGCCGAGTTCCTGGACCTGGCGCGCGTGAAGCCCAACACGCTCGGCAACACGCGGATGCTGCTCGAGCTCTGACCCGCCCACGACGTGGGACTAGGCGGGCAGGTGGTAGCGGCCGGCGTCGTCCTGCTCGACGAGCCCGTCCTCGACCAGTCCGCCGAGACAGCGGTCGACCTGGCCCTGGTCGGGGCCGGAGTCGGCGAGCAGGGAGCGGGGCACGGGCTCGACGGCGGCGCGCAGCGCGGCCATGACGCGGCCGCGCACCTGGCGATCGGTGCCGTGCCAGGCCTGGGTGCGACGGCGGTGGGCGTGCGCGTCGGGCGGGTGGCCGGCGGCGCGCCAGGCGCACAGGTCGGCGACGGGACAGGCCCCGCAGCGCGGCGCCCGCGCGGTGCACACGACGGCGCCGAGCTCCATCGACGCGGCCGCCCAGCGCGCGGCGGTCGCGTCGTCGTCGGGCGCGACGCCCGCGGCGAGCTCGCGCTCCGCGGCCGTGGGGGAGGGCGCGCCGAGCGCGGTGCCGCCCAGCGTGCGGGCCAGGACGCGGCGCACGTTGGTGTCGACGACGACGGAGCGGCGTCCGAACGCGAACGCGCGCACGGCTGCCACGGTGTACTCGCCGATCCCGGGCAGGGCGCGCAGCGCGTCCTCGTCGTCGGGGACCTCGCCGTCGTGCCGCTCGACGATCGCGGCCGCGCACTGCTGCAGGCGCAGCGCGCGGCGCGGGTAGCCGAGGCGGTCCCACGCGCGCAGCACGTCCGCCGTGGGCGCCGAGGCGAGGTCGGCGGGCGTCGGCCACCGCTCCAGCCACGCGCGCCACACCGGCTCGACCCGGACCACCGGCGTCTGCTGCAGCATCACCTCGCTGACGAGCACGCCCCACGGGGTCCGGTCCGGGCGCCGCCACGGCAGGTCCCGGGCGGCGTCGTCGAACCAGGCGACCGTGCGCCCGACGAGCGGGTCCGTGGTGTCCGGGACGGACGGCGTCGGGCGGAGCGGGGCGGGGACGACGGGCACGGCGCCCATTCTCACCCACGAGTCGTCAGACCCACGGCGGGGTGTACCCCGCTGTGAGCCTCACAGCTCGGCGGGTGATGGGCGACGCGGCGCGGCTCCGCCGCAGGTGGGGGCGTGCGTCGTACGGTGGCGCCGCGGCACGGATCGAGACGGAGGGGTGGCCCGTGGCACGTGCGGAGGACGGGCGTCGAGGTGGCGGCACCTCGCGTGGTTCCGGCGCGCGCTCCGGTGCGGGTCGGTCCGGCTCCGCGGGCACGGGACGGTCCGGCGGCGGCACGCGCAGGACGACGTCGGGCGGCGCCCAGGGCGCGCCGAAGAAGGTGGCGAAGAGCACCCCGAAGGGCGCCGCCGGCCGGGGCAGCGCGAAGGGCGCGGCCCAGGGTGGCTCGCGCGGCGGCTCCGCACGGGGCGGCGCGACGTCGTCCGGTCGGTCCTCCGGCGCCGGCGGCTCGGCTGCCCGCTCGTCGGCCGCGCGTTCTTCGAGCACACGTTCCTCGACGTCGCGTTCCTCGACGTCGCGCTCCTCGGGCTCGCGGGCGACGTCGTCCCGCTCGGCGGGAGCTCGCCGGGGCGACCGCCGCGTCGCCACCGCGTCGCAGCTGGTCGCCCCGGGCGGGTCGCGCGCGGGCTCGCGCTCGGCGTCGTCCCGCCGGACGACGAGCCCCCGGCCGCGGAAGCCGGCGCCGCGCCGCGGCCGTCGGTCGCTGATCGTCTCGATGCTGGTCGTGGTGCTGCTGTGCGCGGTGGGCGTCGTCGGCGGCTACGGCCTGGGGCAGGCGGTCGACGGCGCGCGGAGCCTGCTCGCGGGGCCGGAGAGCCTCCCCGCCGACAAGGTCGCGGCCCCCGAGCCGCTGAGGCTGGGTGGTCCGGCCACCACGTGTCGCGCGGACGACGTCGAGCTGCGGCTCTCGTCGAGCGCGCCGACGGTGACGGCGGGGTCCCCGATGTCCTTCATGGTGCGGGTCACCAACGTGGGGCGGGTGCCGTGCCTGTTCGACGGCGCCGCCGCCAGCCGCGCGGTGACGATCACCGACGAGTCGGGCAAGGAGGAGGTCTGGTCGTCCGCGGACTGCTCCGACGGGTCACGACCGCTGCTGCTCGGGCCCGACGGCGTCGACGCCGGCGAGGTGCACTGGAAGTCCGTCCAGGGCTGCGCGAAGAAGGCGCCGGTCGTCGGGGCGGGCACCTACGAGGCGACCGCGTCGCTGGAGGACGTCCCGGGCGCCACCAGCGAGCCGCTGACGATCACCGTCGCGGCGAAGGCCGAGGCGAAGACCGCCCCGACGTCGGACGACGGCACCAAGGACGCGACGTCGCGCGACGAGGCGAAGGGCGCGGCAGACGACGCCGCGACCGACGACGAGTCGCAGGGGGAGACGTCGAAGGGCGACGCGAAGTCCGGCGACGACGCGAAGGCCGACGCCGAGGGCGACAGGTCGGAGGGCGCGACCGGCGACGCCAAGGACGCCGCGGACCGCGCCGCCGACCGCGAGGCCACCGCGGAGGAGAAGGACGCGACCGACTGAGCGGGTCCCGGGCCCGGGCCGGCCCGTGGACCGGCGGGCCCGGCTCGGGGTCTCCGGCGTAGCGTGCCGGGGTGCTCGAACCCGTGCGCCCCGGCGACGTCCCGGACCTGACCGAATTCCTCCGCGGCGCCGACCTCACGGTGGCGGGCCTGGACGCGCCGGCCGTGCGCCTGTGGACCCGGCGTGACGACGCGGGGATCGCGGCGAGCGCGGGCTACGAGCTCAGCGCGGACGGCCGGCACGCGCTGATCCGCAGCACCGCCGTGCGGCGCGACCTGCGCGGGCGGGGTGCGGGCCTCGCGGCCGCGACGTTCGCCGTCGACCGGGCCCGGGAGTCCGGGGCGGCCACGGCGTGGCTGTTCTCACGCCGGTCGGGGGCGTTCTGGCAGCGGCTCGGCTTCACCCGCTCGACGACGGACGCCCTCGCCGCGGCACTGCCCGAGGCGCAGCAGGTGCGGCTGTTCCGTCGGACCGGTCAGCTCGACCGGGAGGTCGCATGGAGCCTGGCGCTGCGGGGGTGAGGTCGGCCGTGCGGGTCCGATGCCCCGGAACCGTCAGACGTAGCGCTCCAGGATGCTGGACTCGGCGAGGCGGGACAGGCCCTCGCGCACGGCGCGGGCACGCTGCTCGCCGACGCCGTCGACGGCCATGAGGTCGTCGACGCTCGCCGCGAGGAGCTTCTGCAGCCCGCCGAAGTGCCCGACCAGTCGTTCGATGATGGCGGCGGGCAGGCGCGGCACCTTGGACAGCAGGCGGTAGCCGTGGGGCGCGACGGCGGCGTCGAGCGCCACCCCGCCGCCGGGCAGCTCCAGGACACGGCCGATGTGGCCGAGGTCGAGCAGCTGCGCGGAGTCGAGGGCGGCGAGGTCGGCGTGCACGCTGGCGAGCGAGCGGCCGCTGCGCTCGAGCTCCACGTAGTCCCGCACGACGAAGTCGCGGTCGGCGCCGATGCCGCCGATGAGCTCGTCGAGCTGCAGGGCGAGGAGGCGGCCGTCGGCGCCGAGCTCGACGACGTACCCGTCGATCTCCTCGGAGATCCGGCGCACCATCTCGAGGCGCTGGACGACGGAGCACACGTCGCGCACGGTGACGAGGTCCTCGATCTCCAGCGCGGAGAGCGTGCCGGACACCTCGTCGAGGCGGGAGCGGTACCGCTCGAGGGTGGCGAGGGCCTGGTTGGCGCGGCCGAGGATGGTGTCCGGGTCCTCCAGCACGTGCCGGTGCGACCCGACGTAGATCGCGATGATCCGCATCGACTGGCTGACCGAGATCACGGGCAGGCCGGACTGCTTGGCCACGCGCTCCGCGGTGCGGTGGCGGGTGCCGGACTCGCTGGTCTCGATCGACGGGTCGGGCAGGAGCTGCACGGCGGCACGACGGATGCGGGTGGCGTCGTGGTCGAGGACGCACGCGCCGTCCATCTTCGACAGCTCGCGCAGCCGGGTGGCGGAGAACTGGACGTCCAGCTCGAAGCCGCCGGAGCACATCTGCTCGACGGTCTTGTCGAGTCCGAGCACGATGAGCGCGCCGGTGCGCCCGCGCAGGATGCGTTCCAACCCGTCGCGCAGCTCGGTGCCGGGGGCGACCGCGGCGAGGGTCTCCCTGAGCAGGGCATCGGAGTGCACGGAGGAGGGAGCCACGGGGGAATCCTACGACGTCAGGGGTCACTCGCCCCGGCGATCCGCCGATCGGACGCCGACCCCGGCGAGCTCGACCGCCTCGGCGAGGTGCCGGGCCTCGAGCAGCTGCATCCCGGCGGGCGCCTTGACCGACGTCCCGGCGGGGACGACGGCGCGCACGAAGCCCAGGCGGGCGGCCTCCCCGACGCGACGGTCCAGCCCGGTGACGGGCCGGATGTCGCCCGCGAGGCCGACCTCGCCGACCGCGACGGTACCGGTGGGCAGCGGCTCGCCGGTGCGCGCGGAGACGATCGCGAGGGCCGTGGCGAGGTCGGCGGCGGGCTCGGTGACGCGGGCGCCGCCGATGGTGGAGACGTAGACGTCCTGGTCGGCGAGGCGCAGGCCCGCGTGCCGGTGCAGGACGGCGAGGATCATCGCCAGCCGTGACGACTCCACGCCGCTCGTCGTGCGCCGCGGGTTGGCGAGCGGCGACGGGGCGACGAGCGACTGCAGCTCCAGGGCGAGCGGGCGGCGGCCCTCGAGCGTCACGGTGACGCACGTGCCGGGCACGCCCGCGCCGAGGTGGGAGAGGAACAGCCCGCTCGGGTCGCTGAGCCCGATGATGCCCCGCTCGGACAGCTCGAAGCAGCCCACCTCGTCGGTGGGGCCGTACCGGTTCTTCACGGCCCGGACCATGCGCAGCCGCGAGTGCCGGTCGCCCTCGAACTGGCACACGACGTCGACCAGGTGCTCCAGGGTGCGCGGCCCCGCGACCGTGCCGTCCTTGGTGACGTGCCCGACCAGCAGGACGGGCACCTGCCGCGACTTGGCGACGGCGATGAGCGACGCCGCCACCTCGCGCACCTGGCTCACGCCGCCGGGGGCGCCGTCCACCTCGGCGGACGCGATGGTCTGCACGGAGTCGACGACCAGCAGGTCGGGCTCGTTGGCCTCGACGTGGCCCAGCACGGTGCCGAGGTCGGTCTCGGCGGCGAGCAGCAGCGTGGGAGCGAGCGCGCCGACCCGCTCGGCGCGCAGCCGCACCTGCCCGGCGGACTCCTCACCCGTCACGTACAGCACGGTCCGGGCGTCGCGGCCGTCCGCGCCGCGCGCGTAGGAGGCCGCGACGTCGAGCAGCAGGGTCGACTTGCCGACGCCGGGCTCGCCGGCCAGCAGCACGACGGCGCCCGGCACGAGGCCGCCGCCCAGCACGCGGTCCAGCTCCGGCACCTGGGTGGGCGCCGCCTGCGCGGCCGCGACGTCGATGTCCCCGATCGGCCGAGCCGGGGCGCGCCCGGGGCTGGTGGCGACCGTGCGCGGCCCGGCCGACGCCGGCCCCTCGTCCGTGACCGTGCCCCACTCCTGGCACTCGCCGCACCGGCCCACCCACTTGGGCGTGGTCCACCCGCACTCGGTGCAGCGGTAGCCGGGGCGCGACTGCTTGGCGCGGGTGCGGGACGACGTCGTGGTGCTCACGTCGTCAGACGCTAGGGGGCGGCACCGACAGCGGCCTCTCGGCGGCCCGTGCGCGCCGCGCGCGATGATGGCGACATGTCCTCAGCGCCCCCGGACGTGAGCCGGTTCCTGCACGACGGCCGTCTGGAGACGATGCCCCGGCGCCGGGAGCACCGCCGCACGGTGGCCCGCTGGCTCGCGCACGCCGCGCTGCCGGCGCTGCTCGACACGGTCGGCGAGCGGGAGCTCACCGACCGGCTGGCGCGGCTCGCCGACGACCCGGTCGGGGTGCGCCGGGCGCTGGTGGACCTCGGCGTCGTGCACCGCACCCGCGACGGCGCGGAGTACTGGCGCACTGAGGTCACCGAGTTCGACGACGTCGGGTCGCCCGACGACGCCGGGCACGTGACGCTGCACCTCGACGGCGGCCGGGTCCACTCGATCGCCTCGTTCTACGACGAGCTGAACCGCGTGTTCATGGCGGGCGAGGGCTGGCGGCTCGGCCCGAGCCTCGACGCCCTGGACGACCTGCTGCACGGCGGCTTCGGCGCCGCGCACGGCGCGGACCGGGTGACCGTCGTCTGGCGCGGGTTCGCCCGCTCGCGCGAAGCGCTGGGCTTCGCGGCCACGCGCGACCACTATCGCGCGAAGGTCGCGGACCCACGCTTCGACACCGCGCTGTTCCAGGGACGGCTGGACGACCTCGAGGCCGGGCGCGGCAAGACGTACGCGGAGCTGGTCCTGGAGGTCTTCGCCGACCACCCTGAGGTGGAACTGCTGCTGCGCTGAGCGCGGCGGGCCGGCACGCACGGGCGACCGACACGCGGCGGGCGGACGCGGACGATGCGGCGGGCCGCGCCCTAGGCTGCGTCCTGCACCGCCGCCGACCCCGCAGGAGGACATCGTGAGCCAGGCACGCACGGGCGGGAACGGTTGCCCGTCGCCCGAGGTGTTCCGGCGCCGGCGCATCGTGGTGGCGTCGGCCGCGGGTGCGCTGGTGCTGGTGGTCGTGCTGCTGACGGCGTTCGTGTGGCCCGGGTTCGCGAAGAGCGAGCCGGAGCCGCAGGCCACGGTGACCGCGCCGGTGCCGACGCCGACGATCTCGCCCAGCGGGCGCCCGAAGGACCAGACGGCGTTCGTCAAGGCGCAGCCGGACTCGGTGCTGGCGCTGGCGCTGCGCGAGGTCACGGAGGACAAGTCCTGGGAGGACGACGCGGACGCGGTCGAGTCCTGGCAGCTCGTCTACGCGGACGGTGCCGGCGAGGGCGCGACGACGGTCCAGGTGCACGCCGGCCAGTGGGAGGACGACGAGGCGGCGACCGCTGCGTACGGGGCGCTGGTCAAGGCGGCGGGCGAGCCGACCGGCGAGGGCGAGGTGTCCGTCGACGGCAAGGCCACCGGCGCGTACGTCGTGACGCCCGGCTCCACCGAGGGCTCCGCCGTCGTGACCTGGCGCAACGGCACCGCGGTGCTGCAGGCCACCGGCCCGGCGGACGTCGTCGAGGGCTTCTACTCCGCTTATCCGTTGTAGTCCGCCGTCCCCCGCGGCGACGTACCGTGGTGCCCGTGAGCGAGCAGACTGACGAGCAGGCCGGTACCCCCGAGAACACCCAGGTGGGCGGCGTGAGGATGGCGTTCCTCGGGACGGGGAACATGGGCGAGGCGGTGCTGGCCGGCGCGCTGTCCGCGGGGGTCGCGCCGCAGGACGTGGTGGCCACCTCCCGCCGGCCCGAGCGCGGCACGCACCTCACCGAGCGGTTCGGCGTCCGCGCGACGACGGACAACGTCGCCGCGGTCGAGGGCGCGCACGTCGTCGTCATCGGGGTCAAGCCCAAGGACGTGGGCGCGATGCTCGACCGCGTCGCCGACGCGCTCGAGCCGGGCGCCGTCGTCGTGAGCGTCGCGGCGGGCCTGCCGCTGTCCTTCTTCGAGCAGCGGCTGCCCGCGGGCACGCCCGTCGTGCGCGCCATGCCGAACACCCCCGCGCTGGTGGGCGCGGGCGTCACCGCCGTCGTCGGCGGCACGGCGGCCCGCGAGGACGACGTCGCGCTCGTCGAGCAGGTGCTCGCCGGCTCGGGCCACGTCTTCCGCGTGGCGGAGAAGGACATCGACGCGTTCGGCGCGCTGGCCGGCTCGGGCCCGGCGTACGTGTTCTACGTGGTCGACGCGATGGCGGAGGCGGGCGTGCTGCTCGGCCTCACGCGCGACGTCGCGCGCCGGCTCGCCGTCGAGACCGTGCTCGGCTCGGCGAAGCTGCTCGACGAGACGGGCGAGCACCCCGTGCTGCTGCGCGAGAAGGTGTCCTCGCCCGGCGGCACCACCGTCGCCGCCCTGCGCAAGCTCGACGACGGCGGCGTGCGCGCCGCGTTCCTCGACGCGCTCGAGGCGGCGCGCGACCGGTCCCGCGAGCTCGCGGCCGAGCACGCCTGATCCGGGTCCGACGGGGGAGCGCTCGTGACCGGCGGTCGGGCGGACGACGAGGCGGGCGCCGCACGTCGCGGACGGCGGCCCGCGGGGCAGGACACGCGCGACGTCGTGCTGGCCGGCGCGCGTGCTGAGTTCCTCGAGCGCGGCTACGAGGCGGCGTCGGTCCGCTCGGTCGCGCGGCGTGCCGGCGTCGACCCGGGCACGGTGCGGCACTGGTTCGGCGACAAGACGCGCCTGTTCACCGCCTCGCTCGGTCTGGCGGACGTCGACCCCGCGGCGCTCGTCCGGGCGGCGGCCGACGGACCGGTCGACGGGCTGGGGGAGCGGCTCGTGCGGGCCGTCGTGGAGCTGTGGGACGGGGACGGCGGCACCACCGTGCGGCTCGTCATCCCCGCCGTGATGAGCGACCCGGGGCTGCGCGGCCTGCTGCCGCAGTTCCTCGGCGCGGAGATCCTGGGGCCGATCGTGCAGCGGCTCGACGTCGCCGACGCGCGGCTGCGGACGGCGCTCGTCGCGTCGCAGGTGGCGGGCGTGCTCCTGACCCGGTTCCTCGTGCCCATCGACCCGCTGGCGTCCCTCCCGCCGGAGCGGGTCGCCGCGCTCGTCGGCCCGACCGTCCAGCGCTACCTCACGGGGGACCTGCCGGTCGCGCTCACCACCGTCGAGGGCGTTGCGGGACGGGGCGGCGAGGAGCAGAATTCCTCACATGGGGAATAATGACGCCGCGGTGCGGGTCCGGGGGCTGCGGGTGGAGCGCGGCGGCCGGCCGATCATCGACGGCCTGGACGTGGCGGTGCACGCCGGTCAGGTGGTGGGCCTGCTCGGCCCCTCCGGCTCCGGCAAGACGACGCTGCTGCGCGCCGTCGTCGGCGTCCAGGCGCGGGTGACGGGCGAGGTGACCGTGCTCGGCGAGGCGGCCGGCTCGCCCGGCCTGCGCCGTCGCGTGGGCTACGTGACCCAGGCCGCCTCCGTGTACACGGACCTCACCGTGGTGCAGAACCTGCGCTACTTCGCGCAGCTCGCGGGCCTGCCGCATGCCGGCGCGGAGGCCGCCGTGCGGCGCGCCGTGGCCGTCGTCGACCTGGCCGGGCACGAGAAGCAGCGCGTCGGGACGCTGTCAGGCGGCGAGCGCTCCCGGGTCTCCCTCGCGGCCGCGCTGGTCGCCGACCCCGAGGTCCTCGTGCTCGACGAGCCCACCGTCGGCCTCGACCCCGTGCTGCGCCGCGACCTGTGGGCGATGTTCCGTCGCCTCGCGGGCGAGGGCCGCACGCTGCTGGTCTCCAGCCACGTCATGGACGAGGCCACGCAGTGCGACCGGCTCCTGCTGCTGCGCGACGGCGCCCTCGTCGCCGACACCACGCCGGCCGAGCTGCTCGCCACGACGGGCGCCCCGGACGCCGAGCGGGCCTTCCTCGCACTCATCGACCAGCAGGCCGCGACGACCGGCTCGACGTCCGAGGAGGGCTCCCGATGACGCTCACCGCCACGACCGCGGGCCGCGTGCTGGCCCAGCTCCGTTTCGACCGCCGCACCGTCGCGCTCATCCTCGTGCTGCCGTGCCTGCTGCTCGGCCTCATCGCGTGGATGTTCGACGGCACCCCGGTGCTCGACCAGTTCGGGCCGATGCTCGTGGGGCTCTTCCCGCTCATCGTGATGTTCCTGGTGACGAGCGTCGCGACCCTGCGCGAGCGACAGTCCGGCACGCTCGAGCGGCTCATGACGACGCCGCTGCGCAAGGGCGACTTCGTGGCGGGCTACGCGCTCGCGTTCGCCGCCCTCGCGCTGCTGCAGTCGCTGGTGGTCGTGGGCTTCGCGCTCGCCGTCGGGATGGACGTGCTCGGCCCGCTGTGGCTGGTGCTGGTCGTGGGGATGCTCGACGCCGTCCTCGGCTGCTGCCTCGGCCTCGCCGCCTCCGCCCTCGCACGCACGGAGTTCCAGGCCGTGCAGATGATGCCCGCGGTGATCTTCCCGCAGCTCATCACCTGCGGGCTGCTCATGCCGCGCGACCAGATGCCCGAGGTGCTCGAGTGGCTCTCGCGCGTCTTCCCCCTCACCTACGCCGTCGAGGCCATGCAGACCCTCGCCGCCGGCGGCGAGTGGGCGGACGTGCAGGGCGCCGTCGGCGCCATCGCGGTGTTCATCGTCGGCGCCGTCGTCCTGGGCATCGCCACCCTGCGCCGTCGCACCGCCTGACCCACGACGCTCGCGCGGTGGTCAGCGGAAGCGCGGGTCGTTCCCGGCGCGGGTGCTGACGACGAGCCCGAGCTCGTCGGCGACGTCGTCCCAGGCGACGTACGAGAACCCGGTGGCGTCGCCGCGGCCCGGCTCGACGTCGGCGCCCGTCTCCGGCTCGTCGTGGGTGACGAGCAGGCCCTGGCGGTACGGGCCGACAGGGCGGTTCGTCACGGCCAGGCCGTCGGAGCCGTCGACCTCGTCCACGCCGTCCGTCCCCGCGACGCGGAAGGAGCCGACGGCCTTGTTGCGGCCCGTCGTGGAGTAGACGGCATAGGTGTCGTCGCCCTGGCTGGACACGATGACGTACCCCGCGCGGCCGGGCCCGTGGTAGACGTCGACCCCCTCGGCATCGGCGGTGAGCAGGTCGCCGCCGAACGGGTTCGCGGCGACGGCGGCCTCCTCCGACGAGCCGTCGGCGGGGGAGCACTCCTCGGTCTCGGGGTCGTAGGCGTCCTCGACGCCGAAGTCGGTGACCGTGTCGACGAGCCGCGGCTCGCCGGACCCCAGCGGCAGCGGCAGGCGCCACAGGCCGACGTCCTCCTGCGCGGCGTACAGGGTGCCGGTGCGCTGGTCGACGGAGAGCCCCTCGAGCTGCGGCCCCACGCCCGGCTCCTCGCACGGCGTCCACGTGCTGCCGTCGGGCAGGCCGAACGACGCGGGCAGGTCGAGGTGGTCGACGTCCGTGTAGCCGACCGTGCCGTCGGCGCGCGGGACGAGGCGGGCGGTCGCGACCGCCGTCGTGCCCTCCTGCGTGACGACCGCGTACGCCGCGCCGTCGCGGGGCTGCCACACCGCCAGCCCGTACGCGGTGTGCTCGGAGTCGACGCCCGCCCGGTCGGGCTGGAAGAGGAAGCCCTGCTCGGCGGCGGTGATCTCGGTGAGCGGCACGTCGGCGCCGGCGCCCTCCGGGTCGACCGCGAAGAACCGGAGCTGGTCGTTGTACCGGTCGGACACCACGGCGACGTCCACGGTCTCGCCGCCCACGCGCAGGCCGTAGGCGAGGTCCACGTTGTTGTACCGGCCGGCGACGCCGTCCGCCCGCGGCGCCGGGTCCGCGGCCAGCGCCTGCAGCTCGTGGCCGGACGTGTCGTACACGCGCAGGCCGCCCTCCTTGGCGGTCGCGAGGACCAGCGAGTCCCGGGAGCCGCCCGGGTGCACCCAGATCGCCGGGTCGTCGCCGGACGCGGCGCCGCCGTCGTCGTCGTACAGCGGGGGCGTCTCGACGTCGGTCGTCACGGTCGCGACGTCGCGACCGGGGCGGTCGTGGCCGTGACCGGGCCCGTGGCCCCACGCCGTGGACGCGGGCACGACGGCGAGGGCGGGGAGAAGCAGCAGCGCCGGCAGGGCGCGTCGGGGGGATCGCATGGACCCCGAGCGTGCCGGGCGCCGTTGGCCGGGCGGTGGCGTCCTCGTGAACGGTCGCCGAACACCGGCCCGGGTCAGGGCCGCGCGGAGAACCGCTCCAGCAGATCGGCGTGGCCGGAGCAGACGAGCAGGTCGTTCGCGCTCACGCGCGTCTCGGGCGTCGCGTACTGGAACTCCACGCCGGGCGACTTCACGCCGATGACGGTGACGCCGTACCGCTTGCGGATGTCCGACTGGGCGAGCGTGAAGCCCTGCATCTCCTTCGGCGGCCGCATCTTGACGATGGTGAAGCCGTCCTCCACCTCGATGTAGTCGAGCATCTTGCCGCTCACGAGGTGCGCCACGCGGGAGCCGGCGTCGGCCTCGGGGTAGACGACGTGGTGCGCGCCGATGCGGGTGAGGATGCGGCCGTGCTCCGCGGAGATCGCCTTGGCCCAGATCTGCGGCGTGCCGAGGTCCACCAGGTTGGCGGTGATGAGCACCGACGCCTCGAGCTCCGTGCCGACGCCGACCACGGCGACGCCGAAGTCCTTGGCGCCGAGCTGGACCAGGGCCTCCGACTCCGAGGCGTCCGCCTCGACCAGGGGCAGACGACCGGACCACTGCGCGACGAGCTTCTCGTCGCGCTCGACGGCGAGCACGTCCTGACCGAGGCGGTCCAGCACCGTCGCGAGCGAGGAGCCGAAGCGGCCCAGGCCGATCACGAGCACGCCCGCGTCGCGCGCGGGTGCCTTCTTGTCCGCCACGGTTCTCCTCTGTCGGCCGGGTCGCCGGCCGGGTCGTCGGTACGGGTCACCCGATGATCGGGCGTTCCTCGGGGAAGCGTACGATGCGTCGCCGGTCGCGCAGGGCCAGTGCGCCGAGCAGCGAGATGACGCCCACTCGCCCGACGAACATGAGACCCGCGAGCAGGTACTTCGCGCCGTCGGGCAGGGACGCGGTGACGCCGGTGGACAGGCCCACCGTGGCGTAGGCGGAGATCACCTCGAACAGCGCCTCGGAGAGCCGCAGGTCGGTCATGCGCAGCAGCGCGAGGCACGACACGAGCACGGCGGTGGCGCCCACGAAGACCACCGCGATGGACAGCCGCAGGGTGTCGCGGGGGATGCGCCGGCCGAACACCTCGGTGTCGGCGTCGCCGCGTGCCTCGGCGACGATCGCGAGCAGCATGACGGCGAACGTCGTGACCTTGATGCCGCCCGCGGTCGACGCCGAGCCGCCGCCCACGAACATCAGGGCGTCCGTGAGCAGCCAGGTCTCCTGGGTCATCTCGTGCACGGGCACGGAGCTGAACCCGGCCGACCGCGGCATCACCGACGCGAAGACCGACGACAGGATCTTGGTGGAGAAGCTCTGCTCGCCGAAGGTGGCGGGGTTGTTCCACTCCAGCGCGCCGATGAGGACCGCCCCGGACACGAGGAGCGCGAGGCTCGTGGTCACGGTGAGCTTGGTGTGCAGCGACAGGGCCCGCACCCAGTGCTTGTGCTTGCGCCGACGGTTGGTGATCACGTTGAGGATGACGGGGAAGCCGAGCGAGCCGATGAACACGCCCAGCGCGATCGGCACCAGCACGAACCAGTCCGACGCGAAGGGGAGCAGGCCGTCCGGGGTGGGCACGAAGCCGGCGTTGTTGAACGACGAGATGCCGTAGAACAGGGCGTGCCACGCGGCCGTCCCGGCGTCGTCGCCGAGGACGAGGAACCGGGGGAACAGCAGCAGCGAGAGGGCCAGCTCGATGCTCGTGGCGGTGACGATGATCGTCTGCAGGAGGGCGCCGACCTCGCCGAGCCGTTCCGTCTTCGTCTCGGAGGCGGTGAGGAGCTTCTGCGTGAGGCCGAGCCGCCGCGAGACGGCGAGGCCCAGCAGCGAGGCGAGCGTCATCACGCCCAGGCCGCCCACCTTGATGCCCACGAGGATGACGACGTGCCCGAACTCCGACCAGTAGGTCGCGGTGTCCTGCACGACGAGTCCCGTGACGCAGACGGCCGACGTCGCCGTGAAGAGGGCGTCGACGACGGAGGCGCCGCGGCCGGACGCCGTCGCCCAGGGGGTGAGGAGCAGCAGCCAGATGACGGTGATGACGGCCGCGAAGACCGTCATCGCGAGCCGGGCGGGGTACTCGCGGGCTGCGCGGTTGGCCCATCCGCGCAGCGCGAGCGCGCGACCGCCCCAGCTCCCCGGCACCCTGTCCCCTTCCGCCCCTCAGTCGCTGGGCACAGCCTGCCACGGCGTCGGCTACCGTGACGGGATGCGCGTCGCCCGGCTGCTGTGGAGCCCCGAGCTCCTGCGTTACGACTTCGGCCCCGGGCACCCCATGGCGCCCGCCCGCCTCGACCTCACGATGCGGCTCGTGGCGGAGCTCGGTCTGCTCGACGAGCCCACGCTGGAGCTCGCGGACGTCGAGCCCGCCCCCGACGCGCTCATCGAGACGGTGCACGACGCCGCCTACGTCGCGGCGGTGCGTCGCGCGGCCGCCGACGGCACCGCCGACCCGGCGCGCGGTCTCGGCACCGAGGACGACCCGGTGTTCCCGGCGATGCACGAGGCCGCGGCGCGCCTCGTGGCGGCGTCGGTGGACGCGGCGGAGTCGGTCTGGTCGGGGCACGTGGCCCACGGCGTGAACATCGCGGGCGGCATGCACCACGCCCAGCGCGGCGCGGCGTCCGGCTTCTGCATCTACAACGACGCCGCGGCGGCCGTGCAGCGCCTGCTCGACCTCGGGGCCGAGCGGGTCGCGTACGTCGACCTGGACGCCCATCACGGCGACGGCGTCGAGGCGATCTTCTGGGACGACCCGCGGGTGCTCACCGTCTCCGTGCACCAGGACGGGCACACGCTCTTCCCGGGCAGCGGGAACGCCGGCGACACGGGCGGGACGGCGGCGCAGGGCACCGCGGTGAACGTGGCGCTGCCGCCGCGCACCGACGGCGCGCACTGGCTGCGCGCGGTGGACGCCGTCGTGCCCGCGGTGGTGCGCGAGTTCCGCCCGCAGGTGATCGTGTCGCAGCACGGCTGCGACGCGCACGGCAACGACCCGCTCACCGACCTGAACGTGGGCGTGGGCGCGCAGCGGACCGCCGCGCGCTGGGTGCACGAGCTCGCGCACGAGCTGGCCGACGGCCGCTGGGTCGCCCTCGGCGGCGGCGGGTACGCGGTGGTCGACGTGGTGCCGCTGGTGTGGGCGAGCCTGGTGGCGGAGGCGGCGCACGCGCCCCTGGCGATCGGCATCGAGCTGCCGGAGTCCTGGCGGCGGGAGGTGGAGGAGCTGTCCGGGCTGGACCCGGCCGAGCGCCTGGGCAGCGGCGACGTCGAGTGGCGGCCCTGGTCGGACGGCTACGACCCGGCCGACGACGTCGACCGCGCGGTCCTCGCCACCCGCCGGCACGTGTTCCCCGTGTGGGGCCTCGACCCGTACCGCGACTGACGTCACGGCGCCGGTCGGACGGGCGCCGGTCGGGAGGGCGCCGGGCATCGGGTACCCTGGGGGACGGACTTTTCCGCGTTGGTCGGCTGCTCCTGGAGACAGGGCTCCTGGGACCAACCGTGTTCCACCGACCGACAAGCATTGTGAGGACCTCATGGGCTCCGTCATCAAGAAGCGCCGCAAGCGCATGGCGAAGAAGAAGCACCGCAAGCTGCTGCGGAAGACGCGTCACCAGCGTCGCAACAAGAAGTGACGCCGTCCGCCTGACGGCGGACAGCGTGCGCGAACGGGCCCGGCACCTCCACGGAGGTGCCGGGCCCGTTCGCTGTTCCCGGCCGGCGCGCAGGGCGGTCAGCGGCCCTGCAGCCGCCGCCGGATGCTGCGGAGCACGAGGCCGGCGACCCAGGCGGCGCCGGCCCACGACGCCGTCTTCATCCCGCGCCCGGCCACGCGCCGTCCGCGGCCGCGGAACTCGCGGATGGGCCAGCCGACCTCCTTGGCGTGCCGGCGCAGGCGGGCGTCGGGGTTGATGGGGCAGGGGTGCCCGACGGTGCGCATCATCGGCAGGTCGTTGAGGGAGTCGCCGTACGCGTAGGAGGCGGACAGGTCGATGCCCTCGCGCTCGGCGAGCTCGCGGACGGCGGCGCCCTTGGCCTCCCCGTGCATGAGGTCACCGATGAGGCGGCCGGTGTAGAAACCCCCGGAGTGCTCGGCGATCGTGCCGAGGCACCCCGTGGCGCCGAGTCGGCGCGCGATGAGCCCGCCGATCTCGACCGGCGTGGCGGTCACGAGCCACACCTCGTCGCCGGCGGCGAGGTGCTCGTCGAGCAGCCGCTTGGTGCCCGGGAAGATGCGCAGCTCGAGCACGGTGTCGTACACGTCCTCGCCCACGGCCGTGATCTCCGCCACCGAGCGCCCGGCGATGAGCGACAGGGCGCGGCTGCGCACGGTCTCGATCTGGGAGCGGGACTCGCCGAACACCAGGTACTTCGCCTGGATCAGCGCGAACCGCAGCAGGTCGCGGGTGCCGAAGAACCGGCGCTGGTACAGGGCGCGCGCCAGGTGGAAGGCGCTGGCGCCCCGGATGATGGTGTTGTCGACGTCGAAGAAGGCTGCGGCGCGCGCCGGCGGGGACGACTCGGCAGGCGACGGCATGCGGCCCACTGTATCGGCGCCGCTAGTCTTGGCAGGTGAGCATGCCGCAGGGATCCGAAGGCGAACCCCGGGTGCTCCTGTACACGCGTGCCGGCTGCCACCTGTGCGAGGAGGCTCGGGCGGTGGTCGCGGACGTGTGCGGGGCCGCGGGCGAGACCTTCCGGGAGGTCGACATCGACGTCGACGGCCCCGGCGGGGACCTGGTGGGCAAGTACGGGGACTACGTGCCCGTCGTCGAGGTGGACGGCGTGCAGCAGGGCTTCTGGCGGGTGGACGGCGCGCGGCTGGCGCGCCGGCTGGCCCGCTGAGCCCGGGAGAGGACGACAGGGTGATCCAGCAGTGATCGAGCTCGGTGAGGCGACGGTGCCGGCCGCGACGGTGGCGAGGCTGCCCTACTACCTGCGCGCCCTGCGCGACCTGGCGGAGGGCGGTGTGACGACGACGTCGTCGTCGGAGCTGGCGGAGCGGTCGGGGGTGGGGTCGGCGCAGCTGCGCAAGGACCTGTCCTACCTCGGGTCGTTCGGCACGCGCGGCGTGGGCTACGACGTGCAGTCGCTGGCGCAGTACATCGCGACGGCGCTGGGGCTCGGGTCCGAGCACCGGCTGGCGATCGTCGGCATCGGCAACCTGGGCCACGCCCTGGCGAACTACTCGGGCTACGCGGCCCGCGGGTTCCAGGTGGTGGCGCTGCTGGACGCCGACCCTCAGGTGGTCGGGAACTCCGCGGCCGGGCTGACGATCGAGCACGTCGACGCGCTGGAGGACGTGCTCGCGCGCACCGGCGTGTCGATGGTGGTGCTGGCGACCCCCGGGCCGGTGGCGCAGGCCATCGCCGAGCGGATCGTGGCGTGCGGGGTGCGGGAGATCCTGTCCTTCGCGCCGGTGGCGCTGCAGCTGCCCGACGACGTCGTCGTGCGCTCGGTGGACGTGGCCGGCGAGCTGCAGATCCTCGCGTTCCACGCCGCGGCCCGGGCAGCCACCAACGGCACCCCGAGACGTCGAGGGCGATCTTGACCTTGTCGCCCACGAGGACGCCGCCGGTCTCGAGCGCGGCGTTCCAGGTCAGGCCGTAGTCCTTGCGCGAGATCTCGATCTCGGACTCGAAGCCCGCGCGCGGGTTGCCGAAGGGGTCGGTGGCGGTGCCGGTGAACTCGGTCGGCAGCTCGACCGAGTTGGTGACGCCGTTGATCGTGAGGTCGCCGGTGATCGTGTAGTCGTCACCGTCGGTGGAGATGTCCTTGGACGCGAAGGACCAGACCGGCTTCTCCTCGGCGTGCCAGAAGTCGGCGCTCTTCAGGTGGCCGTCGCGGTTCTCGTCGCCCGTGTTGACCGACGCGGCGTCGAGCTCCGCGGTGACGGCCGTGGACTCGAGGTCGTCACCCACGGTGATCGCGCCGGACGCGATGGCGATCGTGCCGCGCACCTTGGCGATCCCGGCGTGGCGCACGGAGAACGAGGCGGTCGAGTGGGCGGTGTCGATGGCGTAGGTACCGGCGGTCAGGCCTGCGGGCAGCGCGGTCATGGTGTCTCCCTCGGGTTGGGTCGTGCTGACGTTCACCAAGATAGTTGATGAATCAACTATCGTCACGAGGGGTGGAACGCGGCGCTCTCGTAACCTATTCCCGTGGGTGCGACGAGTGCGCGGGAGCGCGACGACGAGGGCCGGGCGGACGTGCGCTGGCTCGACGTGGAGCAGCAGTGGGCATGGCGACGGTTCCTCGAGGGGACGTCCCGCTTCTTCGAGGCGCTCGGGGACGCCCATGACCAAGGGCTGCCCGTCACGCTCGGCGAGTACCACCTGCTGGTGCAGCTCTCCGAGGCGCCGGGACGGACGCTCCGGATGTCGGCGCTCGCGGACTTCCTCGCGCTGTCGCGCAGCCGCCTGACGCACACGGTCGACCGCATGGAGCGGCGCGGGCTCGTGGTCCGCACGCCGGTGCCGGGCGACCGTCGCGGCGTGAACTGCGTCATGACCGACGCCGGGTACGCGGCGCTCGTCGATGCCGCACCCGGCCACGTCACCGCCGTCCGTCGCCTGCTGGTGGATGCCCTCACCCCCGAGGAGTTCGCGACCCTGGGCCGCGCCATGGCGAAGGTGGCGGACGCGGCCAGGGGGCCGGCGGCACCCTGACGTGAGCGCCGTCACGCTTGGCTGGACGGGACCTGGGTACCCCGGAGTTCTGGGACACTGGGACCCATGGCCACCACCACCGTCCATCTCGTACGGCACGGCGAGGTCCACAACCCGGACGGCGTCCTCTACGGGCGCATCCCCGGCTACCGCCTGTCCGACCGCGGCCAGGCGATGGCGCGCCGCGTGGCGCAGCACCTGTCCGGCGCGGGCCGCGACGTCGTCGCCGTCGTCGCCTCCCCGCTGCAACGTGCGCAGGAGACCGCGACGCCCACGGCCGAGGCCTTCGGCCTGACGCTCGCCACCGACCACCGGCTCGTCGAGGCGGGGAACCACTTCGAGGGCACGACGATCGGGAAGAACCCGGGGCAGCTCGCCAACCCGAAGTACTGGCGCTACCTGTGGAACCCGCTGCGCCCGTCGTGGGGCGAGCCGTACGCGGACCAGGTGACCCGGATGCGTGCCGCCGTGGACGACGCGCGTCGCGCCTACGAGGGCCACGAGGTCGTGCTGGTCAGCCATCAGCTCCCGGTGTGGGTCACGCGCCGGTCGTACGAGGGCGGCTCCCTGGCGCACGACCCGCGCCGTCGTCAGTGCGCCCTCGCGTCGATGACGTCGCTGACGTTCGACGGCGAGACGTTCGTGGGCCTGCACTACACCGAGCCCGCCGCCGACCTGCTCGCCGGCGCCGACCCCGTGCCGGGGGCATGATGCGCACCGTCCGATCGCGCGTGCTCCGGCGCGCCTCCGCCGCCGTCGGCGCCGTCCTCGGCCTCGGCCTGCTCGCCGCGTGCGGCGCCCAGGACTCGGGCGCCGGCGACGTCGTCGGGCAGGGCTTCGTCTCCGGCGACGGCTCCGTGAAGCAGTGGGACGCGGGCGACCGCGAGGACCCCGTGACCGTCGAGGGCACGTCGTTCGAGGGCGACGAGGTGAGCACCGCCGACTGGCTCGGCGACGTCGTCGTGGTCAACACCTGGTACGCCGGGTGCGCGCCGTGCCGCGCCGAGGCCCCCGACCTCGTCGCCCTGGCCAACGAGCGCGAGGCCGACGGCGTGCAGGTGCTCGGCATCAACACGGAGGACGAGGCCGGCGCCGCCACCTCGTTCCAGCGCACCTTCGACGTGCCCTACCCGTCGATCGAGGACCGCAGCGGACAGGTCGTGGCGAGGCTGTCCGGCGTCGTGCCGCTGCAGGCCGTGCCGTCGACCGTCGTGCTCGACGCCGAGGGTCGCGTCGCGGCCCGCGTCATCGGCCAGGCCGAGGCGTCGACGCTCGACGCGATCGTCGACGAGGTGCTCGCCGAGTCGGGCGACGGCGCGAAGGGCGCCTGATGGGCGAGACGTTCGCGACCACGGTGTTCAGCGGCTCGATGCTGCTGGCGCTGCCCGTGGCGCTGATCGCCGGCCTCGTGTCGTTCGCCTCGCCGTGCGTGCTGCCGCTGGTGCCCGGCTACGTCGGGTACGTCAGCGGCATGGCCGCCGCGTCGGCCGGCACGGGCGCGAAGGGGCGGCCCGGGGTGCCCCAGGACCCGGCCCGCCGCCGCGTCGTCGCCGGCGTGGCCCTCTTCGTCCTCGGCTTCACCGCGGTGTTCGTGGCGTTCATGGCCGCGGCGGGTGCCATCGGCTCCTACCTGGTGCAGTGGGAGGGCACGATCATGCGGGTGCTCGGGGTCGTCGTGATCCTCATGGGCCTCGCCTTCCTCGGCGCCGTGCCGTTCCTGCAGCGCGAGCGGCGCATGCACCTGAGCCCCCGGGCGGGCCTGTGGGGCGCGCCGCTGCTGGGCGTCGTGTTCGGCCTCGGCTGGACCCCTTGCATCGGCCCGACGCTCGCGGCCGTGCAGACGCTGGCGCTCGACCAGGCGTCGGCCGGCCGCGGCCTGGTGCTCGGCGTCGCGTACTGCGTCGGGCTGGGCGTGCCGTTCCTGCTCGTGGCGCTCGGGCTGCAGTCCTCGCAGCGCATGCTCGGTTTCCTGCGCCGGCACCGCCTGGGCATCCAGCGCGCGGGCGGCGCCCTGCTGGTGCTGGTCGGCCTGGCGCTGGTCACGGGGCTGTGGTCCACGTGGACCAGCCAGCTCCAGGGCTGGATCGGCGGATTCGTGACGGTGGTGTGATGAGCGAGAAGGCGACGTACCGACCGGAGGGCATCAACGACGCGTTCGTCGAGGGCCGCGCCGACGCCGGGCCCTCGTCCCCGGCCGAGGGGCCTGCCAGGCCCGCCGGCCCGAGCCTGCCCACGCTGGGCTGGCGCGGCATGCTGCGCTGGACGTGGCGCCAGCTCACGAGCATGCGCGTGGCGCTCATGCTGCTCATGCTGCTCGCCGTCGCGGCCGTCCCCGGCTCGGTGCTGCCGCAGCGCGGCCAGGACGCCGCCGCAGTGCTCGAGTACCTCGGCGACCACCCCACGCTGGGGGAGTGGCTGGACCGGTTCGGCTTCTTCGAGGTCTACAGCTCGGTCTGGTTCTCGGCCATCTACATCCTGCTGTTCGTCTCCCTCGTGGGCTGCATCGTGCCGCGCACGCTCGCGCACGCCCGCAACCTGCGGAACCGGCCGCCCCGGACGCCGGTGCGGTTCGGCCGCTTCCCTGCCACCGCCGAGACCAGCACGACGGCGTCGCCCGACGAGGTCGTCGAGGCCGTGGCCGGCCACCTGCGCGGCCCGCTGCGTCGCCTGCCCACGTTCCGCGTCGACGTCGGGTCGGAGGAGCCGCGGCTCGGCCGCCCGGCCACCCGCACGGTGGCGGCGGAGCGCGGCTACCTGCGCGAGACCGGCAACCTCGTGTTCCACCTCGCCCTGCTGGGCCTCCTGGTGTCGGTCGCCCTCGGCCAGCTGATGCACTACCGCGGCCAGGCGATCGTCACGGAGGGCCGCGGCTTCGCGAACGCCGTCGTGGACTACGACACCTTCGACAAGGGCGCCTGGTTCCGGCCGGCGTCGCTGTCGCCGTTCTCGATGACGCTCGACTCGTTCGACTCCGAGTTCGCCTCCGACACCGTGGCGTTCGCGCAGGCGCGCGACTTCACCGCACACGTGACGGTCACCGAGCCGGACGGCGGCCAGCACTCCGACCAGATCAAGGTCAACTCCCCGCTGACGGTCGACGGCGCCAAGATCTACCTACAGGGCAACGGCTTCGCCCCGGAGATCACCGTCAAGGACGGCGCCGGCGAGATGGCGTTCTCCGGCCGCGTCCCGTTCCTGCCCGAGGACACCATGTACACGTCGCGCGGCGTCGTGAAGGTGCCGGACGTGTCGGAGGGCCAGGAGCAGATCGGCCTGGTCGGCTACTTCCTGCCCACCGCCGTCGTCGACCAGGACGGGTCGGCCCGCTCCGTCTTCCCGCAGCCGCAGAACCCGCTCATGGTGCTCGAGGTGTACCGCGGCGACCTGGGCCTGGACGACGGCGTGCCGCAGAACGTGTACCGCCTCGACACCGCGTCCCTGACGCCGTCGGTGGACGAGGACGGCGAGACGATCAAGCTGCTCGTGAAGCCGGGGGAGACGGTCGAGCTGCCCGACGGCCTCGGCACCGTCACCCTGGGGCAGGACGTGCCCCGCTACGTCGCCCTCGACCTGCGGTACGACCCGTCCCTCGCCTGGGTGCTGACCTTCTCCCTGCTGGCCCTCGCCGGCCTCGCGGTCTCGCTGTTCACGCCGCGCCGCCGCGTGTGGGTGCGATCATGGGAGACCACGGACGACGACGGCAGGGCCGTCACGCACGTCGAGCTCGCCGGGCTCGCGCGCGGGGACGACGCCGGCCTGCAGCGCGAGGTCGACAAGGCCCTGGCAGCGGTGCCGGGCCACGCCGACGATCCCGACGACCACCAGAGAACCGCCACGGAGGACTGACCATGCAGATCGCCGAGCTGAGCGTGCTGCTCGTCTGGGGCGCCGCCACGGCGCTCACGATCGCGCTCGTCGCGTTCGCGATCGACCTGGGCCGGCGCACGGAGGCGCGGGCCGAGGCCCACGCCGAGGCGCGCACGCCCGTCGCGGTGGGGGCCGCGTCCCGGCCCACGCTCGCGCCTGCGAGCACGGTGCCCGGCGCCAGGGACGGCGCGTCCGCCCCCGCGCGCCGTCGCGCCGCGGGCATCGCGATGTCGACCACCTGGCTGGGCACCGCCCTGCTCCTCGCGGCCATCGTGCTGCGCGGGCTCGCCGCGGGCCGCACCCCCTGGGCGAACATGTACGAGTTCACGCTGGTGGGGTCGTTCATGGCGCTCGCCGTGTTCCTCGGCATGAACGTGCGCAAGGACTTCAAGTTCCTCGGCGCGTTCGTCACCGGCCTGTCCGTGCTGTTCCTGGTGCTCGGCCTGAACGTCTTCTACGTGGCGGCGACGGGCGTGCAGCCGGCCCTGCAGAACTACTGGCTGGTCATCCACGTGGGCGTCGCGATCAGCGCCACCGGCATCTTCACCGTCGCGTTCGTGGCCTCGGTGCTGCAGCTCGTGCGCGACAGCCGCGACTCCGGGTCCCCGTACCTGCAGCGCCCCGGCTTCCGCTGGCTCGACCGCGTGCCCACCCCGACGTCGCTGGAGGCCCTGTCCTTCCGCCTCAACGCCGTCGGCTTCGTGCTGTGGACCTTCACCATCATCGGCGGCGCCATCTGGGCCGAGCACGCCTGGGGCCGCTACTGGGGCTGGGACCCCAAGGAGGTCTGGAGCTTCGTCATCTGGGTCGTGTACGCGGCGTACCTGCACGCCCGCACGACCCGCGGCTGGGACGGCCGCCGCGCCGCCTGGTTCGTCATCGTCGGCTACCTGTGCGTGCTGTTCAACTTCACCGGCGTGAACCTGATCTTCAACGGCAAGCACTCGTACTCGGGCCTCAACACCGACACCACCGGCGGCGCCTGAACCCTGCCGAGATAGAGAGGCTCCCCGCCGAGATAGAGAGGCTCCCCGCCGAGATAGAGAGGCTCCCCGCCGAGATAGAGAGGCTCCCCGCCGAGATAGAGAGGCTCCCCTCTCTATCTCGGCGGGGAGCCTCTCTATCTCGGCACTAGGACTCGCCGCGCTCACGGCGGCGCTTCTCCTGCTCCAGGCGCCACAGGAACTCGGGGTCGTCGTCGGGCGCCACGGGGCCGGACGGGCGGCGCGGGCCGGAGGGGCCGGGCCGCCGGGGGCGGGACGACGGCCCGCGGCCGCCGGACGCCCGGCGCGCGGACTGCTTGACGACGATCCACGCGACGGCGCCGAAGATCGGCAGCAGCACGATGATCACCGCCCACAACCAGCGGGGGAGCCCGCCGCGCTCGTCCTCCTCGGAGCCGAACAGGTCGAGAAGGGCGTACAGGGCGAGCCCCACCACGAGGAGGGGCAGGATCACACGCGCGAACATGCCTCCAGCCTAGTTCGGCGTCGGGATGCTCAGGAATCGCGCCTACCCTGGAACCGTGCCCCTCGTCATGTACACCGTCTGGCGGATCCTGCTGTTCGTCGCCGGCCTCGGCGCCGGCTACCTGCTCGGCCTGCGCAGCTGGCTCCTCGTCCTGGTCGCCGCCGTCGTGGCGTTCGCCGTCTCGTACCTCGCCCTGAGCAAGCCGCGGGACGCCGCCGCGCGCTGGCTGGCGGAGAAGGAGCAGCGGCGCAAGGACGGCTCCGACAAGCACGACGTCGACTCCGACTACGAGGACTCCGTCGTGGACCGGGAGCACCCCACGGCCGGTTGAGCCGGCGGGCGAGCAGGCGTCAGAGCGCCAGGCCGAGGGCCAGCAGCACGCCGTAGGCGAGCTCGAACATCCCGGTGCCGGCGAGCACCTTGACGAGCAGCGGCCCGCGCGCCCCCGCGATCACCGGGGCGACGAGCAGCGCGGCGGGCAGCAGCAGCACCGTGACGAGCAGCGCCCACGGCGACCAGGCCGCGCACACCATGCCCAGCACCACGGGCAGCAGGATGCAGGCGGCGTACCAGCGCCGGGCGCGGTGGTCGCCGAGGCGGACGGCGAGGGTCCGCTTGCCCGCGACGACGTCGGTCGGGATGTCGCGCACGTTGTTCACCATGAGCAGGCCGCACGCGATCATGCCGACGCCGACGGCGCCGAGCACGGACGGCCAGGTGAGGGTGTCCGCCTGGGTGTACGTGGTGCCGAGCGTCGCGACGAGCCCGAAGAACACGAACACGCCCACCTCGCCGAGCCCCGCGTAGCCGTACGGGTGCTTGCCGCCCGTGTAGTACCAGGCGGCCAGCACGCACAGCACGCCCACCGCGAGCAGCCACCAGTGCCCGCTGACGGCGCACAGCGCCAGGCCGAGCACCCCGGCGACGCCGAACGACGCGAACGCGGCGCCCTTGACGCGGCGGGGCGGGGCGATGCCGGACGCCGTGAGGCGCAGCGGGCCCACGCGGTCCACGTCGGTGCCCCGGACGCCGTCCGAGTAGTCGTTGGCGTAGTTGACGCCCACCTGCAGGGCGAGCGCGACGCCGAGCGCGAGGACGGCGGGCAGCCACGCGAAGGCGTCGACGTCCGCCGCGGCACCCGACCCGATCAGCACCGGCGCGGCCGCGGCCGGCAGGGTGCGGGGGCGTGCTCCGGCGATCCACTCGCTCGTCGTGGCCATGGTTCTCCGTCCGTCGGTGCGGCGCCGGGGCGTCGCGTGCGCGAGCAGGTCAGGCGTGCGCCTCGTGCTCGCGGACGAGGGCGACGACGCCGCTGCGGTCCACCTTGCCGGGGCCGCGCAGCGGGAGCGCGGCCGCGGCGTACACGCGGCGGGGCGCGGACGGCGCACCCAGCCTAGTCGCCACCGAGGACCGGACCCGCGCCAGCGCGTCGTCATCGACGGGCGCGATCCGCGGCCCGCCCGACGAGGCCAGGGTCGCGACCACGGCCACGAGCACCTGCCCCCACTCGGCGTCGGGCACGCCGACGACGCACGCCTCGCCGCCGAGCAGCTCACCGACCAGCGCCTCGACGGGCGCCGGGGCGACGTTGACGCCGCCGGTGACGACGACGTCGTCCGCCCGGCCGAGCACCTCCAGCGTGCCGTCGGGGGCGAGACGGCCGAGGTCGGACGTGCGAAACCAGCGCGACCCGTCGCCGTCGGTGCGGAACGCCGCGGCCGTGGCGGCGGCGTCGCCCAGGTACCCGGCCGCGAGCGTGGGCCCGCCCAGCTCGACGACCCCCACCTCCCCTGACAGGTCGGGAGGGACGACGCGGACCCGGACGTCGCGCAGGGGCGCGCCGTCGTACACGCAGCCGCCGGCGGTCTCGGACATGCCGTAGGTCGTCACGACGCGCACCCCCGCCTCGGCGGCGCGCGAGAGCAGGGCGGGCGGGGACGCCGCGCCGCCCAGCAGCACCGCCGCGCAGCGGGCGAGCGCCGCCAGCCCACGGGGCGCGCCGTCCTGGGCGGCGGCGAGCAGGCGGTGCACCTGGGTGGGGACCAGCGACACGTACACCGGGTCGTCGCCGGCGTCGAGGACCGGCGCGAGCAGGCCGGCCAGGCCGTCGGGCGTGAACCGCGCGTCCGGCCGCGCGGCCGTCAGCGGCGTGCCCGCGAGCACCGACCGCACCACCACCTGCAGGCCGGCGACGTGCGTGGGCGGCAGCGTCAGCACCCACCGACCAGGGCCGCCGAGCCGCTCGTGCGTGGCCGCCGCGGACGCACGCAGCGCGTCGGCCGGCAGCGCGACCTCGCGCGGCGTCCCCGTCGAGCCGGACGTGCGCACCACCAGCGCCGTGCCCGGCGCCACGGGGGCCGTCGTCGTGCGGGGCAGCGGGACGACGGCGGGGCCGTCGTCGAGCGCGGCGCGCACGGCGTCGCGGAGCGCGTCGACGGACGGGGGCAGGGACGCGAGGGGCACCGCACCAGCGTAGGTCCGGGTCGGTCCGGGTCGGTCCGGGTCGGTCCGGGGCCCGTCCGGGCCGTGACGGGCCTGCCGTAGGGTGGCACGGTCCCGGCCCGGGAGCCCCCGGGCCGCACGCACGTCGAGGAGGACGCCGAGGATGCCCACGAAGCCTGCGGGCGCGCCCCGCGGCGCCCGGACCGGGGCCGTCGGCGCGCTCGTCGCGCTCGCCCTGCTGGCCACGGCCGCCTGCGGCGTCGGCGAGCCCGCCGCGCCGCCCACCGTCACCGCCGCGCCGGACGTCTCCGTGCCGAAGGCGGCACCGCCCGACCCGGTGAAGCCCCAGCCGAAGCCGAAGCCGAAGCCCGTCGTCTGGCCGCTCAACGGCAGGCTGACCGGGACGAAGAAGGTCCCCGCCCGGCCGGCCGTCGCGGTGAAGATCGAGAACTCGACCGCGGCGCGGCCGCAGTCCGGGCTGCAGCAGGCGGACATCGTCTGGGAGCAGGTGGTCGAGGGCGGCATCAGCCGGTACGTCGCCGTCTACCACTCGAAGCTACCCGGCACCGTCGGGCCCGTCCGGTCCGTGCGCCCCATGGACCCGGCCATCGTCGCCCCGATGCGCGGCATCCTCGCCTACTCGGGTGGGCAGCCGCCGTTCATCCGCGCCGTCGGCCGCGCCAAGGTGCAGTCCGTGACGATGGACAGCGGCGACCCCGGCTTCCGGCGCAGCGGCGACCGGGCCGCCCCGCACAACGTGTACGGCTCGGTGAACGCGTTCGCGAAGCAGGCGAACAAGAGCCGCGCGACCCCGCCGCCCGCGCAGTTCAACTACGCCGCCAAGGTCGGGCAGGGGACCGCCGCGACGAACGACCGCAAGGGGCGCGTCGCCGACGTCCGGCTCTCCCCGGCGCAGCGCACCGTGTGGCGATGGACGTCGAAGACGAAGACGTACGCCCGCTTCGACGGCTCGGCCCCCTCGATCTCCTCCGGGAGCCAGCTGCGGGCCCGGAACGTGCTGCTCCTGTCCGTGACCATGAAGAACACGAAGTACCGCGACCCGAGCGGCGCCCCGGTGCCCGAGACGCAGATGGTGGGCCGCGGGAAGGGCGTGCTCCTCACCCGCGGCAAGGCGCTCAGCGTGACCTGGTCGAAGAAGTCGACGGGCAAGAAGCTGATGCTGAAGACCCGCGGCGGCGATCCCGTCCGCCTCGACCCGGGCAACCTCTGGATCGAGCTCGTGCCGCGCGGCACCGGGTCGTGGCGGGTGCGTTGACGCCGGATCGGGGCGTTCCCGGCCTACGGTGAGGGCGTGTGACCGCGCGCACGGCCCGTGACCCCGGGAGGACCCGCATGACCGCCACGCCCCGCCCGTCCCGCACCCGGCGTGCCGCAGCGCTGACGGTCGCCGCCGTCCTGGCGCTGGCGGCGTGCTCGTCCGGCGGGTCTCCGACGCCGACCGTGACGCCGGGCAGCACCGCCGACAAGGGCGCCCCACCGTCGCCCACGATGCCGTCGGCCTGGCCGCTCACCGGGGTGCGGTCGGACGACGTGGCGGCCCGGCCGGCGCTCGCGGTGAAGATCGAGAACGCGCCGGAGGCGCGCCCGCAGACCGGACTCGAGGACGCCGACCTCGTGTGGGAGGAGGTCGTCGAGGGCGGCATCACGCGGTTCGTCGCCGTGTACCACTCGCGGGTCCCGAAGGCGGTGGAGCCCGTGCGCTCGGTGCGGCCCATGGACCCCGACGTCGTCGCCCCGCTCGGCGGCATCCTCGCCTACTCGGGCGGTCAGGCGCCGTTCATCGCGGCGGTGGAGAAGTCCGGCACCCAGTCGGTCATCATGGACCGCGGCGACGCGGGCTTCTCCCGCGACCCGGGTCGCGCCGCGCCGCACAACGTCGTCGGGGACCCGAAGGCCTTCCTCGACCAGGCCGACGACGAGCGCACCGTGCCGCCGCCCGCCCAGTTCCGGTACGCGGGCAAGGCGGGCGACGGAACCGCAGCGGCCGACGGCACGAAGGCGGCCACTCTCGACGTGACCCTCAGCCCGGCGCAGCGCAGCGTCTGGGACTGGTCCGGGGAGGACAAGAAGTGGCTGCGCAGCGAGGGCTCGAGCGAGTCGGTGTCGTCGTCGGGGAAGCGGCACGAGGCCACCAACGTGCTCGCGCTGTCCGTGGACGTGGTGGACACGAAGTACAAGGACCCGGCCGGGGCCCCCGTCCCCCAGACCGAGCTGATCGGGAAGGGCAAGGGGGTGCTGGCGTCCGCCGGCAGGACGGTGTCCGTGCAGTGGTCGAAGAAGGACCAGAAGTCCCCGGTCGAGCTGACCCGCGACGGCGAGCCCGTCGAGCTCGACCCCGGCAGCACGTGGATCGAGCTCGTCCCCAAGGACGGCGGGACCTGGAAGGCCTCCTGACCGGCGCGTAGGACGTCCGGGCTCAGGGGCGTCCGAGCCCGGAGACGGCGTTCCCGACGGCGACGGGGCCGCCGCCGGCGGAGAACAGCCCCCAGAGCACCCCGGTGCCGGCGCGCTCCCACGCGGTGCTGCCGTCCCGCAGGTCGAGCGCGACCAGGCGGTGCGGGGTGCCCGCACCGTCGTCGCTCCACGAGGCGGGGGTGATCGCGAGCAGCAGCCGGGTGCCGTCGGTGACGGCACCCGCGATCGTCTCGCCGTCCTCGAAGCCGCCGTCGAGCAGGTCTGTCACCCGCCATCGCTGCGCGCCGGTGCGGGCGTCGAGCGCCGTGAGCGACGAGCCGTCCGCGAGCACGACCGTGTCCCCGACCCGGGCGAGCGGCGCCGTGAGGGGGTCGACGGTCACCGACCAGGCGGGATCCCCGTCCGCGCCGAGGGCCGCGAGCGACGGGGCGCTGCCGTCGGCGCCGAGGAGGACGAGCCGCGGGCCGTCGGGCTCCGTGTCGACGGGCAGGGCGAGGGCGGAGCCGTGGATCGTCTCCACCCGCTCGCCGTGGGCGTCGCGGACCTCGCTGGTCTCGCCCTGCAGCAAGAACGTCCCGCCGGTCAGCGGCACCAGGGTGCGCCCCGCGCCGTCGTCGCCGCCGACGTCGAACGCCTCGCCCGTCGGCGTGACTGCCCGCGTGACGCTGCACAATGCGAGCGTCGTCGACGACGGCGTCGCGTCGATCCAGGGCTGTGGCGCGACGGTCCGGCCGCCCTGGCCGTCCTCCATGACGCCGCAGGACTCGAGCGCCTCCGCCGTGAGGGGGATCGTCACCTCGGCGCGCTCCTGGCCGGTCCGGGCGTCGACGACCTGCAGCGTCGGGTCGTGCCAGCCCGCGTCGCGCAGGGTGCGCAGCAGGCTCGCGGCGTCCTCGTCCTCCCGCCACGGGACCTCGGTCGCCGAGGCGATCTCGTCGAGCACCGCGACCGTCCCGCCGGCGGCCGGGATCACCTGGGACCAGGAGAAGGAGCTGGGGTCGCCGTCGCCGGGCGCGTCGACGGGCTCGAGGAGGTCCAGCTCGCGCTCGCTCACCACCGTGCCGTCGGCGTCGAGCACCGTGACGCGGGAGAAGTCCTCGACGCAGACCAGGGTGTCGACCGGGGTGCTCCAGTCGACCGCGGTCCAGGGGGTGGGCCCGCACATCGCGCCGTCGGACGGGTGCTCCCACACGGCGTCGCCGGTCGCCGCGTCGACGGCCCGGACGCCGTGACCGTCGGTGAGGGCGAGCACCCCGTCCGGCAGCACGGCGGCGAGGGAAACGTCCCCCGGGAAGGACCAGACGACCTCGAGGGGCTCGGACAGGTCGTCCACGACGCCGGGCAGGCCCTGCACGGCCTCGGCGCGCAGGCGCTCGGCGCGGGCGTCGAGCAGGCCCGGGGCGACGGCGGCTCCTGCCACGGCGACCACGACGACGGCCGTACCGGCCGCGACGGCGGCGCGGCCTCGCCGGGACAGGCCGCGCCAGCGGGCGAGGGCCCGGTCGCGCAGGTCCGCCAGGTGTCGGCGGCCCTCCTCGGGCCGGTCGTCCGTGGCACCGTCGGGCGCGTCCTCGCGCTCGTCGTCGGGCACGAGCTCGAAGGTGGTCATCGGCTCGGGGCGACGGAACCTCGGAGGCATGACCGGAGGCTACCGGCGGCCGTCAGCCCAGGCCGTGGACGACGCCGTCGAAGGCCACCACGTGGCCGTCGACCGCCATCAGCCACTCGAGGAACCCGGCCTGCTTCCGCCGCTCCCACGCCGTCGTGCCGTCCCGCAGGTCGAGGGCGACCAGCCTGTGGTGCTCGCCGTCGCCACCGATGCCGACCAGCAGGCGGGTGCCGTCGGTGACCGCCCCCGCGACCCAGTCGCCCGAGCCGTAGCCCGAGACCTGCAGCAGGTCGTCACGCGCCCAGACCTCGTCGCCGGTCCGCGCGTCGAGACCGACGAACCCGTCGGCGTCCTGCACGACGACGACGCCCGAGACCCGCGCGAGCACGCCGCCCAGGTCGTCGACCGTCGCGACCCACCGCTCCGCACCGTCCGGGGCGAACGACGCGAGGCGCAGCGCCGACGGGCCCTCGCCCACCCCCGTCAGCGCGAGGTAGGAGGAGCCGGGGGCGTCGTCCACCGTCGGCGGGACCGACCACCCCGGCACCGTGGCCACGACCGTGCCGTCGCCGTCGAGCACGGTGCTCTCGTCCTGGCCCGGGACGACGTGCCGCCCGCCGGGGAGCGGCATCGCCCACTGGCCGTCGGCCCCGGCGTCGAGCACGGTGCCGTCGGGGGTGAGGCGGACCGCGCCGCCGCACACGGAGAGCACCGTCATCGACGGGGACGCGTCGACCTGGGGTTCCGTCATGAGCTCGGCGGCGGTGCCCTCGTCCTGCACCATGCCGCACTCCCCGAGGTCCTCCGGCCGGAGCCGGACGGTCGCCTCGCCCCGCACCTCGCCGGTGAGCGCGTCCTCCACGCGCAGCGTCGGGTCCGTCCAGCCGTCGGCGCGGAGCTCGCGCAGGGTGTCCGCGCCGGGCAGGTCGTCCGCCGGCCAGGGCGCGGTGGCGTCCGTGATGCCGTCGACCACCGCGACCGCCCCGGCGGCGGCGGGCACCACCACGGGGGCGCCGTCCGGCCCCCCGTCGCCGAACGTGTCGATCCTGGCGGGGCCGATCGACCGCTCGCCCACGACCGTGCCGGCGGCGTCGAGCACCGTGACGGTGCGGTCGTCCGGGTCGCCGCTGACGCAGACGACGACGGCGGCGGGCGGGACCGGGTCGGTCTGGTAGCCCCGCTGCGGGCCGCACGTCGGGAAGGTGCCGACGTCGTGCCGCCACGTCTCGCGGCCGGTGCCGGCGTCGAGCGCCGACACGGCCGTACCCTCCGTCGTGAGCACGAGGCCGCCGCGCAGCGTCGCCAGGCTGCCGTTGCCGTTCGTGAGCTGCCACGTCTCGGTCAGCGGCTCGGACAGGTCGCCGACGGCCCCGGGCAGGGCCTGCACGGCCTCCGCGCGCAGCCGCTCCGCGCGGGCGTCCAGCAGGCCGGGGGCGGCCACCGCGGTGGCGGCGGCGAGCACGACGACGGCGGTGCCGGCCGCGACGACGACGCGGCCGCGACGGGACAGGGCGCGCCAGCGGGTGACGGCGCGGTCGCGCAGGGCAGCCAGCCGTCGTCGGGCGGCGCCGGGCTCCGGGTCGTCCGGGGCGTCGTCGGGCCAGTCCTCGCGCTCGTCGTCCGGCACGAGCTCGAAGGTGGTCATCGGCTCGGCGCGACGGAACCTCGGCGGCATGACGGGAGGCTACCCGCGGGGCGGCGGCCCGGACGTGGTCACCGCCGCCGCACCCGGGTGAGAAATCGCCGGGGGAGCTCGCCGGTCAGCGGTCGAGGCGGCGCCGGCGATCGACCGCGAACCTGGCCGCCCCGGCGTCGTCCGTGCGCGCCACCCGGGGTCAGAAGGCGTCGGGTCAGAAGGCGTACGGGAAGCGCGACCAGTCGGGGTCGCGCTTCTCGAGGAAGGCGTCGCGGCCCTCGACGGCCTCGTCGGTGAGGTAGGCGAGGCGCGTGGCCTCCCCGGCGAAGACCTGCTGGCCCATGAGTCCGTCGTCGGCGAGGTTGAACGCGAACTTCAGCATCCGGACCGCCTGGGGGGACTTGCCCGCGATGGTGCGCGCGTACTCGATCGCCAGGCCCTCGAGGTCGTCGTGCTCGGCCACCTCGTTGACGCCGCCCCAGCGCTCGGCGTCGTCCGCCGAGTACTCGCGGGCGAGGAAGAAGATCTCCCGGGCGCGCTTCTGCCCCACCTGGCGCGCGAGGTAGGCGGAGCCGTAGCCGCCGTCGAACGAGCCGACGTCCGCGTCGGTCTGCTTGAACCGTCCGTGCTGGCGGCAGGCGATCGACAGGTCCGCCACGACGTGCAGCGAGTGCCCGCCTCCCGCGGCCCAGCCGTCCACGACGGCGACGACGACCTTCGGCATCGTGCGGATGAGTCGCTGCACCTCGAGGATGTGCAGGCGCCCGGCGCGGGCGGGGTCGACGGCGTCCGCGCCGTGCTCCTCGCCGCCGCCGTCGTCGGCGGTCGTGTACTGGTATCCGGAGCGGCCGCGGATGCGCTGGTCGCCGCCGGAGCAGAACGCCCAGCCGCCGTCCTTCGGGGACGGGCCGTTGCCGGTGAGCAGCACGGTGCCGACGTCGGAGGTCATGCGGGCGTGGTCGAGCACGCGGTACAGCTCGTCGACGGTGTGCGGGCGGAACGCGTTGCGCACCTCGGGGCGGTCGAACGCGACGCGCACCACGGGCAGGTCGCGCACGACGGCGCCGTCGGCGTCGCGCGCCACGCCGCGGTGGTAGGTGAGGTCGGTGAGGCCCTCGAACCCGGCGACCTCGCGCCATCGCGCGGGGTCGAACGTGTGGGAGACGGTGCGGGGGAGAGGTGCGCTGCTCACGCCGTCACCCTAGTTCGTCGGCGCGGCTCGTCGGCGCGGCTCGTCGGCGCGACGACGACAGCCCCAGCACGAGACCCGCCGCGACGACGAGCGCTCCCGCGACGCCGTGCGCCGTCGGAGCCTCGACACCGAGCGCGAGGGAGGCCGCGAGGGCCGCGACGGGCATCAGCCCCGCGAAGAGCCCGGCGCGGGCGGGGCCGACCCGGGCGAGGCCGGTGTACCAGAGCAGGAAGGCGACCGCGGTGACGACGACGGACAGGTAGGCCAGGGCCGCGAGCTCGCCGCCGTCGGGCACGACGAGCAGCGGCCCGGGCGCGAGCAGGCCGAGCAGCAGGAGCTGCGGGACCGCCGCGACGCAGGCGTACGCCGAGACGCGCAGCGGTCCCAGCGTCGGCAGCAGCGGCACGGCGAGCAGCGAGAACGCCGCCTCGCACGCGAGCGCCCCGACCGCGAGAGCCAGCCCGAGCGGGTCGGCCGACCCGAGGCCCTCGACGAGCGCCACCCCCGCTGTCACGACGACCGCCGCCGCGAGGGTCCGTGGGGCGAGCCGCCGTTCGCGGACGGCCTGCGTCGCGGCCAGGACGACGGGCGTGGCACCCACCACCGCACCCACCAGCGAGGGCTCGGCGTGCCGGGTGGCGAGGACGACGAACGCGCTGAACCCGGTGAGCCCGGTGGCGGCGAGCGCGACGAGGCGGGCGGCCTGGCGCGGGCGGGGCAGCACGAGCGCGACCCGTCGCCACCGCATCACGGCGAGCAGGCACAGGGCGGCGACGCCGTAGCGGACTGCCTGCCCGCCCGCCAGGGGGTAGTCGGAGAGCGCCGCGGAGGCGGTGAACGACGCGCCGACGAGTGCCATCGCGGCGGCGCAGCGGGCGTACGCGCCGGCGAGGTCGCCCGTCCCCGGCGACGTGACGGCGGTGGCGGCGCCCGCGGCGCCCGTCGAGGTGGTCATGGCGTCGACGGTACGAGCGCGCTGGACCGGCGGGCAGGGCCAGTTCGCTGCTGGTTCACTGGTCCAGATGGCACAGGTGTCCAGGTGGCGCAGGTGTCCAGATGGCACAGGTGGCCGGATGACGACGGTGGCCGGATGCGGACGTGCGGCCGGACGAGGAGCGTGACGTGATGAGGCGGCTGCAGCCGGAGGACCTGCTCCTCGTGCTCGGCGCGCGTCCGCCGACCGACGTGGGTGCCTGGTTGCGCGACGGCCTGCGGGACGCCGTCGCGACGGGGCGGCTCGAGCCCGGCGCGACGCTGCCGTCGTCGCGCACCGCGGCGGCGGGGCTGGGCGTCGCGCGCGGCACGGTCGCGGCGGCGGTGGACGAGCTCGTCGGGGAGGGGGTGCTCGAGAGCCGGCCCCGCTCGAGCGTCGTCGTCGCCGACCTCGACCGGCGTCCCCGCGGCGCGGCCGCCGGGCCGGCAGGCCCCGGCCCGGGGGCGGAGCGCCCGGCCAGCGTCGGGGCGCCCGACCCGGTGCTCTTCCCCCGCGCGGCCTGGGCGCGCGCCGTGCGCGACGCGATGCGCGAGCTGCCCGACGCGGAGCTGGGCTACCCGGACCCGCAGGGCCTGCTCGGGCTGCGCCAGGCGCTCGCCGCGCACCTGCGGACCGCGCGCGCCGCCCCGGTCGAGGCCGAGGACGTGGTGGTCGTGAGCGGCGTCGCGCAGGGGCTGGCGCTGCTCGGCGAGGTGCTCGCGGGAGGAGGCAGCGGCCGACGGGTGGTCGTCGAGGACCCCGCGTCGCCCGGCGTCGTCGCACAGCTGCGCGACTCGGGCCTGGAGGTCGTCCCCGTGCCCGTCGACGACCGCGGGCTCCGGACCGACGCCCTGCCCGACGCCGCGGCGGCCGTCGTGACGCCCGCACACCAGTTCCCGCTCGGAGTCGTCCTGGCGCCCGACCGGCGTCGCGAGCTCGTCGCCTGGGCGCAGGACGGCGGCCGCCTGCTGCTGGAGGACGACTACGACGCCGAGCTCCGGTACGACCGGCAACCCGTCGGCGCCCTGCGCGGCCTGGACCCGGAGCGCGTCGCGCTGCTCGGCTCGGTGTCCAAGCTGCTGTCCCCGGCGCTGCGGCTGGGCTGGGTCGTCGCGCCCGCCGGGGTGCGGGAGGCGCTCGTCGACGCGAAGCGCCGCGCCGACCTCGGCTGCTCGGTGCCTGAGCAGGCCGCGTTCGCGCGGCTGATCGCCGACGGCGCGTACGCGCGGCACCTGCGCCGGGCCAGGCTGACGTACAAGCGCCGCCGGGGGCTGCTGCTCGACGCGCTCGCGCGCGACGCCCCGCACCTCCCCGTCGAGGGCGTCGCCGCAGGCCTGCACCTCGTCGTGCGGCTGCCCGACGGCGACGGCGAGGCGCGGGCGGTGTCCGCGCTGCGCGGCGCCGGCGTGCCGGCGGAGCCGCTGTCCGGCACGTCGGCGCACCCCGGGGCCCGGGGTGTCGTCGTCGGCGCCGCGCGGGTGCAGGGCACCGCCGTGCCGCGGGTCGTCCAGATCCTGCGTTCGGCCGCCGACGGTGCCGAGGCTCGCGCGTAGCTGCCCACGGAGCCCGCCGGGACGGGTGCGGGGCCCGGTGTCGGCGCGCCCCGCAGGTTCCGGCGCCGCCCGCGTCAGTGCTGCGGCTCCTCGGGTTCGCCGTCGACCCCGTCGGTGGGCTCCGCGCGGGCCATCACGTCGCCAGGAAGATCGACCTCGTCGGGCACCTCGACGCCCTCGGGCGTGATCGGCCGGTCGGAGGGCTCGACCGCGATCGCGAACTCGTCCCCGTGCTCGGTGACGCCGGCGATGACCGCCTGCTTGACGGCCTCCCGGGCGTACTTCTGCCGGACGATCATCGGGTCCTGGTTGAGGTCCCGGGTCAGCGAGACCATCAGCAGCACCATCACGACCACGAACGGCAGGGCGACCAGGATGGTGAGGTTCTGGAGGCCGGTGAGCGCGTCGTTCCCGCCCACGAGCAGCATCACCGCGGCGACCGCACCTGTCGCGACACCCCAGAAGACGACGTTGGGACGGCTCGGTTCGGCGCTGCCCCGCTGCGACAGCGTGCCCATGACGATGGAGGCGGCGTCCGCGCCGGAGACGAAGAAGATCGCGACCAGGATCATCACGACCACGGTGGTGAGCGACTGCCACGGGTACTCGCCGAGCATCCCGAACAGCTGCGCCTCCGTCTCCCCGGCGCCGGCGATGTCGGTGCCGCCCTTCTGGAGGAAGAGGCTCGCGCCCCCGAAGACGCAGAACCACACGATGGTGACCAGGCTCGGCACCAGGAGGACGCCGCCGACGAACTGGCGGATCGTCCGGCCGCGGGAGATCCGGGCGATGAACATGCCGACGAAGGGCGTCCAGGAGATCCACCAGGCCCAGTAGAAGACGGTCCACTGCGCGAGCCAGTCGCTGGTGGAGACACCGCCGGGGGTGGAGGAGCTGTCGGCGCCGGTCCGGGCCGCCATCATCGCCAGGTCCTGGAAGTAGGTGCCGATCGAGTTCGGGATGAGGTTCAGGATGAACACCGTCGGCCCGACCACGAAGACAAACACCGCCAGCGCCAGGGCCAGCACCATGTTGATGTTCGACAGCCACTGGATGCCGCGGGCGACGCCCGAGACCGCCGAGAGCACGAAGCAGACCGTGAGCACCGCGATGATCGCGACCAGGACGCCGTTGCCCACGTCGCCGGCCCAGCCGACGACCTGCAGGCCGCTCTTGATCTGCAGCGCACCCAACCCGAGCGAGGCGGCCGAGCCGAACAGCGTCGCGAAGATCGCGAGCATGTCGATGACCTTCCCGGCCGGGCCGTGCGCGTGCCTGCCCAGCAGCGGCTCGAACACCGAGGAGATCAGCTGCTTGCGGCCCTTGCGGTAGGCGCTGTAGGCGATCGCCAGCCCGACCACGGCGTAGATCGCCCAGGGGTGCAGCGTCCAGTGGAACATCGTGGTGGACATCGCGTGCTGGACGGCCTCGGGGTCGCCGGCGTCGACGGTGCCCGGCGGCGGGTCCACGTAGTGGGCGAGCGGCTCGGCGACGCCCCAGAAGATCAGCCCGATGCCCATCCCGGCGGAGAACATCATCGCCACCCAGGACACCGTGCGGAACTCGGGTGCCTCGCCGTCGACGCCGAGCGGGATGGCGCCGAACCTGCTGATCGCCAACCACAGGCTGTACACGACGAACAGGCTGGCGGTCAGCACGAAGAGCCAGCCCATGTTCGTGGTCACCCAGCCCAGGGCCGAGCTGGAGGCGCTGGCCAGTCCGTCGGTGTCGACGAAACCCCAGACGAGGAAGGCGACGGCCACGGCGGCGGTGACCCCGAAGACGATCCAGTCCATCGGGCTGCGCCGATGCTCGTCGATCCCGATCGGGTAGTCCAGTGCGGGGTGCGGCACGACCTCGGCGGTGGGCGACCTGAGCGCGCGCCCGACCCTGTCCGCCGCGTCGTGCGCGTGCCGCCTCGCGCCGCGCTGTTCGACCTTGCCCGATTGCTCGTTCACTGCACAACCCCGTCCGTGACTTCGACGCCAGCTCCGTGTGCCCAGGTGGGACGGCGTCCGACCGTCTCGCACCTGGCCTCGTCGTGCAACCGCTGCGTGGCCACCGCGCGGGGACAGGGGCGCGGCCCGTCGCGGCACGCCCGGCGTTCCTCCCGACCGCGCGCCGAGAGCGGGCGCACCCTGGAGGCATGAGCGTGCGGGAACCGGACGACGACGTGGTGGACCCGGAGGACGTCGCGCACGAGATCTTCGTGTACGACGCCGAGACGGTCCGCCGCGACGCCGAGCGCATCGGTGGCCGTCCCGCTCCGAGCCCGTTGTCGTACGTGCCGGAGCTGACGGACTTCACCGACTGACCGCCGGGCGACCTCCGGGGCGAGGGCCACCCGGCGTCCTGGCGTGCCCGCGTCCTGCGACCGGCTCCCGTGCCGGCCAGTAACCTGAACGGGTGCAGCTGCTGCGTGAGATCGTGTACCGCACCCCGCTGACCACCCGGTTTCGCGGCCTCGACGTGCGCGACGGCGTGCTGCTGCGGGGCGACGCCGGCTGGGGCGAGCTGTCCCCGTTCTGGGACTACGACGACGCGGAGTCCGCGACCTGGCTGCGCGCCGCGCGCGAGGCCGCCGACGTCGGCTTCCCCGCCCCGGTCCGCGACCGCGTGCCGGTGAACGTCACCGTGCCGGCGGTCGGACCTGAGCGGGCGCGGGAGATCGTGCTCGCGTCCGGTGGCTGCCGGACCGCCAAGGTCAAGGTCGCGCAGCGCGACCCGTCGATCGCCGGACGCCCCGGCGCGCTCGAGCCGCTGGAGGCGGAGGAGGCCCGGGTCGCCGCCGTCCGCGCCGCGCTCGACGAGCTGCACGGCCCGGGCGTCGCCGCCGTCCGCGTGGACGCGAACGGCGGCTGGACCACCGACGAGGCGCTCGCGCGCATCCCCGTGCTCGACGCCGCCGCGGGCGGCCTGGAGTACGTCGAGCAGCCGTGCGCCACCGTCCCCGAGCTGGCCGCCGTCCGGCGCGGGCAGCGCTCGCCCGTCCCGGTCGCCGCGGACGAGTCGATCCGCCGCGCCGCGGACCCGCTGCGGGTGGTGCGCGAGGACGCCGCGGACGTCGTCGTGCTCAAGGTGCAGCCGCTGGGCGGCGTGCGCGCCTGCCTCGACCTCGCCGAGCGGGTGGGGCTGCCGGTCGTCGTGTCGTCGGCCCTCGAGTCGTCGGTCGGGCTCGCCGCGGGCGTGGCGCTCGCGGCCGCGCTGCCGGAGCTGCCCTACGCGTGCGGCCTCGCGACCTCGCAGCTCCTCGTCCACGACGTCGTCGCCGACCCGCTCCTGCCCGTCGACGGCGCGCTGCCCGTGCGCCGCCCCGCGCCCGACCCCGCCGCCCTCGCCGTGGCGCAGCCGGACCCGGGCACGCGCGACCGCTGGCTGGCCAGGTACGCCCGCCTGTCGGCCCTGCTCGAGGAGGCCGCGTGAGCGCCGCCCTGCCGCCGTCGATCGTCGCGGCGCGGGCGATCGTGGCCGACCTCGCGCTCCAGGGCGTGCGGGACGTCGTGCTGGCTCCGGGCTCCCGGTCGGCACCGCTCGCGTACGCGCTCGCCGAGGCCGCGGACGCCGGCCTGCTCACGCTGCACGTGCGCGTCGACGAGCGGACCGCCTGCTTCCTCGCGCTGGGCCTCGCGCGCGGCAGCGAGCCCCTGCTCCGGCACGCGGGCGGCGAGCCGGTCCAGGTGCCGCGCCCCGTCGCCGTCGTCACGACCTCCGGCACCGCCGTGGCCAACCTCCATCCCGCGGTCCTCGAGGCCCACCACTCCGGCGTGCCCCTCGTGGTGCTCGCCGCCGACCGCCCGCACGAGCTGCGCGGCACCGGGGCCTCGCAGACGACCGACCAGGTGGGGATCTTCGGGACCGCCGTGCGGTACGCCGTGGACCTCCCCGCCCCCGACGGGCGCGACGGCGAGGTGCGCGACCTGCTCGGCGCGCTCGGCCGGGCGCTCGCGGCGGCGCAGGGGCTGCGCGACCGGCACCCCGGCCCCGTGCACGTCAACGTTGCGTTCCGCGACCCGCTGCACCCACCGGTGCCGCTCGCCCCGCTCCCGCCCGCGGAGACCTGGCCCGCCGGCTTCCGCCGCACGACCGTCGCCCCGCCCGCCCCGGGCCCCGGCGGGGACCCGGCCCTGCAGGGCGACCCGGCTCGCACGCTCGTCGTCGCCGGCGACGGCGCCGGGCCGGTCGCGCGCGCCGTCGCCGATGCGCAGGGCTGGCCGCTGCTCGCCGAGCCGTCGTCGGGCGCGTGCGGCGGGCCGAACGCGGTGGCGGCCTACCGCTCGGTGCTGGGCGTCGAGGAGCTGACCCGCGACGTCGAGCAGGTGGTCGTCTTCGGACGCCCGACGCTGTCCCGCCCCGTGCAACGGCTGCTGGGGCGGCCCGACGTCGTCGTCACGGTCGTCGCGCCCGACGGCGGGCCGTGGCCGGACGCCGCCCGCAACGCGGAGCTGGTCGTCCCTGCGCTCGCCGACCGGTGGTCGTCGCCGACGACGCCCGTCGGGGCCGGCTCCGAGGGCGACGGCGGGTTCCTCGACCGGTGGCGCGCCGCCGGACGCGCGGCCGCCGCCGTCGTGGACGCCGCGACCGCGGACGCCGCCGTCGCCGAGGGGCTGCTGACGGCACCCCACGCCGCTCTCGCCGTCGCGCGCGCCGTGGCGTCCGTGCTCGGGCCCGACGACCTGCTCGTCGTCGGGTCGTCCAACCCCGTGCGGGACCTCGACCTCGTGCTCGGGCTGGACCACCCCCAGGCCGGCGAGCTGCCCGACGTGCTCGCCAACCGCGGGCTGGCCGGCATCGACGGCACCGTGTCGACCGCGGCGGGCGTCGCGCACGCCGCCGCCCGCCAGGGCCGCCGCACCCGCGCGCTGGTCGGCGACCTCACCTTCCTGCACGACGCCGGCGGCCTGCTGCGCGGGCCGCACGAGCCGCCCGTCGACCTCGAGGTCGTCGTGGTGAACGATGACGGCGGGTCCATCTTCGCCACCCTCGAGCACGGCGAGCTCGCGACGTCGTCCGCGCGGGGCACCGCCACCTTCGAGCGCGTCTTCGGCACCCCGCACGGAGCGAACCTGGCCCAGCTGTGCGCCGGGTACGGCGTGGACCATCAGCTCGTGCTCGACGTCGGCTCGCTGCGGCACGCCCTGCAGGCGCCGAGGCGGGGCGTGCAGGTGATCGAGGTGCACGTCTCGCGCGCCGACCGGCTGTCCGAGACGCGGGACCTCGCGGCGCGCGTCGCCGACGCCGTGCGGGAGACGCTCTGACCTGCGCCGTCACGATTCGCAGGAAGTTCTCAGGTTGAGCCAAGCACCACGCCAGGATGGGGTGGTCTCCTAGGGGCACACATCGAGGAGGGCACCATGAGCACCGACACCCCGGGCGCACCGCAGCCGTCGGGCGCCGACGAGCCGAACCGGAGCGAGAACCCCGCTGAGCGGCCGACCGAGCGGCCGGCCGAGCAGCCGGGCGCCGCGGACCGCACCGCGTCGCAGCCGGCCACGCAGGACACCCAGCACCTCACCGTGCAGCCGACCCAGCAGCTCCCCACCCAGGGGGCGCCCCAGCAGGGGCCCCCGCAGCCGCCCGCTCCGCAGCAGGCGTCGCAGCAGCAGTACGGCGCGCAGCAGCCGCGGTACGGGCAGATGGCCGGGTCGCCGTACTACGCGCAGCAGCAGTCCCAGCACCCGCAGGGCGCGCCGCAGCAGTACCAGCAGCAGCAGCAGCACCAGCAGCAGGGCCAGCACCCGCAGGGCCAGCCGTACGGCCAGGGCCCGGGCGACCCCTACGGCCTGAACCAGACGTCCCCGCAGCAGGGACCCGGGGGAGGGACCGCCACGAAGCGCGAGCGGTCCGTCTGGGTCCCGGTAGCCAGCGCGGCGGTCATCGCGGCCGTCCTCGCGAGCCTCGGCACCGCGGCGGCGACCGGCGCGTTCGACGCCGGCAACCCGTCGTCGCTGGCGAACGTCGGCGCGAGCTCGCAGGCCACCGACGAGGCCCCGGTCAAGAACTCGACGTCGAACAACCCGAACTGGGAGGCCGTCACGACGGCCGTCGCCCCGTCGGTGGTCGCCATCCAGGTGCAGAGCCAGGCCGGCGGCGCCGAGGGCTCCGGCGTGATCTACGACGACCAGGGCCACATCGTCACCAACAACCACGTCGTCTCGGGCGCGCAGAACGACACCGTGCAGGTCACGTTGTCCGACGGCCGCCTGTACGAGGCGACCATCGTGGGCACCGACCCGACCACCGACCTGGCCGTCGTCAAGCTGAAGAACCCGCCGGACGACCTGAAGCCCGCGTCCTTCGGCTCGTCCGACGACGTCACGGTGGGCGACGCCGTGCTGGCCGTCGGGAACCCGCTCGGCCTGGCGAACACGGCCACCACCGGAATCGTGTCGGCCGTGGACCGCCCGGTCTCGGCGTCGGGGGAGGACGGCAGCACGCAGGTCGTCACCAACGCGATCCAGATCGACGCCGCGATCAACCCCGGCAACTCCGGCGGCCCCCTGTTCAACGCGCAGGGCCAGGTCATCGGAATCACGTCGTCGATCGCCACGATGTCGAGCGGCATGAGCGGCGAGCAGTCCGGCTCGATCGGGCTCGGGTTCGCCATCCCGGTGAACCTCGCGTCGAACATCGCCGACCAGCTCATCAAGGACGGCTCGGCGGAACACGCGTTCCTCGGCGTGACCATGCAGGACGCGACGGCCACGGCCGACGGCGTCACGCGCCGCGGCGCCAAGGTGGTCGAGGTGTCGTCCGGGTCTCCCGCCGCGGACGCCGGCCTCCAGGCCGGCGACGTGATCGTCGCGATCGACGACGACTCCGTGAACGGCGCCGAGTCGCTCACGGCGTACGTCCGGGAGAAGGCGGCCAACCAGAAGGTCACGCTGACCTACGTCCGCGACGGCAAGACGCAGACCGTCGACGTGACCCTCGCCGTCCGCGACGAGTCCGCCACGACCGGCCAGGGCGACCAGGGCCAGAACGGCCAGGACGACCAGCAGGGTCAGGACCCGAACGGCCAGGACGGCCAGGGTGACCAGAACGGTCAGGACCAGGAGCAGGGCCAGGGCGGCTCCGACTCGACGGACCCGGGGAACCTGCCCGGCTGGCTCGAGGACCTGCTCCAGGGCGGCAGCGGCAACAACTGAGCCGCGACCGAGCCGCGGCCGGCCGGCACGCGCATCCGGCCGGCCGCATCAGCAGCCCCGCGGGCCCGCGACGACTCCCCCCTCCCCGTCGCGGTCCGCGGGGCTTTGTCGTCCGCGGACCACTCGGGGGGTGGTGAGCGGTATCTGGCCGTGTTCCGCGACCGGAACAGGGCCAGATGCCCGCTCACGGCGTCCGCCACCGTCAGCCGGCCGAGGGGTGCAGGGCGGCGAGGACGCCGAGCGCGCTGCGCTCGAGGAAGTCGGCGAGGTCGGACGGCGAGATCTCGGGGTCGGTCGCGGCCTCGACGAGCGCCTGCTCGGCGAACGAGATCCACGAGTGCAGCGCGACCTCGAGCAGGGGGGTGGGGGCGACGCCGATCTCCTGGAAGGCGTCGCGCAGGTGCCCGGCCAGCACGTCGCGCGCGTGCTGGATGGTGGCGCGCACGTGCTCGTCGCCGGACGCCGCGCCGCGCACGAGCGAGTAGAACGTCGCGTCGTGGTCGTGCACGAACTCGACGAACCGGTCGAGGGTGTCGCGGAGGCGCTCGCGCGGCGGCAGCTCGGGCCGCGGCTGCGTGGCGTGCAGCATCGCGTCGCGCGCGGTCCGGACGATGGCGGAGTGCAGGCCCTGCCGGTTGCCGAAGTAGTAGTGGACGAGCCCGGGGGAGACCCCGGCCTGGGCGGCCAGGTCCTCGACGGTGACGGCCTCCAGGGGACGGTCGGCCAGCGCCGCCACGCCGAGCGCGACGAGCTGCTGCCGGCGTTCGTCGGGGCTCATCCGGGTGCGTCGCGCGGCTGCCATGCCCCGAGCATATGGCCGTCTCGCGAGGTGACGGCGCCGCCCGGAGGGTGAAGCGCCGCGGGCAACCATTGCTATTGACGCCGCCTCAGTAAGGGGCGTACCGTCGCCACTCGTCGGCGACACAGGGGTCGCCATGTCGTCTTGGTGGAGGGGAAATGAAGCTCAGCGCACTGACGCGCACGCGTCGAGGCCGTGCGATGCTCGCGGCGGTCCCGACGGTGGCGGTGATCGGCGTCCTCATGGGCGGCGTCGCCCAGGGCGCCGTCCCGGTGTCGATGGCGATCTCGGGCCAGCAGTTCAAGATCGCGGCCGACAAGCTCGACGGGACCGGATTCTCGCAGTACGCCGGCGAGTCCAAGGACGCCGACGGCAAGTCGCGTCCGGTGGCGATCGCCAACATCAAGGACGCGACGCTGCACAACCTGTGCCAGTCGGTGAAGGTCCCCGGCATGCCGCTGGGCCTGCTCATCTCCGCGGGGACCGACCCCAAGAACCCGGTCAAGGCGACCGACCTGCAGATCGGCATGAGCGACCTGCGCGGCACCGCGCAGTTCAACCAGATCCGGATCGGCGTCGACGCCTCCACCGTGAACACGAAGGCGCACGGCAGCAAGGGCGACTTCGCCATGGACTCGGACGCGATCACCATCGACGACCTCAAGCAGGTCTCGACGAGCACGTCGGCCGCGGTCTTCACGCTCACCGACCTGCACCTCAAGATCTCCGACGGCACCGAGTGCTTCTGAGCGGCCCCGGCGACCAGGGAGATCACGCGTGAGCGACGACGAGAACACCTCGATCCCCGAGGCGTCCACGGGGTCGACCGCTGAGCCGTCCGTGGCGTCGACCCCGGAGGTGCCGGCCACCCGCCGCCAGCGGTTCGCCGCCTGGCGGCGGGGCCGGCCCTTCTGGGGCGGCACGCTGGTGGCCCTGTCGGGTGTGGTGCTGTGGTTCTCCGGCCGGCTGCAGATCGACAACTTCGAGATCCAGCTCGGCATCGAGGGCATGCAGTCCACGCTGCTGCCCGTGGCGCTGGTGCTCCTCGGCGTCCTGGTGACGACCCAGCCGCAGTTCCGGGTGTTCTACGGGGTCATCACCCTGGCGATCTCGGTCTACTCCCTGCTGGGCGTGAACCTGGGCGGCTTCGGCGTCGGCATGGTCCTCGGCGTCGTGGGCGGCATCCTCGCGGTGTCGTGGATGCCGCGACCCGCCGCCGAGGACGCCGAGGCGGGGACGGCGACGGACGGCGCGACGGACGGCGGGACGGACGAGGCGCCCGCGGCGTCGTCCGACCCTGCCGCGACCGCGGTGCCCGCGGACCCGCGCGAGGTGCAGGAGGTCGGCCTCGCCGAGATCCTGCCGTTCGACGAGGAGCCCGCCCGCGGCGGGCGGCACGTGGCCGTCGCCGCCGCGGTCGTCGTGCTCGCGCTGGGGAGCACGGGGGCGACGACGGTCGAGGCGGCCGCCGCGCCCGCGTCGCAGGTGCGCTCGGCGTCGGACTGCTGGGACCCGCTGGGCTGGCTCGAGTGGGCCTGCGGCAGCGACGACGAGGCCGAGCCGACGCCCAGCCCCTCGCCGTCCGCGTCGGAGGACGCCGGAGGCTCCGGCGAGGCGACCGACGACGGCGGCACCGCGGCGACGGACGACGGCGCGTCCGCCGGCGACGGGACGGCCGGCGGCGAGGCCGCCGACCCGACCGACGCAGAGGGAGGCGCCCCGAAGGACGCCGATGCGAAGGACGCCGACGGCAAGGACGCCGACAAGGGCGGCAAGGCCGACGAGGACACCCCGGCCGAGGAGCAGGCGCAGGACGACGTCGAGAAGGAGTTCAAGCTCGAGCTCGGCCCCTGCGCGCGGATCACGTTCGGCGGCGACTACGACATCAACGTCTCGCTGCCGGGGGACTGCGGCACGCGCGAGGACGCCAACGTGTTCTCCGTCGACGGCGAGCTGGAGACGCGGGACCTGCAGCTCCCGCTCACCGGCATCAACGGCATCGACGTGGTCAACGTGCCGGTGACGAACGGCGGTCCCCGCCGTGACGCGCTGCGGATCGACGTGGACTACGTCAAGGTGCCCGGGTTCTGGCTCAAGACCTACGCCGACAACGACGGCAAGGTCGGCGGCACCGTCACCGACGCGGACTACGTGTCGATGGAGGGCGACGCGCAGATGTACATCTCGTCCATCCACGCGGACCTGCCCGACGGCGACGACTGGGCCGAGCTGGGGGAGAAGATCGCGGCGGGAGCGTCGCCGGTCGAGATGCTGCTCGGTCTGACGGACGCGCGGATCGGCCTCATGGGGGCCACCTCGGACAGGCAGGTCTGGTCCGGCTTCCGCGAGCAGGTCTGGGAGGGCTGACCGCGAGATAGAGAACCCCTTTCGCCGAGATAGAGAGGCTCGGACAAGGCCGCAGCACTTGCGGCCTCGTCCGAGCCTCTCTGTCTCGGCGAAAGGGGTTCTCTATCTCGCGGAATGTTCAGTCCGCGCCGAGCGCCCAGCGCATGGGCACGAGCTTCGCCTCGGACTCGGCGAGCTCGGCCTCCGGGTCGGAGGCGGCGACGATGCCGCAGCCGGCGAACAGCCGGACGTGCCGCGGGTCCGCGGCCGAGAGCTCGGCGGACCGCAGCGCGATGCCCCACTCCCCGTCGCCGTCGGCCCCGACCCACCCGACCGGACCGGCGTAGCGGGACCGGTCCATCCCCTCGATCTCGCGGATGAGGTCGCGGGCGACGTTCGTCGGCGTGCCGCAGACGGCGGCCGAGGGGTGCAGCGCGGCGGCCAGCGTGAGCGACGACGGCGCCCGCCCGGTGGCGTCGTGGCCCCGGTCGAGGACGCCGGTCACGTCGGACGCGAGGTGCATGACGTTCGGCAGGTGCAGGACGAACGGGGCGTCGGGGACGTTCATCGACGAGCAGAACGGCTCGAGCGCGGCCGCGACGGAGCGCACGGCGTACTCGTGCTCCTCGAGGTCCTTGGAGGACCGGGCGAGCTGCGCCGCGTGCAGCAGCGCGTCGTCGTCGGACATCCCGGCCTCGCGGCGGATCGTGCCCGCGAGCACGCGGGACGTGACGAGCCCCTTCTCGCTGCGCACCAGGAGCTCGGGGGTGGCGCCGACCATGCCGGAGACGGAGAACGTCCAGCAGGCCTCGTAGCGGTCGGCGAGGCGGCGCAGCAGCCAGCGGGGGTCGAGGGGGTGCTCGGTGGTGGCGAGCACGTCGCGTGCCAGCACCACCTTCTCGAGGGCGCCCGACTGGATGCGGGCCACGCCCTCGCGCACGACGGCGGGCCAGTCGGTGGCGCCGACGGCGCCGTCGGCGAAGCGGACGCGGCCGGGGGCGACGACCTCCGTGCGCGGCTCGCGGCGCAGCGCGGCGATGCCGGGGGCGGCGTCGAGGCTCGCGCCGGGGGTGATGGTGGTCATCCAGGTGACGCCGGCCCGGCGGCCGACGAGGACACGCGGCACGACGAGCGACCCGTCCGGCCGCGGGTGGCCCGCGTCGTCGCCGTCCTGGTCGTCGAGCTGACCCGCGTCGTCGAAGGCGAACGTGCCGAACGCGACGGGTCCCGTGCCGGGCAGGCGCACGTCGTCGCGCACCACGGCCCGCTGGAGGGTGGCCTGCCAGGCGGCCTCGGCGTCGGCGAACCGGCCGGGCCCGAAGGTGTCGAAGCGGAGGGCCTCGCCCCAGCCGACGATGCCGTCACCGCGCCGCACCCAGCTCAGCGGGCGCGTGTCCGGCAGGAGGTCGACGAGGGCGGTGAGGCCGCCGGGAAGGTCGTCGATCCGGGAGGTGCGGACCAGGAGCGCGAGGGGCTCGGTCGCGGGATCGGGGCTGGTGCCGGTGGTCGTGCCCGGGAGGGGGCGCGGCGCCGGCAGGGGCGTGGCGGACATCGGCTCCAGGGTACGCCCGACGGTCCGCCACGCCCCGCTCACGGTGCGTGGGTCAGCCTCGTGTGCTGCCGGACGACCTCACCTCGAGGTCGCCTCGCCCTTCCGGCGGTTGGACCGGTTGAGCACGCCGTCGTCGGCGAGGTCCTCGAGCTGCTCGTCGTCGACGGCCTTGCTCGCGGTGCCCTTGACGAAGACGGACGGGTTCTCGGGCGTCCCGGCCTTGATGTGGTTGAACAGGATGTTCAGCAGGATCGCCATGAGCGCCGCCGAGCTGATCCCCGAGTGGAAGATGGTGCCGAACCACGTGGGGAACTGGTCGTAGAAGTCGGGCTTCGCGATCGGGATCATGCCGAACGAGATGGACGCCGCCACGATGATGAGGTTCATCGAGTTCTTGTAGTCGACCTTGGCGAGCGTGCGGATGCCCGACGCCGCCACGGAGCCGAACAGCACCACGCCGGCGCCGCCGAGCACGGGCGTCGGGACGGCGGCCACGACGCGGCCCAGCACGGGCAGCAGGCCCAGGACCACGAGGATGCCGCCGCCGGCGGTGACCACGAAGCGGGACTTCACCCCGGTGATCGCGACCAGGCCCACGTTCTGGGCGAACGCCGACTGCGTGAACGAGCCGAAGACCGGCGAGACGACGGACGACGCCATGTCGGCGCGCAAGCCGTTGGCGATGCGCTTGCGGTCCACCTTAGTGCCGACGATCTCGCCGACGGCGATGATGTCCGCCGTCGTCTCCGTGAGCGTCACCAGGATGACGATGAGCATCGAGACGATCGCGGCGACCTCGAACGTCGGGGCGCCGAAGCTGAACGGCATCGGGAACGCGACCACCGGGCCCTCACCGACGCCGGCGAAGTCCGCCATGCCGAGGGCGAGGGCGATCAGCGTGCCGGCCACGATCGCGATGAGGATCGACAGTCGCGACACGACGCCCGAGCCCACCTTGGACAGCAGGACGACGATGGCGAAGGTGAGGAACGCCAGCCCGATGTTGCTCGTGGAGCCGTAGTCGGGCGCCTCGGCGTTGCCGCCCATCGCCCAGTTCGCCGCCACCGGCATGAGGGTCAGTCCGATCGTCGTGATGACGACGCCGGTGACCACGGGCGGGAAGAACCGGATGATCTGGGCGAAGAACGGCGTGATGAGGAACCCGATCGCCGAGGCGACGAGCACCGCGCCGAGGACGGCGGGGATCCCGCCGCCGCCCCCGACGATCGCGACCATGGTCGAGACGCCGGCGAACGACACGCCCTGCACCAGCGGCAGCTGGGAGCCGAAGAACCTGATCCCGACCGTCTGCAGGATCGTCGCGAGACCGCCCATGAAGAGCGAGGCGGCGATGAGTGTGCCGATCTCCGCCGAGGTGAGGCCGGCGGCACCACCCACGATGAGCGGCGGGGCGATGATGCCGCCGTACATCGTGAGGACGTGCTGGAAGCCGTACCCGATGGTGGCGCCGAGCGGCAGACGCTCGTCCTCGGGGCGGGCGGGGCTGGTCGCCGCCGCCCGGGGGGATGCGGACCGTGACATAGCGGACCTCCTCGTTCGCTATCGATGGTCATTTCTTCCGGCCTACGGAAGAAGCCTTCCACTATTCGACCGGCAAGGGTGATCTGTGTCAACCCCTCCCGGGGGTGGATCTGCGGCTGCCGCGAGCTCAGCCCGCCACGAGCCGGCGTGCCGCCTCGCGGTGCTCGGCCAGAAGCGCGGGCAGGTCGAGCCCGACCACCGCGCCGTCGACGACGCGCCACTCGCCGCCGACCATCACCCGGTCGGCGCGGTCCGCGCCGCACAGCAGCAGGGCGGCGACCGGGTCGTGCGAGCCCGAGAAGCGGGGCTCGTCCAGCCGCCACAGCGCGAGGTCGGCCTGCTTGCCGACGGCCAGCACCCCCAGGTCGTCGCGGCCCAGCACGCGAGCCGAGCCGCGCGTCGCCCACCCGAGGGCGCGCGCCACCGGCACCGAGGCGCCGTACTTGAGCCGCTGCAGGTACAGGGCCTGGCGGGCCTCGGGCATCATCGTCGACGCGTCGTTCGACGCCGAGCCGTCCACGCCGAGGCCCACCGGCGCGCCGGCGTCCTCCAGCTCCAGCACGCGCGCGATGCCCGACGCGAGCCGCATGTTCGACGTCGGGCAGTGCGCCACGCCCGTGCCCGCCGCGCCGAGGCGGGCGATCTCGGCGTCGTCGAAGTGGATGCCGTGGCCCAGCCAGGCCCGGTCGGTGAGCCAGCCGACCGACTCGAGGTAGTCCACGGTGCGCATGCCGAACCGCTCGCGCAGGAAGTCCTCCTCGTCGATCGTCTCGGCCAGGTGGGTGTGCAGGCGCACGTCGTGCCGCTCGGCCAGCTCGGCGGTGTCGCGCATGTTCTGGGTCGTGACGGAGAAGGGGGAGCACGGCGCCAGCGCGATCTGGATCCGGGCCCCGGCGCCGCGCTCGTGGTACGTGGAGATCAGCCGCTCGGAGTCGGCCAGGATCGTGTCCGGGTCCTGCACCACCGACTGCGGCGGCAGGCCGCCGTCGTCCGTGCCGAGCGTCATCGAGCCCCTCGTCAGCGTGGCGCGCATGCCGAGCTCGCGGACCGCCGCGACCTGGAGGTCGATCGCGTCGTCCAGGCCCGCCGGGAACACGTAGTGGTGGTCGGCGGCCGTGGTGCAGCCCGACAGCAGCAGCTCGGTCAGCGCGACCTTCGTCGCGAGCTCGTGGGCGCGCGGCGTGAGGCGCGCCCACACCGGGTAGAGCGTGGTCAGCCAGGGGAAGAGCTCGGCGTCGGCGACCGGCCCCCAGGCGCGCGTGAGGGTCTGGTAGAAGTGGTGGTGCGTGTTGATCAGACCGGGTGTGATCACGTGCTCGGACGCGTCGAACGTGATGTCGACCGGGGTCGACGGGCTCGCCCCCGCCGCGACCAGCTCGGTGATCACGCCGTCCGTGACGACGACGCCGCCACGGGCGTCGGGCGCCCCGGGTGCGTCGTCGGCGGTGAAGACGGCCAGCGGGTTCTTGATCCAGGTGCTCATCGGTGCCTCCATGGCGGCGGCACCGGGGAGCGGCGCCGCGTCGCGCCGGCTCAGTGGTCCTGTCTGCCGATCCAGGGAGCGACGGCACCGCGCCGTCCTCTGTCGGCGACGCTAGGCGACCGGCGCGCGCACCGTCAACGGTGCGGCCTCGGTGCGGGCCTCGGTGCGTGCGGCCGTGCGTGGGAGCATGACGTCCATGTCCCGCGCCAGCCTGGAGAAGAAGCCCGCCGAGGTCGCGTCGATGTTCGACGGGATCGCGAAGCGGTACGACCTCGTCAACGACCTCGTCTCCCTGGGGCAGGACCGGCGCTGGCGGCGCGCGGTGGTGGACGCCGTCGCGGCCGTGCCCGGCGAGCGGGTGCTCGACCTCGCGGCCGGCACCGGGACGTCGAGCGAGCCGTTCGCCGCGGACGGCGCGCTGGTGGTCCCGTCCGACTTCAGCCTCGGCATGCTCGCGGTGGGCAAGGAGCGTCGCCCCGACCTGTCCTTCGTCGCCGGCGACGCGACCCGGCTGCCGTTCGCGGACGCCGCGTTCGACGCCGTGACGATCAGCTTCGGCCTGCGCAACGTGGTCGACACCGACGCCGCCCTGCGCGAGATGCTGCGCGTCGTGCGGCCGGGCGGTCGCGTGGTGATCTGCGAGTTCTCGACGCCGACGTGGGCGCCGTTCCGCACGGTGTACATGGAGTACCTGATGCGCGCGCTGCCGGTGGTGGCGGGCGCCGTGACGCGCGACCGCGGGTCGTACGACTACCTCGCCGAGTCCATCCGGGGCTGGCCCGACCAGGCCGCCCTCGGCCGGCTTCTCCTCGACGCCGGCTGGGACCGCGTGTCGTACCGCAACCTCACCGGCGGCATCGTGGCGCTGCACCGGGCCGTGCGCCCGGCCTGACCGCCGTCGGGCGGTCCCCACCTCGGGCTTTGACGCCCTCGCGGGCCCCGGCGTATCGTCGATCCGATCCTGAAACGATTCAAAGACGATCGGCACGACGACGTACGCAGGGAAGGCACGGTCGATGACGACACCACACGGCGCGACGGCGGGCGGCGGCACCCGCCTGCACGGCTACCGGGCGACGGTCGCGGTCGCGATGTCCAACTACATCGAGGCGGGCTCGATCATCGCGCTCGCCACCAGCCTCACGCTCTGGCAGGAGCACTTCGGGCTGAGCAACCTCGCCGTCGGGCTCGCCGCGGCCCTGAGCGCCAACGCGTTCGGCGCGGCGGTGGGCGCCATGATCGGCGGCCCCCTCGGCGACCGGTACGGGCGCAAGTTCATCTACACCTACGACCTGCTGCTCTACATGCTCGGCACGGCCTTCATCGTGTTCGCCGGCGCCCCGTGGATGCTGTTCGTCGGCATCGTGCTCACGGGCGTCGCCGTCGGCGCGGGCGTGCCCGTCGCGTGGACGTACATCGCGGAGGAGGCTCCCGACGACCAGCGCGCCAGGCACGTCGGCACCGCCCAGCTCGCGTGGTCGCTCGGCCCGTTCGTCGGCTTCGTGCTCGCGACGGCGCTGGTCCCCCTCGGCCTGCTGGGCAGCCGCATCATCTTCGCGCACCTGTTCGTCATCGCGTTCGTCACCTGGTGGGTGCGGCGCGGGCTGGCGGAGTCGGACGTCTGGAAGGAGTCCAACGCCAAGCAGGTCGCGCTCGGTCGCAAGCGCCGCGGCTTCCGCGAGCTGATCTCGCACCCGCAGAACGTCAAGGCGCTGCTGTTCCTCGTCGGCGTCTACGCCCTGTGGAACACGGTGGCCGGGCAGGCCGGCATCTTCATGCCGCGCGTCTACCAGACGGCCGGCGTCGAGAGCGCCGTCGCGCAGAACCTGCTGCAGGTGCTGGTGTGGGGCCTGACGTCGGCGGCCACGTTCTGGGGCTTCATGAAGTACGGCGACCGGGTGAGCCGCCGCCTGCTCTACGGCATCGGCGCGGTGATGGCCGTCGCGGCGTGGATGATCCTCGCCTTCGTGCCGCACGTCTCGATGCCGCTGCTCATCGCGTACGCCGTCCTGTGGGGCGTGTCCGCCGGCATCGGCGCCCAGGCGTTCTACGCGCTGTGGACCGCCGAGCTCTTCGCGACGGCGTACCGCGCGTCGGCGCAGGGCGTGCTGTTCTTCGTCGCCCGCATCGCGGTCGGCCTGCTGAGCTACCTGTTCCCGACGATGCTCGCCGAGCAGGGCGTGCCCTTCGTGGGCGGGATCATGGTCGCGCTGCTCGTCGCCTCGCTGGTGATCGGCGTCGTCTGGACGCCCGACACCGCGGGCAAGAGCCTCAAGGAGATCGAGAAGGAGCGCTACGGCGCGGACCTCGACGACGCGGAGGTCTCGGCGGCCCGCTGACACTGACCGTCGGTCGTCGTCCGTTCGGCAGGGGGTGGATCAGCTCGGCAACGTCACGTGCCGACCTGATCCACCCCCTGCCGAACAGATCGTGGTCAGCTGGGTGAGTTGCCGGCCGTGCGGTCCATGAGGGTGCTGCCCTGCTCCTTGGCGAACTCGGTCACGCTGCTCGTGACGTCCGAGACCTTGGCCTGGACGCGCGGGTCGTTCCAGGTCTCCGTCGCCCAGTCCTTGGCCTTGTCGAGCTGCTGCCGGCCCTTCTCGGTGCCGAGCAGGTAGCCGAGTGCCGCGCCGACGACGAATGCCGGTCCTGCCTTCATGTGTCACGCCTCCCTGATGGTCGTGCTGCCGGGTCGTGCTGCCGGGTCGTCCGGCGGTCGTTGTCGTGGGTCGTGCGCACGACCGTAGGCACGACCGCCGTCGTACGCACCCCGCGACATGCCGACGGCGGCACCCTGCGGGACCTGCGGGGACGCGCCGTCCCGCGGCCCGGCGGCGCGTCGTCGGGCGAAGGAAGGGTTGCCTTCCTACACAGCGCCGCCAGAACGTGACTAGAGTGCTCGCAAGAGTTGTGATGGGGTTCACAAATCGACTCCGGCACCGTCGCCGGGGCGCTCGAGGGAGCGAGGTGAGCACGTGCGGTCAGGTCGCGTCGACGACGCCGACGTCATCGTCGTGGGCGCCGGCCCGGCCGGTTCGTCCACGGCCCACTGGTGCGCCGCCGCGGGCCTCGACGTGCTCCTGCTCGACAAGGCCTCCTTCCCTCGCGACAAGGTGTGCGGCGACGGGCTGACGCCCCGCGCCGTCGGCGAGCTGGCCCGCATGGGGCTCGGCACCCGCGAGGACGACGGGTGGATCCGCAACGAGGGCCTGCGCGTGGTCGCCGGCGCCCGGTCGTGGGAGCTGCCCTGGCCCGACGTCGACTCGTACCCGGGCTACGGCATGGCCCGCGCCCGGACGTCGCTCGACCACCGGCTCGCGCAGCACGCGCAGGCGAGCGGCGCCAAGCTGCTCGAACGGACCAAGGTGACCGGACCGGTCCTCGACGAGCGCGACGGCCGCGTCCTGGGCGTGCGGGCGCAGGCCCTCGACGTCCGGGGGCGCGCCGACGGCGCCGAGACCACCTACCGGGCGCCCGTCGTCGTCGCCGCCGACGGCGTCTCCTCACGCCTCGCGACGGGGCTCGGTGTCGCCCGCCGCGACGACCGCCCGCTCGGCACGGCGGTGCGCACGTACTTCCGCACCGAGGGCACCTCCCGGCACGAGGACGCGTGGATGGAGTCGCACCTCGAGCTGTGGGACGGCGCGCCCGGCGCCTCGAACCTGCTGCCCGGCTACGGCTGGATCTTCGCGCTCGGCGACGGCACGGCCAACGTCGGCCTGGGGTCCGTGAGCTCCACCCCCGCGCGGCAGTCCGCGAACGGTCACGACTACAAGGGCATGATGCGGGCCTGGATGCGCAACGCCCCCGCCGAGTGGGGGTTCACCCCCGAGAACCAGGTGGGGCCGGTCCGCGGGGCCGCGCTGCCGATGGGCTTCAACCGCACCCCGCTGTACCGCGACGGCGCGGTGCTGGTGGGCGACGCGGCCGGGATGGTCAGCCCGTTCAACGGCGAGGGCATCGCCTACGCCCTGCAGGCGGGCCGGGTCGCCGCCGACGCGATCGCGCAGGCGCGCACCCGAGCCACGGACGACGCGCGCGAGCGGACGCTCGCGTCGTACGCCGACCGGATGCGGGCCGACCTGGGCGGCTACTACACGCTGGGCCGCTGGTTCGTGCGGCTCATCGAGCACCCGCAGATCATGCGGATCTGCGTGAAGCACGGGCTGCCGCGGCCGGTGGTCATGCGGTTCGTGCTCAAGCTGCTGTCCGACTGCTACGAGCCGCGCGGCGGTGACTGGGTGGACCGGGTCATCGCGGGGCTCACGAGGGTGGTCCCGTCGGCATGAGCGCGGCACGACGATCGGGCGAGGCCAGCAGAGCATGAGCGCACACGAGCACAAGGGAGTGGTCGAGATGCACGAGGTCGAGAAGCGTGCGGCCGTGCGGACGGGGGACCGGCGATGACGAACCCGTACGTGCCGGTCCTCATGCTCATGGGCGTGGCCCTGGTGCTCGCCGTGGGCGGCGTGGCGGCGAGCGCCGTCATCGGGCCCAAGCGCTACAACCGGGCGAAGCTCGACGCCTACGAGTGCGGCATCGAGCCGACGCCGCACGCGGTCGGCGGCGGCCGGCTCCCGGTCAAGTACTACCTGGTGGCGATGACGTTCATCGTCTTCGACATCGAGGTGGTCTTCCTCTACCCGTGGGCGGTGGACTTCGCCGTGCTGGCCGGCTTCGGCCTCGTCGCGATGCTCACGTTCCTCGCCCTCATCACCGTGCCGTTCGTCTACGAGTGGCGGCGCGGCGGCCTCACCTGGGTCTAGGCCCGGGCGCACGGCCAGCACCACCGCACGACAGCACGACCTGCACCACCCAGCACGACACGGCACTACGGACGGCATCGGCGCCGAGGATCCGGCACCGATGTTCACGAAGGGGAGGGGTCATGGGCCTGGAAGAGGCTCCGTCGGGCTTCCTGCTGACGACGATCGAGGACCTGGCGGGCTACCTGCGCAAGGCGTCCGTGTGGCCGGTGACGTTCGGACTGGCGTGCTGCGCCATCGAGATGATGGCGGCCGGCGCGTCGCGGTTCGACCTGTCGCGGTTCGGTATGGAGGTCTTCCGGGCGTCGCCGCGGCAGGCGGACCTCATGATCGTCGCGGGACGGGTGAGCCAGAAGATGGCGCCCGTCGTGCGGCAGGTCTACGACCAGATGAGCGAGCCCAAGTGGGTGCTGTCCATGGGCGTGTGCGCGTCCAGCGGCGGCATGTTCAACAACTACGCGATCGTCCAGGGCGTCGACCACATCGTGCCGGTCGACGTGTACCTGCCCGGCTGCCCGCCGCGCCCGGAGATGCTCATCAACGCGATCCTCGCGCTGCACCAGCACATCCAGGACTCGCCGCTGGGCGTGAACCGCAAGGAGGCGGCCGCGGCCGCCGAGGCGGCGGCGCTCGAGGCCACCCCGACGTTCGAGCTCAAGGGGCTGCTGCGATGAACGACGGCACGACGGCGGGCGGGTCCGCGGCGGACAGGCCCGTCCCGCAGCCCGAGGAGGTCCTGGGGCCCCGCTCCGGGGAGCTGGTGCCGGGCAGCGAGCAGGCCGGCCGGGGCGGGCGCGGGCCGGAGGTCGTCGAGGTGCGGCGCGGCATGTTCGGCGTCCGCGGCTCCGGCGACACGTCCGGGTACGGCGGCCTGGTGCAGCCGGTCGCGATGCCCGGCGCCGCGACGCGGCCGTACGGCGGCTGGTTCGACGAGGCCGTGGACGTGCTCGCCGAGGTGCTCGGCGAGCAGGGCGTCGCGTTCGACGTCGCCGTGGAGCGCGTCGTCGTCGACCCGCACACCGACCCGCCGAGCCCGCACGCCGAGCTCACGCTGCACGTGGCGCGCGAGCACCTGCTCGCCGTCTGCCGCGCGCTGCGCGACGACCAGGACCTGCGGTTCGAGCTCAGTCTCGGAGTCTCGGGCGTGCACTACCCCGACGACACGGGCCGCGAGCTGCACGCCGTCTACCACCTCACCTCGGTGACGCACGGCCGCCGCGTGCGGCTCGAGGTGTCGGTGCCCGACGCCGACCCGCACGTCCCCTCCACCACGTCGCTGTACCCGACCAACGACTGGCACGAGCGCGAGACCTGGGACTTCTTCGGGATCGTCTTCGACGGCCACCCGGGCCTGGCACGCATCGAGATGCCCGACGACTGGCCGGGCCACCCCCAGCGCAAGGACTACCCGCTCGGCGGCATCCCCGTGGAGTACAAGGGCGCCACGGTGCCGCCGCCGGATACGAGGAGGTCGTACTCATGAGCTCCGCCACCTACACCGCGACGCGGCCGCCGACCGACGACGAGTTCGACCCGGGCATCCCCGGCTTCGAGGCGTCCGGCGGCGACTGGGACGAGATCGCCCGCGAGGCCGTGGGCGAGGAGCGCATCGTCGTCAACATGGGCCCGCAGCACCCGTCCACGCACGGCGTGCTGCGCCTCATGCTCGAGATCGACGGCGAGACGGTCACCGAGGCCCGCTGCGGCATCGGCTACCTGCACACCGGCATCGAGAAGAACATGGAGTTCCGCACCTGGACGCAGGGCACCACGTTCTGCACCCGGATGGACTACCTGGCTCCGTTGTTCCAGGAGACGGCGTACTGCCTCGCGACCGAGAAGCTGCTCGGCGTCACCGACGACGTGCCGGAGCGGGCGTCGATCATCCGCGTGCTGATGATGGAGCTCAACCGGGTGGCGTCCCACCTCGTGTGCCTGGGCACGGGCGGCAACGAGATGGGCGCGACGACGGTCATGACGATCGGCTTCACCGCCCGCGAGGAGATCCTCCGGCTGTTCGAGGCCGTCACCGGGCTGCGCATGAACCACGCGTACGTGCGTCCGGGCGGCGTGGCGCAGGACGTGCCGGAGGGCTTCGAGGACCAGGTGCGGGCGGCGCTGCCGAAGATCCGCCAGTACCTCGGCCAGCTCGGCGACCTCATGCTCGCGAACCCCATCTTCAAGGCGCGCCTCACCGACGTCGGCGTGCTCAACCTCGCCGGCTGCATGGCGCTGGGCGTCACCGGACCGGTGCTGCGCTCCACGGGGCTGCCCTACGACGTGCGCAAGGCGTTCCCGTACTCCGGGTACGAGACGTACGACTTCGACGTGCCGACGTCGACCGACGCGGACTGCTACTCCCGCGTGGTGCTGCGCCTGGAGGAGTGCTACCAGTCGCTGCGCATCGTGGAGCAGGCGCTCACCCGTCTCGAGGCGACGTCGGGGGCGCCGGTCATGGTGGCGGACAAGAAGATCGCGTGGCCGGCGCAGCTCGCGATCGGCGCCGACGGGCAGGGCAACTCGCTCGACCACATCCGCCAGATCATGGGCACCTCGATGGAGGCCCTGATCCACCACTTCAAGCTCGTCACCGAGGGGTTCCGGGTGCCGGCCGGGCAGGTGTGGCAGACCGTCGAGCACCCGCGCGGCGAGCTGGGCGTGCACGCGGTGTCCGACGGCGGCACCAAGCCCTACCGGGCGCACTTCCGCGACCCGTCGTTCAACAACCTCCAGGCCGTGTCGGTGATGTGCGAGGGCGGCCAGGTGGCCGACGTCGTCGTCGCCGTCGCCTCCCTGGACCCCGTGCTGGGAGGGGTCGACCGATGACGGCAGAACCCACGAGCGCCCGCTCGGCCACGCGGTACGACGCCGACACGCTCGCGTCGCTGGCCGCCGACGCCGCGGCCGTCAAGGCGCGCTACCCGGACCCGCGCTCCGGCCTGCTGCCGATGCTGCACCTGGTGCAGTCGGTGGACGGGTACGTGAGCCGCGACGGCATCCTGTTCTGCGCCGAGCAGCTCGAGATGACGCCCGCCGAGGTGAGCGCCGTCGCCACCTTCTACACCCAGTACAAGCGGCACCCCAACGGCACCTACACCGTGGGCGTGTGCACCAACACGCTGTGCGCGGTGATGGGCGGTGACGCCATCTTCGACGAGCTGAGCGAGCACCTCGGCGTCGGGCACGACGAGACCACCGACGACGGCGCGATCACGCTCGAGCGCGTCGAGTGCAACGCCGCCTGCGACTACGCGCCGGTCGTGATGGTCAACTGGGAGTTCTTCGACAACCAGACGCCGGAGTCGGCCACGGACCTCGCCGACCGCCTGCGGGCGGGCGAGGAGGTGGCGCCCACGCGCGGCGCGTCGTCGGTGTGCGGCTTCAAGCAGATGAGCCGCGTGCTCGCGGGGTTCACCGACGGCCGCGCCGACGAGGGCGTGGGCGCGGGGGAGCCGACGCTCGCCGGCCTGCGCCTGGCGCGCGCCGCGGCCGCCGTCGACGGCGGTGAGCCCTCGTCGGTCCAGCCTGCCGAGACCACCGACGGGGGCTCGACCGGCTCGGCCGCCGAGGTGCCCCCGGAGACCGGGACGGCGCAGTCGAGCGCGGAGCGCAAGCCCGCCGCGCCGGGGGACGAGAGCCCCGGCCGCTCGCCGTCGGGCGGCGACGCGAACCCCGAGCCGGAGAAGGGTGGCAGCGATGACTGACCTCATGCCGGTGCTCACGGACACGTGGGACGCCGACCGGTCGTGGAAGCTGGCGTCGTACGAGGCCGCCGGCGGGTACGCCGGGCTGCGCAAGGCCCTGACGATGGAGCCCGCGGACCTCGTGCAGACGGTCAAGGACTCCGGGCTGCGCGGCCGCGGCGGCGCCGGCTTCCCGACCGGCATGAAATGGGGCTTCCTGCCCCCGCCGGACGGCGGCCCGCGCTACCTCGTGGTCAACGCGGACGAGTCCGAGCCCGGCACCTGCAAGGACATCCCGCTCATGCTGGCGAGCCCGCAGCACCTGGTGGAGGGCATCGCGATCACCAGCTACGCGATCGGCTGCCACCACGCGTTCGTGTACGTGCGCGGGGAGGTGCTGCACGTGTACCGGCGGCTGATGGCCGCGGTGCAGGAGGCGTACGACGCCGGGTTCCTCGGCAAGGACGTGCTCGGCACCGGCTTCGACCTGGACGTCACCGTGCACGCCGGCGCCGGCGCCTACATCTGCGGCGAGGAGACGGCGCTGCTCGACTCGCTCGAGGGCAAGCGCGGCCAGCCGCGGCTCAAGCCGCCGTTCCCCGCCGTCGCGGGCCTGTACGCGCGGCCCACGGTGGTGAACAACGTCGAGTCCATCGCGTCGGTCCCGGGCATCGTCGCGCGCGGTGCCGACTGGTTCGCCGGCATGGGCACCGCGAAGTCGCAGGGGCACGGCCTGTTCTCCCTGTCCGGGCACGTGACCCGGCCGGGGCAGTACGAGGCGCCGCTCGGGATCACGCTGCGCGAGCTGCTCGACCTGGCCGGCGGGATGCGGGCCGGGCACGAGCTGAAGTTCTGGACGCCGGGCGGGTCGTCGACTCCGCTGTTCACGGCCGACCACCTCGACACCCCGCTCGACTACGAGTCGGTGGGGGCGGCGGGGTCGATGCTCGGCACCCGGGCGCTGCAGCTCTTCGACGACACGACGTGCGTCGTCCGTGCGGTGAGCCGGTGGACCGACTTCTACGCGCACGAGTCGTGCGGCAAGTGCACGCCGTGCCGCGAGGGCACCTACTGGCTCAAGCAGGTGCTGCACCGCATCGAGGCCGGCCAGGGCGAGGAGCGCGACGTCGACCTCCTGCTCGACCTGTGCGACAACATCCTCGGCCGCGCGTTCTGCGCGCTCGGCGACGGCGCGACGTCGCCCGTGACGTCGAGCGTCCAGCTCTTCCGCGACGAGTACCAGGCGCACATCGACGGCCGCGGGTGCCCCTTCGACCCGCGCGCCAGCGCCCTGTTCCCGTACACCCCCAAGCAGTCGCCGGCGCTCGCCGGGGCGGGAGGTCACTGATGACGGCGACCACGGACAAGTCCACCGCGGCCGCGCCCCCGGTGGAGACGGTCACGCTCACCATCGACGAGGTCGAGGTGACGGTGCCGAAGGGCACGCTGATCATCCGCGCGGCCGAGCAGGTGGGCATCCAGATCCCGCGGTTCTGCGACCACCCGCTGCTCGAGCCCGCGGGCGCGTGCCGGCAGTGCCTGGTCGAGGTCGCGATGCCCGACCGCGAGGGCAACGTGCGGCCCATGCCGAAGCCGCAGGCGTCGTGCACGATGACGGTCACGCCCGGCATGGTCGTCAAGACGCAGCGCACGTCGCCGGTCGCGGACAAGGCGCAGCACGGGGTCATGGAGCTGCTGCTCATGAACCACCCGCTGGACTGCCCGGTGTGCGACAAGGGCGGCGAGTGCCCGCTGCAGAACCAGGCGATGAGCAACGGTCGCGCCGAGACCCGGTTCGAGGACGTCAAGCGCACCTTCCCCAAGCCGATCGCCGTGTCCACCGAGATCCTGCTGGACCGCGAGCGCTGCGTGCTGTGCCAGCGCTGCACCCGGTTCAGCGACGAGATCGCAGGCGACGCGTTCATCGCGCTGCAGGAGCGCGGCGCGCACCAGCAGATCGGCCGGTTCGACGAGACGGTGCTGGACTTCACGCCGCCGCCCGGCGAGCCCGCCGAGGAGACGTTCGGGTCGGCCGCGGCGACGGACGGCGGTCAGCCGTTCGCGTCGTACTTCTCCGGCAACACCGTGCAGATCTGCCCGGTGGGCGCGCTCACCGGCGCGGCCTATCGGTTCCGCTCCCGGCCCTTCGACCTGGTGTCGACGCCGGTGATCTCCGAGCACGACTCGTGCGGCTCCGCGATCCGCGTCGACCACCGGCGCGGCGTGGTGCTGCGCCGGCTGTCGGGGGAGGACCCGGCGGTCAACGAGGAGTGGATCACCGACAAGGACCGCTTCGCGTTCACGTGGCAGGCGGCGCCCGACCGGCTCACCGTCCCGCTGGTGCGGGACCGCGTGCTGGACGCGCACGGCACCGTCGTGTCGCGCGGCGAGCTGCGGCCCGCGTCGTGGGTGGAGGCGCTCGAGCTCGCCGCCGAGGGCCTGGCCGCCGCCCGTGCGGCCGGCGGCGTCGGGGTGCTGCCCGGCGGACGGCTGACCGTCGAGGACGCGTTCGCCTGGTCGCGGTACGCGCGCACCGTGCTCGGCACCGACGACGTCGACCTGCGGGCCCGCGTGGGCTCGGCGGAGGAGACGGCGTTCCTGGGCCACGCGGTGGCGGGCACCGGCGTCGGCGTGACCTTCGGCGACGTCGAGGCCGCGCCCGCCGTGCTGCTCGCCGGCCTCGAGGCCGAGGAGGAGGCCGGCGTCACCTTCCTGCGGCTGCGCAAGGGGGTGCGCAAGCACGGCACCAGGGTGTGGGCCGTCGCCCCGTTCGCGAGCCGTGGTCTCGCCCGGCTCGACGGCGAGCTGCTGCCCGCCGCGCCCGGCACCGAGGCCGAGTGGCTGGGCATCCTCGCCACCCGCGCCGGCGGCGGGCTCGTGCCCGCCGACTCCGACACCGCCACGCTGGGCGCCGTCGCCGACGGGCTCGCGACGCCCGGCGCGCTGATCCTCGTGGGTGAGCGGCTCGCGTCGGCCCCCGGCGCCTACGGGGCGGCCCTGCGGCTCGCGGAGGCCACCGGGGCCCGCGTCGCCTGGATCCCGCGCCGCGCGGGGGAGCGCGGGGGCGTCGAGGCGGGCCTCCTGCCCGGGCTGCTGCCCGGCGGACGACCGCTGACCGACCCCGCGGCCCGCGCCGAGGTGGCCGCGGCGTGGGGCGTCGACGCCGACGCGCTGCCGGCCGCCCCGGGCCGCGACGTCGCGGAGATCCTCGACGGGCTCTCCGTCGGGCAGCTCGGCGGCGTCCTCGTCGGCGGGGTGGAGCTCGCCGACCTGCCCGACCCCGCGCACGCCCGGCGCGCGCTCGAGGCCGCGGGCTTCGTGGTCTCGCTCGAGGTCCGGAGGACCGAAGCCGTCGAGCTTGCCGACGTCGTGCTTCCTGTTGCTCCTCCCGTCGAGAGGGCGGGGTCGTACTGGAACTGGGAGGGGCGCGTCCGCGCGTTCGGCCAGGCGCTGGAGTCGTCGGCGCTGCCCGACCACCGCGTGCTCGACGCGCTGGCCGACCAGGCCGGCGTCGCGCTCGGCGCGGCGACCCCGCTCGACGCGCACCGCGCGATCGCGGCGCTGCCGGCCTGGGGCGGGGCGCGCGTGCCGGCACCGGAGGGGGAGCCGGTCGAGCCGCCCGCGGTGCCGACCGGGTCCGCCGTGCTGGCGAGCTGGCACCTGCTGCTCGACGACGGCGCCCTGCAGGACGGCGAGCAGTTCCTCGCCGGCACCGCCAAGCGGCCCGTGGCACGGATGTCCGCGGCCACGGCGGCCGCCGTCGACGTGTACGACGGCGACCGCGTGACCGTGGCCACCGACCGCGGCGCCGTGACGGTGCCCGTCGCCATCACGGAGATGGTCGACCACGTGGTGTGGCTGCCGCTCGCGTCGCGCGGGTGCCGCGTGCACGACGCGCTCGGCGCCGCGCCGGGCGACCTGGTGCGGATCGGCGCGCCGGAGGCGGTCGCCGCCGGCGGGGTCCCAGGCTCGACCGACGAGAAGGCACAGGGAGGGGCCGCATGATCCCCGGCGTCGCGTCCGACTTCAGCAACGACTGGCTGTGGGTGTCGCTGATCAAGGCGGTGCTCATCGTCGTCTTCCTGCTGACCAGCGTGCTCTTCGCGATCTGGTTCGAGCGCAGGGTCGTGGCGCGCATGCAGGTGCGCCCGGGGCCCAACTGGCACGGCCCGTTCGGCCTGCTGCAGTCGCTCGCGGACGCGATGAAGCTGCTGCTCAAGGAGGACGTGAACGTCACCCGGGCGGACCGGATCGTGTACCTGCTGGCGCCGATGATCTCGGTGTTCTGCGCGCTGCTCGTGTTCGCGGTCATCCCGTTCGGCCCCGAGGTGACGATCCCGTTCACCGACTACTCGACGCCGGCGCAGCTCACCGACTTCCCCGTCGCCGTCCTGTACGTGCTGGCGTGCGCGTCGATGGGCGTCTACGGCATCGTGCTGGGCGGCTGGTCCTCCGGCTCCACCTACCCGCTGCTCGGGTCCGTGCGGTCCACGGCCCAGGTGATCTCGTACGAGCTCGCCATGGGGCTCTCGCTGGTCAGCGTGTTCATCATGGCCGGCTCGATGTCCACCTCCCAGATCGTGGCCTCGCAGACCAGCATCTGGTGGTTCCTGCCGCTGCTGCCCGCGTTCGTCGTCTACGTCATCTCGATGATCGGCGAGACCAACCGCCTCCCGTTCGACCTGCCGGAGGCCGAGGGCGAGCTCGTCTCCGGCTACATGACCGAGTACAGCTCGATGAAGTTCGCCTGGTTCTTCCTGGCGGAGTACATCAACATGCTCAACGTCTCCGCGGTCGCCACCACGCTGTTCCTGGGCGGCTGGCGAGCACCGTGGCCGCTGTCGGCGATCAACGACGGGATGTTCAACACCGGCTGGTGGCCGGTGCTGTGGTTCCTGGTCAAGCTCTGGCTGGTCATGTTCGTGTTCGTCTGGGTGCGCGGCACGCTGCTGCGGCTGCGCTACGACCAGTTCATGTCGTTCGGCTGGAAGGTGCTCATCCCGGTCGCGCTGGTGTGGGTCGTGGTGCTGAGCGTGTTCCAGTACCTCGGCCTGGCGGGCGTCACCCGCACCCAGCTCATCACCGGCGTCGCCGTCGCGGCGGTGGTCGTCATCGGCCTCCTGTGGCTGTGGCCCGACCGGAAGGCGAAGGCCGCCGACGGCGCCGGACCACCGGGGGACGCGCGTCGTCCGGCCGGCGACTTCGACGCCTTCGCGGACGGGTTCCCCGTGCCGCCGCTGCCCGGCCAGGCCCTGCCGCCGTCGCCCCGCGCGCGCCGGCACGTGATGCAGGCCGCCGACGTCCCGGGCGCGTCCGCCGCCCCCGACCCCGCCGTCGACCGATCCGAGGAGACGCGATGACCGACAAGCCGTACGAGCCGCTGCGCCCGTCCAAGGGGCCGCTGGGGGAGCTGTTCGCCCCGGTGGCCGGGTTCGGCGTGACGTTCTCGTCGATGTTCCGGCCCACGGTGACCGAGCAGTACCCGCGCAAGAAGACGGCGCCGCAGCGCCGGTACCACGGGCGCCACCAGCTCAACCGCTACGCGGACGGGCTGGAGAAGTGCATCGGCTGCGAGCTGTGCGCGTGGGCGTGCCCCGCGGACGCGATCTACGTGGAGGGCGCGGACAACGCGGAGCTGCCCGACGGCGAGCACATGTCGCCCGGCGAGCGCTACGGCCGCGTCTACCAGATCAACTACCTGCGCTGCATCTTCTGCGGGCTGTGCATCGAGGCGTGCCCCACCCGGGCGCTCACGATGACGAACGACTACGAGCTCGCCGGCCCCGACCGCGCCGGGATGATCTACGAGAAGCAGGACCTGCTCGCCCCGCTCGCGGAGGGGATGCTCGCCGCGCCGCACCCGATGGTCGAGGGGACCACGGACACGGAGTACTACCGCGGCGAGGTCACCGCCCCGACGGCGCAGCAGGTCGACTGGGTCCGCGAGCACCGGCCGGACGACCCGACCCTGGACGCCGCCGCCCGCGTGGTACACGGGGACGCGCCGCCCCCGACCCCGCGCCGGCACCGGCTGCGCGGCAGCGCCACCAAGGCCGCCGTCGCGACCCGGCAGGCCGCCGAGGGCGGGCACGTCGCGACGCTCCCCACCCCTGACCTGACGGACGGCCCGCGGTGACGGCGTCGGGCGCGGAGGCCGCGCTGTTCTGGGTGCTCGCGCCGCTCATGGTGCTCGCCGCGCTCGGGCTGCTGTTCGCCCGCAAGGCGGTGCACGCCGCGGTGTGCGTGATGTTCGTGATGGTCGGGCTGGCCATCCTCTACGTGGCGCAGGAGGCGCCGTTCCTCGGCGTCGTGCAGGTCGTCGTCTACACGGGCGCCGTGATGATGCTCTTCCTGTTCGTGCTGATGCTGGTGGGCGTCGACTCCGCCGACTCGCTGACCGAGACGATCAGGGGCCAGCGCTGGCTGGGCGTGCTGCTCGGGCTCGGGCTGGTCGTCGTGCTGCTGGGCGTGATCGCACAGGCGGCGTTCCCGCCCGCGGTCGGGCTGGCCGCGACCGAGGAGCTCACCAACCCGGTGGCCCTGGCCCGGGTGCTGCTCGGCGACTACGTCCTCGCGATGGAGGTGGTCGGCGTCCTGCTGGTCACCGCCGCGCTGGCCGGCCTGGTGCTCACGCACCGTCGTCGGCTCAGCGTGCGGCCCACCCAGCGCGTCCTCGCGGCCGCGCGCGTGGCCGCCCTGCCGCAGGGCAGCACGCTCACGCCGCTGCCCGCGCCCGGCGTCTACGCGCAGAACAACGCCATGGACACGCCGGCGCTCGGCCCCGACGGCGAGCCGCTGCCGCACTCCGTGCCGCGCGTGCTGCGCATCCGCGGGCAGGAACGGTCGGCCACGGCGGTCCTCGCCGAGGAGGAGACGCTCGTGGCGCGTGACGACCTGCGCCTCCTCGGCGTCGGCCCGGCGGCGGACGCCACGGTCGAGCAGGTGGGCGACCCGGTCGCGACGGGCACGACCGACGCGGGCACGACCGACGAGGGCGACGAGGACGGGGAGGTGCGCTGATGGAGATCACCCACTACCTGGGGCTGGCCGCGATCCTGTTCGCGATCGGCGCGGCGACGGTGCTGCTGCGGCGCAACGCCATCGTGGTGTTCATGGGCGTGGAGCTCATGCTCAACGCCACCAACCTCGCGTTCGTGACGTTCGCGCGCATCCACGGCGACGTGACGGGCCAGGTGCTCGCCTTCTTCGTGATGGTGGTCGCCGCGGCCGAGGTCGTGGTGGGGCTCGCGATCATCATCACGATCTTCCGTTCCCGCCGGTCGGCCTCGGTCGACGACGTCAACCTGCTGCACAGCTGAGAGGCGACCTGTGGACACGCAGACGACGATGCAGACTCTCTCCCTCGCCCCCTGGCTGGTCGCGACCCCGATGATCGGCGCCCTCGTGCTGCTGGTCGCCGGCCGGCGCACCGACCGGTGGGGGCACTGGCTGGGTGTGCTCGCGAGCGCGGCGACGTTCGTCGTCGGGCTGGTGATGCTGCTCGACATGCTCGGCACCCCCGCTGACCAGCGGGTGGGCACCCACACCGTGGGCACGTGGATCGACGCGGGGGCCCTGCACGTGGACCTCGGGTTCCAGGTGGACCCGCTGTCGATGACGTTCGTGATGCTCGTGACGTTCGTCGGCACGCTGATCCACGTGTACTCGGTGGCGTACATGGACCACGACGTCGACCGGCGCCGGTTCTTCGGGTACCTCAACCTGTTCGTCGCGGCGATGCTGCTGCTGGTGCTCGCGGACTCCTACCTGCTGCTCTTCGTCGGCTGGGAGGGCGTGGGCCTGGCGTCGTTCCTGCTCATCGGGTTCTGGGACGGCAAGCGGGAGAACGCGGTCGCGGGCAAGAAGGCGTTCGTCATGAACCGCGTCGGCGACATGGGGCTCATCGTCGCGATGATGCTGCTGCTCGCGACCTTCGGTTCGCTGAGCTTCGGCACGGTGCTGCCGGCGGCCGGCGAGGGGGCGACGGCGGCGGGCCAGGGCGTGATGACGGCGATCGGCCTCATGCTGCTGCTGGCGGCGTGCGGCAAGTCGGCGCAGCTGCCCCTGCAGGCGTGGCTCGGGGACGCGATGGCGGGCCCGACGCCGGTGTCCGCGCTGATCCACGCGGCGACGATGGTGACCGCCGGCGTGTACCTGCTGGTGCGCTCCGGCCCGATCCTCGAGGCCGCGCCGGACGCGCAGCTCGTCGTCGCGATCGTCGGCGCGCTGACCCTGCTGTTCGGGGCGGTCGTCGGTACCGCCAAGGACGACATCAAGAAGGCGCTCGCGGCGTCGACGATGTCGCAGATCGGCTACATGATGCTCGCCGCCGGCCTGGGGCCGATCGGGTACGCGTTCGCGATCTTCCACCTGCTCACGCACGGCTTCTTCAAGGCGGGGCTGTTCCTCGGCGCCGGGTCCGTGATGCACGCGATGGACGACGACGTGAACATGCGCCGCTTCGGCGGGCTCGCCCGGCTGCTGCCGGTCACCGCGATCACGATGGGGCTCGGCTGGCTCGCCATCCTGGGCGTGCCGCCGTTCTCCGGGTTCTGGTCGAAGGACAAGATCATCGAGGCGGCGTTCGTCGGCGAGGGCTGGCGGCCGTGGGTGTTCGGCCTGGCGGCGCTGCTCGGCGCCGGGATCACCGCGTACTACATGTCGCGGCTGTTCTTCATGACCTTCGCGGGGCGCCGGCGGTGGCGGCCCGACGAAGGGTCCGGGGACGACGGCGCCCCCGTGCGGCACCCGCACGAGGCCCCGCGCCTCATGACGTGGCCGATGATCATCCTCGCCGCGGGGTCGGTGTTCCTCGGCGGGATCCTGGCGCTGGGCGACCGGTTCGTCACCTGGCTGGAGCCGGTCACCGGGCACGCGGAGCACCACGAGCCGGTGCTGCCGGTGTGGCTGCTCATGACGCTCACCCTGGTGCTGGTGGTGCTCGGCGCGTTCCTCGCGTTCCGGCAGTACGCGGTCGCGGCGGTGCCGGTCGAGCCGCCGCCGGCGCCGGCCGTCGTGCGGGCGGCGCGGGTCGACCTGTACCAGGACGCCGTCAACGAGTCGCTCGTGATGCGGCCGGGGCAGTACCTCACCCGCGCGCTCGTGTACTCGGACCGCACGGCGGTCGACGGCGGCTGGCTGGGCCTGGCGGGCGGCATCGGGCGCCTCGGCGCACGGCTGCGGCGGATGCAGAACGGCTACGTGCGGTCGTACGCGGCGACGATGCTCGGCGGCCTCGGCGTCGTCGGGCTGGTCGTGTGGGTCCTGGCGAGCTGATCGGGGTGGCGGGAGCGATGGCGATGACGCCGAACATGACGCCGAACATGACGCCGGACACGACGTCGACGACGAAGGACGGGGACGCATGACGATGTCCACAGGGTTCCCCTGGCTCACGGTCCTCATCGTGTGGCCGCTGGTGGCCGCGGCCGCGACGGCGCTCACGGGGGTGGGCAGAGGCCGCCCGGCCGCCGGCCCGGTGACCGGGGGTCGGTTCGGGGCCGGCGCCGCCCGCACGGTCGCGCTGGTCGGCGCGCTGGTGGAGGTCCTCCTGCTGGTCGGGGCCTTCGCGGCCTTCGACACCGGCGACGCGGGGACCCACCAGCTCACCGAGACGTACTCCTGGATCCCGCCGATCGGCGCCAGCTACGCCGTCGGCGTCGACGGCGTGGGCCTGCTGCTGGTGGCGCTCTCGGTGGGCCTCGTGCCGCTGGTGATCCTCGCGGCCTGGCGCGAGCAGGGCGGCGACCACGTGCGGCTGCGTCGCTACCTCGCGACCGTGCTGCTGCTCGAGGCGTTCATGGTGACGGTCTTCGTGGCGCGCGACGTGTTCCTCTTCTACGTGGTGTTCGAGGCCATGCTGATCCCCGCCTACTTCCTCATCGGCGGGTTCGGGCAGGGGCCGCAGCGCCGGTACGCGGCGGTGAAGTTCCTGCTGTTCTCGCTGGCCGGCGGCCTGGTCATGCTGGTGGGCGTCATCGCGCTCTACCTGCAGGTGCCGGCCGCGGACCGCGGGCCGCAGACCTTCCTCACCGACAACCTCACCGGGCTGACCCTCGACCCCACGGCCGAGAAGCTCATGTTCTGCGCGTTCTTCCTCGCGTTCGCGATCAAGGCGCCGATGTTCCCGGTGCACTCGTGGCTGCCCGACGTCACCCAGCACGCGACGCCCGGCACCTCGACGCTGCTCATCTGCGTGCTCGACAAGGTGGGCACCTTCGGGATGCTGACCCTCTGCCTGCCGCTGTTCCCCGAGGCGAGCCGGTGGGCGGCGCCGTTCGTCATCGTGCTCGCGGTGATCTCGATCCTGTACGGAGCGGTCCTCGCGATCGGCCAGAGCGACGTGCTGCGCCTCATCGGCTACACGTCGGTGTCGCACTTCGGGTTCATCATCCTGGGCATCTTCACGTTCACGTCGCTGGGCACCGCGGGGTCCAGCCTGATGATGCTCAACCACGGCATCTCCACCGGTGCGCTGTTCCTGGTCGCCGGGTTCGCGATCGCGCGGCACCCGCGCCAGAGCCAGCTCATCGGCGACTACGGCGGCCTGCGCACGGTGGCGCCGATCCTGGGCGGCACGTTCCTCGTGGCCGGCCTCTCCGCGGCCGCGCTGCCCGGCCTCGCGACGTTCGTCTCCGAGATCATGGTGTTCCTCGGGTCGTACGCCCGCTGGCCCGCCGCGGTGATCGTCGCCGTGCCCGCCGTCGTCCTCGCCGCCGTGTACGTGCTGCTCACGTACCAGCGCATGTTCACGGGGGAGACGACGCCGGAGCTCGCGTCCGCGCGCGACCTCGACGGCCGCGAGAAGACGGTGGCCGGCGTGCTCGTCGGCGCGCTGCTCGTGCTCGGCCTCGTGCCCGGTCCGGTGCTCGACTACGTGCGCGCGCCCGGTGAGGTCGCCGTCGAGCAGGTCGGGGAGACCGATCCGCCACCGGTGCTCGAGCCTGCTGCGTCCGGCGTCATCACCGAGGGGAGCCAGCTGTGAACGACTTCGTCGCCCCGCCCATCGACTGGGCGGCCGTCTCGCCGGTGCTGATCGTGCTGGCGGCGGGCGTGCTCGGCGTGCTGCTGGAGGCGTTCGTGCCCGAGAAGGCGCGCCGCACGACGCAGCTCACGCTCACCCTGGCGGCGCTCGCGGGCTCGCTCGTGGCGGTCGGGCTGCTGTGGGACCGGGTGCAGGAGAACGCGCTCTCCGTGGTCGGCGGGTCGTACCTGCTGACGCCGTTCGGCCTGGGCGTGCAGGCCGTGATCGGCGTGTGCGCGCTGCTGGGCGTGCTCGTCGTCGCGGAGCGCACCACGACCGGCCAGGACGCGTTCGCGCCGGCCGCGGCCGCCGTGCCGGGCACCGCGTACGAGGACGAGACGCGCCGCGCGGGCCTGCAGCAGACCGAGATCTACCCGCTCCTGCTGTTCTCGACCGGCGGCATGCTGCTGTTCCCGGCCACCGACGACCTCATCGTCATGTTCGTCGCGCTCGAGGTGCTGTCGCTGCCGTTGTACGTGCTGTGCGCCACGGCGCGCCGCCGCCGGCTGCTCAGCCAGGAGGCCGCGTTCAAGTACTTCGTGCTGGGCGCCTTCGCGTCCGCGCTCTTCGTCTTCGGCATCGCGCTCGTCTACGGCTTCGCCGGCACCGTGCGGCTGCAGGGCGTGGTCCAGGTGCTCGCGGACCCGTCCGTCTCGCCGCTGGGGTCGATGCCGGCCCTGGTGGTGGTCGGGCTGCTGCTGGTGCTCAGCGGGCTGCTGTTCAAGATCGGCGCCGCGCCGCTGCACGCGTGGACCCCGGACGTGTACCAGGGCGCCCCCACGCCGATCACCGGGTTCATGGCGGCGTGCACCAAGGCCGCCGCGATGGGCGCGCTGGTGCGCGTGCTGTTCACGCTCGCGAACGGCCTGGACCCCGCGACCCGGCACGACGTCGAGGTGGCGCTCTGGGCGGTCGCCATCCTCACGATGCTGATCGGCACCGTGGTCGGCGCCGTGCAGACCGACGTCAAGCGCCTGCTCGCGTACTCCGCGATCGCGCACGCCGGGTTCCTCCTGGTCGGCGTCGTCGGGATGGACGAGGCGGGCTCGCGGGCCGTGCTCTTCTACCTCCTCGCCTACGGGCTCGCGTCCGTCGGCGCGTTCGCGGTCGTGACGCTGGTGCGCGAGCGCACGGTGTCGGGCGACGACACCGGCGACGGGGCGACCGGGACGGTCCCCGACGACGGCGTCGTGCTGGGCGAGGCCACGCGGCTCGCGCAGTGGGCGGGCCTGGGCCGCAAGGCCCCGTGGCTCACCGCCGCGTTCTCGCTGTTCCTCCTCTCGATGGCGGGGATCCCGCTCACGGCCGGGTTCGTGGCGAAGTTCGGCGTGTTCTCGGCCGCCGTCGAGGCGGGGGCGTGGCCCCTCGCGCTGCTCGGCGTGCTCGCATCCGCCGTCTCCGTGTTCTTCTACGTCCGCGTCATCGTGCTCATGGTCCTCACCCCGCCGCCCGGCGGGGAGCAGGGCACGGCACCGGCGGGCGCGGCGTCGCCGGGGACGACGGCGAGCGACCAGCAGGGCGGCGGCACCGCCACCGTGACGGGCGCCGCGACCCGCACGCTCGTCTCGCGGACGGTCGTGACGGTGGTCGGCTCGCGCGGCCCCGCGGCGTTCGCGATCGCGGTGTGCGCGGTGGGCGTGCTGCTCCTCGGCATCCTCCCGGCGGGCGCGCTGGACCTGGTCGGCCAGGCGGCGCAGTTCCGTCCCTGACGGCTCCGGGTCGGCGTCCCGTCCCCGGGCCGGCGCGCCCGTGTGCCGACCCGGGGACGAGCCGCCGGCCCGACGCTCGTGCCGGGGTGTCCGACCTGACGCGGCCGAGCGCTGTCTCGGTGCGGTGTTCGGCGCCCCGGACGGATAGGTTCGGACAGTGACTCGCGCTCCTTCCGCCTCGGCCCCCCGGCCCGGGCCCACGCCGCCCCCGGCGCCGCCGGCGATCCCGCTGTCCGACCCGGCGCTCGCCGACCGGCTCGCCGAGCGCATGACGCGGGTGGACGCGGCGCTCGACGCCGCCGTGGCCTCGGCGGACGCCCTGGCCGACGACGCGTCGCGGCACCTCGTCGCTGCCGGAGGCAAGCGGTTCCGCCCGCTGCTCACGCTGCTCGCGGGCGAGCTGGGCGACGGGTCGCGCACGGAGCTGGTGGACGCGGCCGTCGTCGTGGAGCTCACGCAGGTCGCGTCGCTGTACCACGACGACGTCATGGACTCCGCGCCGCTGCGCCGAGGGGCGCCCGCGGCGCACACGGTGTGGGGCAACTCGGTCGCGATCCTGGTGGGCGACCTCCTCTTCGCCCGGGCGTCCGCGCTCGTCGCGGGCCTCGGCCCGGAGGCGGTGGTGCTGCAGTCGCGCACGTTCGAGCGCATGTGCCTCGGCCAGCTGCACGAGACGATGGGGCCGGGGGCCGACGACGACCCGGTGGAGCACTACCTGCAGGTGCTCAGCGACAAGACGGCGTCGCTGCTCGCGACGTCGGCACGCCTCGGCGCGATGTTCGGCGGCTGCGAGCCCGCCGTCGTCGAGGCCGTGGCGGCGTACGGCGAGAAGGTGGGCGTCGCGTTCCAGCTCGCCGACGACGTGCTCGACATCGCGTCGTCCGGCGACGAGTCCGGCAAGACGCCCGGCACCGACCTGCGCGAGCACGTGCCGACGATGCCGGTGCTGCTGCTGCGCCAGCGGGTCGCGCGGGGCGAGGGCTCCGCGGCGGACGCGGCGCTCGTCGCCCGGCTCGACGGCGACCTCGACGGCGACGACGCGCTCGCCGCCGTCGTCGCGGAGCTGCGGGCGCACGACGTGCTCGCCGAGACCCGCGCGCTCGCCGGCCGGTGGGCGCGCGAGGCCGCCGCGGAGCTGGCGCCGCTGCCCGACGGCCCGGTGAAGGAGGCGCTCGCCGACCTCGCCCAGGCGCTGGCCGACCGGACGGCGTGACCGGGCGGCGTGCCCCGGGTCAGTACGGCGAGGCGGCGGCCAGCCGCGCGAACGTCACCGCGAGCGCCGCGCCGGCGAGCAGGTACGGGCCGAAGGCCAGCGCCGTCCCGCGCGACGCCCGCCGGGTGACCATGAGGACGAGCGCCACGCACCCGCCGAGCAGGATCGGGAGCACCGTCGCGGCGACGAGCGCCGACCAGCCGAACCAGGCGGTGACGAGGCCGAGGAGCACGGCGAGCTTGGCGTCGCCGCGCCCCATCCCCGCGCGGTGGACGAGGTGCAGCAGGAGGTACGCTCCGCCGAGCAGGAGGCCGCCGAGGAGCGCCCGCAGCGCCGCGTCCCACGTCCCGCCGGCGAGCGCCGCGAGGGCGAGCAGAGCGGCGGCGACCGCCGTCGCCGGGTAGGTGAGCGCGTCCGGCAACCGGTGCGTGCGGGCGTCGACCACCCAGAGCGCGGCCCCCGCCACGGCGGCCACGACGAGCGCCGGCGTCGCCCAGCCGGGCCCGCTCGCCCACACCGCCCACGCCGCCCCGAGGGCGGCTCCCCCCGTCACCGCGCGGCGGTGGGGCGCGACCTCGGCACGGGCACGCTGGAGGATCGGGGGCACCTGCGGATGCTATGCGCCGGCGTCGGGGCGCAGGGGCGCCGTCCACAGCCCGTGGGGGCGGGTCAGCCCGGGAGCGCCACGGCGTCGGCCGCGAGGACGAGCTGCGCGACGCACACCACCGCCACGGCCAGGCTCAGCAGGAACGGTGCGCGGCTGTGCGGTCGCACGATCCCCACGGTCCCGGCGAGGGCGGCGAGCAGGACCGCGCCGCCGGCGAGCGTCACCGACGCCGCGGAGGGCGGGCCCGGCGGGCCGAGGAGGATCACCACGCTGCCCGCCGCGAGGACCACGGGCGCCAGCACGCTCGTGCCCCGCCGCCCCAGGCGGTGGGGCAGGCCCCGCACCCCGGTGGCGGCGTCGTCCTCGAGGTCCGGCAGCACGTTGGCGAGGTGGGCGCCGACGCCGAGCAGCGCGGCCGCGCCGACCGTCCAGCCGGCGACGACCCGGCCGTCGCCCGCGGCGGCCACGACGAACGCGGGCAGCAGGCCGAAGCTCACGGCGTAGGGCAGCCACGACAGGGGCGTCGACTTGAGCCGCGCGTTGTACGACCAGGCGCTGCCGACCGCGGCGACGTGCAGCAGCCCCGGCACGAGCCCCGTCGCGAAGGAGAGGACGACGCACCCGGCCAGGGCGGCGAACGCGGCCGTCCGGAGGTCGCGGGGCGCGACGGCGCCCGTCACGGTCGGCTTGTCCGCGCGCCCGACGCGACGGTCGCGCGCGGCGTCGAGCCAGTCGTTGCTCCACCCCACGGACAGCTGGCCGGCGGCCACGGCCGCCGTGACGAGCACGGCGCGGCCCGCGGGGAGGCCGACGCCGACGGCGAACACCAGCGCCAGCCCCGTGACCACCGCCGCGGGCGCCGGGTGCGTGGCGAGCAGGAGGCCGCGCGCCCGCGCCGCGGGCGTGACCCGCGCCGTCCCCGTCGTGTCGCCGCCCACGGGGGCAACCTACGCCGCCGGGCCCGCTCCCGCCGGGATCTTCGCAGGCCCCTTCGCCAGGCCTTCCCCCAGCCCCCTTCGCCGGGCCCCGGCGCGGCGGGAGCGACCGCCCCCGCGCGGGGGAACGGCTGCGGTGCCACGATGCGAAGCATGTCGCGCGTCCTCGCCGTCGCCCCCGTCCTGCCCGGTCCGGCGCACCCTCAGGAACGGATCGCCGAGATGGTCGCCCCGCTGCTGGCAGACGCAGGGCCGCGGCGCGAGCTGGCCCGCCGCCTGCACGCCGCCGCGGGAGTGCGCACCCGGCACCTCGCGCTCCCACTCGCCGACTACGAGCGGCCGTTCGGGTTCGCGGACGCCAACGCCGTGTTCGCCCGCGAGGGGTCGGCGCTGGCCGAGCGGGCGTGCCGGGAGGCGCTCGCGGCCGCGGGCGTCGACCCGGGCGACGTCGACCTGCTCTTCTTCACGTCGGTGACGGGCGTGGGGGCACCGTCGGCCGACGCCGGGCTGGTGGGCCGCCTGGGCCTGCGGGCCGACGTGCGCCGGGTGCCCTCGTTCGGGCTCGGGTGCGCGGGCGGCGCGGCCGGGCTGGCGCACCTGCACGAGTACCTCGCGGGCCACCCGGACCAGGTGGCCCTGCTGGTCTCCGTCGAGCTGTGCTCGCTCACGCTGCAGCGGGACGACGGCTCGACCGCGAACCTGCTCTCGTCCGGCCTCTTCGGGGACGGGGCGAGCGCCGTGGTCGTCGCGGGCGACGACGTCGCGCCGCGCGGCCCGCGCCCCGGGCCGCGGGTCGTGGACGCCCGAGGCCGGCTCTACCCCGGCACCGAGCGGCACCTGGGGTGGGAGGTCCGGGACACCGGGTTCGGCATCGTGCTGTCGGCCGAGCTCCCAGAGCTGCTGCGGGCGCACCTCGCGGGCGACGTCAAGGACCTGCTGGCCGCGCACGGCCTGGAACCGCGCGACGTCGGCACCTGGGTGGTGCACGCGGGCGGCCCGAAGATCGTCGACGCCGTGCGCGACGCCCTCGACCTGCCCGAGGAGGCGGTGGCCCGCACCCGCGCGACCCTGGCGGCCGAGGGCAACCTGTCGTCGTCGTCCGTGCTGCACGTGCTCGCGGCGACCCTCGACGACGGCGCACCGCCGCCGGGCGGGTGGGCGGTGCTCATGGCGTTCGGGCCCGGCGTCGCGGTCGAGCTGGTGCTGCTGCGGGCGCCCGCGGCGGGGACGGCATGAGCGCGGCGCTCTACGCCGCCCTCGTGCTCGCGACCGGCCTGGAGCGGCTGGCCGAGCTCGTGGTCTCGGCGCGCCACGCCCGCTGGTCGTTCGCGCGCGGGGGAGTCGAGTCCGGCCGCGGTCACTTCCCGGCGATGGTCGCGCTGCACACGGGCCTGCTCGTGGCGTGCGTCGTGGAGGTCCTCGTCGCCGACCGGCCCTTCCTGCCGTGGCTGGGGTGGCCCATGCTCGCGCTCGTCCTCGCGAGCCAGGGCCTGCGCTGGTGGTGCATCGCGACGCTGGGGGAGCGGTGGAACACCCGCGTGATCGTGGTGCCCGGGCTGCCGCTGGTGCGCCGCGGCCCCTACCGCTGGCTGGCGCACCCCAACTACGTGGCCGTGGTGGTCGAGGGCGTCGCGCTGCCGCTGGTGCACACGGCGTGGGTGACGGCCCTCGCGTTCACCGTCCTGAACGCCTGGTTGCTGCTCGGGTTCCGCATCCCCGCCGAGGAGCGCGCGCTGCGGGCTGCCGAGGTCGGCTGATGCCCGGCCGCCCGCCCGACCGGGGCGTCGACGTCGAGACGGACGTGCTCGTGGTCGGCGGCGGCCCCGTCGGCCTCGCCGCGGCGATCGAGGCGCGGCGGGCCGGGCTGGGCGTCGTCGTCCTCGAGCCGCGCCCCGCGCCGATCGACAAGGCGTGCGGGGAGGGGCTGATGCCGGGCGCGCTCGCGGCCGTGCGGCGGCTCGGGGTCGACCCGGCGGGGTGGCCCTTGCACGGCATCTCCTACCGGCAGAGCGAGGTGGTCGCCGACCACCGCTTCGCCGGCGGGCCCGGCCGAGGGGTGCGGCGCACGACGCTGCACGCGGGCCTGCACGACGCGGCACAGGAGGCGGGAGCGGTCGTGCTCGCGCGCCGCGTCACGACCGTCGAGCAGGCGCCGGACGGGGTCGTGGCGGGCGGGGTACGGGCACGGTGGCTCCTGGGGTGCGACGGGCTGCACTCGCGGGTGCGGAGGGCGGTGGGGCTCGAGGTGCCCGCCGGGCCCGGTGAGGGGTCTCGGGCACGCCGGCGCCGGTTCGGGCTGCGGCGGCACTACCGCACGGCCCCGTGGACCGACCTCGTCGAGGTCCACTGGGGGCCGCGGGCAGAGGCGTACGTGACGCCGGTCGCGGGCGATCTCGTCGGGGTCGCGCTGCTCGGCCCTCCGGGCGTCGGCGTCGAGGAGGGGCTCGCGTCGCTGCCCGAGCTCGCCGATCGGCTCGCGGGGGCGGCGGCGGACGGCCCGGTGCTCGGCGCCGGCCCGCTGCGGGTGCGTTCCGCCGCGCGGGCGGCCGGTCGCGTCCGGCTGGTCGGGGACGCGTCCGGGTACGTGGACGCCCTCACGGGCGAGGGGCTGCGGGTGGGGTTGGCGCAGGCGCGCGTCGTCGTCGAGCACCTGGAGGACGGCGCGGCCTACGAGCGCGCGTGGGCTCGCGTCACCCGCGACTACCGCGCCCTGACCACGGGCCTGGTGACGGCCGCGAGGTCGCCCCTGCGCCGTGGCGTGGTCCCCGCCGCGGCCCGCCTGCCGCGCCTGTACGGGCAGGTCGTGGAGCGGCTGGCCCGCTGACGCGCGGGCTGCGGGCGCCGCGCGCCTGAGTCCGCGCGCCCGAGCCCGCGCGTCCCGAGGCGTAGGACGCGTCGCCCGACCCTCCCCGGACTCATTGCCCGGGGCGGGTGAAGTCTGGCACTCTGTCGGGCATCCAGACCCCGCCGACCGGTTCCGGTCGTGTGCGCGTGCGCCGTGGGGTCGTCGTCGACCGACGCTCCGGGGGGAGCCGTGGGCGTGTTCGCCCGACTGCGCACCGACCGCCGCACGACCGTCTCCACGGCGGTCGTGCTCTCGCTGACCGCGGGCGTCGCCGTCGCGGCGGTGCTGTACGACGGCGAGGCGACGGCCGACGTGGACCTGGACGACTCGGGCGTGTGGGTGACGAACCAGGCCGCCGGGAAGGTCGGTCGGTTCAACACGGCGGCCCAGGCGCTGGACGGCGTCCTCCTCGCCGGCAGCTCGTCGTTCGACGTGGACCAGCAGGCGGGCCAGGTGCTCGTCGGGGACGACGGCAGCAGCGCGGCGAACGTCGTGGACGTCGCGCGCCTGAAGTTCGGGTCGACGACGCCGCTGCCGGCCGGGTCCGAGGTCTCGATGGGCGGCGGCCGGGTCGCGGTCGTCGACGACGAGTCGGGATCGCTGTGGGTCACGTCGTTGGCCGACCTGCCGTCCCTCGACCCGAAGACGACCGAGCCGACGGCGGAGCTGGACGGGGCCGCGCAGGTCGTGGTGTCGGAGTCGGGCACCGCCTACGCGGTGGTCCCGGGCCGGGACGTGCTGTGGACGGTTGCGCCGGGGGAGGACCCCACCTCGACCGAGCTGGGGATGCTCGAGGACGGCGACGACGTCGTCCTCACCGCGGTGGGCGACGACCCGGTGCTGCTGAACCGCAGCGCGGGCGAGCTGCGGCTGCCCGGCGGGGACGTCGTCGAGGTGCCGGACGCCCAGGAGGCGCGGCTCCAGCTGCCGGGTGCGGCGTCGTCGTCCGTCGCGTACGCGACGCCCTCGGCGCTGGCCCTGCAGCCGCTGGGCGGCGGGGCTCCGACGCAGCGCAAGGCGTCCGGCTCGCCGGCGGCGCCGGCGCAGGTCGGGGGTTGCCTGTACGGCGCCTGGTCGGGCTCGGGGCAGATCGTGCGCGACTGCGAGGGCACGGACCGGGACGTCGACGAGGTGCTCGAGGGCATCGACCGGTCCACGGAGCTGGAGTACCGGGTCAACCGCGGCAACGTCGTCCTCAACGACCTCACGGCCGGCACGCTGTGGATGGCGCTGGACGAGTACGAGAAGGTCGACGACTGGGACATCAAGCTCCCCGAGCAGGCCGAGGGGTCGGACGAGGACGCCGAGGACGCGAAGCCCGAGCTGGTCGACAACACGGTCGTGGACCGCGACAAGCAGGACCCGCCGGAGGCGAAGGACGACGAGTACGGGGCACGGCCCGGCCGTGCGACGGTGCTGGACGTGCTGTCCAACGACCTCGACCCGGACGGCGACGTGATGACCGCCGACCTCGTCGGCGACCAGCCGGACGGCGTGCGCGTCGAGCGGGTGCTGGGCGGCAAGGCGCTGCAGGCGGTGGTCCCCGACGACGCGTCCGGGACGGTGTCGTTCACGTACGAGGCGTCGGACGGGCGGGGCGGCACGGACCAGGCGAAGGTCGACCTGCGGCTGGCGCCCGAGACCGAGAACGTGGCTCCCGTGCAGTCGGGCGACCCGGTGCTGCGGGTCGAGCAGGGCCGGTCGGCGCGGATCAAGGTGCTGCCGTACTTCCGCGACCCGGACGGGGACGACGTGTACCTCGCGTCGGCGGACGTCACCGTCGAGGGCGACGAGGTGCGCGCGTACCCGGACGGCACGGTCGAGTTCCGCGACAACGGCTCGTCGACGGGCCGCAAGAAGGTCACGCTGGTCGTGGGGGACGGCCGCGGCGAGGTCGTCGAGGGCGAGCTGCGGGTGGACGTCCTCGGCGACGGCAACGAGCCGCCGGTCGCGGTCGGCGACCACGTGGTGGCCACGGCGGGGCAGCCGATCACGATCGAGCCCCTCACGAACGACACGGACCCGAACGGCGACGAGCTGCGCCTGTCGAAGGTGAACGACGCGTCGCCGGCGGAGATCACGCGCAACTACGACGCGGGGACGTTCACCTTCCTGGCGCAGGAGCCGAGGTCCTACGACGTGCTCTACCAGGTCAGCGACGGGCCCGGGTCCACCACGGGCGTGGTCCGCGTCGACGTGCAGGACCCGGACGAGGCGACGGGCCCGCCCGTCGTCGTGGCCGACACGGCGATGCTGCCGGCCGGCGGTTCCGCCCTGGTCGACGTGCTGGCCAACGACGCCGACCCGGCGGGCGGCGTCCTCGTGGTGCAGTCCGTGCAGGTGCCGGAGGACTCCGGCGTGAGCGTGGCCGTGCTGTCGCACCAGATGCTGCGGATCACCGAGACCCGCCGGGTGTCGGAGCCGGTGCTGCTGGAGTACACGGTGTCGAACGGCAACGACACCGCGACGGGACAGGTGCGGGTGCTGCCCGTGCCGCCGCCCGACCGGCTGCAGCCGCCCAACGCGGCGCCGGACGAGGTCACGGTGCGCGCCGGCGACTACGTGAACATCGACGTGCTGGACAACGACACCCACCCCGACGGGCTCGAGCTCTCCCTGGACGACGAGCTCGAGCAGGGCGTGGACCCCGAGCGCGGCGAGCTGTTCGTCTCGGAGGACCGGCTGCGCTTCCGCGCCGGCCCGGAGCCGGGCACCGCCTACGCCATCTACACCGTGACGGACCCGAACGGGCAGCAGGACTCCGCCCAGGTGACGATCCACGTCCGCGGCGGCGAGGAGAGCTCCGCCCCGGTGCCGCAGGACGTCGAGGCGCGCGCGCTCGCCGGCGGCACGGTGCGCATCCCGGTGCCGCTGGACGGCATCGACCCGGACGGCGACTCCGTGCAGCTCACCGGCCTGGCGTCCGGGCCCGCGCTCGGTCGCGCGGAGGTCGTCGACGGGTACGTCGACTACGCGGCGGGTGAGGACGCGAACGGCGTGGACTCGTTCCGCTACACGGTGCAGGACGCGCGCGGCGCGGTCGCCACCGGCGTCGTCCGCGTCGGCGTCGCGCAGCCGCCGGCCACCAACCAGCCGCCGGTGGCGGAGGACGACGAGATCACGGTGCGGCCCGACCGCCGCGTGGCGGTGCCGGCGCTGGAGAACGACTCGGACCCGGACGGGGACCAGATCGGCCTGGTCCCGGGGTCGCTCGAGGGCGGGGAGGAGCTGTCGCCGAAGGTCGAGAAGGACCGGCTCGTCGTGCGCACCCCGGGCGACGATGGCACGTCCACGTTCTTCTACGCCATCGAGGACACCTACGCGGCGCGCGGGTCCGCCTCGGTGAGCGTCACGGTGGCGAAGGACGCGCCGCTGCTCCCACCGGTGGCGCGCGACGACGCGGTGCCCGTGGCGGACCTGCTCGGCAAGACGTCGGTGACCGTGCCGGTGCTCGACAACGACGAGGACCGCGACGGGGCGGCCGACGACCTCACCGTCGAGGCCTCGTCCTCCACGGCGGAGGCCACGCCGGACGGCGAGCTCGACGTGACGCTCACCGAGCAGCGCCAGGTCATCACCTACACCGTCACGGACGTCGACGGGCAGAGCGCGAAGGCGTTCGTCGTCGTCCCCGGCCTGACGTCCGTGCAGCCGATCCTCACGCCGGGCCAGGCGCCGCTCGAGGTGATGTCGGGCGAGACGCTCGACGTCGACATCGCCGACCACGTGCTCGTGGTCGAGGGCCGCACCCCGCGCCTGACGACGGCCGACCAGGTCGAGGGCCTGGAGGGGAGCGCCGAGGTCACCGGTGCGACGACGATGACGTTCACGCCGCGCGAGGGGTTCACGGGCCCGGCCGGCGTGACCTTCGAGGTCACCGACGGCACGAGCCCCGACGACCCGGAGGGCCACACGGCCGTGCTGACCCTGCCCGTCACGGTGCTGCCGCCGGACAACCTGCCGCCCGAGCCGGGCTCGCCGTCGGGCGAGGTCGCCGCCGGCGAGGAGAGCGTCGTCGACCTGGGCCGGTTCGCGAAGGACCCGGACGACGACGACCTGCGGTTCGTGCTGGGCGCCCTGCCCGACGGGGTGAGGGCGACGACGTCCGGCTCCCGCGTCACGCTCGAGGCGTCCCCGGACGTGCCGAAGGGCACCGAGCTCACCGTGCCGTACACGGTCACCGACGACGAGCACCCGCCCGTCGACGGCGAGATGCTCGTGACCGTGGTCGCGTCGACGCGACCTCTCGCGCGAGCGGTCGACGACACCGTGGACGACGCCCACCAGGGCGAGGCGGTCTCGGTGCCCGTGCTGTCGAACGACTCGAACCCGTTCGAGGACCGCGGCCCGCTGGAGCTCGTGGGCGACGCCACCGTCGAGACCGGCGTCGCGGACGTGACGAAGGACGGCGACCAGGTGGTCGTCACGCCGGCGGACGACTACGTCGGCACCATGGTGGTGCGCTACACCGTGCAGGACGCCACGAAGGACCCCGACCGCCAGGTCGAGGGGCGCATCACGGTCAACGTGCTCGGCGCCCCCGAGGCGCCGTCGACGCCGCAGGTGGAGGAGGTGCGCTCCGAGACCGTCGTCCTGTCGTGGACGCCGCCGCAGAACAACGGCGCGGAGATCTCCGGGTACACGGTGACGTCGAACCGGGGCGACACGTTCGAGTGCGCGACGACGACGTGCACGCTCGACGAGCTGACGAACGACGTCACCTACACGTTCACGGTGGTGGCGAACAACGCGGTGGGCCCGTCGCAGAAGTCGCCCGCGTCGGCGGAGGCGAGGCCGGACGAGAAGCCGGACCCGCCCGCGGCGCCCCAGCTCGAGTTCGGCGACGGCTCCCTCGTCGTGACCTGGGACAACGCGTCGTACACCGACCGGTCGCAGATCAGCTCCGTCGACCTGGAGATCTCGCCCGCGCCGGCGTCGGGGGAGACCCAGAAGGTGGGCGTCACGGGCGAGAGGATCGTCTGGGAGGGACTGACCAACGGCACGGCGTACAAGGTGCGCGTGCGGGCCGTGAACTCCGCCCCCGACCCGTCGGACTGGGGCGCCTGGTCGACGACCATGGTGCCGGCGGGCCCGCCGGACGCGCCCGCGGCCCCGAGCGCCGCCCGGGTCGACACGCCCCTGGGCGGCCAGGTGCACGTCGCGTGGAAGGCGCCGGCCACCAACGGCGACGCCGTGAAGAAGTACTCCGTGGACGTCGTCGAGGACGGCACGAAGGTGGCCACCGAGACGACGACGGGGACCTCGATCGACCTGGAGGGCCTGGACACCAAGGCGACGTACACGTTCGCCGTGACCGCCGAGAACAAGGCCGGCAAGGGCGGCAAGAGCCCGCGGTCCAACGAGGTCACGCCGTTCGGCCAGCCGGGGAAGCCCGGGAACCCGACGGCGACGCTGGGGTCCGACACGAGCGGTCGCGCCGTCGTCTCGTGGGGCGCGGCCGACGCCAACGGCAACCCCGTCACCTACACGGTGGCGACCGACCAGGGCGGCAGCAAGACGACCACGGGCACCTCGTACACCTACTCCGGGCTGGCGAACGGCACGTCGTACCGGTTCCGCGTCAAGGCGTGCAACGCCGCGGGCTGCTCGGCGTGGACGAGCTACTCGGGCGCCGTGAAGCCGTACACCGTGCCCGGTGCGCCGGGCGTCGTCTGGTCACGGGTCTCCGCCGAGCAGGGCACGTTCAAGGTGACGGCGGGCTCCAACGGCGGCAACGCGATCTCGCGCATCGAGTACTCGTTCACCCAGGGCCAGAGCGGGAGCGGGAGCAGGACGAGCTTCCCGTTCACCGTGACCACGCAGAAGAAGACCGGCACGACCTTCGCCCTGCGGGCGAGGGCGTGCAACGAGGCCGGGTGCGGCTCGTGGGGCAGCGACTCGGGGACGACCCCGACCCCGACGGCGACCGTGAGCCGCGGCGGCTCGAGCGGCGTGCAGTCGGGCTGCCAGTCCGGGAACTGCAACTACTTCAAGGTCACCGTGAAGGACTTCCCCGGCGGCTCGCACCGCGTGGAGTGCTGGTCGGCCAACAACCCGGCCTCGACCGAGTACGGCTGGCACAACATCATCATGGAGGGCAGCAAGGTCTGGACGACGCCGGGCGGCCCGGGCTTCACCAAGAGCTTCTCCGGCAGCCAGTCGTTCGAGCTCGACTGCTACTACGGGTACCCCGGCACGAGCGTCGCCGTGGTGATCGACGGCAAGCGGTACGCCGCCTCCACCTGGTGACCCCTGGCCGCCCCGGACATCTCGGGCATGGGGACCTCTCCCCATGCCCGGAGAGTGGTCGCCCCTGTCGCGAGCGGGAGAAGCCTGGCTATCCTGTGCGGGCGCTGCGTGTGGCCGACGGGGGCCGAAGGCCGGCAGCGCCAACTCATCGGGGGACAACTTGAGCCTGCTCACGCGCCTGCGTGGAGACCGTCGTTCGGGCATCGCGACGACGGTCGTCCTCGCGCTGTCCGCGGGCGTCGTCACCGCGGCCGTCCTGTACGACGGCGAGGCCACGGCCGACGTGGACCTCAACGACTCCGGCGTCTGGGTCACCAACCAGGCGTCCGGTCTCGTGGGCCGCTTCAACACCGACGCCAAGGCGCTCGACGGCACGCTCCTGGCGGGCAGCTCGGCCTTCGACGTCGACCAGCAGGCGGGCGACGTGCTCGTCGCTGACGACGGGTCCTCGAGCGCCAACGTGGTGGATCCCGCGCGGCTCAAGTTCGCGTCCACGACGAAGCTCCCGGCCGGGGCCCGGGTCGCCATGGGCGGCGACCGCGTCGCCGTGGTGGACGACGAGGCGGACGCGCTGTGGGTCACCCGCCTCGACCGGTTCCCCGGGCTGGACACGGAGGAGGACGACCCGACGGCGGAGCTCGACGGCGACGCCGAGGTCGCCGTGTCCGAGTCGGGGACGGCCTTCGTCGTCGTGCCCGCCGAGGACGCCCTCTGGACGGTCGAGCCGGGCGAGGAGCCGCGGTCCGAGAAGCTGGACCTCCTGAGCAAGGACGACGACGTCGTGCTCACGACCGTCGGTGACGACGTCGTGGTGCTGGACCGCACGTCGGGCCGCCTGCGCCTGCCCGGCGGGGACGTCGTCGAGGTGGCCGACGCGCAGGGCGCGCGGCTGCAGCTGCCGGGGATGGGCTCGGAGTCGGTGGCGTACGCGACGTCCGGCGCGCTGGTGCTGCAGCCGCTGGACGGCGGGGCCGCGACGCAGCGCAAGGCGTCCGGCTCGCCCGCCGCCCCGGTGCAGCTGGGCGGCTGCCTGTACGGCGCCTGGTCGGGCACCGGGCAGATCGTGCGCGACTGCGAGGGCACGGACCGCGACGTCGCCGAGGTGCTCGAGGGCATCGACCAGTCCACGGAGCTGGAGTACCGGGTGAACCGGAACGCCGTGGTGCTCAACGACCTCACGGCCGGCACCCTGTGGATGGCGCTGGACGAGTACGAGAAGGTCGACGACTGGGACATCAAGCTGCCGGAGCGGGCCGAGGGCCAGGACGAGGACGCCGAGGACGCGAAGCCCGAGCTGGTCGACAACACGGTCGTGGACCGCGAGAAGCAGGACCCGCCGGAGGCGAACGACGACTCCTTCGGGGTCCGCCCCGGCCGCACCACGGTGCTGGACGTGCTGGCCAACGACCTCGACCCCGACGGCGACGTCATCACGGCGCGCCTCGTGGGCGACCAGCCCGACGGGCTCACCGTGCAGCGGGTGCTGGGCGGCAAGGCGCTGCAGGTCGTGGTGCCGGGCGACGGCTCCGGGTCGGCGTCGTTCACCTACGAGGTCTCCGACGGTCGCGGCGGCACGGACGAGGCGAAGGTCTCCCTGCGGGTGGTCCCGCTCTCCGAGAACGAGAAGCCCGAGCAGTCCGGGGAGCCGGTCCTGCGCGTGCAGCAGGGCGGGACGGCGCAGATCAAGGTGCTCCCGTACTTCCGCGACCCCGACGGGGACGACGTCTACCTGGCCACCGCCGCGCCCACCGTGCAGGGCGACGAGGTGCGCGCGTACCCGGACGGCACGGTCGAGTTCCGGGACGGCGGGTCGGGCACCGGCCGCAAGAAGGTCGCCCTGACCGTGGGTGACGGGCTGGGCGGCGTCGTCGAGGGCACGCTGTGGGTGGAGGTGCTCGCCAGCCAGGAACCCCCCGTCGCGGTCGGGGACCACGTGGTGGTCACGGCGGGTCAGCCCGTCACGATCGAGCCGCTGAGGAACGACTCCGACCCCAACGGCGACGACCTGCGTCTCACGAACGTCAGCGACGCTGCGCCGGCGGAGATCACGCGCAACTACGACGCGGGCACGTTCACGTTCCTCGCGCAGGAGCCGAAGTCCTACGACGTGCTGTACCAGGTGACCGACGGGCCGTCGTCCACCACCGGCGTGGTCCGGGTGGACGTCCAGGACCCGGACGCCGCGGTCGGCGCGCCCGTCGTCGTGGCGGACACCGCGCTGCTGCCCGCGGGCGGCTCGACGCTGGTGGACGTCCTGGCGAACGACACGGACCCCGCGGGCGGCGTGCTCGTGGTGCAGTCGGTGCGCGTGCCCGACGACTCGGGGCTGAGCGTGGCCGTGCTGTCGCACCAGATGCTCCGGATCACCGAGACGCGGCGCCTGGCCGAGGCGGTCGTGCTCGAGTACACGGTGTCGAACGGCACGGAGACGGCCACCGGCGAGGTGCGGGTGCTGCCCGTGCCGCCGCCGGACCGGCTGCAGCCGCCGAACGCCGCCGCCGACGAGGTCACGGTGCGCGTGGGCGACTACGTGAACATCGACGTGCTGGACAACGACACGCACCCCGACGGGCTCGAGCTCACGCTCGACGACGAGCTCGAGCAGACGGTGGACCCGGCGCAGGGCGAGCTGTTCGTCTCCGAGGGCCGCCTGCGGTTCCGCGCCGGGGCCGAGCAGGGCACCGCGTACGCGATCTACAAGGTGCGCGACCCGAACGGCCAGGAGGACTCCGCCCAGGTCACGATCCACATCCGCGGCGGCAAGGAGAACGCCGCCCCGGTGCCGCAGGACGTGGAGGCCCGCGTGCTGTCCGGCGGCACGACGCGGATCCCGGTGCCCCTGGACGGGATCGACCCGGACGGCGACTCCGTGCAGCTCACGGGTCTCGCCACCGGGCCCACGCAGGGCCGGGCCGAGGTGACCGACGGCTACGTCGACTACGAGGCCGGCAAGAACGCCAAGGGCAGCGACTCGTTCCGCTACACCGTCCAGGACGCGCGCGGCGAGGTCGCCACCGGCGTCATCCGCGTCGGCATCGCGCAGCCCCCGGAGACCAACCAGCCGCCGGTCGCCGCGGACGACGAGATCACGGTGCGCCCGGAGCGGCGCGTCGCGGTGCCGGCCCTGGCGAACGACGCGGACCCGGACGGCGACGTCATCGGCCTCGTGCCCGGCGCCGTCGAGGGCGGCGAGGACCTCGATGCCAAGGTGGCGGACGACCGCATCGTCGTGCGCACGCCGGCCGACGAGGGCACCTCGACCTTCTTCTACGCGATCGAGGACACGTACGCCGCGCGGGCCTCGGCGTCCGTGAGCGTCACCGTGGCGAACGACGCGCCGCTGCTGCGGCCGATCGCCCGCGACGACTCCGTGCCCGTGGCGAGCATCCTCGGCAGGTCGACCGTGACGGTGCCGGTGCTCGACAACGACGAGGACCCGGACGGCGCGGCGGACGACCTCGAGGTCGCCGTCGACGCCGACGTGGCGTCGGCCGGGGTGACCGTCACCGCCGACGGCGCGCTCGAGGTCCCGCTGACCCGCAGCCGTCAGGTCATCACCTACACGGTGACGGACGTGGACGGGCTCACCGCCAAGGCGTTCGTCGTCGTGCCGGGCATGGAGTCGACCAAGCCGATCCTCAAGCCGGGCCAGGCCCCGCTCGAGGTCGTCTCGGGCGAGACGCTCGACGTCGACATCGCCGACCACGTGCTCGTGGTCGAGGGCCGCACCCCGCGCCTGACCACGGAGGACCAGGTCACCGCGACGGAGGGCGCCGCCAAGGTGACCGGCGAGACCACCATGACCTTCACCCCGCGCGCGGAGTACGACGGCCCGGCCTCGGTGACGTTCGAGGTCACCGACGGCACGTCCGTCGACGACCCCGAGGGCGCCGTCGCGCTGCTCACGCTGCCGATCACCGTGCTGCCGCCGGAGAACCTGCCGCCGGAGCCGGGCAACCCGTCCGGCGAGGTCGCCGCCGGCGAGGAGAGCGTCGTCGACCTGGGCCGCTTCGCCAAGGACCCGGACGACGACGACCTGCGCTTCCAGCTCGGCGGGCTGCCGCAGGGGCTGAGCGCCACGATGACCGGCTCGCGGGTCACGCTCGAGGCGTCGCCCGAGGTGCCGAAGGGCAACCGGCTCACGGTGCCGTTCACGGTGACGGACGACGAGCACCCGCCGGTCGACGGCACGCTCACGGTCCAGGTGGTGGCGTCGACGCGTCCGCTCGCCCGCGCGATCGACGACGTCGTCGACGACGCGCACCAGGGCGAGGCGGTCTCCGTCCCGGTGCTCGCGAACGACAGCGACCCGTTCGCCCCCGAGGGGCTCGATCTGCTCGGGACGAGCATCGAGACAGGCTCCGGCGACACGGTCGTGGACGGCGACAAGGTCGTGGTGACGCCCTCCGCCGACTTCGTGGGCACGCTCGTGGCCGTCTACCGCGTGCAGGACGCGACGAAGGACCCGGACCGCCAGGTGGAGGGTCGGGTGCGGCTGAACGTGCTCGGCGTGCCCGAGGCGCCGTCGACGCCTCAGGTGGAGGAGGTGCGCTCCGAGACGGTCGTGCTGTCCTGGACGCCGCCGCAGAACAACGGCGCCGAGATCACCGGGTACACGGTGACCTCGAACCAGGGCGACACCTTCGAGTGCACCACGACCACCTGCACCCTCGACGGGCTGACCAACAACGTCACCTACACGTTCACGGTGCAGGCCACCAACGAGGTCGGCGACTCGAAGCCCTCGCCCGCGTCCGCGGAGGCCCGGCCCGACAACAAGCCGGAACCACCGACGGCACCGGTCCTCGAGTTCGGCGACGAGTCCCTCGTCGTCACGTGGGCCAACGCCTCGTACACCGACCGGTCGCCGATCACGTCGGTCAACCTGGAGATCTCGCCTGCGCCGGCGTCGGGCGCCAGCCAGAAGGTCGGCGTCACCGGCGAACGCATCGTCTGGGAGGGCCTGACCAACGGCATGGCGTACAAGGTGCGCGTGCAGGCCGTGAACTCCGCCCCCGACCCGTCGGACTGGGGCGCCTGGTCGACGACGATGATCCCCGCCGGGCCGCCGGACGCGCCGTCGGCGCCGTCCGCGTCGCGCGTCGACACCGCCCTGGGCGGCCAGATCGACGTCTCGTGGAACGCGCCGGCCGACAACGGCGACGCGGTCAAGACGTACTATCTCGACGTCTTCCAGGGCGGCTCCAAGGTGAAGACGGTGTCGGTGACAGGCACGTCCACGACGGTGGGCGAGCTGGACACCAAGTCGAGCTACACGTTCGCCGTGACCGCCGAGAACAAGGCGGGCAAGGGAGAGACCAGCGCGACGTCGAACGCGGTGACGCCGTTCGGCAAGCCTGGCGTGCCCACCGGGGTCAAGGCCGCCGACGACAAGGGCGTGCCCGTCGTCTCCTGGGGCGCCGCTGACCCGAACGGCTCGCCCGTGACCAGCTACACCGTGCGGGCGTCGAACGGCGCCACGGCGACGACCTCCGGCACGAGCTGGCGCTTCACGGGGCTCCCGTCCGGGAACTCGTACACCTTCACGGTGACGGCCCATAACGCCGCCGGGGCGGGCGACACCAGCGCCGCCTCGAACGGGGTCAAGGCCTACGGCGTGCCGTCCGCGCCCAGCGTGACGTGGACCAAGACCTCGGCCACGGACGGGTACTTCACCGTCAGCGGCCCGGGCAGCTGGAACGGCGACACCGGCACCGTCTCCTGGAGCCTGTCCGGCTCCCAGTCCGGGTCCGGCAACGGCACCGGGCGGATCGACGTGGACGGCGGGTACAGCAAGTCCTACTCCGCCTCCGCGAAGGCCTGCAACGCGGCCGGGTGCTCGGGCAACGCCTCCGACAGTGGCAGCACAGACGCGCCCCCTCAGCCGAAGGTCTGGGTGACGGACTCGGGGGTCGTCTACAAGGTCGACGGGTGCGACACCAACAACTGCACCAAGCTGCGGGTCAATGCCAACGCTGACTTCCCCACCGGCACCTACAGCTTCCACTGCTGGCACAACAACGGTGGTGCGCGGGAGTTCTCGACCCAGACCGCTTACCTCCGCGCGGGTGGGTACGCCGACCTGTACTGCGTGGCCGGCATTCTCCACGGAGCTGATGTCTGGGTGACCGTCGACGGCAAGGACTGGACCTTCGAGCGCCGGGCCTGGCCACGATGACCGCGAGGCAGACCACCGACCACCACGACCGACCGAGCACCACGATCTGGAGAACCCACCGATGAGCACCATGACCCCCGAGCAGGCGAGCTGGTTCGCCCAGACGTTCGACCGCATCGTCGGCAACGTGGCGCAGGCGGTGCTCGGCAAGGACGACCAGATCCGGCTGGCGCTGACGTGCATGCTCGCGGAGGGCCACCTGCTGCTGGAGGACGCCCCGGGCACGGGCAAGACGATGATGGCCCGGGCCATGGCGGCGAGCGTCCAGGGCACCAACCAGCGCATCCAGTTCACGCCCGACCTGCTGCCGTCGGACGTCACCGGCGTGACGATCTACGACCAGAAGTCGGGCACGTTCGAGTTCCACGAGGGGCCGATCTTCGCGAACATCGTGCTCGCGGACGAGATCAACCGTGCGTCGCCCAAGACGCAGTCCGCGCTCCTCGAGGTCATGGAGGAGGGCCGGGTCACCGTGGACGGCGTCTCCCACCGGGTGGGCATCCCGTTCATGGTCGTCGCGACGCAGAACCCGATCGAGCAGGCCGGCACCTACCGCCTCCCCGAGGCGCAGCTCGACCGCTTCCTCATGAAGACGTCGATCGGCTACCCCGACCTCGCGTCGACGGTGGAGATCCTCGCCGGGGCGGCGGTGCGCGACCGCAGCGCCGCGCTGCAGCCGGTCATCACCGGGCAGGCCGTCGTGGAGATGTCGTCCCTCGCGGCCGCCACGCACGTCGACCCGGCCGTCCTGGAGTACGTGTCGCGGCTGGCGGAGGAGTCCCGCGCGGCGGCCGACGTCCACGTCGGCGTCTCCGTGCGCGGCGCGCTCGCGCTGGTGCGCTGCATGAAGGTGTGGGCCGCGGCCCACGGTCGCAACTACGTGCTGCCGGACGACGTGAAGGACCTCGTCGTGCCGGTGTGGGCGCACCGCCTCGTCCTGGACGCGGAGGCCGAGTTCGGCGGCGCGACCGCCGAGGGCACGATCTCGCGGCTGCTGAGCGACGTCGCGGCCCCGCAGGAGCGCCGGACCGCCTGACCGCCGGACCGCCTGACCGGGGCCCCGACCACGCGAACCTCACCGGAGAGCTCATGACCACCACCACCGAGCGGGAGACCGAGGCCGCCGCAGCCGCGGACGCCGAGGCGCCTGCCGACCAGCCGACGCCCGCCCCCGCCGTCCGGCCGCACCGCCGTGCCGCGCGGGGCATCGCCGCCGGGGCTCGCGGCCTCGGGGGCGTGCTCGCCCGCTGGGGCGCGGCCGTCGCCGACGCCGGGCGGCGCGCCTGGGCGCGCGCCACGCCCGTGCTGGGCGTGGTGTCGCCCTTCGGGTGGACCGTCCTCGCGCTCACCGCCGCGGCGTGGTGGGCCGGCCTGGCCCTGAGCTGGGAGGAGTGGGCCGTCGTCGCGGTCACCGTCACCGTGGCGCTGCTGGGCGCGGTCGTGTTCGTCCTCGGCCGCCTGCGCTACGACGTGACGCTCGACGTCGCGTCGCGCCGCGTCGTCGTGGGCGACCGCGCCGTCGGCCGCCTGCTGGTGCGCAACGGCTCGTCCCGCTCGATGCTGCCGGCCGTCATGGAGCTCCAGGTCGGGAAGGGGATCGCGTCGTTCCCGGTGCCGCGCCTGCGCCCGGACGCCGAGCACGAGGAGATCTTCGCCGTCCCGACCCACCGGCGGGCGGTGATCCCGCTGGGCCCGGTGCGCTCCGTGCGCGCCGACCCGCTCGGGCTGCTGCGCCGCGAGCTCACGTGGACCGAGCCCGAGGAGCTGTTCGTGCACCCGCGCACGCTGCCACTCTCCGGCTCGTCCACGGGCCTGCTGCACGACCTGGAGGGCCGGGTCACCCCCGACATCTCCGACTCCGACGTGTCGTTCCACGCGCTGCGCGACTACGTGCCCGGCGACGACCGCCGGCACATCCACTGGAAGTCCACGGCCCGCACGGGCCAGCTCATGGTGCGGCAGTTCGAGGAGACCCGCCGGTCCCGCCTCGCGGTCATCCTCTCGACCCGCGAGGAGGACTACGCGGACCCGGAGGAGTTCGAGCTCGCCGTGTCCGTCTGCGGCTCCCTCGGCCTCCAGGCGATCCGGGAGGACGGCGGCCTCGCCGTCCTGGTGCAGCAGGGCCGCGTGCGCGGCGACCACCGCACCCGCCTGCTGGACGACCTGACCCGGCTGGAGCTCGCGCCGGCGCGGACCAGCCTCGCGGAGGTGGCGCGCGTCGCGTCGGCCACGGTCACGGACGCGTCGGTCGTGGCCGTCGTCGTGGGCAGCCGAGTCACGCCCAACGACCTGCGCGCCGCCGCCGTGCGCCTCCCCGTCGACGCACGCCTGGTCGCCATGCAGTGCGTGCCGGGGGCCTCGGTGAGCCGAGGCCGGGTGGCCGACATGCAGCTGCTCACGATCGGCGAGCTGGCGGACCTGCCGAACGCGCTGCGGAGGATGAATGACTGAGAGCAACGGCCCCGCGCCGGACGACCGCACGTCGCACGCCGAGGCGGGCCACACCGGCGGCACGGGGCACACCGGGAGCACCGGCCGCACCGGCGGGACGTCGCGCACCTCGGTGCGCGCCGGGACCACGCGCGCACGGGGTCGCGACGGCGACCGCCCGCGGGCGCTCACCGTCGCCGGCGCCGTCGACGGCGCCGTGCTGCTCGCCCTGCTGGGCGTCGTGGCCGTCGGCTTCGGCCCCGCCTGGGGCACGACCGGGTACCTCGTGCCCGCGCTGGGCGGCGCGGTCGTCGGCCTGCTGGTCGCGTGGCTGGGTGCCTGGCTGCGCTGGTCCGTGCTGCTGACCGCGGCGACCACCGTGCTGGCGTACTTCCTCCTCGGCGGCGCCCTCGCCCTGCCGGCGACGGCGATCGGCGGCGTCGTGCCTTCCCTGGCGACGCTGCAGGAGCTCGCGCTCGGCGCCGTGCACGGGTGGAAGGGCTTCGTCACCACCGTGCCGCCGCTCGCGTCGTTCCCGGAGCTGGCGGTGGTCCCGTACCTGCTGCTGCTCCTCACCGGGGTGCTGGCGGGCACCATCGCGTGGCGCGGACGCCTCGCGGCGTGGGCGCTGCTGCCGGTCGTGGTGGCCCTCGCGGGCGTCGCGCTGCTCGGCACCATCCTGCCCGCGTACCCGCTGGCGCAGGGTCTCGTGGTCGCGGTGGTCGGCCTGCTGTGGGGCTCGTGGCGCGCGGCGGAGAGCCGGATGGGCGCCAACCGCCTGCTGTCCGAGGCGAGCCGGTCCGCGACCCGGCGGCTCCGGGCGCAGCGCCTGCGCGGTGGCGCCGTGCTGCTCGCGATCGGCGGCCTCGCCGCGGTGGTGGCGGCACCGCCGATGGCGCACGGGGAGCGCCTCGCGCTGCGCGAGCTGATCACCCCGCCGCTCGACCTGCACCAGTACACCAGCCCGCTGGTCGGCTTCCGGCACTACACGAAGGACCTCAAGGACGCGGAGCTGTTCACCGTGACCGGCCTGCCGGAGGGCGGCCGCGTGCGCCTCGCGACGCTCGACACGTACGCCGGCACGGTGTACGACGCCTCCAGCGGGGGCGCCACGGGCGTCTTCAACCGCGCGGGCGAGGTCGTCGACACGGTCGCGGCCGGCACCCGGACGCCCGTGCAGGTGTCCGTCACGGGCTACTCCGGCGTGTGGCTGCCCGACGTGGGGGAGCTGGGCGGCATCACGTTCGGGGGGGAGCGCGCCGACGAGCTGGCGTCCACGACCTACTACAACTCGACGTCCGGCACGGCCCTGTCGACCAGCGGCCTGCGGCCCGGCGACTCCTACGAGATCGACGCGATCGTCTCGCCGACGCCCTCCGAGGACGACCTGGCCACCGTGCCGATCCAGGACGTGGACCTCCCGAGGCCGGAGGACGTGGCCGACGAGGTTCCGGGGAAGTCCGCGCAGTTCGCCGCCGACGCCACCGAGCCGTTCGAGAAGTTCGTCAACATCCGCGACACGCTCGTGGCGACCGGCGTCTACTCGAGCGGCCTCGAGAACCAGCCGCCGTCCCGCCCCGGCCACTCCGCGGCGCGCATCGACACGCTGCTGGCGCAGGACGAGATGGTGGGCGACGACGAGCAGTTCGCGGTCGCGCTCGCCCTCATGGCGCAGCAGGCCGGCGTCCCGGCGCGGGTCGTGATGGGCTTCTACCCCGAGAAGGACGCGGTGGAGGCCGGCGAGCCGTACACCGTGACGGGCGGCGACGTGCACGCCTGGGTCGAGGTCCCGTTCGAGGGCTACGGCTGGGTGCCGTTCGACGTCGTCCCCGACGAGGACAACAAGGTGGAGCCCCTGCCGCGCTCCAAGCAGGTGCCGAAGCCGCCGGTCCTCGAGACCCCGGAGTCCCCGGAGGAGCCGCCGCAGGCGGAGGCGGGCGACGTCGAGGAGGAGGACCAGGACGACGACCAGACGGCGATCGACTGGCGCCAGGTCGCGATGATCGCCGTCGCGGTGGCCGTGCCGCTCGCGATCCTGGCCCTGCCGCTGCTGCTGATCCTCGGGTTCAAGCGCCGTCGTCGCGGGAAGCGCCGGTCGGCACCGGTGCTCGCCGACCGGGTGAGCGGCGGCTGGCGCGAGGTCGTCGACGCCGCCACCGACCTCGGCGCGGGCGTGCCCCGTGCCGCGACGCGCCGCGAGGGCGCCCGGATCGTGGCCGACCAGGTCCCGTCGGCGGCGACGAGCACGGTGCAGCTCGCCCACCGGGCGGACGCGACCGTGTTCGGCGCGGGCGCGCCCACCGACGACGACGTGGCGCGGTTCTGGTCCGAGGTGGACGACGTCGTCGGCACGATGCGCGCCGGCCTGCCGTGGCGGCGCCGGCTGGCTGCGCGCCTGTCGTTGCGCTCGGTGCGCGGCGCGGACGCGCCGCCCGTGGGCGAGGTCGTGCGCCGGTGGTTCGCGGCGGTCCCCGCGGCGGCGGGTCGGCTCGGGCGGGCGGCCGTGCGCCCGCTGCATGACAGGATGGCGCGCGCCCGGCGCCGCAATGACGGCACCCGGCGCGGCCGGCGGCAGGAGGATCGATGACGACGACGTGCACCGCGTGCGGCGCGCCCGAGCAGCGCGGTGCGTTCTGCTCCGTGTGCGGCACGCCGACCGTGGCGACGGGCTACCGGACGCCCGGCCCGGCGACCGGCAGCCTGGAGGTGACCACGGAGCCGGAGCTGCGCGAGCGGACCCGTCGCGCCCCCGACGACGTGGCCCGCGCGGCCGCGGCACCGCCCCCCGTGGGCGAGCCGCCGCTGGCCGGCGTCGGCCGCCGGGCGGGTGCGTACGTCCTCGACCTCCTCGCCCTCTCCCTGCTCGTGGGTGCGGCCTCCACGGTCACCGCGCTCGCCGTGCGCCTGCCCGCGCGGGTCGCGGACGCCGTCGCGGCCACCACCCCGATGGGGTCGGAGGCCGCGGCGCGCGACGCCCTCGGCGCGTACGTCGCGGTCTCCCTCGTGGGCGGCGCGGTGAGCCTGCTCGGCTGGTTCGGCCTGGCCCTGTGGGAGGGGCGCACCGGCCGTACGGTCGGGAACTCCGCCCTCGGGATCCGCACGGTCGCGCTCGACGGCGGCGGTCCCGTCGGGGCCGGTCGCGGGGTGTTGCGGTGGCTCGTGCTCGCGGGGTGCGGCGTCCTGCCGCTGGTGGGCACGGTGCTGGTGCTCGTGTCGCCCACGTTCGACTCGTCCGGGCGCCGCCAGGGCTGGCAGGACAAGGCCGCCCGGAGCGTGGTGCGGGACGTGCGCGGTGTGTCGCCGCGCAGCTTCGCGCCTGCTTCGCCGTCGGCTCCCGGGGGCATCGCCCCGGGCACGGCGCAGGGCGCCGCGCAGGGCAGCCCGCCGACCGAGGACCCGTGGGCCTTCCCGGCCGCACAGCGCGCCGCGGGCGGCCTCATCACGGGAGTCCCGGGCACCGCGGCTCCCGCGGGGGAGCCAGAGGCTCCGCAGGCAGCCGGTGTCGACGCGCACACCGTGCACCGCGCCTCCGCGGCGGCACAGGCCGCGGCGCCCGAGCCGGCGCCGACGCAGCAGCAGCGCGCGGTGCCCGCGGCGACCCCCGAGGCCCCGGCCGCTCCGCCGGTCCCCGTCGTGGCGCCGGTACCCGCCCCGGCACCGGCGCCGCAGGACGACCTCGACGACCTCGAGGCCACCCGGTTCAGCGTGTCCTCGCGGCGCAGCGCGGGCGACGGGAGCATGCCGCCGCGGATCGTGGTCGAGGTCGACCCGGAGCGCCGGGTCCACGTCGCGGCGCGGACGCTCGTCGGTCGTCAGCCGCAGCAGGACGGCGGTGCGCCCGCCACCCTGCTGAGCGTCGAGGACCCGACGCGGTCCGTCTCGAAGACGCACCTCGAGCTCGTGCCCACCCAGGACGGCCTGCGGGTCACGGACCTCGGGAGCACCAACGGCAGCGCCGTCATCGCGCCGGGCGGCCAGGTGCAGGAGCTCGTCGCCGGGCGGCCGGTGACGGTCGTCGCCGGGTGGGTCGTGCAGGCCGGTGCGCGTCGCCTCACCGTCGTGGGGCAGGACGCCGGCGCATGACGACACCGGTCAGTCTCGGCCTGCTCTGGGGCGCCGCCACGCACCAGGGCGCGCGCCGCAGGCTCAACGAGGACTCCTTCCTCGCGCGCGGGTCCGTGTTCTTCGTCGCCGACGGGATGGGCGGGCACGAGGCCGGCGAGGTCGCCAGCGCGGCCGCGGTCGAGGCGCTGGCACCGCTCGGACGGTCGGACGTCGTCGGGGTCGACGAGGTCCGGTGCCGCGTGCGCGCCGCCCACGACGCCGTGCGGGCCATCGAGACGGCACCCGGCCGCGGCGCGGGCACGACGCTGTCCGGCGTGGCGCTCACCGACCAGGGCGGCGAGCCCTACTGGCTGGTGGTGAACGTGGGCGACTCCCGGACGTACCGGGTTGCGGACGGTGCGCTGGAGCAGGTGAGCGTGGACCACTCCGAGGTCCAGGAGCTCGTCGACGCCGGGCGGATCACCGCTGAGCAGGCGCTCACGCACCCGCGGCGGCACGTCGTGACGCGTGCGCTGGGGGCACCGGACGACCCGGAGCCCGACTTCTGGTTCCTCCCCGTCCACGCGGGCGACCGGATGCTGGTGTGCTCCGACGGCCTGACGGCCGAGCTGCCCGACCGGCGGGTGGCCGAGCTGCTGATGGTCGAGCCCGACCCGCAGACGGCCGCGGAGCGGCTGGTCGGCGAGGCCCTCGCCGCGGGGGGCCGGGATAACATCACCGTGATCGTGGTGGACGCGACGGGGCTGACGGACGCCCTGGAGCGCACGGCGCCCCGGGACGGGCGGCCCGACCACGACGACGACGAGGACACGGTGCCCCGGCGGTCGCCGTGGAAGGGGGCGCTGACGTGACCGTGCGCTACGTGATCGGTCCGGCCTATGCCGTGGTGCGCGGCGGTGCCGTCGTCGTGCTGCCGGAGAAGGTGACGCCGGAGCTCGTCGACGAGCTGTGGACGACGCTGGGCGAGCGCGCCGGCGTGGTGCCGGTGCTCGAGGTGCTCACCGGGTCCTTCGGGGCGAGCCTGGCCTCCTTGCCGCCGTTCGCGATCGCGGTGGCGGACGGCCGACGGGTGCAGGTCGCGAGCCGCGGTGCGACGTCGGTGACGGTGGCGCGGGTCGACGGTCGTGACCACGTGTCCGGCGAGGGGGTCACCACCTGGGCGGAGCGCACGTTCGACGACGTGGTGGACCTCTCCGTGCAGGTCGGCGTGACCGAGCCGGACGATCTCGTCGACGCGCGCGCCCTGCCGTTGGACGCGGGTGTGGTCCTCGTGCGGTCCGTGGGCCTGCGGCTCACCGAGGACGCGCTCGCGGCGGCTCCCGTCCGCCGCCAGGACCCGGTCCGCGAGCCGTGGGAGGACACGGGGCCGCCGGAGGTGGACGACGTGCCGGCGGCCGCCGCGCCGAGCGCGCCGGCGCCGGTCGTGCCCCGCGCCCCGGTGCCGTCCGTCGACACGGCGTTCGCCTCCGAGGCGACGATCGCCCCGGAGTCGACCGTCGCGCCGGGCCTCGCCGTCACCTCCGACGACGTGCCGCGACCCGTGGCCGACGGCGACCTGGACCAGGTCTCGGGCGCGGACGTGGCCGAGACCCCGGCCGGGCCGGGCGCGCCGGTCGAGGAGACGTCCGGCTACGACCACCTCTGGGGCTCGACGGTGCACCGCGCGGTCGAGGCCGCGGCCGTGCGGCCGCCGAGCGAGGAGGACGACGAGGAGGGGCCCGGGCAGGCGGGCGCCGACCCCGCCGAGCCCGCGCCGGGTACTTCGCACGACGCCGCGGCTGACGCCGCCGAGGGTGCGGACGACGGGCTTCCGGACGGCGCGACCGTGGCCCCGGAGGAGCACGACGACGCGAAGGGACCCGGCACCGCGGCGCCGCACCCGCCGGCCGACGCCGCGCCGCCGGCCCCCGCGCCGGTCGACCTGGTGCCCGCCGGCGCGCCCGTCCAGGACGTCGAGGAGATCGACGGGAGCACGGTGCTCTCGTCGGCCATCGCCGACCTCCGGGCCGCCGCGGGCACGCCGGCCGCCGCCCCGGCGCCGGACCCTGCGGCCGCGCCGCCCGGCCCCTCGTTCGCCCCCGGCCCGCAGCCCGGCCGGCCGATGATCCTGGCGCGCCTGTGCACGGCCGGGCACCCCAACCCGCCCCAGCGGGACGACTGCGCCACCTGCGGGCAGTCGCTCGTGGGGGACGCGCGGCAGGTGCCGCGCCCCGCTCTCGGCGTCATGGGCGTCTCCGGCGGGCCCCGCGTCACGCTGGACCGCCCCGTCGTCGTCGGCCGCCGCCCCCGGTCGCCGCGCGCCACGGGCGACGACCTGCCCCGGCTGGTGACCGTCCCGAGCCCGCAGCAGGACATCTCCCGCTCCCACGTGGAGGTGCGGCTGGAGGGCTGGCACGTGCTCGTCAGCGACATGAGCACGACCAACGGCACCACCCTCCTCCGGTCGGGGCAGCCGCCGCTGCGCCTGCACCCGGGCGAGCCCGTCCTGGTCGTCTCGCGCGACGTCGTCGACCTGGGTGACGGCGTGACGCTGACCTTCGAAGGGATCCTCTGAGTGAGCCGCAAGCGTCCGCCGTCACCGCCGCCGGAGATCGAGGGGTTCGAGTACGTCTCGATCATCGGCTCGGGCGGCTTCTCCGACGTCTTCCTCTACCAGCAGCGCCGGCCACGTCGCCGGGTGGCCGTGAAGGTCCTGCTGCACGAGTGGACGAACGAGGGCCAGCGCGAGGCGTTCGAGGCCGAGGCCGACCTCATGGCCACGCTGTCCACGCACCCGTCCATCGTGACGATGTACGAGGCCGACGTGGCCGCGGACGGGCGCCCGTACCTCGCGATGGAGTTCTGCTCGCGGCCCAACCTGGGTGCCCGGTACCGCAGCGAGCGGCTGAGCGTGCCGGACGTGCTGCGGATCGCCGTCCAGGTCGCGGGCGCGGTCGAGACGTCGCACCGCGCGGGCATCCTGCACCGTGACATCAAGCCCGCCAACATCCTCGTCACCGAGTACGGGCACCCGGCGCTGACGGACTTCGGCATCTCGTCCACGCTGGACGACGCCGGGCTCGCCGAGGGCATGTCGATCCCGTGGTCGCCCCCCGAGTCGTTCGCCGAGCCGCCGCGCACGTCCGTCGCGACCGACGTCTGGGGCCTCGCGGCCACGACGTACTCCCTCCTCGCGTCGCGCACGCCGTTCGAGGTGCCGGGCGGGCCGAACTCCAGCGCCGACCTGGTGGCGCGGATCGAGTCCGCGCCGCTGCAGCCCACGGGCCGCAACGACGTGCCGGCGGCGCTCGAGCGCGTGCTCGGCACGGCGATGGCGAAGAACCCGGAGGCGCGGTACCCGACGGCCCTGGCGTTCGCACGGGCGCTGCAGGCCGTGCAGACGGACCTGTCGTTCGCCGTCACGCCGATCGACCTCCTGGACGACCGCGGCCAGGTGCGCGACGACGACGGCGGCGCACCCGAGCCGGCCGACGAGGACGAGGTGGGCACCCGTCTGCGCGAGGTCGTCTCGGTGGACCCGCGCGGGCCGGCGCAGGCCGCCGGCGGGCTCGCGACGGCGGCCCCGGCCGCGGCCTCCCGCCCGTCGTGGGCCGCCTCGGTCCCGGCGCCGACGACGGGCACGGCGCAGGGCGTGCTGGCCGACGACCTCGGCGACACCGTGCACCGGTCGATGGCCCCTGCCGCGCCGGCGACGTCACCCGCCTCTCCGGTCGCGGCGCCCGCCCCCGGGGAGGCGCCCGAGGCCCCGCGTCGTGGACGGGCCACGACGGGCCTCGTCGTCGGGCTGGTGGCCGTGGTCGCCGCCCTCGTGGTCACGCTCGCCGTGGTGCTCTGGCCCGACGGGGCGCAGGACCCGGGCGACGACCCGACGGCCGTCGCGACGGGGGCGGGCGACGACCCCGCGCCTCCGGCGGACAACCTGGGCGGGCTCGTGCCCGCGGTGACCGAGCTGGAGGGCAAGGTCTCGGGAGGCAAGGTCGTCTTCACGTGGACCAACCCCGACCCGGTCGACGGGGACACGTACGGCTGGCGCGAGCCGAAGGCGCTGGAGGAGGCCCACTACCAGCAGGTGAGGGAGACCACCGTCACGGTCGACAAGGCGGACTCCGGGGAGACCTGCGTCGAGGTCGTCATCGTGCGCCAGGGGGCGTTCTCCATCGAGCCGCAGGGAGTGTGCGTGGGATGAGCGACCTGGCGGTGGAGTTCGCGGGGGAGTGGTTCCGACCCGACCCGGAGGGGGTCTTCGAGATCGGGCGGGAGGGCGACCTCGCCCTCGACGACAACCCTTACCTGCACCGGCGGTTCCTGCAGCTCACGCACGTCTCGGGGCTGTGGTGGCTGGTCAACGCCGGCGCGCGGCTGTCCGCGACCGTGTGCGACGCGGCCGGCGGCGTGCAGTCGTGGCTCTCGCCGGGCACGTCGCTGCCGATCGTCTTCCCGTCGACGTCGATCGTCTTCACCGCGGGCCCGACCACGTACGAGCTGCTCGCCCGCCTCAGCCCGTCGCCGTACGCGGAGATCCACTCCGAGGAGCCCGAGGGCGGGGCCACCACGATCGGGATGATCCCGTTCACGGTGAGCCAGCGACAGCTCGTGGTCGCCCTGTGCGAGCCGATGCTGCGCCGCGACGGCACGGGGCTGTCCGAGATCCCGTCGTCCGCGGAGGCGGCGGCGCGCCTCGGCTGGACGACGACGCGCTTCAACCGCAAGCTCGACAACGTGTGCGAGAAGCTCGACCGGGTGGGCGTGAAGGGGCTGCGCGGCGGCTCCGGCGGGCTCGCCACGAACCGGCGTGCGCGGCTGGTGGAGTACGCCGTCGCGTCGCGGCTCGTCACCGCCGACGACCTGCCGCTGCTCGACCTGACCGACGTCGACGGGAAGGACGGGGAATGAGCCGCCGCAACCGTCCGGAGCTCTGGCAGATGGTCGTCGTGGTCGCCGTCGCCGCCGCGGCGATCGCGTTCGTGATCCTCATGGCCGCCGGCGTGCTCCGTGACGGCGTCGGCACCGGCGACCCCCTCGACTACTGGCGGGCGATCGGCCGCGAGCTCACCGACGCCGCCAACTGGCGCATCATCGGTCTGAGCGCGCTGGCCGGAGCGGCCGTCACCGCCGTCGTGGGCGCGATCTCGCGCTGGCGCCGCCCGTAGCAGACCCCGTGGCGCGGCCCGGCCGGCCGCGCCCACCCGAGACACCGACGGAACGAACCGAGGAGAGCGATGCGCGTCAAGGTGACGCTCCGGCGCCCCGACACCACGCACGACGACGTCGTCATCACCGCGGACGCGGGGGCGACCATCGGCGAGGTGGCGTCCACCCTGGCCCGCGTGGACCCGCGCGGGACGGGCACGGTCGGCGCCGGCCGGCGGACGATCGAGGCCCGGCTGCCCGGCCAGGACAGGCCCACGCGGCTGCCGGCCGACGCCGCGCTCGGCGAGGCGTGGATCGGCTCGGGCGCGGACGTGGCCATCGTCGAGCTCGACCGCCCGGGCTTCGACTACCAGCCCTCCCGGGACGTGCGCGCCACCCTCCGGTTCGCGGACGGCAGCGTGATCGACCTGCCCGAGGGCAGCTGGACGCTCGGGCGTGCGCCGGGCTGCGACGTCGTGCTGAGCGACCCGCTCGTGTCGAAGCAGCACCTGCGCCTCGACGTCTCGGACGTCGTCGACGTCGTCGACCTGGGCTCGGCCAACGGCCTGCTCGTGGACGGCGACCACGTGCAGCGCCTGCGCGTCGAGGGCAGCCAGCGCGTCACCGTCGGCGACACCGTGATGACGATCGAGCGGCGCAAGCCGCAGACCCTGACGGGCGTGGCGCCCAAGGCGGGGCCCGTGCCGTTCACGCGCTCGCCGCGCGTCGAGGCGCGGTACAAGGGCGAGGAGTTCGACGCGCCCGAGGTGCCCGCCGAGACCGAGCCGCAGCCGTTCCCGCTGCTGGCGATGCTGGCCCCGGTGCTCATGGGCGGGTTCATGCTCGCGTTGGGCCGCGGCCTGATGTCGCTCGTGTTCATCGCGCTGTCGCCGATCATGCTGGCGGGCAACTACCTCACCCGGAACAAGCAGACGAAGAAGCGCAAGGAGCGCGACATCGCGCGCTTCGAGGAGCGCCTGGACGCGCTGCGCGACGCCCTCGGGGGCGAGGAGGAGACGGAGCGGTCCGTGCGGCTGCGCGAGGCGCCGGCGACCCCGCACGTCTTCGCGGAGGCGATGCGGCACGGGCCGATGCTCTGGACGCGCCGCCCCGAGCACTGGAGCTTCCTCAACGTCCGGTTCGGGATCGGCACGATGCCGTCGCGCAACACCGTGAAGGACACGGCCAAGGGCGCGATGATCAAGGAGTACCAGGAGCGCCTGGACGCCGTCGTCGACAAGTACTCGACCGTCTCGGGCGTCCCCGTGGTGGAGAACCTGTACGACGCGGGCGCCATCGGCTTCGCCGGGCCGCCCGCCAAGGTGGCGGGCAGCCTCAACGCCACGCTGCTGCAGCTCACCGGCCTGCACTCGCCGTCCGAGCTGGTCGTGACGGGCATGGTGAGCCCGGTGTGGACCAGGTCCCTGCAGTGGCTCACGTGGATCCCGCACACCTCGTCGCCCCAGAGCCCGATCGAGGGCCACCACCTGGCCGACTCGGCGAGCGGCGCCGCTCGGCTCGTGGCCGAGCTCGAGGAGCTCGTCACCACGCGTCTGCGGGCCGCGCGCGGCGGCGCCCAGCGGCGCGGCGCGATCGACGAGGACGACGCCGCCCTGGAGCGGGGCAGCGACGTCGGGGGCAAGAAGGCGGAGGCCGGCACGAAGTCCGCGGTGCCCGCGGTGGTGGTCGTCGTCTCGGACGACATCGACGTGGAGCGGGCCCGCCTGGTGCAGCTCGCCGAACAGGGTCCCGACGCGGGCGTGTACCTGCTGTGGATCTCCGCCGACACCGCGTACCTCCCGGCGGCGTGCCGCACCTTCGTGGACCTCGGCGAGCACGGGCCGCGCGTCGGCATGGTGCGGCTGGGGCGCTGGGTCGACGACGTCGAGCTCGAGGAGATCGACGCGACCGCGGCGCTCGACTACGGGCGGCGGCTCGCCCCCGTCTTCGACGCCGGCGCGATCGTCGCCGACTCGTCCGACCTGCCGCGCTCGGTGACGATGCCGGCGCTGCTCGGGCACGAGCTGTTCGAGGACCCGCGCGCCGTGCTGGAGCGCTGGCGCCAGAACCTGTCGGTCTACGACCGCACGCAGGCGGTGCCTCGCAAGCGCGCCGGGTCCCTGCGGGCCATCGTCGGCTCGGCCGGCCTCGACGCCCAGCACCTCGACCTGCGCAGCCAGGGCCCGCACGCCCTGGTGGGCGGCACCACGGGCGCCGGCAAGTCGGAGTTCCTGCAGGCGTGGGTGCTCGCGATGGCGGCCGAGTACAGCCCGGACCGCGTCACCTTCCTGTTCGTCGACTACAAGGGCGGCTCCGCGTTCGCGGACTGCGTGCAGCTGCCGCACTGCGTGGGCCTGGTCACGGACCTCTCGCAGCACCTGGTGCTGCGCGCGCTCACGTCGCTGCGTGCAGAGCTGCACCACCGTGAGCACCTGTTCAACCGCAAGAAGGCCAAGGACCTGCTGGAGCTGGAGAAGCGCGGGGACCCGGAGACGCCGCCGGCGCTCGTCATCGTCATCGACGAGTTCGCGGCGCTGGTGGGCGACGTGCCCGAGTTCGTCGACGGCGTCGTCGACGTCGCGCAGCGTGGCCGGTCGCTCGGCATCCACCTCATCCTGGCGACGCAGCGCCCGGCGGGCGTCATCAAGGACAACCTGCGCGCCAACACGAACCTGCGTGTCGCGCTGCGCATGGCGGACGAGTCGGACTCCAGCGACGTCGTCGACATCAAGGACGCCGCGCACATCGACCCCGCGATCCCCGGGCGCGGCGTGGTCAAGACGGGCCCGGGCCGGCTGCAGGCCTTCCAGTCCGGGTACGCGGGCGCCTGGAGCACCCGCGCCCCCGAGAACACGGCGATCGAGGTCGCCGGGCTGCACTTCGGCCGTGAGGAGAAGTGGGAGGAGCCGGTCGACCCGTCGGCCTCCGCCGACGAGGACGTGGACCTCGGGCCCAACGACCAGCAGCGGCTCGTGGCCCGGGTCACCGAGGCGTTCCAGGCGGGGCGCCTGCCCACGCCGCGCCGCCCGTGGCTCGACTCCATGGCCGACGCCTACGACCTCACGCGCCTGCACCAGCGCACGGACACCGAGCTCCTGCTCGGCGTCGCCGACATCCCCGAGCAGCAGGCGCAGCGCCCGCTGTACTTCAACCCCGACACCGACGGCCACCTGGGCGTGTACGGCACCGGCGGCGCCGGCAAGAGCACCGCGCTGCGCACGCTCGCCGCGGCCGCCGGCATCACGCCGCGCGGCGGCCCCGTGCACGTGTACGGCCTGGACTTCGCCGCCGGTGCGCTGCGGATGCTCTCGGCGCTGCCGCACGTGGGCACCATCGCGCGCGGAGACGACGTCGAGCGCGTCGTGGCGCTCATGCGGATGCTGCGCGACGAGCTGCTGCGCCGCGGGGAGGCGTTCGCCGCCGTCTCGGCGTCGAGCGTCACCGAGTACCGCCAGATCACCGGTCGCGCCGACGTGCCGCGCATCCTGCTGTTGGTGGACGGGTTCCCCGGCTTCCGCGACGACTTCGAGGTGGGCGCGGGCCGCGCCGAGTGGTTCGACGTCTTCCGCGACATCCTCAACGACGGCCGCGCGCTCGGCATGCACGTCGTCTTCACCGCCGACCGGTCGGGCGCCGTGCCGACGTACGTGCGCTCGATGGTGCAGCGCAACCTTCTGCTGCGGATGACCGACGACGGGTACCTGGCGTTCAACGCGCCCCGCGACATCATCACGGCGGACTCGCCGAACGGACGGGCCATCCTCGACGGCCTCGAGGTGCAGGTCGCCGTCATCGGCGGCACCACCTCCGTGTCGGCGCAGGCCGCCGCGACCGAGAAGCTCGGCCAGTCGATGGTGCAGGCCGGGGTACGCTCGGCGCCGGCGGTGCAGGTGCTGCCCACCGAGTACGGGGCCGGCGAGCTCCCGACGCACGTCGACGGACTGCCCGTGCTCGGCCTGGACGGCATCACCCTGGGCGCGGTGCCCTTCGACCCGACGGGCACGATGGTCGTGGCGGGCCCGCCCGGGTCGGGGCGCAGCAACGCGCTCGTCGCGATCGCCCGGGCGGTGCTGCGCGCCAACCCCGACGCGCGGATGTACCTGTTCGCGCAGGGGCGTTCCGCGATCGCCGACAAGCTGCCCTGGACCGAGGTGGCGACCGGGGTGGAGAAGGTCAAGGCGCTCGCGACGGACCTGCTCGCCGCCGTCCAGGACGAGGACGTGGACCCTGGCATCGTGGTCCTGGTCGAGGGCATCAACGAGTACCTGCAGTCGCCCGCGGACAAGCCGATCCAGGACCTCACGAAGGCGATCCGCAACAGCGACCACCTGCTCGTCGCGGAGGCCGAGACCGCGGGCTGGTCGGCGACCTGGCCGCTGCTCGGCGAGGTGAAGAACGGACGGCGGGGCCTCATCCTGCAGCCCGAGAACCTCGACGGCGACACCATCCTCAAGACGTCGCTGCCCCGCAGCGGCAAAGGGGAGTTCCCCGTCGGTCGCGGCGCATGGATCGCGCGGGGCAAGCAGACGCGGGTGCAGCTGCCGCTGGTGCTGGAGGACTGAGCCGGGCGGTCGGGGTGGACGCCGGTCGATGGGGAGGACTCCCCATCGACCGGCGCCGTCGCCCTCGGCTACGGTGCTGCCCGGCGGCGAGACGACGAGCTGCGTGACGACGAGGGGGAGCTGTGGCCGGGTACGACCTGTCCATCGACATGGAAGAGTTGCGCACTCTTGCCAAGGACCTGAAGACGATCAAGAACGAGTTCGAGGGCGCCGACGACCACGCGGAGGACGCCGCGGCCGCGACCGGCCACGACGACCTGGGCGGCAAGGTCAACGACTTCGCGGACAAGTGGCGCATCAAGCGCGAGGAGATGACCGAGAACGTGGTCAAGCTCCAGGGCATCGTCCAGCAGATCGCCGACACGTTCACCGAGATCGACACCGAGCTCGCCAAGGCGCTCGAAGACGCCGCCGAGAAGGCGAAGTAGGGGGAGACATCGTCATGGGTGACACGCAGTGGCAGAAGCTCGACGGGGACGCCGACCTCGTGCGCAGCAAGGGCAAGCGGTACCAGGACATCGCCGACGCGATCGGGCGCGCCACGGCGACTCTCGACGCCATCGTCGACGACGCGAGCACCACCGCGCAGTCGATGGACGAGACGAAGACCCTGGCGTCCGACGTCAAGGAGGACATCTCCAAGGCGACGGAGCGGTACCGGTTCACCGGGGACGCTCTCGTCGCGTACGCGTCGGCCCTGGACACGGCGATCTCCGAGTCGGAGACCGCGGCGGCCCAGATCGCGTCCCTCGAGGACGACCTCGCCGCCGCGCGCGCGACGGCGAACAACGCGCAGAACGACGTCGACGACCTGCCGAACGACGCGCCCCAGGGCGACGCCGACAGCGCCAACAGCGCCCTGTCGTCGGCCAACTCCCGCGTGACGACCCTCGAGTCGAGCCTGAGCTACTGGCAGGGCCGCTGGAACGACGCGAAGGGCGACAAGGACTCCGCCGCGACCACGGCGAAGAACAAGATCGACGAGGTCGTGACGGGCGACAAGGTCCACGGGCTCGAGGACGGCTTCTGGGACAAGGCCGGCGAGGTCTGGGACAGCATCTACAAGGTCGTCAAGGTCATCTGCGACATCGCGGGGATCCTGGCGATCTTCCTCTCCTGGGTGCCGATCCTGGGCCAGGTCCTCCTGGTGCTCGCGGCGGTCGGCGCGATCCTCGCCGTCGTGGACGCGGTGTTCAAGGCCGCCCGGGGCAAGGGCTCCTGGTGGGGCGTGCTCGGCGCGGCCGGCATGGCGGCGCTCACCCTCTTCGGCGGCAAGGCGATCAGCGTCGTCGCGAAGTACGCCAAGGCGCGCATGGTCGTCCAGACCGCGTCGCGCATGTCGCCGCAGAACGCGAAGAACGTCTTCGGCGCGGCCACCCTCAAGAGCACCCGCAAGATCTTCGCGCAGACCAACGGCCAGCGGGTCACGGAGGTCCTCAAGTCGCCGTTCATCCGGTCGGCGGGCGACAAGCAGATCGCCGGGCTGTTCCGCGGCGGGAACATCGGGACGGGGCTGAAGAAGATGTTCCCGAACCCGTTCACGGGCTCGGGGCTGCGTACGCTCTTCGGCAACGACGACGTGACCGACATGATGGGCGTCATGGGCAGGATCGACAGCCGGCTCCCCGGCAGCATCGGGACCATCCACTTCGACAACGTCAGCTCGGTGACCTCGTCGATCGCCACTATCGGCGGGTACAGCGTGACGGCCTTCAACGGGATCCGGAACGGCGTCGCGTTCGCGGGCGAGATGGGCGTCGGCGACTACGGCCAGGCGGCCTCCCCGGGAGTCAGCCTCGGCACGTCCGGCATGGGCGGCCCCTACGGCAACATCATCGGCGGCGGCCTGAGCCTGGCCGGAGGGTAATCGACGGGTGTGGCCGGCCTCGTGCCGGCCCGCGGGGGCCGCGCCTAGGATGGGCGCGGCCCGCAGCCTCAACCAAGGAGACCGACGACGTGACACGCAGGGTGGCCGGTTACGAGCTGAGCCTGGACGAGGGATGGGTGCTCGTGCCCGACGGGCTCGGCGACGTCGACGCCTGGGCCCGGGAGATCGCGGTCGGGCTCGTGCCGCCGGGCGCGGCGGAGGCCGAGGCCCGGGCCGACGATGCCGTGCCCCACCTCGACGGTGCGGAGACGCCCGTGGTCGATCCTGTCGAGTCCCTCGCGGACCGGATCGCCGACGTGGCACGGTCGGCGTCCGACAGCGGGATCGCGGCGCTCGCGGTGGCCTTCCTGGTCCGCCGGCCGGCGCTCGGCGACGTCGACGCGATGCTGACGGTGGTGGCGCAGGCAGGGCTCTCCGCCGACGCGTTCGCGGCGGACCTCGAACGTCTGGTCGCGGAGTCGGACGATCCGTCGTCCGTGTACGCCCAGGCGATCGACGGGACCGTCCCGGCGGGGGACGTGCGGGGAGTCCACCTCATGGTCGGCCACCTCGACCCCGACCTCGGCGACGGCGTCGCGCACCTGGAGGAGCGCGTCGCGCTGGGTGTGTTCCCGCCCGGCAGCCCGGACATGCTCGAGGTGACGGTGATCGCGAACGGGGTCTCGGTGTTCGACGACATGGCGCAGGAGGTCATCGACCTCCTCGCCGGCCTGACGGTGGAGCTGGAGGCGGCATGACCCGCAACGTGAGGTTCCGCGAGGGGCGGATGCGGATCGTGCTCCCGGGGACGTGGGCCAGCATCCCGCTGGAGGACGAGGAGACCGCCGTCGAGCACGTGCGGCGCCTCGTCCGGCGACAGGTCGGCAAGGCCGACCGGCTCGCACGGGCGCGCCGCGAGGCCACCCAGGAGGTCGTCGGGAACGTCCGCGCGGCGATGGCGGCGGGGGTGCACACGTACCTGATGTCCCTCGAGCTGTTGCCGCGGGTGCCGTTCCCCGCGGTGATCCTGGCCCTCGACGAGGAGTGGCCGGCGGCGTCGGCCGAGGCTCTGGCCGCGGGCGACGTGGCGCAGGCGCTGCGCGACGGGTACCCGACCGGCGAGGTGGAGCCGCAGCGCAACGGGCCGGTGGCCCGCGTGGTGGAGATGACCCAGGGGAAGACCGGCGAGGGCGACACCGTCCTGACGATGCGCCTCGAGTACCACATCCCGTATCCGGACGGTTCGAAGCTCCTGCTCGCGCGCGTCAACGTGCCGGGCATCCCGTCGGCGGAGCCGTTCGCGACGCTCTTCGACGAGATCCTCGACTCGGTGACCTTCATGGACTCGGACCACGACGGTCAGGAGGCGGGGCCGTCGGACGACGCGCGCGACGGCGCGGCCCGTCCCGGACCGTCGGAGCGGGCCGCGAGTTGACCTCCGCCCCCGACGAGGCCGCCACGGCCCCCCGCCCGCCGGGGACGGCGGCGCGCATGCTGCGTCCGCTCGGATATCTCCTCGTCGGCCTCGTGTGGACGGTGCTCGCCCTCGTGATCCTGGGGCTCGGCCCGGGCATCCTCGTCTACGTCGCCGTCGACGGGACGATGGAGGTGGGTGGCATCTGGGCCGGCCTCGTCGAGCAGCCGTCCGAGATGGTGGCCTTCTGCCTGGTCGTCCCGCTGCTGGTGGTGCTCTGGGGGCCGGGAGTGCTGTGGTACCTGCCGTCGGCGAGCTGGCCGCTGGCGGCGCTGTCCTTCGTCTACGTCGGCCGGTCCCTGATGCCGGGGTACGCCGACGAGCGGCTGTCCCGCACCACCCGCGTCGGGCGGGGCAGGACGATCGGGCTGCCGACCGTGGGCGGGGTCGCGCTGTCGCTCCAGCCGGTGCGCGAGACGGCGCTCACCCGTTTCCTCATGCGGTTCTACGTGTCGGGCTGGCTGCCCGACGGACGGATGTTCCTGGCGATGCTGCCGGCAGGAGCAGGCTGGTTGCTCGCGCTCGTGGGGTTGGCCCGGGACGTCCCGGCGCCGGCTCGGGCGGTCCTGCTCGTCGCGGCGGCGGCCCTCGTCCTGTGGAGCGTGGTGCTGGGGCGTCGTGCCTGGCGGCGCCGGTTCGACGGCACCGCGGCGCCGTCCACCACGAAGGGCTCGGTCGCCGAGCTGAGCGCCGGCGAGCGCAGGGCGCGGCTCGCCGAGCTGACCGCGCGCCGCGAGGCGCGGCAGCGCCGGTCGCCCGGGCGCTGACCGCGCGGTCTCAGTCCTTCGTGCCGCCGGTGGACGCCGCGCGGAGGGCGCCGGCCCGCCGCACCGTCAGGACGGCGCCGACCACGAAGACCACCACGATGAGCACGACGAGCACCGGGACGGCGCCCAGCTCGCCGAGAACCTCGAACCCGGCGAAGGCCCCCACCACCGCGAGGATCACGCAGACGAGCGTTGCGATGAGGACCGGGGTCTCGATCTTCTTCCTGCGCACCGGGTTCGACCCGTTCGGTGGCGTGGGCATGAGTGCTTCTCCTCGTGGCGCCGGCGGTGGTCGTCGTGGGCGACGACGACCGCACCCTACGCGGTTCGGCGTCGGAGCGCGCCGCCCGGCGCTCGTGCTCCGGCCGGTGGTGCCCCCGGTGCCGGCCTGGTGACGGTGGCGACCCGGTCGAGCACCGGGCGCCCGTCATGGGGAGGAGTCCCCATCGACGGGTGCTCGGAGCGCCCGCTAGGGTCGTCAGCGGACGACGGATCGGCCGCTAGGGGGCCGGCCGAACCACCGATGAGCTGAGGAGCTTTTCATGGCGAACATGAACGTCACCTACGACGAGCTGCGGTCGCAGGCGGGTCAGCTGCGCAACGGTCAGCAGCAGATGACCGACATCCTGCACAACCTGCAGACGCAGGTGAACAACCTGGTGTCGTCGGGCTTCGTGACCGACCAGGCCTCGGGCGCGTTCCAGACGTCGTACGAGGAGTTCACGACGGGCACCACGCAGGCCATCGAGGGCCTCGAGGGCATGGCGTCGTTCCTGGAGCAGGCGGCGCAGACGCTGTCCGACGCCGACTCGCAGCTGGCGCAGGGCATCCGCGGCTGATCTGCCGTTCGCGAGGGGCGGTCCGGTTCTCCGGACCGCCCCTCGCCGTCGGTCGGCCCGGGTGGACTCGGCCAGGTGGACTCGGCCGGATCGATGGGGAGGAGTCCCCATCGACGGGTGCTCGGAGCGCCCGCTAGGGTCGTCAGCGGACGACGGATCGGCCGCTAGGGGGCCGGCCGAACCACCGATGAGCTGAGGAGCTTTTCATGGCGAACATGAACGTCACCTACGACGAGCTGCGGTCGCAGGCGGGTCAGCTGCGCAACGGTCAGCAGCAGATGACCGACATCCTGCACAACCTGCAGACGCAGGTGAACAACCTGGTGTCGTCGGGCTTCGTGACCGACCAGGCCTCGGGCGCGTTCCAGACGTCGTACGAGGAGTTCACGACGGGCACCACGCAGGCCATCGAGGGCCTCGAGGGCATGGCGTCGTTCCTGGAGCAGGCGGCGCAGACGCTGTCCGACGCCGACTCGCAGCTGGCGCAGGGCATCCGCGGCTGACGACGGTCAGGCGTGCAGGCCCGGTCAGAGGCCGGTGCCCAGGGGCGGTCCGGTTCACCGGGCCGCCCCTGAGGCGTCTGCGGCACCGATCGCCCGGGTCGTGACGCTGCGCACCACCGTGGACGACGCGCAGCACCCGACGACGCCACGGGTACGCGCAGTCCGCCCGAGCTCCACCCGTCGTCCCTCCCGGAGGTTGCCATGGATGCCCGCTCACGCCGCTGGTGGTTCACCGCTGTGCTCGTGCTCTTCTTCGTGCTCTCGGCGGTGCGCCTCGCGCTCACGATCCGGCGCGACGGCGTCGAGGACGCCACGCTGTGGATCGCGTTGCTGGTGGTGGCGCTGATCGTCGTCGTCACGCTCGCGGTGGTCGTGCGCCGCGCGGGGGCCGTCGCCGACCACGTCGCGCGCCGGCGGCCGGGCGCCGTCGTCGTCCCGGCGTTCACCACCTCGGAGACGCTGGACGAGGCCCGGACGGCCGGCGCGCCGACGCGGGGGATCGCCCCGGTGGGAGGCAGCCCCGCGGCACTCGCTGTCGTCGGCGACAGGGTCGAGGTGTGGGTGCGCCGTGAGGCGGGCCCGCGCTGGGCGGTGCGGCGGGTGCCGGGCGGGACGACGCAGGTCGAGGCCGCCTACGGCACCCGCGAGACGCCGGCCCTGCGGGTGGCCGACGACGGCGCGACGGTGACCGTGGTGCCGGCGTACCACCCGCTGCGGGCGACGGGCGGCCTGGCCGGCGGCGACGTGGCGCGCGCGGTGCATGAGGTGTCGACCGCGTCATGACGGACGACCGTCGCCGGGCATACCGATGCCCGCGGCAGTCATGACCGACCGGCGAGACAATGCGTTCGCGAGGTGAGACAGATATGGCATCCTGGGTAAGGCTGGACCCCGACAGGTGAGGTAAGCCTCACCCGATTGCAGGAGAATCCTCCTAGAATCGAACGCCACGCATACCCGATCCGGAAGGCGTATCCCGCAGTGAGCAGCATCCGACCTCTGCGCGTCGCGATCGTCGGCGCAGGCCCCGCCGGCATCTACGCCGCGGACATCCTGTCGAAGACCGACCTCGACGTGAGCATCGACCTCTTCGAACGCCTGCCCGCCCCGTTCGGCCTCGTGCGCTACGGCGTCGCCCCGGACCACCCGCGCATCAAGCAGATCATCACCGCCCTGCACCGTGTGCTGAGCCGCGGCGACGTCCGCCTGCTCGGCAACGTGGACTACGGCGTCGACCTCAAGCTGGACGACCTGCGCCAGTTCTACGACGCCGTGATCTTCTCCACGGGCGCGATCAAGGACCACGAGCTGCCGGTGCCGGGAATCGACCTCGACGGCTCGTACGGCGCCGCGGACTTCGTGTCCTGGTACGACGGCCACCCCGACGTGCCGCGCACCTGGCCGCTCGAGGCCAAGGAGGTCGCCGTGCTCGGCGCCGGCAACGTCGCCCTCGACGTCGCGCGCATCCTCGCCAAGCACGCGGACGACCTGCTGCCCACCGAGATCCCGGCCAACGTCTACGACATCCTCAAGTCGTCACCGGTGACGGACGTGCACGTCTTCGCCCGCCGCGGCCCGGCGCAGGTGAAGTTCTCGCCGCTGGAGCTGCGCGAGCTCGGCCACGTGCCGGACGTCGACATCGTCGTCTACCCCGAGGACTACGACTTCGACGAGGGCTCCATGGCCGCCGTCGAGTCGTCCAACCAGACCAAGCAGGTCGTCAAGACGCTCACGGACTGGACCCTCGTCGACCCGTCGACGCAGACGGCCTCCCGCCGCCTGCACCTGCACTTCCTGCACGCCCCCGCCGAGATCCTCGGCGAGGACGGCAAGGTCGTGGGGCTGCGCACCGAGCGCACCGCGCTGCAGGGCGACGGCACGGTCAAGGGCACGGGCGAGCACCACGACTGGCCGGTCCAGGCCGTCTACCGCGCGGTCGGCTACTTCGGCTCGCCGCTGCCGGAGGTCCCCTTCGACGAGCTCAAGGGCGTCATCTCCAACCGCGAGGGCCGCGTCGTCGACCTCGACGGCGACCACCTGCCCGGCGTGTACGCCACCGGCTGGATCAAGCGCGGGCCGGTCGGCCTCATCGGCCACACCAAGTCCGACGCGTCCGAGACGATCCGCCACCTCGTGGAGGACGTCACGGGCGTGGGCGACGGCGGCGACGTCGCGACGGGGGACCTCACGGCCGGCCGCACCGCGACGCAGGCTGACCCGCAGGCCGTGCTGGACTTCCTCGCCGACCGCGGCGTCGACGTCGTCGAGTGGGACGACTTCGTGCTGCTCGACGAGCACGAGAAGTCGCTGGGCGAGCCGCACGGCCGCGAGCGCATCAAGGTCGTGCCGCGCGACGAGATGCTCGACATCGCGAAGCGCCGTCGCGCCTGACGGATCGACCGAGGGCCCGGGCGGGAACCGCCCGGGCCCTCGGCGCGTTCACCCCGTGGGATCCTGCCGGCGCGCCGGCGCGGGCAGGGCGCACGGAAGGAGACGGCAGGACACATGGGCCACCAGCACTTCAACGGTCTCAAGACGGCGGCGCTCTTCGGCGTCATGTGGGCCGTGGTCCTCGGCCTGTGGGCACTGTTCTTCCGGGGCAGCGCGGGCATGCTCGTCGTCTTCGTGGGGATCGGCCTCGTCACGACGTTCGTCGGCTACTGGAACTCCGACAAGATCGCGATCCGGGCGATGCACGCGTACCCGGTGACGGAGCTCGAGGCGCCGGAGATGTACCGCATCGTGCGGGAGCTCTCCACGGAGGCCCGCCAGCCCATGCCGCGCCTGTTCATCTCGCCCACGCAGGCGCCGAACGCGTTCGCGACGGGGCGCAACCCCAAGAACGCGGCGGTGTGCTGCACCGAGGGCATCCTGCGGCTGCTCGACGAGCGGGAGCTGCGCGGCGTGCTCGGGCACGAGCTGATGCACGTGTACAACCGCGACATCCTCACGTCGTCGGTCGCGTCCGCGATGGCGGGCGTCATCACCTCGCTGGCGCAGTTCCTGCTGATCTTCGGCGGCGGCGACCGGCGCGAGGGCGGCAACCCGCTCGCGGCCCTGGCGATGGCGATCCTCGCGCCGTTCGCGGCGATGATGATCCAGATGGCGATCTCCCGGACGCGCGAGTACGACGCGGACGAGGACGGCGCCAAGCTCACGGGCGACCCGATGGCCCTCGCGTCGGCGCTGCGCAAGCTGGAGTCCGGCACGGCGAAGGCGCCGCTGCCGCAGACCCGCGAGCTGCAGAACGTCTCCCACCTCATGCTGGCCAACCCGTTCCGCGGCGCCGGCATGGCGAAGATGTTCTCCACGCACCCGCCGATGGCGGACCGCATCGCCCGCCTGGAGAAGATGGCTGGCGGCACGGGCTTCGGCCCGGGGGGAATCACCCGATACTGACGGCCCGTGCGACGCGCTCGGGGAGCGTGGCCGACGTCGGTCTGCCAGGCTGACCTGCGATGACCTCAGCCCCGCCGGGCGGCCGGGACGACGCGGCCGAGCCCGGGCAGCGCGAGCGCCCGCCGTCGCACCCGGACGCCGGCCACGCGCGCCTGCGTCGCTGGCAGGCGGCGACCGAGTGGCCGCTGACCGCGATCTCCCTGCTGTTCCTGGTCGCGTACGCCATCCCGATCGCGCGCCCGGAGGTCCCGCCGGAGGTACGAGCCGCCTGCTCCGTCGTGCTCGCGGTGACGTGGGCGCTCTTCGTCGTGGACTACGTCGTACGCGCCCGGCTCGCTCCCCGCCCGTGGCGCTACGTCCGCCGGCACCCGCTCGAGCTCGCCGTGGTCGTGCTGCCCGTGCTGCGCCCGCTGCTGCTGGTGTCCGTGGTGGTGCGCCTCAACCGGGTCAACGCCGTGCGGCTGCGCGGCCGGGTGGTGCGGTTCGCGGCCGCGGGCACGGCGCTCCTGGTGATCGTGGGCGCGCTGACGGTGACGCAGGCCGAGCGGGGCGCGCCGGGCGCCACCATCGTGAACCTCGGCGACGGGTTCTGGTGGGCGATGGTGACCATCACGACCGTCGGCTACGGCGACTTCACGCCCGTGACCCCGTTGGGCCGCGTCATCGCGGTCTGCCTGATGCTCGGCGGCATCGCGCTGCTGGGGGTCGTGACGGCGACGCTCTCGTCGTGGCTCGTGGAGCGGGTCACCGACACGTCGTCGCCGGACGACCGCCTGGGCGCGGTGCGCGGCCCGGCGGGGGAGGCGCCCGTCGGCCTGGTCAGCCAGGCGCAGGTGGCCCTGCTCGTCGCGGAGGTGCAGGAGCTGCGCGCCCAGCTCGTCGCCGACCGGGAGCGCGCGCAGGCTCAGGGGGAGAGCTCCGCGGAGTAGCCGTCCACGGGCGGGGACACGTCGAGCGCGGCCTCCAGCGCGGCGGCGACGCCGTCGTCGTCGTTGCCCGGCACGACGGCGTCCGCGCAGGCGAGCACCTCCGGGTGCGCGTTGGCGACGGCGTGCCCGCGGCCGGCCCAGCGCAGCATCGGCAGGTCGTTGGGCATGTCGCCGAAGGCCCACACGTCGCGGGCGTCGACGCCGAGCCGGCGGCACCAGCGGGCGAGCGCGACGTCCTTCGTCACACCGGGCGGCAGCAGCTCGGCCAGCCCGGCGGCGCCGGAGTAGTGCAGCTCGGCGCGACCGTCCACGACGCCGCGCACGCGGTCGAAGAAGGCCTCCTGGGCGTCGTCGCGGACGTCGCCGCGCTGCACGACGCCGAAGCCCTGCGTCGGCGTGCCCGGCCGGACGGCGAGGAGCTTGGCGACGGCGTCGTCCCCGCCGCGCAGCGCGTCCTCGACGGGCACGGCCCGCAGGCCGCGGTCGAGCCCGGGCTCGCCGTCGGGGAACCAGGGGTCGAAGGCCGGGCCGCGGACGGTCTCGACGGCGAGGCCCACCCCGGGCACGGCCTCCCGCAGCCCGGCGACGAGCTCCTGCACGACGCCGTCGCCGAAGCCGCAGGCGTCCAGCGCCCGGCCGGACCCCAGGTCCCAGACCGCGGCGCCGCCCAGGGCGATGACCCGGCCGTGGCCGCCGACCAGGTCGGCCAGGTCGGCCAACCAGCGCGGCGGGCGGGCGGTGACGAAGACGACCTCGGCGCCCGCGTCCTCCACGGCCCGCAGCGCGGCGCGCGTGCGGGCGGAGACGGTGCCGTCCGAGCGCAGCAGCGTGCCGTCGAGGTCCGTCGCGACGACGCGCGGCAGCCCGCGGCGTGCGCCGCCCGCCCGTGCCGTCACCGGTAGTTGACGAACTGGACCGCGAAGTCCAGGTCCGCGCCCTTGAGGAGCGCGATCACGGCCTGCAGGTCGTCGCGGGACTTGCTCGTCGCGCGCACCTCGTCGCCCGTGATCTGCGTCTTGACGCCCTTGGGGCCCTCCTCGCGGATGAGCTTGGTGACCTTCTTGGCGTTCTCGCCCGCGAGGCCCTCCTTGAGGGAGCCGGCGAGCCGGTAGACCTTGCCGGACGACTGGGGCTCGTTCTCGCCCGTGTCGAGGGCCTTGAGCGAGACCCCGCGCTTGACGAGCTTGGTCTGGAACACGTCGAGGGCGGCGAGCACGCGCTCCGCGGAGTTCGCCTCGAAGACGATGGTGTCCTGACCGCTCCACGCGATGGACGCGCCCACCCCCTTGAAGTCGTACCGCTGGGCGATCTCCTTGGCGGCCTGGTTGAGGGCGTTGTCCACCTCCTGGCGGTCCACCTTGCTGACGATGTCGAACGACGAGTCGGCCATGACGGGCTCCTTCGGGTCGGGGGTCAGGGTTCGGTGACCACCGTAGTGCGTGCGCGCGCGGCCAGACGGGCGCTGCGCGCCTGGCGCGTGCCGTCGACGCTGAGGAGCACGAGCGCCACCCAGACGAGCACGAACCCGGCCCAGCGGGTGGGCGGCATGTGCTCGCCGAACACCAGCAGGCCCAGCAGGAACTGCAGCACCGGGGTCAGGTACTGCAGCATCCCGACCACGGACAGCGGGAGCCGGCGCGCGGCGGCCGAGAAGAGCAGCAGGGGCAGCCCCGTGATGACGCCGCACGCGGCGAGCAGGAGCGCGTGCCCCACGCCCTCCGTCGCGAACGTGCCGACGCCGGTGGCGCCGAGCACCACGAGGTACACCAGGGCGAACGGGGTCGCCACGGCCGTCTCCGCGGCCAGCCCGGGCAGCGCGCCGACGTCGCGCCCCACCCGGTTCTTCACCAGGGAGTAGAGCCCGAAGGCGCCCGCGAGGACGAGCGCGATCCACGGCAGGCCGCCGACCCCGGTGGAGATCACCACGACGGCCGCGGCGCCGAACCCGAGCGCCACCCACTGGGCCACCCTGAGGCGCTCGCGCAGCACGAGGACGCCGAGGAGCACGGTCAGCAGCGGGTTGATGAAGTACCCGAGGGCGGCGTCCAGCACGTGGCCGGAGAGCACGGCGTACACGTACGTGGTCCAGTTCGCGATGATCAGCACGGACGCGACGGCGAGCGCGCCCATGACGCGCCCGTTGCGCAGGACGGCGACGAACGACCCGAACGTGCGCGTGACGAGCAGGAGCACCACGCAGAACACGAGGCTCCACACGACGCGGTGGGCGATGATCTCGACGGGGCCGGCGGGCTCGAGCAGCGGGAAGAACAGGGGCATCGCGCCCCAGAGGACGAACGCCGAGAGGCCGAGCGGCAGCCCCCAGCGGTCGGGGGAGGAGGGGGACGTCACCGCCTCAATGTAGGACCCGGGGGACGGTGCGGGCGGTCGTGACGCGGGCCACGGCGAGACGATTTCCGCCGGGACCCTCCGGGGCGTTATGGTTCTACCCGCGAGCTCGTCCGCGAGCCCGCACGGCAGGTTGCCCGAGCGGCCAAAGGGATCTGACTGTAAATCAGACGGCTCAGCCTTCGGGGGTTCGAATCCCTCACCTGCCACCGCGACGGACGGGGCGCCCCCCTCGGGAGGCGCCTCGTCCGACGTCTGGAGGGGCCCGCACGGGCCCGGCGCACGATGTGATCGAGCGGGCATCCCGCGGATTTCATCAGGTGCCGAGAGCCGTGTAGAGTCTTCTCCGCTGCCCCGATAGCTCAGTCGGCAGAGCGTCTCCATGGTAAGGAGAAGGTCAAGGGTTCGATTCCCTTTCGGGGCTCTGTGATGTGACGCGGGACCGTCGTCCTCATCTGAGGACGCATGGTCCTGCGTTCCGTCACGCGCGGCGGGGTAGCTCAGCTGGTCAGAGCGCACGACTCATAATCGTGAGGTCGCGGGTTCGAGCCCCGCCCTCGCTACCGACATCATCACGGTTCGACGGCCGGCGTCGGACCGGCCTGTTCCTTGATTCACGTGGCGCCTTCCGGGGGCGCGAGAGGTGACACACCATGGCTGCCAAGAGCGCGGACGTCCGCCCGAAGATCACGCTCGCCTGCGTGGACTGCAAGGAGCGGAACTACATCACGAAGAAGAACCGCCGCAACGACCCCGACCGTCTCGAGCTGGCGAAGTTCTGCCCGCGCTGCGGCAAGCACACGTCGCACCGCGAGACCCGCTGACCCAGCCCTCGACGGATCACCGCACCGACGTGGCGAACCCCGACTTCGCTGGCCGCGAGTACCCGGCCACCGCCCCCTACTCCGTGGGGCGCGAGAAGCTCCGTGAGTTCGCCTCCGCCGTCGGTGCCGCCCACCCCGCGCACCACGACCTCGTGGCGGCGCGGGGTCTCGGCTATCCGGACCTCGTCGCGCCCCCCACGTTCGCCGTCGTCGTCGCACAGCGGGCCGAGGCGCAGTACGTCCAGGACCCGGACGCCGGGATCGACTTCTCGCGCGTCGTCCACGCGGACGAGAAGTTCACGCACCACCGGCCGATCGTCGCGGGCGACGAGCTGGTCACGGTGCTCCACGTGGACTCCGTGACCGAGCGGGCCGGCATCGCGATGGTGACGACACGCTGCGAGATCCTCGCGGCCGCGGACGGCGCGGCCGGCGACGGCGCCCGCGAGCCTGTCGCGACCGTCTCCTCGAGCCTCGTGATCCGCGGGGAGGACTCCTGATGACCCGCCCCGCCCTCGCGGACCTCACCGTCGGAGACGTCGTCGCCACCGGGACGGTCGAGCTCGACCGAGCCCGCCTCGTGCGCTACGCCGGGGCCAGCGGCGACTTCAACCGGATCCACTGGGACGAGCCCTTCGCCACCGGCGTCGGGCTGCCGGACGTCATCGCCCACGGGATGCTGACGATGGGCTCCGTCGTCGGCGTCGTCGCCGACTGGGCGGGAGACCCGGGCGCCGTCGTCGCCTACCAGACGCGCTTCACGAAGCCGGTCCCGGTCCCGCACGACGGCGCCGCCGTCGTCGAGGTCTCCGCCGCCGTGGGCGCGATCGACGCGGACGCCGGAACGGTGCGCGTGGACCTCACGGTGACGCACGAGGGCGCCAAGGTGCTGGGTCGCTCGCAGGCGACCGTCCGCCTCTCCTGACCTTCCCTCCCGCGCGCGAGCGCGGCCGCTGATCTCGTCGTGCCGGGGCGCGACGAGATTTTTTACGTCTATCACTTCCCATGAAATGGGATTTCACGGTTCGATGACGAGGTGCGCCCGTGAGCGCACTTCGTCCTCGAGAGGAGCACTCCCCGTGAGATCCGTACGACGACGCACCACCGGGCTGGCAGCCGCCGGCCTTCTCCTTCCCCTGGCCACGATCCCCGCGGTCGCCGCGGGGGCCGGACCGTCCACCGCCCCCACGTCCGACGTGACCTGCGACGCCGTCGTCGCCGCGCCGGACCGGGAGTCCGCGTTCGCCGCCGCGAGCGACGCCACCGGCGTCCCCGCCGACCTGCTCAAGGCCGTCTCCTACATGGAGTCCCGCTGGGACCAGCACGCCGGCACCGCCAGCGCCGACGGGGGCTACGGCCTGTTCAACCTGCTCGACCACGCGCCCGAGGCGCCCGACGGGGCCGGCAAGGACGCCACGCCCCGCGCCGCCGTGAGCGAGCTCGACCGCGCCGCCGCCCTCACCGGGCTGTCCGCGGCCGAGCTCCGGTCCGACGCCGCCGCGAACACCTGCGGCGCCGCCGCGCTGCTGGCCTCCTACCAGGGGGATGCGGGGCAGGGGGCGGGCGACGGTCTCGCGTCCTGGGGCACGGCCGTCGCGCGGCTGGGCGGCTCGCCGTCGTTCGCCGACCGGGTGTACTCGACCCTGCGCCAGGGCGAGAGCCGCACGACCGACGACGGCGGACGCGTGACCCTCGCCGCCCGGCCCGACGCCGTCCTGCCCGAGGCGTCCACGGCCGCGGCGAGCGACCCGGCCGCCGACTGCCCGCCCGACCTGGGCTGCGAGTGGCTGCCCGCGCCGTACGCGAAGGGCAGCGCCGACCTGCCCGACGACACCGGGAACTACGGCAACCACGACCAGGCCGACCGCACGGGCGAGGGCGGTCCGTCGATCGACTACATCGTCATCCATGACACGGAGACGGCGTACGAGCCGAGCGTGCGGCTGGTCACCGACCCCACCTACCTGGCGTGGAACTACACGCTGCGGTCGTCGGACGGGCACGTGGCGAACCACCTCGAGCCCTCCGACGTCGGCTGGCATGCGGGCAACTGGTACATGAACATGCACTCGATCGGCCTGGAGCACGAGGGCTGGGCCGGCACGTCGGGCTGGTTCACCGAGGCGATGTACCAGTCGTCGGCCGAACTGGTGCGCTACCTGGGCGAGAAGTACGACGTCCCGCTCGACCGCGCCCACGTCATCGGGCACGACCAGATCCCCGGCATCCTGCCCGGGTCCACCAAGAGCGTGCACTGGGACCCGGGGCCGTACTGGGACTGGGAGCACTACTTCGACCTGCTCGGCGCGCCGATCGGCGGCGGCCTGGACCCGACGGCGGACGTCGCGCCGGGCGACGTCGTCGAGGTGGTCGCCGGCTACGACGACAACGCGAACCCGGTCACGGGGTGCGCGCAGGCGTCGCCGGGTTCCGGGGACTGCGTCGCGGGCGCGGGCACGAACTTCGCCCTCGCCTACCAGGAGCCGTCGCTCGACGCGCCCTACGCCCGTGACCCCGGCTGGAAGCCGGGCGGCGCGGACGGCACGACCTACGCCAGCGACATCAGCGCGCGTGTGAACTCGGGCCACAAGCTCGTCGTCGCGCAGGTGCGGGGCGAGTGGCTGGGCGTGTGGTGGGCCGGGTCGCTGGCCTGGATCCACAACCCGGCGGACCGCCCCGTGGTCGTGCCGAGCACCGGGCAGACGGTGACCGTGGGCGGCGACGCGGCGGCCGCGATCTACGGCCGCGCGTACCCGGAGGGCGCGGCCTACGCGCCCTACCCGGGCATCACGCCGCAGGCGGTCACGCCCATCGAGTACACGATCGGCGCCGACCAGAGCTACGTGGTCTCGGACGACACGGTCACGACCGACTACTACAACGCCAAGTCGTTCGACGGCTCGATCCCCGACGACCGGACGGACGTGCGCGGCGAGGACGCCTACTACCAGCTCTGGTACGCGCACCGGCAGGTGTTCACCCGCGCCGCGGACGTGACGCTGCACGACCCTGTGGTCACCGACGTCGAGGGGCCGAGCATCGAGGGCAGGGCGAAGATCGGCAAGGTGCTCACCGTGGACCCGGGGGAGTACCTGCCCGGGGACGGTACCGACGTCGACGTGCAGTGGCTGCGCGACGGCGAGCCCGTGCGCGGAGCGGACGGGACGCGGTACCACCTCACGGGCCGGGACCGCGGCGCGGACATCGCGGTCGAGGTGACCGTGTCCGCGCCCGGCTACACGTCCGCGACGTTCACCTCGGACGCCGTCGGCCCGGTGCGCCCGCACTGAGCCCCGCGAGATAGAGAAGGGATCCCGCCGAGATAGAGAGGGGGGGGGCCCGGGTGGGGTGGGGCCCGCGGCGCTTGGGGGGGGCTGAAACGGGGGGGGGGGGGGTTCGGTAGGGCGGGGGGGGGGGGGGC